>JACKJE010000013.1 GCA_020638135.1 Methylobacteriaceae bacterium | reverse complement strand
CTCACGCTGTGCTGGAACGAGTTCATCTACGCGCTGACCTTCATCACCTCGGTGCAGAACAAGACGGTGCCCGTCGCCATCGTCAACGAATTCGTCGACGGCGACATCTACCGCTGGGGCTCGCTGATGGCCGGCGCGCTGGTCGGCTCGCTGCCGCTGGTGATCCTCTATTCCTTCTTCGTGGAATATTACGTGTCGGCGATGACGGGCGCTGTGAAGGAGTAGCTGCGCCCCTCCTTCTCCCGTTTCACGGGAGAGGGAAACGCGCTCCTCTCACGCCTTCGCCTTCACCACCCGCTCGCGATAGAACAGATACAGCCCCGAGCTGACGACGATCCCCGCGCCGATAGCCGTGTAAAAACCCGGCACGTCGCCGAACACCAAGAACCCCAGCGCCGTCATCCACACGATCTGCGTGTAGACATAAGGCGCCAGCACCGCGGCCGGCGCGCGGCCGTGCGCGAGGATCAGCAGGTAGTGGCCGAAGCCGCCGAAAGCGCCCATGGCCGCGAGCCCGAGCCAGACGCCCCAGGATTGCGGCCATTGCCAGAACCACGGCACGAAGGGCGTAAGGATCACCACGCCCGAGATCGACGAAAAGAAGGTCGTGGTTGTCGGCGGATCGGTCGCGGCCAGCATGCGTGTGAACATGTTGTAGAAGGCGTAGCAGAACAGGCTGCCGATCGAATAGATCATGCCCGGCTGCATCGTCCCGATGCCCGGCCGCACCACCACCAGCACGCCGATGAAGCCGACGAAGATCGCGACCAGCCGGCGCGGTCCCACCCATTCGCCGAGGATCGGTCCCGCCAGCAGCGACAACACGAGCGGCAGCGCGAAGGCGATCGACATCGTGTCGGCAAGCTGCAAATGGCGCAGCGCGAGAAAATTGAACAGCGTCGAGCCGAACAGCAGCAGCGCGCGGAACGATTGCAGCAATGGCCGCTTCGTACGCAGCGAACCCGTCGCGCGCCAGGGATTGGTGAAGGTCAGCGCGAGAATCGTCGCGCCGAGATAGCGCGACCACACGACTTCCCAGACCGGCACGTGGCGCCCCAGCCATTTGCCTGTGGTGTCGAGGCAGGCGAAGCAGACGAGCGCGCAGCACATCAGCAGAATGCCGCGCTGGCGCGACTTCAGCTCGGCCGCATCGGCGACGTCGAGCGAAACGCGCGCCGGTGCGGCTTGTTCGCTGCGCTGGTCATTGGTCGTCATTCCGCCTTGTAGACGGGCGGGCGCTTTGGAGCGACCGATGAATGGCCGGAACGCCGGTCGGTCCGCCATGCCAAATTCGCATGGCTTGGCAGATGCATCATTGCGAGGCTCTACCGCTCCCGCGCCCGCGCGCTGTCGTGCCAGCGTCCCAGAAAAAGGTTCGACAACAGCGTGAACAGCGCATAGATCGCGATGCCCGTCAGCGAGATCAGCGTCAGCGCCGCGAACATGCGGGGAATGTTGAGGCGAAAGCCCGCCTCCGTGATGCGGAAGGCGAGCCCCGTGCCCTGCCCCGCCGCGCCGGCCGCGAGTTCCGCGACGATCGCGCCGATCAGCGCCAGCCCGCCGGCGATCCGCAGGCCCGAGAAGAAATAGGGCAGCGCCGCCGGCAGGCGCAGCCAGATCAGCTGCTTCCAGCGCGAGGCTCGATAGAGCTCAAACAGATCGATGAGATTGTGGTCGGTCGAGGCGAGGCCCACAGCCGTATTCGACAGGATCGGAAAGAAGGCGACGATGAAGGCGCAGACCAGCACCGCCGTCGACGGCTCCAGCCAGACGAGCAGCAGCGGCGCGATGGCGATGACCGGCGTCACCTGCAGGATGATGGCGAAAGGCAGGAAGGCGCGCTCGACCCATCTGGACTGCGCGAGCAGGATCGCGAGCCCGACGCCGCCGACGACCGCCAGCGCCAGCGCCTCGAAAGTGATGGTCAGCGTCACCATCAGCGACGCCGACAGAAGCGGCCAGTCCTTGACCAGCGTCGCCAGGATCACGCTGGGCGCCGGCAGAATGTAGGGCGGGATATTCGCCAACCCGACGATCGCCTCCCACGCCAGAAGAAACAGCGCGAAGACAAAGACCGGCAGGCCGATGTCGATGAGGCGGTTGGACCGCGAGCCTTCAGGCTCGCTCACATCGCCGCCGTCATTGCGAGCAGAGCGAAGCAATCCATCCACCGAGGCTTCGTCCATATCCGGGGATGGATTGCCGCGTCGGCCCTGCGCGCCTCCTCGCAATGACGGATCGATCCGCTCCCCGCTCACGCCGCTATCTCCCCGGTCGCGCGGTCGAGCGCGGCGGACGCGCGTCGGCAGCTCTCTGCAAATTGCGGCGACAACCGGAACTCCGCGTCACGCACGGACGGGCCATTCACCTCGATCGTCTCGACAACGCGCCCCGGACGCCCCGAGAAGACGGCGATGCGCGAGGACAGATAGACGCTCTCGAACACCGAATGCGTGACGAAGATGACGGTCGTCCCGAGATCGCGCGCCAGTGTCAGAAGATCGTCATTGAGCTTGAAGCGCGTGATCTCGTCGAGCGCGGCGAAGGGCTCGTCCATCAGCAGCAGCGGTGGCCGCGTCACCAGCGCGCGCGCAATCGACACGCGCATCCGCATGCCGCCGGAAAGTTCGCGTGGGAACGCGCGCGCGAATTGCGCGAGCCCAACACCCTCCAGCGCGGCGGCGATGCGCGACCCCGCCTCGCTTTCGCTCAGCCCTGAAAGCCGCAGCGGCAGATAGACGTTGCGCGCGACATCGGCCCAGGGCATCAGCGTCGGCTCCTGGAACACGAAGCCGACATCGGGCCTGACCCCGTTGCGCCAGGCGACGCTCCCCGCGCTTTGCCGGCTCAAGCCCGCGATCATGCGCAGCGCGGTCGACTTGCCGCAGCCCGACGGGCCGAGCAGCGACAGGAACTCGCCGTCGCGCACATCGAGATCGAGCCCGGCGAGCGCGACGACGCCATTGGCGAACGTCTTGCCGACCCCCTTCATTTGAAGAAGGGGGACGCTCGTGTCGCTCACTGCTTCGGCCTGAGCGCGACGCCCACGCCCTTGTTCACGAATTGCAGCGTGTACGACTTCTTGTAGTCGACCTTGGCGTCGACGACGCCCGCTTTCACCATCTTGTCGAAGAAGCTCTTCATCCGCGCGTCGGTCATCGCGCCGATGCCCGCCTTCAGCGAGTCGCCGGAATCGACGATCCCGTATTCCTTCATCTTGGCGACGGAGAAGGCGATCTGCCCGTCGGTGATCTCGGGGTTGTCTTTCTTGATCAGCGCGTTCGCGGCCTTGTTGTCGCCGTAGAGGTAATTGTACCAGCCGATCGCCGACGCATCGACGAAGCGTTGCACAAGGTCGGGATTCCTAGCGATGATGTCCGCGCGCGTCTCGATCGTCGTCGAGTAGGAATCGTAGCCATAGTCAGCGACGAGGAAAACGTTCGGCTTGAAGCCGCCCTGCTTCTCGACCTCGTAGGGCTCGCTCGTGAGATAGCCCTGCTGCACCGAATTCTTGTCGGCGAGGAAAGGCGCGGGATTGAACGAATAGGGCTTCACCTTCTCTTCCCGGAAGCCGTAGGTCTGCTTGGCCCACTGGAAGACGGTGACGAGATTGTCCTTGCCGACGAAATAGGCGCTCGCCTTCTTCAGATCGTCGATCTTGTCGAGCCCGACGCCGGGGTGCGACATGTAGATGATCGGGTCCTTCTGGAACATCGAGGCGACGGCGAGCGTCGGCACGCCCTCCTTCACCGCGTCCAGCGCCTGGATCATGTTGGCGCCCATGAAGAAATCGACCTTGCCGGAAATCAGCAGCAGGCGGTTGTTGGCCTGCGGCCCGCCCGGCACGATCTTCACCTCGAGCCCGTATTTGGCGTAGGTGCCGTCGGCGACCGCCTGGTAGAAGCCGCCATGCTCGGCTTCCGCCAGCCAATTGGTCGCGAACGAGACCTTTTCGAGCGCGAGCGCCGCATGTGACGTGGCCAGGGCGGCAAAGGCGGCCAGCGCCGCCACGAACGATTTCAACTTCACTGAACCTCCTCGGCCGATGCGGGCCCCCGGAATGCGATGTGGATTTGTGGCCGCTGCGCGCGGGAAGCGCAAGCGCCTGCTGGACCGCGAGCCTTCAGGCTCGCATAGTCGCGTTCATGCCGCCCACCCGCCTCTGGACCGAAATGAGCGCGCTCGAATTCCGCGAGGCGGATATGGCGCGCATGGTCGCGGTTCTGCCGATCGCTGCGGTCGAGCAGCACGGCCCGCACCTGCCGGTCGGCGTCGATACGCAGATCATGCGCGGCTATCTCGACCGCATCGTCGAACGCCTGCCGGAAGACCTCGCCGTGCTTTTCCTGCCGATCCAGCAGATCGGCGCCTCGCTCGAGCACACGGCCTTTTCCGGCACGCTGTCGCTGCCCGCCGATGTCGCGATCCGCGCCTGGACCGCTATCGGCGAGAGTGTCGCGCGCGCCGGCTGCCGCAAGCTCGTCATCCTCAATTCGCACGGCGGCAACAGCGCGCTGCTGCCGCAGATCGCGCTCGACCTGCGCGCGCGGCTCGACATGCTGGTCGTGACCGTGTCGTGGAGCCGCTTCGGCTATGCCGACGATCTATTTTCCGAGGAAGAACAGGCGCACGGGGTTCACGCCGGCGAAATCGAGACGTCTCTGATGCTCGCCTTCCGGCCCGATCTCGTGCGCATGCATCTGGCCGACGACTTCCGGCCCGCCACGCGCGACATGGAGGATGAATTCACCTGGCTGCGCGCGGCCAGGCCGGCCGGCTTCGGCTGGATGGCGCAGGACCTGTCGGCCAGCGGCGCCATGGGCAATGCGGCGGCTGCGACGGCGCAGAAGGGCGAAACGACGGCCGACTATGGCGCGACCGCCTTCATAGAGCTCTTGCGCGACGTCGAAGCCTTCGATCTCGCGCGACTGGCGAACGAGCCGGAATTCTAGGGCGCGAGCCTCTTCTCCATCCGCAACGCCGCCGCGCCATCCTCGTAGTAGTCCGCGACGCGCGCGAAGAATGCGTAGCCCGCGCGCTCGTAGAGCCGCAGCGCGCGGTCATTGTCTTCGCGCGCTTCGAGGCGCATCGCCGCGCAGCCGCGGCGGCGGGCCTCCTCTTCGCAGGCCACAAGCAGAGCGCCGCCGAGGCCGGCTGGCGCGTCCGGCGCGCGCGCGATCGAGAACAGGCGGGCGAGCCGCGAATTGCGGCGGAACTCGACGAGCGCATAGCCGGCAAGGCGCGCATCGCGCTCGCCGACGAGCAGTGCGCAGGAGGCGCTGGCCATACGCCTGGCGAAGGCGCGGCGCGACAGCCGGTCGGACACAAAGACCGAATTCTCGATCCCGACCAGACCGTCGAGATCGGCGGCCCGCGCAGGCCGGATCGAAGGGGCGCTCAGAGCTTGTTCGACCAGGGGAAGGTCCAGGTTTCCGTCAGCGCGCGGCCGCCCGCGCGCAGGAAGACGCGAATGTCGGCGGGATGGCCGTTCGGCGTCTGGACGTCGACGAAGGCGCGTATGCCCTTCACATGCGGATTGGCCATGGCGAAGGCACGCAGCACCGAACCATACGAAATCGAGGCGACGACTTCGACCAGCCCGGTGTCGGGCGCGTAATATTCGAGATCGCCGCCTGCGAAATCGATGATGAAGCGCCGCGATCCCGGCGGCGGCGTCTCGCGCGAGCCGAGCGCGCGCGCGGTCGTCTGGAAGGTATTGACCGTGCGCGCGTTGGGCGACAGGCGAGACATGTCGAGCGTCGACACGATCTTGTAGCCGACCGTCAACGGCGCGCCGGGCGCCAGCGCTTCGGCTGGCACGAAGGAGGCGACGATATTGTCGTTGGTTTCGTCGGCCGTCGGCAATTCCACCAGTTCGACGCGGCCCTCGCCGAAGGGTTCGGTCGGCTCGATCCAGTAGCTCGGCCGGCTCTGATAGGCGAGTTCGAGATCCTGATAGTGATCGAACGTGCGGTCGCGCTGCATCAGCCCGAAGCCGCGCGGATTCTTGTCGAGGAAGGACGTGATCGACACCGAGGTCGGATTGCGCAACGGCCGCCACAGCCATTCGCCGCTGTCATTGTGGACTTGCAGCCCGTCCGAATCGTGCAATTCGAAGCGGAAGTCGGGATTGGGGCGGCGGTCGTTCTCGCCCAGGAAATACATCGACGTCAGCGGCGCGATACCGAATTTCACGCTGCCGGCGCGTGCAAACAGCGTCGCATTGATCTCCATCACCGAATCCTGGCGGACTGAGGTCGAAACTGATAGGCGCCTGTCACTGACCGGCCGTGTCGAGCAATCCGTAGAAGGTCGCGCGCGTGGCCTTCGCCGGGGGTCTCGATCCAGAATTCGCGGAAGAACGGGAATTCTCGTTGTTGGTCCCGGTCTCGACTGCCAGTCCGCGCGCCATTGGTGCTATAGGTCTGGCTGCGGCCGAGGAAGCGGAAATATCGTGCCGACGGGCGAGCAGGCCTGCCGTAGACACGCGGGATTGTTCAGCGGATAGTGTAGGCGGAAGCCGGCAAGTTTCGTGCTGACCGGCAATTGCTGCTCGAATTTCGTCTTGCCGAAGTCGAACAGCGCCGAATAGGGAATGGGCGTCGTAAATGCCGTCGCGGATCAGGTTGATCGTCACCGGCCGGCGGAAGATGTGCCTGAGGTGAAAGACGCGCAGCTGAACGGACTGTTGGCGAAGAACGCCTTCTCGGGCCGGGCGGATGTCGCGCCAGCCGTCGAAATCGAGCGTCTCCAGCCCGTCCGGCAGCGTTTCGCGATCGTGGCGTCGAACGGCGCTTCGGCTGCCTGCGGGCGCGCTTGACTACGTCCTCGAAGCCGAATTTCGAGGCGGGCGGCGCCGGCTTCGGCGCGGTTCGGCTGGGCCGGCCTGGCGGGATTGCTGCGCCAGCGCGCCGGACCACGAGCGTGCTGGAGGCGAGTGCGTTTGCCCTGGAGGGCGGCGGCGCTGAGAAGGTGTCGAATGAGAGGGTTCGGCCGCGTCCGAACGGCTTCGGGAAGGCAGGCGTGGCTGGCTTTGCTGGGTGCGATAGCCTCGTACCCGGTCGGCAAGATGGCGGCAAGCAGCCTGAACCGGGCCTGAACGAAGGCGTTGCCGAGGCCCGGCGGCCGAAAAAAATCCGTCGAATAAGTCGGGAAAGCTTTCGTGATTTTACTTGTGCCCAGCAAATTTGAGTTTATGTATCGGCCTGCCCAAATCGCACGTGCCTGTGGTCGTGTGTCGGTCGGCGCGGATCCGGACAAGAGGCCGGTCAAACGTCGAGAAAAAACCGGCAGCCGGAGGCGAACCGGCGAAATTCTGGTCTGAACGGGGATCGCGACTTAAAGCAACGACGGATCCGGGCTTTTTGGTCTCGTCGGCCCTCCAAAGGCCGGCGCACTGAAGAGGCTTGTCTTTCTGTTGCGTGGAAGGGTCTCCTTCAAACGATGGCCACGCTGACCACGACGGATCGTCTGCGCGGCCCTGTCGAATCTCCGAACTGCCCTCTGCGCGATCTGGGGAAAACGTGTCCATAACGGCGCACCACCCGATCGGTCGAGCCGGGGCTTGCCCCTGCCGATGCCGCCGGTCCGCGCTGCGGGTCGACCGCCTGTTCCGTTTCCATCGCGCGGGCAGGACACAGGTCGCAAGCCACGAAGCTGGATTCGGTATGGCGCGAGACCGCGCCCCTTCGTAGGGGAGGCGGCGATGACCGACCGTATCTTGAATTCCTCCGCGCGACGCGAAGCCGACGTGACAATGGATTCCGGCCTCGTCGTCGATCTCGACGTCGTGCGCGATAATTATAACGCTCGCCATAAGTGCGCTGCTGGACACGCGCGTCTTCTACGGTGAAGGCGAACCCCGAGCTGCAGGTGCTGAAGCTGCTCTCGCCGAGCTCGGCTCGTGCTTCGACACGGCCTCCGTCGTCGAGATCGAACAGTCGCTCGCCGCCGGCGCTTCGCCCGACCGCATCTCCTTCGGCAACACGATCAAGAAGGAAAAGGACATCGCGCGCGCCTATGCGCTCGGCATCCGGCTGTTCGCGGTCGATTGCGAGGCCGAGGTCGAGAAGATCGCGCGCGTGGCGCCGGGCTCCAAGGTGTTCTGCCGCATTCTGTCGAACGGCGCCGGCGCGGAATGGCCTCTCTCCCGGAAGTTCGGTTGCGCGCCGGAGATGGCGCCGCGAGTGCTCGAGCACGCCTATCGCCTCGGCCTCTCGGCCCATGGCGTGTCCTTCCATGTCGGCCTGCAGCAGCGCGCAATCCGGAAGATGTGGGACGGCGCCTGGCGACGCCTCGAAGATCTTCCGCGATCTCGCGGAGCGCGGCATCCACCTGTCGATGGTCAACCTCGGCGGCGGTTTCCCGACGAAATATCTCAAGGATATTCCGGCGGTGAAGGCCTACGGCCAGTCGATCTTCCGCTCCCTGCGGAAGCACTTCGGCAACCGCATCCCGGAGACGATCATCGAGCCGGGCTGGCGGCATGGTCGGCAACGCCGGCATGATCGAGGCGGGAAGTCGTGCTTGTCTGGAAGAAGGTGACGACGACAAGGTGCGCTGGGTCTATCTCGACATCGGCAAGTTCAACGGGCTCGCCGAGACCATGGACGAGATGATCCGCTATCCGATCCGCACCGAGCAGGACGGCGACGACATGGGCCCCTGCGTGCTTGCAGGCCCCACCTGCGATTCGGTCGACGTGCTCTACGAGAAGGAGCCCTATTTCCTTCCGTTCAGCCTCGAGATCGGATCGAAGGTGCTGATCGAGGGCACGGGCGCCTATACGACGACCTACTCGGCCGTCGGCTTCAACGGCTTCCCGCCGCTCGAGACGCATGTGATCTGACAGTGCGTTCCCTCTCCCGTGAAACGGGAGAGGGTGTCATGCGCAGCATGACGGGTGAGGGCGCTGCGATTGCGGCTTTCCCTCAAAGGGCGGTGGGGCGGCAAGCTCCCTCATCCCGGACCGAAGTCGGCAACAGCCGACTTCGTGTCGACCTTCGCTGACGCGAAGGCCACCTTCTCCCGCAAGCGGGAGAAGTAAGATTCTCAACCACTTCCCGAACGGCCTCATCGTAGGTGCGAGGGTTGTCTCGACCTCTTCGAGGAGGAAGCGATGACCTCTGTCCTGTCGACCGCGCTTGTCTGCGCGACCCCCGCCTTCACGATCGACGTCGAGCGCGACGGCGACGTTTTCGCACGCGAGCGTCTTCTTGACGCTGCCATGGACCCGGGCTGCTTCAAGTCGTCGCAGGTTGCGGGCGACAATCGCCTGCCGGCGCTCGCGCTCGTCGCACGTGACGAGGACGGCCGCGCTTCATCGGCACGGTGCGCCTGTGGCATGCCGAGGCCGGCGGCGCGCCCGCGCTGCTGCTGGGCCCACTCCGCCGGCGGAAGATCGCCGTGACGACCGTAGCCAAGCTGATGCGCCAGTCATCCGCGCGCGAAAATGGCCGGGCACGGCGCGATCATCCTCGCTGGCGATGTGGCCCCATTACGCGTTTCGGCTTCACGCGAGTCCGGACGGAGCGCCTGCATATGCCGGGCCCGGTCGAGCTTCCGACCGCTTCCTCGCGCTCGAATTGCGCGCGGGCGCTCGACAGCGCGCACGGCAGGCTGCGCGCGACCGGCGCCCGAGAGGCGGCCTCGCCTGTTAAGCGACGCAGGGCGGCGTAGGCGCGCCTACCCCCGCATCTTCAGCATGAACTGCAGGATCTTCATCGGCCGCCCCTTGTAGGGCGGCTGAAACAGCATCTGGATCGCCGAGACCGGCCCCTGATAGAAAACGGGTCGCAGCTTCGAAAACGTGTTGAAGCCCTCGCGCGCGTGGTAGTGCCCCATGCCGCTCGGGCCGACGCCGCCGAATGGCAGGTCGTGCTGGCCGACATGCAGCAGCGCCTCGTTGACCGACACGCCGCCCGACATGACTCGCGAAATGTAGAAGTCGCGCGTGTCGGCATCATGCGTGAAGGGATAGATGGCGAGCGGTCGGTCGTGCGCGTTGATGTAGGCGGCGACTTCGCTGCGGTCGCGATAGGTCATGATCGGCAGGATCGGCCCGAAAATTTCGCGCTGCATGACGATCATATCTTCGCTTGGATCAAGCACGGCCTGCGGCGCGAACTTGCGCTTGCCCGCATCGGGAGCCTGGCCCTCCGCCAGATTGACGATCCGCGCGCCCTTGGCCTTCGCATCTTCCAGCGTCGCGACGAGCCGGTCATACGAACGCTGGTCGATGATGGAGGTGAAGTCCGCAGCGTTGAGATCGGGATAGCGTTGCGCGATCAGCCGCCTGCAATGCGAGACGAATTCCTCCGCCTTGCCCTCCGGCACGAAGACGTAATCCACATTCGTGCAGATCTGGCCGGCGTTCAGCATCTTCACCCAGATGATGCGTTCCGCCGCGGTCTGGATCGGATAGTCCGGCGCGACGATCGCCGGCGACTTGCCGCCGAGTTCGAGCGTCACTGGCGTCAGATCTGCGCCGCGTTCATCACCGAACGGCCCCTGTTGCGCCCGAGCCGGTGAATGCAGGTGATCGGAATGGCAGCGACGAAAAAGGCCGGGCCTGACCGCCGCCGTCGGCGAAGAACGACAGCTTCGTCCGCAGGCAGATATTTCTGGCGAAATCCGCGCCAGCAGTTCCGCGAGCGTTTGCGAATTCTGCGACATCTTGACCATGGGCGCGATTGCCCGCCGCGATGATTGCCGCCAGCGGGCAGAAGCTGAGGTTGAGCGGGAAATTCCACGGCACGATCACCCCGACGAGCCCGAGCGGCTGCGGATCACGCGATCTTCGCCAGCGGATAGGTCATGAAGTCGATGCGGCGGCGCTGCGGCTTCATCCACTCTAAGATGCTTGATCGCGTCCGAAATCGTCTCCAGCGCGACGAAATATTCGGTGAACAGCGTCTCGAATTCGCTGCGATTGCCGTAGTCGGCGCTGATCGTCATGACGATCTCGTCGCGGTTCTTCTTCAGAAGCGCCCAGCGCCTTCAGATCGGCGATGCGCTTCCTCATATGTGGGCTCCGGCGGCCAGATAGGCAGGCGCGTTGCTGGTCGAAGTAATCCGGAATCTGCGGAATTGTGATCGCCGAGGCCCACGACGGAGCGTTCATGATTGGCCCTCTATTTCAGACGGCGAAATGCCTGCGCTGCCGCCATCTAGCGCGCAAGCGCATTCTGACCGCGAGCCCAGCTCGTGGTTCGAATCCCCTTGAAAACGTTGTAACGCCGCGGCCGGGCTTGACCTGAAGCCCCCCGCTTGTTCTTAACGCGCCGACATATTTTCGCGCAACCTGCGCTTCCCCCACCCTGAGAGCAAGAATGTCGAACTGCCGGTTCACGCCAAGATCACAGGCCCCATCGTGATGATCGGCTTCGGCCTGATCGGCAAGGGGCTGCCTGCCACTGGATCGAACGCCATTTCAGACTTCGATGTCGCGCTTCGTCATCATCGACCCCAGCGAGATCGACAAGTGACCCTGCCGAACAGCATGGCGCGCGCTTCACTGGCGTCGCCGTCACGGGCGACAATTACAAGGAGCTGTGTTCTCGGTCATTTCCTGACAGCCGGCGGCGGACAGGGTTTCTGCGTCAACGTCTCTGTCGACACCGGTTCGCTCGACATCATGCGCTTCGCCGAGATCGGCGCGCGCTCTATGTCGACACGGTCGTCGAACCCTGGCTCGGCTTCTCTATTTCGCGACAACGCCATAAGCAACGAGCAGCGCACCATCCATGCGCTGCGCGAGACCGCAGGCTTCGCGGGAACGTCGCCAGTCCCGGCGGTACGATTTGCCGTCTCCCGTTGCGGCGCGCAACCTGGCATGGTCTCATGGTTCGTCAAGCGCGCGCTGGTCAACCTTGCCGCCGATCTCAATGACAGCCATCCTGAGCCGAAGTCGCGAGGGAATGGGCTGCGCTCGCCGCGTGCCTCGGCGTCGGGCGGGCATCCACATCGCCGAGCGCGAGACACGCAGCGCGCGATCCATCCGGAAGCCCCTGCGACGTCTTCGTCAACACTTGGTCGGTCGAAGGTTTTCTCTCTGAGGGCATGCAGCCCGCCGAACTCGGCTGGGGCACACGAAAAGTGGCGTCCTGACAATGCCGGCGATCATCCGGAAGGCCGCGGCGCGGCCATCTATCTCAACCAGCCCGGCGCCAACACGCGCGTGTGTGTGCTCCTGGTGCCTGACGCCCGGCGCGCAATATGGCTTCTGGTCAGCACAACGAGTCGGATCTCGCGATCGCCGATTATCTCACCGCGCGCGACGCGAGCGGCAATGTGGATCTACCGGCCGACCTGCCACTACGCCGCCTATCACCTGGCCGACGACGCCGTGCTCGCTGCACGAATTGTCTGGCCGCGCCGGCCGCATCCAGCCCGCCTGCACCACATTCTCACCGAACATGAGATCGAGGACGGCGTCGACGAATCCTCGGCGTGCTGCTCTGGCGGCCACGCCAATAATGCCTATTGGTACGGCTCGCAGCTCTCGATCGAGGAAACGCGCCGCATCGCGCCCTATCAGAACGCGACCGGTCTGCAGGTGACCTCGGCTGTTCTCGCCGGCATGGTCTATGCGCTGGAAAACCCCAATCTCGGCATCGTCGAGGCCGACGAGATGGATTTCCGTCGCCGCCCCTCGAGGTCCAGTCGCCCCATCTCGGTCCGCCTGTCGGCCGCTACACTGATTGGACGCCGCTGACCGATCGCCCGGGCTTCTTCCCCGAGGACATCGACGCCAGCGATCCCTGGCAGTTCCGGAATATTCTGGTGCGGTGATCAGCGACAGAGTTTGATCTTGTAGCCGGCGGCGACGCTGACGGCTTTGGTAGACTTGCATTGCCTCGCAATAGCAGAGACTTCGACCTTCGTGCCTCGTTGGCGCGAATTCTCGAGCAACGTCACCATAGCGGCGACGGTTCCTTCGTTCGCGACGCTGAGGCGGAATTCTTTTTCGTCACCCGAATTCCTGACCCAGAAGATGGTCTGGCCGGAATTTGCGCTATGCCCAAAGCGACGGAAAATTCTATCGACCGTTCCGACGAACGATGTGAATGTTCTGAATCCAATTCCCATCGGTGACGCTAAAGCCGCCGAGGCTAACGCATTCGCCATGGATGAGCGCCGTTTACAAGCGCCCATCGCGACCAGCGCAACTGAAATTGCAGTGCGTTTCATAGACCTCCCTGGCGTCCGGCTAAAAAAACCACCCTTGCGTTTGAATACCAGATTGCGCGAGCGCCGTGACCAGCATCAGCCTGAGCGCCATCGGATAGCTGTAGGCGAATCGCCCGGGAATGTGCTTGAAGTTCATGTGCCGTAGACCGACGCGACCAGCGTCGGCGGTATAAGGCACAATACAGCGGCGATCGAGAATATCTTTGATGATCTGGTTCTGCTCGAGATTGATCAGGCCGAGCGTCGCGTCGAGCAGGAAGCCGATTTTCGAACCGAGGAGGCGTGATCCGACAGCGCGGACACGGCTGCGTTGGATCGTGCGGATGCGCCCCGTCTGTCTCCCCAGCGCGCCCTTTTTCGCGGACACATGGCCCGTGCCATGATGGTAGGACACGAGCCGGTTAAAGCCGACGAGACTCTTCTGATGATGCTGAGCAGATCCCGCCCGTCCAACGCGCTCGATTGTCGCCTGCAGATCATGGTCACGGACCCGGCCCTGTCCGTCTTTGCGCGCGCGCGAAATATCGCTGCGTGAAATGTGGTCGACATTGGCGCCTAACCCTTTCCAGCGCGTCGGCAAGTCGATCGACCATCGCCTCGACCAGGTTGAGCATCAGATGCTCGCCGCCCGCTCAGGCAACCGCCCGGTCGCCCCGCGCGATCAATGACATTGTTGAAGGGCCTGAGCTCCACATAGCGTACCGTGACCAGCGCCACGCCGCTGAGGATGAATATGACCGGCGACTCGATCGGCAGATCGAGGTCGAGCTGGGCGGCGGCTGTCATCACCGTCGGGCATATCTTGACGCCGTCTTCGTTGTAGAGGCGCGACGATTAATTTCAATCTCTTCTGATTTCCTCGCGTCGGCATCGGCGACCGAGGCGAGCTTGTCGACGAAGGCGCGCTCTGTCTGGCGTCGGTTCGATCAGGTCGTACCACACGCCTTCGGCACCGCTCCTCATCGAGCGGCGCTTCGCAGCGCGTCGTAACGAGTTTGGATTGTTCGACCGACCGGATGAAGAGCATTCAGACGCCCGCGATCTGCAAGGTGTGGCCGCCGTCAACGGCATAGGTCACGCCGGTGATAAGACTCAGCGCGGCGCTGCGAGCAGCAGCAACGCGCCGTCGAGTTCGCCTCGCTGCCGAAGCGCCGCATCGGAATGTGCTTCATCATCTCCGCGCCGCCGCCGGCCAGCCAATCGGCGTTCATCTCGGTCGAGAAATAGCCGGGCGCCAGCGCATTGGCGCGAATGCCGTAGCGCGCAAACTCGAAGCCGAAGACCTTGGTGAGTTGCATGACGGCCGCCTTCGACACGGAATAGGCGCCATTGGAGCGGCCGACGCCGAAGGACAGGATCGAAGCAAGATTGATGATCGAGCCGCCCTTGCCCGCCTTGATCATGCGCTGCGCCGCTTCCACCGCATTGGCGCGCACCGCCTCGACATTGATCTCCATCGTCTCGCGCCAGCTCTGAACATCGTCCTTGATCATCGTCGAGGCGCGCGCGATGCCGGCGTTGTTGACGAGGATCGTGACGACGCCGAGCGCGGCCTCCGCAGCATTGAAGGCGGCCTTCATCTGCTCTGCATCGCCGACATCGGCGCCGATCGCGATCGCCCTGCCGCCGCCCGCGACGATCTCTTTCGCCAGTTCCTCGAGCCGATCCCTCCGTCGCGCGACCAGCGCGACGGCGGCGCCATTGGCCGCCAGCACGCGCGCGAAACGTTTGCCGAGCCCGGACGACGCGCCGGTGACGAGCGCGACCTCGCCGGTGAGATCGAAGAGTTCGGCGGCCTTCATCGGGGCGGCGTCGGTCATGGCGTCCTCCGGCGGTTGCGCGCTGCGCGCGAAAATGACGCGCCCGCGTTCTTTGCTTTCTTGTGATCGCTTGTCTATCCAGTAGCCGGCTCGAGCGCAATTTGCCGCACGGAACGGAAAATGACGGGATCGCAGAGACTGGCCCTTTTCATCGCGGCTGCACTGGCCGTGATGGCTGCGCTCGGCTTCGCCTCCGGCCACGATGGTCTTGGCGCGACGCTGCGGCTGAACACAGATACGGCCGCCGTGCAGGCGCCCTTCGCGCTGGCGGGTTTCGTCGCCGCGCGCATGGGCCGCCGCATGTCGGACCTGTTCCTGGTGGCAATCGGATTGCTGCTCGTCGCAGACGCCTTCGCCGGCGCGACGCGCGGCATGTTCTACCTGTCCTTCGCATCCCTGCGCGGAACGGTCGAGCCGCTGGCCAGGCCCGCGCGCTATTTCGCCGTGCTGCCACACGCGGTTCTCGGCGTCATCGCGCTCGTCGCGGGCCTGCGTTCGGCCAATGCGGCGGCGGCGCAGCGGCGGGACTTGCCTCCGGGCTGACTTCACCCCTCATTTTGAGAATCTGACTCGAAATTCGCTGCCGGCCCACATCCCTCATGCTGAGGAGCGGGCGGCGCCCGCGTCTCGAAGCATGATCCAGCGTTTCGGGCCCGGCCATCCTTCGAGACGCGCCTTTCAGGCGCTCCTCAGGATGAGGGCCGCGGAGCCGAGCCCCTACCTCTCCGCGAAAGCCTTCTCGATCACGTAGGTCCCAGGCGCCCCGCCCGAGCCTTCCTCGAAGCCGCGCTGGTCGAGCAGGGTCTGCAGATCGCTCAGCACCTGCGGACCGCCGCAGATCATCACGCGATCATGCGCGGGATCGAGCGCTGGAACGCCGAGCTTTTCGAACAGCTGGCCGCTCTCGATCGCCGCCGTGATGCGTCCATTGTTGAGGTACGGCTCGCGCGTCACGGTCGGATAATGCACGAGTTTCTCGCGCGCGTATTCGCCCAGGAATTCACTGTCATGCGCGGCCTTCACGATGTCGGCGCCATATTGCAGCCTCGATCTGCCGGCAGCCGTGCACGAGAATGATTTTCTCGTAACGGTCGTAGACGTCCGGGTCCTTGATGACGCTGGCGAAGGGCGCGACGCCTGTGCCGGTCGAGAGGAGATACAGCCTCTTGCCCGGCTTGAGGCTCGACTGCACCAGCGTGCCTGTCGGCTTGCGCCCGACGAGCACCTCGTCGCCAACCTCTATGTGCTGGAGCCGCGAAGTCAGCGGGCCGTTCTCGACCTTGATGGAATAGAATTCAAGCGCGTCCTCGTAATTGGCGCTCGCCATCGAATAGGCGCGCGCAGCAGAAGGCGCCGTCGACCTCCAGCCCGATCATCACGAACTGGCCGTTCTCGAACCGGAACGATGGATCGCGCGTCGTTCGGAAGGCAAACAGCCGGTCGGTGAACTGGCGGACGTAGGTCACCGTCTCGCGATTGAACGCGCCCGGCTTCTTCGCCGGCGCGGCGGCTGCGTCGATTTTTTCAGCGACTGCGGAACGGGTCATGCGGCGATTTCTCCTGACCGGGCCCGGAAGGCCATGGCGACATCTCGGAAAATCATATGCCTTTCGCATCTGCGAAAGGTCAAGAATTCAATTTTCTGAATATATGGCCATTGTCAAAAATTGGTTCTTCGACAGGCCTCTGTCGCAGCAGGATTTTCTATGGGCTTACGCCGGGACCGCCGGCTTGGCGTGACACCGTCATGCCTCGCGCCTAATCTGCCGCCATGCCGCACGATCACGACCACGAGCATGGCCATGACCACGATCATGACCACGAATTCTCCGAACTCTCCGACGTCGCCCTGCGCGTGCGCGCGCTGGAGACGGTGCTCGCCGAAAAGGGCCTGATCGATCCTGCAGCGCTCGATGTCATCGTCGATACCTATGAGACGCGCGTCGGCCCGCGCAACGGCGCGCGCGTCGTGGCCCGCGCCTGGAGCGATCCCGCCTTCAAGGCCCGCCTGCTCGAAGACGGCGCGAAGGCCATCGCCGAACTCGGCTATGGCGGGCGCGGCGGCGAGCAGCGAGTGTCGTCGAGAACACCGCGGATACCCACAACATGGTCGTGCACCTTGTGCTCCTGCTATCCGTGGCCGGTGCTCGGCCTTCCGCCGGTCTGGTACAAATCCGGCCCTACCGCTCGCGCGCCGTCATCGATCCGCGCGGCGTGCTCGCTGATTTCGGCGTGAAGCTGCCGAGGACGTCGCGATCCGAGTCTGGGATTCGACTTCGGAGATGCGTTACCTCGTCCTACCCGCGCGACCCGAAGGCACGGACGGCTGGAGCGAAGAGCAGCTCGCCGATCTCGTCACCCGCGACAGCATGATCGGCGTCGGCTTTCCGCGCGCGCCCGGAGCAAACGCATGAACGGCGCGCAGGATCTCGGCGGCATGATGGGCTTCGGCCCTGTCGTCGCGGAGAAGGACGAGCCCGTCTTTCACGGCCGCTGGGAATCGCGCGTGCTCGCCAATGTCGTCGCCACGCAGGCTCTGGGCTGGTGGAGCGGCGACCGCAGCCGTTTCGCGCGGGAATCGCTGAACCCCGGCTTCTACCTGACGCACAGCTACTACGAGATCTGGCTCGCCGCGCTCGAAAGGATTCTCGCCGAGCAAAAGCTCGTCGCCGACGACGAGATCGCCGCCGGCCACGCCATGCGGGCGGCGCGACAGCCCGAGAAAATCTTCGAAGCGAACGAAGTCGCCGAGGCGCTGCGGCGCGGCTGGCCCTCGGAGCGCGAAACCAACACGCAACCACGCTTCGCCATCGGCCAAAAGGTGCGCGCGAAAAACATGCATCCGACGACGCACACGCGCCTGCCGCGCTATGCGCGCGGCCGCGTCGGCGTTGTCGAGGCCGTCAGAGGCTGCCACGTCTTCCCGGACGCCAATGCGCACGGCCGCGGCCCCGATCCGCAATGGGTCTACAACGTGCTCTTTGCGGCGCGCGAATTGTGGGGTCCCGACGCCGATCCGCGGAACTCCGTCTCCATCGACGCTTTCGAGCCCTATCTTGAACCCGCCTGACCTCTCCATCCTGCCGGGAATCCCGCGCGAAGAAGCCGGCCCGCTGTTTCGTGAACCCTGGGAGGCGCAGGCCTTCGCCATGGCCGTGCATCTGCGCGATCAGGGCCTGTTCACCTGGCGCGAATGGGCGGAGACCATCGGCGTGGAGATCAAGGCGGCGCAGGCGAACGGCGATCCAGATCTCGGCGACACCTATTACCTGCACTGGCTCGCCGCGCTCGAAAAACTCGTGATCGCCAAGGGCGCGGCAAGCGCTGTCGCGCTCGACGAAACGAGAGACGCCTGGGACCGCGCCGCGCGCGCGACGCCGCACGGCAAGCCGATCGTGCTCGGCGCGGAGAAGACGGCTTAGGCCATCCCGCGCGTAACCCAGGCGCCGCCGAGCAGCGCGGCGCCGACGGCAAGGACGACCAGCGCGGCAAGGAATTCCGCGCCACGCGCGATCAACGCGCCACGCCCATCCGCGCCGCCGGCCAGACGCAACGCGACGCCCTTCGCCAGCACGGCGATCGCGGCCAGCGCGCCCGTCGTCACGGCCGTGCCGAGCGACATGGCTGCTACCGCGCCGACGCCCGCCAGAAACACGCCCTGCGCCAGCGTGAACACCAGCACGAGGATCGCGCCCGAGCACGGCCGCGCGCCGGCCGCGACGACAGTGGCCACCGCCGCGCTCCACGAAAATCCCTCGCCCAGCATTTTCGGATCGGGCGCATGGAAATGGCCGCAACTGGCGTCGTGCACATGGCCGGGCTCCACCGATTCGCATGTGAAACGGCCGGACGCCGGCGGGCCGCCGACGGTCGCGAACGCCGGCTCAGGCGCCCGCGCGCGCAGGGCGCGGACAAGCGCGCCGCCCTTGGTCCAGACGAGATAGAGGCCGAGGCCGGCGACCGCCGCATAGCTCGCCATTTCGATGAACTCGGCGGCTTGCGTCATCCGCGTCGCCGTCGCGTTGAACACGAGGGCTGCGACGCCGACGATGGCGACGGCGACCACGCCCTGCAGCACGGCGGCGAGAAAGGTCAGCGTAAGCCCGCGCTTCAACGCGCGTTCGTTGGCGATCATGTAGGAGGCCATGACGGCCTTGCCGTGCCCCGGCCCCGCCGCGTGAAAAACGCCATAGGCGAAGGACAGGCCGGCGAGCAGCCAGAAGCCCGCCATGCTTTCCTTCGCCTCGCGCGCCGCGCCCGTCAGCGCGCGGTAGAAATGCGATTGCTGGGCGAGAATCCAGGCGACGAACGAATTGCTCGCGACCGCCGCGCCTTCGTTGGCGCCGACGGCGAATGGATTGCGCTGCGCGAACGCAGGCGTGGCGAGGAAGACGAAGGCGGCCAGCAGCGCGAGGACGGTCAGCGCCCCCTCCCTTTCCCTCCCCCGCTTCGCGGGAGAGGGGACGGCGGGCGCTCGTGGTCTCGGCACTGGATGAAATCGCGGATCTGTCCCCTCTCCCGTGAGCGAAGCGAGCGGGGGAGGGTTAGGGAGGGGGCCTCGCAAGCCCCTCACGGACACGCCACCACCACGCGCGGCGCGAGCCGCGACGACAGATCGGCGCCGGGCGAAAAATTCTCGGTCGCCGCCGCGCTCAGGCGCTGCGATTCGGCTGCCAGCAGCGGCGGCGGCGTCATCACGCTCGCCGAACATCCGGACGGCGCGTCCTTCAAAGCGATCGGCTCCGTCTTCTCGAAACCGAAGGCGACGAAATAGGTGGGGTCGTAGACCTGGAAGGAAAACGCCTTCTTCGCCGCGATCGGCTGCTTCAGCAGCACGGTGAAATGCAGCGAGACGATCTTCTTCTCGTCGGCGTCGAGCCAGAAATCCGAGGGCTCCTGGAACGGCAGCTTCTTGCCGGCCTCTCGCGCGAAGGTGAAATAGTCGAACTCCGCGAGCGAATCGACATTGGTCTTGGCGAGCGGCTGCAATTCCTCACGCGTCGGCGGCTTGCCGTCCTTGCCGAGGCCCTGCGTCGCAAACGCCGAATACATCTCGTCGAAGGTCCAGACGTGGCGGACGCCGGTGATCTGACCTTCCTTGTCGAACAGCACGGTCGCGCGCGCCGCCACCCAGACATGCGGGTGGGCCATGGCGGGCGCCGCGGCGAATAACGGAAGCACGGCCGTTACGGCGACGATAGTCTTGCGAAACAACATGGTCTGCGTCCGGTCTCGGATTCGATGGCGGCGACTCTATCTATTCCCGCGCAAATTCCGATGCCCCGCGAAGGCGGCGGAATTTGGAAGCCGCGGATTGTATTTAGTCAGCATTGCTGACATATTCCAAAGTTGAAAGCAGGCTAACATGCCTGCGCACGAATTGGCCGGCTGACGTCGGCCCGGAGGAAGCACGATGGCCGAGCCCCTTGAAGGTCGCGCCGACCAGACCGCCGCCCGCGGCGACGTCTCTCTCGACGACAAGTTCGATCTGACCAAGACGAGAGTCTTCTCGACCGGCACGCAGGCGGTCGTTCGCCTGCTGCTGATGCAAAAGGAGCGCGACCGCCGCGCCGGCCTCAACACCGGCGGCTTCATCACCGGCTATCGCGGCTCGCCGCTCGGCGCCGTCGACATGCAGATGCATTCGGCGAAAAAGTGGTTCGACAAGAACGACATCCTGTTCCAGCCCGGCCTCAACGAGGATCTCGCCGCCACCGCCGTCTGGGGCGCGCAGCAGGCCGAGATGCGCGGCGAAGGCAGATACGACGGCGTCTTCTGCATCTGGTACGGCAAGGGGCCGGGCGTCGACCGCTCCGGCGACGTCTTCCGCCACGCCAATCTCGCCGGCACGTCGAAGAACGGCGGCGCGCTCGTGCTGATGGGCGACGACCATACGGCGGAATCTTCGACCACCGCGCACCAGTCCGACTTCCATCTCGTCGACGTCATGATGCCGATCATGGCGCCGGCCGGCGTGCAGGAAATCCTCGACTACGGAACCTACGGCTTCGCGCTGTCGCGCTACGCCAGCGTCTGGGTCGGGCTCAAATGCCTCAAGGACACGATCGAATCGACCTCCTCCGTCGACGGCTCGATCGATCGCGTCGAAATCGTCACGCCGACCGATTTCAAAATGCCGCTTGGCGGTCTCTCGATCCGACCGCGCGACGGCATTCTCGATCAGGAAGCGCGCCTGCAGGAATACAAGCGCGACGCCGTCCTCGCCTTCCTGCGCGCCAACGAGATCAACCGCATCGTCACCTCGGGCGGGCCGAACGCGAAGATCGGCATCATCACCTCGGGCAAGTCCTATCTCGACGTGCGCCAGGCCTTCGACGATCTCGGCATCGACGAGGTCAAGGCCAACGATCTCGGCGTTCGCCTCTACAAACTCGGCTGCGTCTGGCCGCTCGAGCCGCAGGCGCTGAAGGATTTCGCCGAAGGCCTCGACATGATCGTCGTCGTCGAGGAAAAGCGCTCGCTGATCGAAGTGCAAGTGCGCGAGGAACTTTACGGCATCGCCAACCCACCCATCGTCGTCGGCAAGAAGGACGAAAAGGGAAGCTGGCTGTTCCCGATCAAGGGCGCGCTCGACACCAACGAAATCGCCATCGCGATCGCCGAACGCATCCTGCGCTTCAAGGCCGATCCCAAGGTCGAGCAGAAGCTGCGTTCATTGCAGCAGGCGCAGGCCATGCTGGCCGACACCAAGGACGCGGCCTTCCGCATTCCCTACTTTTGCTCGGGCTGCCCGCACAACACCTCGACGCGCGTGCCGCAGGGCATGCGCGCTTACGCCGGCATCGGCTGCCATTTCATGGCGCAATGGATGGACCGCTCGACAGAAGGCTTCACGCACATGGGCGGCGAGGGCGCGAACTGGATCGGCGAGGCGCCCTTCTCGAAGCGCAAGCACGTCTTCCAGAATCTCGGCGACGGCACCTACAATCATTCGGGCGTGCTGGCGATCCGCTGGGCGGTCGATTCGAAGACCAACATCACCTACAAGATATTGTTCAACGACGCCGTCGCCATGACCGGCGGCCAGCGCCACGAGGGCGGGCTCACCGTCGACATGATCGCACGGCAGGTGGCCGCCGAAGGCGTGAAGAAGATCGCGCTCGTCACCGACGAACCTTACAAATATCCGTCCGGGTCGCACTGGCCCGCCAATATGACGATCCATCACCGGGAAGACCTCGATCGTGTGCAGCGCGATCTCTCGGAGATCGAGGGAACGACCGTCCTTCTCTACGACCAGACCTGCGCGGCGGAAAAGCGCCGCCGCCGCAAGCGCGGCACGTTCCCCGATCCCGACCAGCGGGTCATCATCAACGAACTCGTCTGCGAGGGTTGCGGCGATTGCGGCGTGAAGTCGAACTGCGTCTCCGTGCAGCCGCTCGAAACCGAATTCGGGCGCAAGCGCAAGATCGACCAGTCCTCCTGCAACAAGGACTTTTCCTGCGTCAACGGTTTCTGCCCGTCCTTCGTGACCGTGCATGGCGCCAAGCCCCGCAAGGCCAAGCCGCGCGACATGCAGTCCTCGACCGCGCTCGCGACGCCGCCCGAACCGAAGCTGCCGACGATCGGCGCGCAGCCCTATTCGATCCTCGTATCGGGCGTCGGCGGCACCGGCGTGGTGACGATCTCCGCCATTCTCGGCATGGCCGCGCATCTCGAGGGCAAGGGCGTCGGCGTGATCGACATGGCCGGCCTCGCGCAGAAGGGCGGCGCCGTCTATTGCCACGTCAAGATCGCCAACAGGCCGGAAGAGGTGCATGCCATCCGCGTGGCGGCCGGCGAGGCCGATCTCGCGCTTGGCTGCGATCTCGTCGTCGCCGGCACGAAGAAGGTGCTCTCCGCCATCAACAAGGGCGAGACCGGCGTCTTCGTGAATTCAGCTGAAGTCTATCCCGGCGAGATCACGCGCATCGCCGATTTTGCGCTGCCCGGCGAACGCGTGAAGGCCGCGATCCGCGATGCGGCCGGCGAGAACTACGGTTTCGTCGACGCCTCCGCAACGGCGACGGCCCTGCTCGGCAATTCCATCGGCGCCAACATGTTCATGCTGGGCTTCGCCTTCCAGCGCGGCTTCGTGCCACTGAGCGAAGCCTCGATCCTCGAAGCCATCCGCCTCAACGGCGAAGCGGTCGCGATGAACACGGAAGCCTTCCACTGGGGCCGCCGCGCCGCCAACGATCCCAAGGCGTTCGACGCCTTCGTCGCGCCGCTGCTGAAGCCGACGGAATCGCGCGAAATGTCGAAATCGCTCGACGAGATCATCGAGCGTCGCGTGAAATATCTGACGGCCTACCAGAACGCCGCCTATGCGCAGCGTTACAAGATGCGCGTGGAAAAAGCGCTCGCCGCCGAACATGCGAAGACGCCTGGAAAGACGGATTATGCGAGCGCGGTCGCGCGCTATCTGTTCAAGCTGATGGCGATCAAGGACGAATACGAGGTCGCGCGCCTCTATTCCGACGGTTCGTTCAAACGCCAGCTCGACGCCGCCTTCGAGAATGTCGGCAAGCTCGAATTCCACATGGCGCCGCCGATCCTCGGGCGCAAGGACGCGCAGGGCGCTCCGACCAAGACGGTCTTCGGCCCGTGGATGATGAGCGCCTATCGCCTGCTCGCCGCGCTCAAATTCCTGCGCGGCGGCGCGCTCGATATTTTCGGCAAGACGGCGGAGCGGAAACAGGAACGCCAATTGCTCGCTGACTACGAAAAGTTGCTCGACGAACTGGAAGCCGGCATGAACGCGGGCTCGCATGCGCTCGCCGCGCAGCTCGCCGCGATCCCCGAAAAGATCCGCGGCTACGGCCACGTCAAGGAGAGCCACATCCAGAAGGCGAAAGCGGAGGAAGCGAAGCTGCTCGCCAAATTCCGCACGCCGCAGACGCCGATGCCGGTGGCCGCGGAATAGCGTCGGCTCACGCCGTCATTGCGAGCGAAGCGAAGCAATCCAGCGCCCCGACCCGGCTCTGGATCGCCACGTCGCTTCGCTCCTCGCGATGACGGTTAGACCCCAAAGCACACCTAAATCCCCTCCGCCCCGCCATCGCTGCGCGGATCGTGCGCGGCCTCGATGCGCCCGTCGCGATGCCGCACCAGCATGCCGGCATGGCCGAACTGATCGATGAAGCCGTCGCCGATCACTTCGATCTCGTGCCCGACGGCGTCGAGCCGCGACACGATCGATGGATCGAAGCGGTCCTCCAGTTTCAATGTCGCGCGCGGCGCGCCCCAGCGCTTGTCGAACCGGAAGCGCGGCGCATCGATCGCGCCTGCAACGCCAGCGCCGAACATGTAGCGTGAGAAGATCTGCGCCTGGAATTGCGGCTGCCCGTCGCCGCCCATCGAGCCGTAGCTCATCACGCGCCCGTCGCCGAACACGCATAGCGGCGCATTCAGCGTATGCATCGGCTTCTTGCCGGGCGCGAGCGCATTGGGATGCGCGGCGTCGAGCGAGAAGGACACGCCGCGGTTCTGCAGAAGAACGCCCGTCGCAGGCAGCACGCAGCCCGATCCATATTCCCAGAACAGCGACTGGATGTAGGAAACGGCCAGTCCGCTCGCATCGATCGCGCCCATCCAGATCGTGTCGCCCTCTTCCGGCGCCAGCGGCCATGCAGCGGCGCGCGTCAAGTCGATCTTCGCCGCCGCGCGCTCGAGAAATTTCGAAGAGAGAAACGATGCGGGATCGAGGCGCGGCGCGTCGAAATCAACGCACGCGGCGTCACGCAGCGCCAGGGCTCTCTTCGAAGCCTCGACCAGCCCGTGAATATGTTCGAATGTCTCCGCACGCTCGACGCCGAGACGCTCGAACAGGCCGAGCGTGACGAGCGAGATCAGGCCGACCGTCGGCGGCGGCGTGTTGATCAACGCGCGCCCCGGCAGGTCGAACCGCAGCGGCTCCCGCAGCACGGACCTGTAGCGCGAAATATCCTCGCGCGTGACCGGCGCGCCAATGCGCTCGAGATCGGCCGATAGTTCGCGGCCGACGTCGCCGCGATAGAAGTCCTCGAAGCCGGCTTCGGCGAGATGCGCCAGCGTATCGCCGAGCCTTTCGTTGCGCCGCGCTTCGCTCGCAGCCGGTATCTTGCCGTCGACGAAGTAATTCTGCGCGAAACCCGGCGCCGCATAGAGCGTCGCCGATTCACGATGCTTGTAGCGCGCCTCCGATTTCGACTGGCGATAGCCGCGCGCCTTCTCTATGGCGTCGTGCAGCAGCGTGCGCGCGGATAGCCTGCCGCCGAGCGACCGCGCCAGTTCCAGCGCCATCGCCCAGCCGCCGACCGCGCCGGGAACGGTCAGCGCCGCGAGCGGCCCACGCCGCGGGATGATGTCGTGGCCGGCGTCGCGATAAGCCGCGATGGTCGCGTTGGCGCCGGCAAAGCCGCAGGCCTCGATCACGCGCACACGGCCGTTGGCTTCGCGAATCGTCCAGAACCCGTCGCCGCCGATCCCGTTCATGTGCGGATAGACGACAGCGATCGTCGCGGCCATGGCGAGCATCGCTTCCACGGCGTTGCCGCCCTCGGCGAGGATCGCCTTGCCGGCGCGCGCGGCGTCCAGATGCGGCGCGGCGACAGCGGCTTTCGAGAATGTCTGAGTTTCCATCGCGCCACGATGCGAGGCGCGCGCGCGAAAATCAATCGGCGTCAGGCCTGACGCTGCGCCTGGCCCTGCACGATCGCCGCGCGCGCTTCCATGCTGCGCTTGGCGCTGAGCAGCGGCGACACGCGCAGGGGCGCGGCGCCGAGATAATCGAGCGCCACGGCCAGGCGCACATGGCCGTCGTGCATGCACAGGCAGATCGACGGATCGAAGCCGATCCAGCCGAGCCCCTCCACATAGGCCTCCGCCCAGCCGCGCAGGTCGCTGGCGTCGGCCGCTCGATCCGCGCCGTCCGATTCGCTGGCGAGATAGCCGCTGACGAAGCGCGCGGGCGCCCCGACCGAACGCGCCGCGGCGATGAAGACATGCGCGAGTTCGCAACTCGCGCCCGTCTTCGCCTTGAACACTTCGATGGCGGAAACCGGCTCCTTCCGCGCCGCTTCGAAAGCGATCGCCTCATTCACGGCGCGCATCAGGAAATGTGGGCGGTCGAGTTCGGTCTTGGCGCCCTTGATCGCCTCGCGCGCGAACTTGCGAAGCGCAGGATCGGCCTCGGTCAGGTCGGTGTCGCGCAAGTAGACTTCGGGCGAGAACCGTTCCGTCTCGTTACGCAGGACACCCGCAGTATCGAAGGTTTCGACCTCGCCGCGCGCCGTGACGGTCAGTTTCTGCAACGGCCCGTCGGCGTCGAGCGTCTGCACGAAATTGCCGAACGCGTCCTGCTGCTCGCGCATCTGGCAATCGACGTCCGCGTCGATCGACCAGGACATAACGCTCTGGCTCTCGCAGGCGCGCGGACGCAGGCGCATCAATTGGATCACGGACCGCGCCGGCGGCGTGAACTCCTGCGTGATGATATGGCGGATGGAGATTCTCATGACTCAGTGAACCAGATATTGCTCCGCCATGACAATGTCGAGCCGATCATTATCGGCGATGAAGCCTTCGATGAATTCGTGCAGGCCGCTCTGGAAGATCGATTTGAGATCGGTCGCCTGAAGCTTGGCCAGCATCGTATGCGCATGGCGCTGCGCCCTGCCCTGCCGGCCGTAGTCGCGCGCCAGCAGGTCGAGCCAGCGCACGATGTTTTCGTAGCAAGCGGTCAGCGACCGCGGCATTTCCGCCCGCAGGATCAGAAGATCGGCGACAAGCCAGGGCTTGACGCTTTCGCGGTACACCCAATGGTAGGCGGTATTGGCGGACACCGCCCGCAGGATCGCCGACCATTGGAAATAGTCGAGCGAACCGCCGACCGCTTCGCTGTCCGGCAGCAGCACGTGATATTTCACATCGAGCAGCCGCGCCGTATTGTCGGCGCGCTCGACGAAATGGCCGAGGCGCATGAAATAGAAGGCTTCGTTGCGCAGCATCATGCGATAGGCGGAGCCGTCGACGTCGAGCGCCATCTTCTTCACCAGCGCGAGAAACCGGCCGAGGTCGTCGCGGTCGAGCGCCCTGCCCTTGGCGCGCTCGCGCTCGTAGCGCAACAGTTCGAGCCAGGCGGCGTTGACCGCTTCCCAAGTCTCGATCGTCAGCGCCGTGCGCACGGCGCGCGCATTGCGGCGCGCCGCCTCCATGCAGCGATGGATCGAGGAGGGATTGTCGGTGTCGACCACGAGAAACTCGATGGCGTTCGCCTCGTTGATCTCGCGGTCGGTCTCGTTGAAGCGCTCGAGAACGCCCGATGAGATGAGCGCGCTCTCCCATTCCGACGTCGCCCCGCCATAGGCGCGCGGCAAGGCAGCGAGGCGCGACGTCGCCTCGATGATGCGCGCCACATGATCGGCGCGCTCCACATAGCGCGCGAACCAGTAGAGATTGTCGGCAGTGCGCGCGAGCATCAGAAAAGGCCTCCAACGCTGAGGGGCGCTGCATCGCAATCGGCGAATAAAGCGGCGGACGCAAATCTACACCCCTCCCCCTTGTGGGGAGGGGAGGGGGAGGGGGTCGGGAAATCTCGCAAGGTTCCCCGACCCCCCACCCTGACCCTCCCCCACAAGGGGGAAGGGAACCTCACAGCCTCACGCATCGTCGATCACCCACGTATCCTTCGTGCCGCCGCCCTGGCTGGAATTGACCACCAGCGAGCCTTCCTTCATCGCCACGCGCGTCAGCCCACCGGGCGTCAGGCTCACCATGCCGTCCGCGCCCGAGAGAACGAACGGGCGCAGGTCGACATGGCGCGGCGCGACGCCGGAATCGACCGCGACCGGGCAGGTCGAAAGCGACAGCGTCGGCTGCGCGATGAAATTCGACGGGTCGTGCTTCAGCTTCGTGCGGAATTCCGAGATCGCCGTCTTGCTGGCGTGCGGGCCGACGAGCATGCCGTAGCCGCCAGAGCCGTTGACCTCCTTCACCACCAGCTCCGGCAGATGATCGAGCACGTAGGCCAGCGCCTCGTCCTCGCGGCAGCGCCAGGTCGGCACGTTCTTCAGGATCGGCTCCTCGCCCGTATAGAAGCGGATGATCTCGGGCATGTAGGTGTAGATCGCCTTGTCGTCCGACACGCCCGTGCCGACCGCATTGGCGAGCGTGACATTGCCCGCCTGATAGGCGGACAGGAGGCCGGGCACGCCGAGCACCGAATCGGGCCTGAAGGCGAGCGGATCGAGAAATTCGTCGTCGATGCGGCGGTAGATCACATCCACGCGCTTTGGCCCCGTCGTCGTGCGCATGTAGACGACATTGTCGCGCACGAAGAGGTCGGAGCCTTCGACGAGTTCGACGCCGAGCTTGTCGGCGAGGAACGAGTGCTCGTAATAGGCCGAATTATACTGGCCGGGCGTCAGCACGGCGACCGTCGGCTCGGATGGCGCGGAATGCGGCGCGACCGAGCGCAGCGAAGTGAGCAGCCGGTCCGGATAATCGTCGACCGGCGCGACGCGATGATCGACGAACAGGTCCGGGAACAGGCGCAGCATCGCCTCGCGATTCTCCAGCATGTAGGAGACGCCGGACGGCGTGCGCGCATTGTCCTCGAGAACATAGAAATCGTGATCGTCGACGCGGATCACGTCGATGCCGGCAATGTGCACCCAAACGTCGTGCGGCGCGCGGAACCCGGCCATTTCCGGCCGATAGCCGGGATTGCGCAGCACGAGGTCGCGCGGCACGATTCCGGCCGCGAGAACCTCCTGTTTCCCGTACACGTCGGTCAGGAACATGTTCAGCGCCTTCACGCGCTGGAACAGGCCCTGCTCGAGCCGGCTCCATTCGCTGCGTGCGAACAGGCGGGGAATGATGTCGAAGGGAATGAGCCGTTCGGCCGCGTCCTTGTCGCCATAGACGGCGAAGGTGATGCCGATGCGCCGGAACAGAAGCTCGGCCTGGGCGCGGCGCGAGGCGAGGATTTCCGGTGGCGTCTCCTGCAGCCAGCGCGCCAGTCGCGCATAGACGTCGCGCGGCGCCGTCGCGCGCCCATCTCGTCGTCGAAAATCCAGTCTCGCTCAAACTTCGTCACGGCCTTTCCGGACCCATCAAACAGCCCGTCGGTGCGGTCGCAAGCTATGTACCACACCACTTGGGGCGGCGCCTCGCGCGGGGCCACGGCGCAAAATCTCCGCGCGCGCCGCAGCCCAAGTTTGGACGCCTTGAAGCCTCCCGTCTGCGCAAATTATAGGCACAGCGCAAAGCGGCAATCCCCGCCGCCGCCCCGCTACTTCCTCGCGCATGAACTGAAATTGATGGCCAGCAGGTCGGCCGCGCCGCCGACCTTTGCTGACAGACGCAACGACTATGACTGGCTGACCAGCCGCCGCATCGAACGTCAGGTCGAACGGCATTTCGTGCGATGCCGGCGAAGGCAAGATCGAGCCCCGCCGTTCCATTTCGCTTCCTTCTTGCCGGCGCCCATCGGACCGGAAATATAGGCTTGCATGCCGGAATCCGTGGTTAGCATCGACGGAGGCACGGACGCCGCGCAGCTGCCCCCAGAAGCGCACGCTCTGGCCGGTAATCACGCCCTTCGCCTGCCAACTGCGATCCGCAAGGAAGCGATCGCCGACCTCCAGCGCCGGAAACGTTCCAGATCAGTTCGAGCCCTCTCCCGACAACCGGCCGGAATTCGCGCTGCTGGCCGGCGGAAGCGCCGGGAGCCTTTTTCTTCACGACCAGAATCGCGGCTGCGCGATCGTCGCTGCGATTGTCGCGCGCGCAGGCCGCGATCGTGAATGTGCCAGCCGTCGGACGGAAAGATGCGGCTGAAAGCGCAAGAATCGTCGCGCCGCGGCGTCAGATCGCGGGCGACGCATCGCGTCGGTGTCGAGCGTTTCGCCAGGGGCTTGGAGGCTCACGACGACCTCGCCGCCGACGTAGGTTTTCAGGGCAACCGTGATTGAGCCGCGGCCTCGTTGACTTCGGAAGATCTCGATTGGCGCGATCGCAACCGCTTGAGCGAGCCGCTGTGCAGCGGCGGCGGCTTGGCCGAGATTGAGGATCGCATTCAGGTCGGCAATCCCCGCGCAGACACGACCTGAATGCGCTTGCTCAGCGCTCGCTCAACGCTTCCACGTCGCCGGAGCTGATCGCTTGATGATCTTGTCGATTCGGCCAGTCAATCGAGCGCCCGTTTCGCCATTTTGCGGCGAATTGGAAAGGATCGTCGCGAGATCGCCGATTCCGGCGGCAGCGCCTCGCCCGACCCGGAATCGACGACAACATTGATAGCCGCCTGAAGGCCCTCAACGACTGCTCGTCTGCAGATCTGGAGGAGATCCGCTGCATATCAGATGACGGTTGAAATCGCCGACTCGCTTGAACGATCCCTTCGTATTCGACTTCAGTTTCTGCCGACTTGACGCGGCTTTTTTCGTCAAGATCCTGCGGCGCCGAGCGGCGACGCTGCGATCGCGACACGCGACGGCCAAGACGATCAAAGTCTGCACCACTACCATGCTCGGCGGCGAGCGATCGCCATTGCGTTCCCGCGCATCGCTTACCACGCCTCAGCCCGTACGCGGAGATGAAGCCGAGCGCCCGCCGCTGCCCGCGTTCTGGCACACGCCCAGGCCGATCGCCGCGCGGAACTCATAAATCAGCCCGCCTCGAGGGTCTGTGTCCGGCGCGACGCGTGCGCGATCACCAATTCGCGTCCTGAGCGCGACGGGATCGCAATCGGCGCGCGCGAGTTCTTCCGCGAACAGGAGCGCCGTTGAGCGGAATGCGCGGTAGCGCACGGACGTTTCGCCGCCGCGCCACTGAAACCAGAGATCTATCCGCCGGACATGCGCGACGATCGCGTCAGCGGCGATGTCGCGTCATCGCGCCTGCAAGGCGCCGGTGTTCCAGTTCTCGGAAATCCGCTTGCGCCGCCGCAGGAGAGGCCGCGATCAGCGCCGCCAGAATCGAGGGCCAATTGTCTGGGGCTTGAACGAGACGACATGGCGCGAAGCGCTGCGGGACCCTCTCGTCGCGATTAGTTCGCATCGACCATTCGCCGCAATGATCGCGTCAACGTTGTCGAACCATGCACTTTCCCACCGCCCCGCCGCCCGTTTTTCCGCTATGGGACGCCCGCAATGGACCCCGGCCCTTGCGCCGGGGTTTTGTTTTGCGCGCCTGATTGAGCGATTGCGGAGAAAGCGCAAACTATGGCGAACGTTGTGGTGGTCGGCGCCCAGTGGGGCGACGAGGGCAAGGGCAAGATCGTCGACTGGCTGTCGGTCGAGGCTGATGTCGTGGTGCGCTTCCAGGGCGGCCACAACGCCGGCCATACGCTGGTCATCGACGGCGCGGTCTACAAGCTGGCGCTGCTGCCCTCGGGCATCGTGCGGCCGAACAAGCTGTCGATCATCGGCAATGGCGTCGTCGTCGACCCGCATCACCTCGTCGGCGAAATCCGCAAGCTGCGCGCTCAGGGCGTGCATGTCGGCCCGGACAATCTCAAGATCGCCGACAATGTCCCGCTGATCCTGTCGATTCATCGCGAGCTCGACGGCCATCGCGAAGAGGCCTCCACCGAGGGCGTCAAGATCGGGACGACCAAGCGCGGCATCGGCCCCGCCTACGAAGACAAGGTCGGCCGCCGCGCCATCCGCCTGACCGATCTTGCCGAGCCCGACACGCTCGACGACAAGATCGCGCGCCTGCTCGCCCACCACAATCCGCTGCGCCGCGGCCTCGGCCTGCCGGAAATCTCCGGCGCGACGCTGCGCGATGAACTGCTTGCCGTCGCCGGCGAACTCCTGCCCTACATGGACGCAGTCTGGGACATTCTCGCCACGGCCCGGCGCGGCGGCAAGCGCATCCTGTTCGAGGGCGCGCAGGGCGCGCTGCTCGACGTCGACCACGGCACCTATCCCTTCGTTACTTCGTCAAACACGGTCGCCGCCAATGCTGCCGCGGGCTCGGGCATGGGGCCGCGCGCCATCGGCTATGTGCTCGGCATCGCCAAGGCCTATACGACGCGCGTCGGCGGCGGGCCCTTCCCGACCGAGCTGCATGACGAGATCGGTCGCCTGATCGGCGAGCGCGGCCGCGAATTCGGCACCAATACCGGCCGCCCGCGCCGCTGCGGCTGGTTCGACGCCGTGCTGACCCGCCAGGTCGTCAAGACGTCCGGCATCGACGGTATCGCGCTCACCAAACTCGACATTCTCGACGGGTTTCGAAACCATCAAGGTCTGCACGCACTATATTCTCGACGGCAAGCCGATCGACCGCCTGCCGGCCTCGCAATCCCAGCAGGCCCGTATCCAGCCGGTCTACGAAGAGATCGAGGGCTGGAGCGGTACGACCGGCGGCGCGCGCTCCTGGGCCGACCTGCCGGCGCAGGCGATCAAATATGTCCGGCGCATCGAGGAACTGATCGACGCCCCTGTCGCCTTGCTTTCGACAAGTCCCGAGCGCGACGATACGATACTGGTTCACAACCCGTTCCAGGATTGACGCATAACAGCGGGAATGGTCTTAAGCGCGGATGGCCGATTACTATCCACTTCTGTCGCGAGCGGTCGGCGCTCTCTCCGACTCCAGCGCCGATGCGCGCCGCTCGATCTACGACCGCGCCCGCAAGGCGCTGATCGGCCAGTTGCAGGCTATTCAGCCGCCGATCGCCGAAGCCGACATCGCCCGCGAAACCAACACGTTGGACGAAGCCGTCGCGCGGCTGGAAGCTGAAATCGCCGGCAAGGCCGCAGCCGAAATCGCCAAGGGGCCCGACACCGCCGAAGCGCCCGAGACGCCGGCTGCGCCGCCGAAGCCCGAGGCAGGCAAGCAAGAGCCGGCCAAGTCAGAGCCAGCCAAGGCCGAATCGGCCCAGGTGGAACCGACCAGGCCCGCGCCGCCCAAACCGACACTTCCGCCGCTGCCGCCCCGGCCTGCCGTGCCGCGCCCCGGCGCCCCGGCCCCCGCGCCTATTCCGTCGGCGCCGCCGAAACCCTTCTCCTTCCGTCCGCCGGAGGCCGTCGAGGCTGAAAAGGCTGCCCGAAAAGCCGAATCTGAAAAGGTGGAGCAGGAGAAAGCCAGGCAGGAGCCGGCTGATGACAATGCGCTCGGCGACGCGGCCCAGGCGGACAACGAGCTCGAAACGCCGCCCGCGCTGAAGACGCCGCGGCCGCGCGAGGCGCCGCGCCCCGCCGCGCCGGGCCCTGCGACCCAGAACGGCCGTGGCAACAGGCTGTGGATCGTCGGCGGCGTCGTGGTCGGCGTCGCCCTGCTGATCGCCGGCCTCGCGATCAAGCTGAAGGGCCGTCCCGAGGATCTCGCGCGCCTGCGGCCCGCGCCGACTGCGCCTGCGGAGACGCCGCCCTCCGGCAAGATCGCGGGCCGGGTCGGCGGCGAGGCCCCCTCGGCGCCCGCCGAGAAGACCGAGACAACGCCCGCGCCGACGCCCGCGCAAAACCAGCCGCCGCTGGCGGTCGCCCATCGCGCCGCACTTCTGCTCGAAGCGCCGGAGACCACGGAAAAGGTCAAGACCTACATCGGCTCGGTCGTCTGGCGGCTCGACAATGTCCCGGGCGGGCCCGGCCAGCCGCTCGGCACAGCCGTCCATGCCGACGTCGACATTCCCGACGCCAAGGTGCGGATGACGATCGACCTCCGCAAGAACATGGAAGCTTCGCTCAACGCCTCGCACACGATCGAGATTCGCTTCTCGCTGGGGCAAGGCAGCGTGCTGCCCGGCGTGAAGCAGATCGGCGCGGTCCAGATGCGGCGCGAGGACATGGCCAACGGCGATCCGCTCGCCGGCGTGCCCGTGCCGATCACCGACACCTACTATCTCGTCGGCCTCGCGCGCGGCGACATGGAGGCCCGCAACGAGGATCTCCTCAAGACGCGCGGCTGGCTCGACGTGCCGCTGGCGCTGACCAACGGCCGGATCGCCAAGTTCAGCCTCGAAAAGGGGGCCTCCGGCGACCGCGTCATCAACGACGCCTTGAGCGTCTGGGCGCAGCAGAAGTAATCGTCCGCATACCGGCGACAAAAAAGGCGGCGCTCGCGCGCCGCCTTTTGCGTTTAGGACCGCGCTTTCTCAGCGCGCATGCGCCTCGATCTTCGCCTTCGGCGACGCAATCTGCGCCGGAGCGGTCTCGAGCCTGGCGACGCCTTCGCGCACCGCGGCCTGCACCTTCTCGAAGGCGCGCACCTCGATCTGGCGGACACGCTCGCGCGACACGCCGAACTCTTCCGACAGCTCCTCGAGCGTCAGGGGCTCGTCGCGCAGGCGCCGCGCCTCGAAGATGCGGCGTTCGCGCTCGTTGAGCACCTTGAGCGCGCCGCGCAGCGCGGTCAGGCGATTGTCGCTCTCCTCGTGCTCGGCGAGGATCGTCTCCTGGCTGGCGCTGTCGTCGACCAGCCAGTCCTGCCATTCGGCCTCGCCGTCGCCGCGCAGCGGCGAGTTGAGTGAGGCGTCGCCGCCGAGGCGGCGGTTCATCTCGGTCACTTCCTGCTCGCTGACACCGAGCTTGCGCGCGATCGCCTTGACGTTCTCGGGGCGAAGATCGCCCTCCTCGAGCGCGGAAATCTGGCTCTTGGCCTTGCGCAGGTTGAAGAACAACTTCTTCTGGTTCGCGGTCGTGCCCATCTTCACGAGCGACCACGAGCGCAGGATGTACTCTTGAATGGCGGCGCGGATCCACCACATGGCGTAAGTCGCCAGGCGGAAGCCCTTGTCGGGCTCGAAACGCTTGACCGCCTGCATCAGGCCGACGTTGCCTTCGGACACGACTTCGCCGATCGGCAGGCCGTAGCCGCGATAGCCCATGGCGATCTTGGCGACGAGGCGCAGATGCGAGGTGACGAGTTTGTGGGCGGCGGCAGAATCCTCATGCTCGCGCCAACGCTTGGCGAGCATGTATTCCTGCTCCGGCTCCAGGAGCGGAAACTTGCGAATTTCAGTGAGATAACGCGAAAGCCCGCTTTCGCTGGCGATCACAGGAAGGGCAGCAGCCATCTTCTCCTCCGGGGCCCCCGTTGCGGCGGGCCATTGGGCGGCCGCGAAAACGCCGACCGCAACACGCAGATATAGGGCGGGCGGACCGTGGCCGAAAGAGGGCAGACGCCGTCCGCCGCGCGTTAAAAATCCGTAACCTTTTGGCGGCTTTAGGGTTACCGCTCAGCCTGCGTCTCCGCCAGCGCCGCCAGCACTTTGGCGAAATCGGCTGGCGCGGGGCTTTCGAAGGCGAGATCGTCCCCGCTGACGGGATGCGGGAATTCCAGCCGCGCGGCATGCAGCGCCTGCCTGCCGAGCGCTGCGATGGCGGCGCGCGCCGCCTCCGGCAGCAGCTTCTCCTTGGTGCGGAACCCCGTCGCATAGGCTGGATCGCCGACCAAGGGATGGCCGATATGGGCCATGTGCACCCGGATCTGGTGCGTGCGCCCGGTCTCGAGCTGGCAGGCGACGAGAGACGCGACCGGCTTGCCCGTCTTGTCCGCGCCAAACGTCTCCAGCACGCGCCAGTGTGTGACCGCCGCCTTGCCCTTGTCGCCATGGACGACCGTCATCTTCTCGCGCTGCGTCTGGTGGCGGCCTATTGCCGCGTCGACAAACCCGGTCTTGCGGTCCGGCGCGCCCCAGACGATCGCCAGATATTCGCGCAGGAAGGGCATCGAGCGCCCGTGATCGGCAAAGAGGGCGGTGAGCTTGCGATGCGCCCGGTCCGTCTTGGCGACGACCAGCAGGCCGGACGTGTCCTTGTCGAGCCTATGCACGATGCCCGGCCGCTTCACGCCGCCGATCCCCGACAGGCTCGCCCCGCAATGGGCAATCAGCGCATTGACCAGCGTGCCGCTCTCATGGCCGGCGGCGGGATGCACGACGAGGCCGGCCGGCTTGTCGATGACGATGAGATGGTCGTCCTCGAAGACGACATTCAACGGGATGTTTTCAGGCGCCGGCTCGGCAGGCGCAGCGGGCGGGATTTCGACCGCAACCGTCGCGCCGGCGGCGACCTTGGCCGAAACCGCCCGCGCCGGCGCCCCGTCGATCGCGACGCGCCCCTCCTCGACCAGAGCTTTCACGCGCGTCCGGGAAATATGCGTCTCGACCAGTTCGGGCCGCTCGGCCAGAAACCGGTCGAGCCGCTGCCCGGCATGATCAGGCGCGACTTCGAAGACATGGCGAACGGGCGAGGTCATGCGCGTGGGGATACAGTGGTCGGGCGGTCGCGGCAAACGGTGGCGGTGGCAGCAAGCCGTACGGGAAAGACGGCGCCCTCCTTCTCCCGCAGGCGGGAGAAGGGGCGCGCAGCGCCAGACTCATCCCCTACCGAAATTCCAGCCCCTCATACTGCCCGCTCGCCCGCCAGCCCGCCAGATACCTGAAATAAGCCGACGCCCCCGCCGGATAGCCCACATTCAACCGCGCCGCCGGCCCCGGGTCCTGCCCCTCGTTGTTGTAATAGCCCGGCGTGCAGTCGGGCGAGCCAATCATCCGGCCCATGCCCTTGAGCAGCAGCGCCACCCATGCGTCCTGCGCTTCCTTTGTCACTTCCACTTCCCGCGCCCCGGTCTTGCGCGCGTGAGAAATCACCTGCGCGATCGTGCGGCCAGCCTCCGTCAGATTGTGCGGAATGTTGGAGATCAGATTCGCGCCCTGCGTCGGTTGCACGAAGAAGGCGTTGGGGAAATCGTGCACGTGGATGCCATGCAGGCTGCGCATCCCTTGGGCCCAGGCTTCCGACAATTTCTTGCCGTCGCGCCCGACGAGATCGAAGCCCGCGCGACGCTCATAGGCGGTGCCGACCTCGAAGCCCGAGGCGTAGATGATGCAATCGACCTCGTATTCCCGGCCTGCGACCACGAAGCCCTTTTCGGTGATACGCTCGACGCCCTTGCCGTCCGTGTCGACCAGCGTCACGCCGGGCGTGTTGAAGGCCTGCAGATATTCGTCATGGAAGCACGGCCGCTTGCACAATTGCCGGTACCACGCCTTCAGCTTTTCCGCCGTCGCCTTGTCCTTCACGACGCTTTCAGCGCGCGCGCGAATTTCCTCCATCTTCTCGAAATCGGCGTCCTCATAGGCCGCCAGCATGTTCTGCGGCGTGCGCTCGGCCGGCGGCAGGACGACGATCTTCTCACGAATGCGGCGCGCGAGATCGGTCCAGCCGTCCTGCACGAGATCTTCGCGCGCATTTCCGCCGGCCTGGTTGTCGGTGAAATTTTCCAGCCAGCGCTGCTGCCAGCCCGGCGTCGCCACTTCCGCAAACCAGGCGGGATCGAGCGGCGCATTGGCGCGCACGTCGACGGAGGACGGCGTGCGCTGCACGACGTAAAGCTGCTTGCAGGCGCCGGCCAAGTGAGGGACGACCTGCACCGCAGTCGCGCCCGTGCCGATGATTGCCACGCGTTTGTCGGCCAATTTGTCGAGCGGCGCGCCTTCGGCATTGCCGCCGGTATAGGCGTAATCCCAGCGGCTGGTGTGAAACGCCTTGCCCGCAAAAGTCTCGATACCGGGAATGCCCGGCAGTTTCGGAACGTGCAGCGGGCCCGTGCCCAGCCCGATGAAATCGGCGGTGAAACGGTCGCCGCGATTGGTCTCGATGATCCAGCGCGACCCCGCCTCGTCCCACGTCAGGCTTTTGACCTCGGTATGGAACAGCGCGTTGTCGTAGAGACCGTATTTCTCGCCGATGCGCCGGCATTGCGCGAGAATTTCCGGCGCATGCGCGTATTTCTCGGTCGGCGCATGGCCGGTTTCTTCCAGCAGCGGCATGTAGACCATCGAGGCCGTATCGCATTGCGCGCCGGGATAGCGGTTCCAGTACCAGGTGCCGCCGAAATCGCCGCCCTTCTCGATGATGCGCACATCTGCGACGCCCGCCTCTACGAGGCGCGCGCAGGTGACGAGGCCCGCAAAGCCGCCGCCGACGAAGGCGAACGTCACATGGTCCGTTTTGGGCGCGCGCGCGACGACGGGCATGTAGGGATCGTCGAGATAGTCGGCGAACTGACCCTTGATCTGCAGATATTGCGCATTGCCGTCGGGACGCAGCCGCTTGTCGCGCTCGGCTACATATCTGGCGAGCAGCGCCTTCTTGTCGATCGGCGGCTTGGTCTGCGGGCTGGAAGTCATTTGCGATTGTCTCTGGTGAGGCGAGCAGGCTGCCTTGCAGGACGGATCGTGGCAAGCCGGGCTTGTCGCATGACAAGGATGCACGGCGTTGCGCATGTCGCTCTATCCCTCGCCCACGCCGCGTGATTATTGGCGATGGCTCCAAAACCCCGAATCGTCGTGATCGGCGCAGGCCCGGCCGGCCTCATGGCGGCCGAGACGGCTGCGCGTGCAAACTGCGCAGTGACGATTTTCGACGCCATGCCGACGCCCGCGCGAAAATTCCTGATGGCCGGCCGCAGCGGCCTCAACATCACGCATTCCGAGGGCTTCGACCGTTTCCTTACTCGCTACGGCGCGGCGGCCAACTGGCTGACGCCCATGCTCGCCGATTTCTCGCCTGCCGACATGCGGCGCTTCTGCGCGAGCCTCGGCGTCGAGACCTTCGTCGGCTCCTCGGGCCGCGTCTTCCCGAAGGCGATGAAGGCCTCGCCGCTGCTGCGCGCCTGGCTCGCCCGCCTCGCCATGCTCGGCGTCGAACTGCGCACGCGCGCGCGTTTCGTCGACCTGACTCCGTCCAACGAAGCGATCGTCGAAATCGAGGGACGCCGTGCGGCGGCGCCGGCCGACGCGACGATCCTCGCGCTCGGCGGCGCGAGTTGGCCGCGGCTCGGATCGGACGGAAACTGGAGCGACCTGCTTGCGCGGCGCGGCGTGGCGCTCGCGCTGTTCCGGCCGTCGAACTGCGGCCTCGCAATCGCCTGGTCCGAACCCTTCCGACAAAAATTCGAGGGGCGGGCGGTCAAGACCGCGCGCTTTTCCTACGGAAGCCGGAGCGTAGCGGGCGAAGCCGTCGTCACGCGACGCGGCCTCGAAGGCGGGCCCGTCTATGCGCTGTCCGCCGACATCGGCGCGGCGCTCTCGGCCGGCCGCGCGGCGACGATCGCGATCGATCTCAAGCCCGACATGGATGAAAGCACGATCGCCGCGCGCCTGGCGCGACGGCGCGGCAAGGACAGTTTCGCCAATGCTTTGCGCAAGGCGATCGGCCTTGGGCCGCTCGGCGTCGCCCTGCTGCGCGAGAGCGATCAGGCCGCCGCCGCGCGCAACGCGCCGGACCTCGCGGCGCTCGTCAAGGCCTGCGCGCTGCCCGTAACCGCGACCGCCGGGCTCGAACGCGCCATATCTGCGGCCGGTGGCCTGCGGCGCGAGGAGGTCGACGACGGCCTCATGCTGAAAAAGCTGCCCGGCCTGTTCGCGGCCGGCGAAATGCTCGACTGGGACGCCCCGACCGGCGGCTACCTGCTGCAGGCCTGCTTCGCCACCGGCAAGCGCGCTGGCGCGGCGGCGGCCGCCTACGCGACGCGCGCATAGACGCTTTTCCTCGGGAATGCAGCCGTCGCCGACGGACGGGTTTCGCGCCTCAGTCGGAGCTTTCGTCCTCGGCGGGCGCTTGCGGCGCCCCTCCGTCTGTCGCCGACGACGCGGCCGCATCGGCCAGCTCCTCGGTTGCGACATGGCCGGTGACGTCGAGCGCGGCAGCCGTGCGCGACAGGCCGAGTTGCAGGGCCTGCCTGTGCAGGTCCTGAATGAGGCCAAGCAACAGCAAGCGATTGGAAGTCGAATTCATCGAAGGGTCGCTGGAAAAGCAGTTGAAACGCAATCATGTCGCTTATGACAGCAGAACGCGCCAACAATCAATCCATGACGCCCGAATATTTTGCAGAACATCGTCGTCATCGATGACGACCGAAGGTTCTCGCGGCCGAAATTCACGGAATTTCGGCCGGAGCCATTGGCGACTATACGATAGGGTCAGAGCGCAAATTCGCCCTGGCGCATGACTGGCGTTCGTACACCAATACTATCCAGCCCATCCACGTCGATCTCGTCCGAGCCGATCATCCAGTCGATGTGGATCAGGCTGCGATTGGCGCCGCGCGCGCGCAATTCGTCTTCGCTCAGCTTGCCGCCGTCGACGAAGCATTTGCTGTAGGCCTGGCCAAGCGCGATATGGCTCGCGGCGTTCTCGTCGAACAGCGTGTTGTAGAACAGGAGCCCGCTCTGCGAGATCGGCGAGGAATAGGGAACGAGCGCGACCTCGCCGAGCCGCGCGGCGCCTTCGTCGGTCTCCAGCACGCGCCGGAGAACGTCCTGTCCCGTGCGCGCGCGCGCCTCGACGATGCGACTGTTTTCGAAACGCACCTCGATGTCCTGGATCAGCGCGCCATTGTAGGAGAGCGGCTTGGTTGCGCGCACGAAGCCCGACACGCGCTCGCGATGCGGCGTGGTGAAGACTTCCTCGGTCGGAATATTGGCGTTGCAGACGACGCCGTTCTTGGCCTCCGACGCGCCGCCCGCCCATTCGTGCCCGTCAGCGAGCCCGACTGTAAGATCCGTGCCCGGCCCCTTGAAATGCAGGGCGTGGAAGCGTCGCGCGTTGAGCGCGCCTGTGCGCGCGGCGAGCCGGGCGTTGTGCGCCGCCCATTCGGCGGCGGGATCGGCGCCGGTCACGCGCGAGGCGGAAAAGATCGCGTCCCACAATTTTTCGAGCGCGCGCTCCGCCGGATCGTCCGGAAAGACGCAGCGCGCCCAGGCGGGCGTCGCGGCGCCCAGGATCGTCCAGTTGATGTCGAAGCCCGCGATCAGTTCGAGCGCCGGACTATAGGCTTTCGAGCGCGCGCGATTGGCGCGCGAGACCTTTTCCGGATCCTCGTTGGCGAGCAGCATCGGATCCTCGCCGTAGATCGCCATGCGCGCCGCGCCGGCCTTGAAAGCTTTCGCCATGCCCTCGAACAGCCAGGCCGGCGCCGCGTCGAACGTGTCGTCGCCAGCGAACTTGTAACGCGCCAGCGCCTGCTGCTCGTCGCCAAGAATGACCGTCACCAGCGAGGCGCCGGCGCGATAGGCGTGCTCGGTCACGCGGCGCGCGAGATCGATCGCCTCGATCGGCGCGGTCAGAACGACTTCCTGCCCCTTGCGGAGATTGAGCCCGACGCGCACGGCGGTCTCGGCGAGTCGGTCGAGCTTCGTCGCGTGATCGGTCGGCTGCAGGGATACGGGCTTGTTCATGATAACTCCGGAATGGCGCGCGGGGGCGCATAGCTGCGCGAATCTCGCAATGAATCTAGCGCGCGCCCGGGCATACGGAAACGTCGCGCAGCCAGCGTTTCATGGCGGCGACGCGCGTGAGGCTAGGTCAAGCCGCGTAAACCTCACCACGAACGCTTGCCGGAACTGGATCGCGCGTCCGAACTTGACGATCGTCTCGCAGGCTTCGCCCTCATGGCGACCGGCGCCGGCGCCGCTTTCGACGAAATCGCGGTAGGCGCCCACAAACTCGCCACGCGCGACGCCCCCGGTCTCATGCATGCGAATGGGCGCCCAGAGATCGTCGATTTTGGTCGGCGCCCATTCGGCGGGCGGCGCGCCATCCTGCGACACCCGGCACGCCACGGCCCCTTCCGAGAGCGCGGCGCGCCAGTCGAGCGGCGCCGGGTGCGCGGACGCGTCGGTCACGCCGAACTGCCGGAAAGTTCCTGCCGTCGCTCCGCGATCGCTTCGCGTGCGAGATCAAATGTCATCTGGAACGCGTCGAAACCGTCATAGGAGACCGAGCCGTCGCGCAGGCCCGTGAGCGTCCTTGTCAGCAGCCGATAGACCTCGGTCTCGATGGCAGCGACCCCCGCTTCGTCCGATTCCTCGCGCGCGCGCGTCGCAAGACATTCGAACGTGCTCGACAATTGCCCCGCTTCGATCGGCGTCACGCGCGTGACCTGCGAGTAGAGCCAAAGGAACCCGGAGCCGACGAGGCTCGCGATCCACAGCACGAGAAAGAGGACGTCGCTGTATCGCTCGACAAGCGTCTTGGTCTGGTCCTCGAAATAGGCCGCAGCCGCGGGATGCGCAAGAATCGAGGCGTCCTTCTCGGTGTTGGGCGGCTGGATGTTCATCGCATAGCGGCCGCCAATGCCGAGCTGCTCCTTGTTTTCGAAGATGGCGGCGACGAGCGCGCGCCCGACCGTCTCGGGCAGGCCGAGCCGCGCGATCAGAATGTCGTCGACTGCGATCGAATCCGTTTCTTCTTCCGGAACCTGCGGCGAGGGCAGGATTTCTCCGGCCTCGATGGATTCGTTCTCGACCCCGTGCATGCGGTCGGCGATGCCTTTGGCGCCGTCGAGATCGATCAGCTTGAAATTCAGCTTCTGGCTCTTGCCGATCCAGAACCTGTCGGCGGCCAGGCCCGACTTGCGCGCCATGAAGAAAACGGCGCCCGGCCCGCCCGGCTCGAACAAGGTCGCCCATTCCTCGGGCTTGCGCTGCTCGATCGGCGTCGTGTCGGGAATGTCGAAGCGCGACAGGACGCTGCGCAGGAGCGCGAGATCGCGCGCGTCGCGCCCGATGATCGCCAGCTTCTTGCCCTTGAGCGCGCCGATCGATTTCGGCGCGCCGACCTTCGGCACGGCGATCAGCAGGATCGAATGTTCGAGCAGCGCGACCGCGCGGGCGCGCGGCGGCGTCTTGGCTTCGGAGCGAATGATGGCGAGGTCGGCGCGCCGCTGCGAAAACTGCTGGGCGGCCGCGGTCGGCGAGTCGAAATTCTTCACGGTGATGCGCGCGCCACGGCTGCGTCCCAGTATCTCCTGCAGGTTGTGCGCGAACAGGTCGCTCGATGACCCCTTTTGACCGGCGGCGAAGACCAGGTTGCGCTCGGCGACGAACATCCGGGCGGCCAGGGCGCCGCCGAAGGCGATCAGCAGCGTCAGGAGGATGAAGGCCCATCTCTGGCGCCGGTTGCGGGCGCGCGCGCTGGCGGCCGCGGCGAACATTTCCTCGGCCGCATTGAGCGCCGGCGCGATCGCGGCGGCTTCCTTCGCGGTCTTGCCGATCTTCACGGCGCCTCGCCTCATGTATTCGCCAGCCTATCCTCTCCTTTCATCGCACGGACGCCGCGCTCCGGCAAAGTCCACGGCCTTGACCCGCCGGGCGCAGGCGGGCATCTAGCGCGCTCCCGACGAGCGAGAGACCATGATCCGATCCGCCCTCATGAACGTGATGACCGCCGCGGCGCTGAAGGCCGGGCGCGGTCTGAAGCGCGATTTCGGCGAGGTCGCCAATCTCCAGGTCTCCGTGAAGGGGCCCGGCGATTTCGTTAGCGCCGCCGACCGGCGCGCCGAAAAGATCCTGTTCGAGGAACTGGCCAAAGCCCGGCCCGGCTACGGTTTCGTGATGGAGGAATCCGGCCGCGTCGAGGGCACGGATCAGAGCCACACCTGGATCATCGATCCGCTCGACGGCACGACCAATTTCCTGCACGGCATTCCCGTTTTTGCGATCTCGGTCGCGCTCGAGCGCGAAGGACAGCTCGTCGCAGGCCTCGTCTACAATCCCGCCGACGACGACATGTTCGTCGCCGAGCGCGGCCAGGGCGCCTGGCTCAACAATCGCCGCCTGCGCGTCGCCCAGCGCCGCGAGCTCGCCGACAGCCTGATCGCGACCGGCGTGCCGCATCTCGGCAAGGCCGCGGAGCATCCCCGCTTCAAGGCGGAGCTCGCTGCGGTCATGACGCGCGTCGGCAACGTCCGCCGCTTCGGCGCGGCCTCGCTCGATCTCGCCTATACGGCGGCCGGCCGTTTCGACGCCTATTGGGAACGCTCGCTGCAGCCCTGGGACATTGCGGCCGGCATCGTGCTGGTGCGCGAGGCGGGCGGCTTCGTCAGCGACATGGCGGGCGGCCAGGACATGCTGGCCAGGGGCGAAATCCTCGCCGGCGGCGAGACAATCCAGCGCGCGCTCGGCGATCTCCTGCGCAAGGCCTGAAAACCGGCCCGACCTTCGTAACTCCGCCATAGCCCCGCGCCATTGCTACCAACCGGAAGTTAGTGGCATTCTCCCGAAGCGGCGGGGGAAGGATCGAGGACGGATATGGCGGCCGAAGAGGTTCGCACGGAGCTTTCCAGCCCGCGCATCTTTCTGTTTCGCATGGCGGTATTTCTCGCGCTGGCGGGCTTCATCGCCTATATCCTGCAGGAGCAGATCAAGCGCGCCTTCATGGCCAATCCCGGCCTGAACGGCCTGATTCTCGGCGTGCTCGCCGTCGGAATCATCATGGCGATCGCAACCGTCGCGCGGCTGTTCCGCGAAATCGCCTGGGTCAACGCCTGGGGCGGCCCCGACGCCGCCAAGGCGCCCGCCCCGCGCCTGCTGGCGCCCATGGCGCGGCTTGCCGGCGACGGCCGCGCCATCTCGACCATCACGCTGCGCGCCATTCTCGATTCGGTGGCGACCCGCCTCGACGAGAGCCGGGAGATCCTGCGCTATCTCACCGGCCTGCTGATCTTTCTCGGCCTGCTCGGCACCTTCTGGGGCCTGCTCGAAACCGTCGGCTCGATCGGCGACGTCATCGGCGCGATGAAGGGCGGCGCCGAATCCTCGGTCCTGTTCGAGGATCTCAAGGCCGGCATCGCCAAGCCGCTGGCCGGCATGAGCCTGTCGTTCACCGCCTCGCTGTTCGGCCTTGCCGGCTCGCTCGTGCTCGGCTTTCTCGACCTGCAGGCCGGCCAGGCGCAAAACCGCTTCTACGTCGAACTTGAAGACCGCGTGTCCGCCGCCGCCGCGGCCGACGCTTCGCTTGCGGCGGCTACAGCGCTGTCGCCCGACCTGCGCGCGACGCTGGAGCGCGTCTCCTCGGCCTCCGATTCCTCGGGCCAGCGCGCGGCCTCCGCCGCCATGGCCAATCTCGCCGACGGCGTGCAGGCTCTGGTCAAGCACATGCGCGCCGAACAGCAGATGATCCGCGACTGGGTCGAGCAGCAGGCGGCGCAGAACCGCGAAATCAAGAAGGCGCTCGAACGCTTCGTCGACGAGCGCGAGAAATCCTGATGGCCCTTTCGCGCACGCGGCGTATCCGTTCCGGGCCCGACTACTGGCCGGGTTTCGTCGACGCTTTGTCGACGATGCTGCTGTCCTTCGTCTTCCTCATCACCGTCTTCATGGTCGCGCAATTCTTTCTGTCGCGCGACGTGACCGGCAAGGACGCCGCGCTCCAGAAGCTCAACAAGCAGATCGAGCAATTGACCGCGCTGCTCGCGCTCGAAAAGACGAGCAAGGAGGAAGCGCAATCGACGCTCGCCACGCTCGCCGCCACGCTCGAGACGACGAAGAAGGACAAGGCCGATCTCACGGCGAGGCTCGGCGCCGCCGAAGGCGCGGTCTCTGGCGCCGGCGGCCGCGTCGATGCGCTGACGCAGAAGCTGACCGCCGAACAGGAACTCTCGGCAAAGGCCCAGGCGCAGGTCGATCTGCTCAACCAGCAAATCGCGGCGCTGCGCCGCCAGCTCGCCGCGATCGAGGAAGCGCTGCAGGCCGCAGAAGCCAAGAACAAGGATTCGGCTGGCCAGATCGCCGATCTCGGGCAGCGCCTCAATCTCGCACTGGCGCAGAAGGCGCAGGAACTGGCGCGCTATCGTTCCGACTTCTTCGGCCGCCTGCGCGAAATCCTCGGAAATAAGCCCGGCATCCGCATCGTCGGCGACCGCTTCGTTTTCCAGTCGGAAGTCCTGTTCGACACCGGCGAGGCCCAGATCAATCCCGCCGGCAAGGCGCAGCTCGACCAGCTCGCCGCCGCCGTGACCGACCTCGAACGCGAAATCCCGCCGTCGATCCCCTGGACGCTGCGCGTCGACGGCCACACAGACAACAGGCCGATCAAGTCGCCGCAATTTCCGTCGAACTGGGAATTGTCGTCGGCGCGCGCCATCGCCGTCGTGCAATATCTGATCTCCAAGGGCGTGCAGCCTTCCCATCTCGTCGCCGCCGGCTTCGGCGAATTCCAGCCGCTCGAAGCCGGCGACAGCGACGAGGCGCTACGCCGCAACCGCCGCATCGAACTGAAACTGACAGACAGGTGATCGTCCGCCGTCATATTGCCCCCATTCGCGACGAGGAGCGCGGCGCGCTTCTCGAACTGTGGGTCGCGTCCTGGCGCGCCACCTTCCCGACGATCGATTTCGACGCGCGCCGCGCATGGTTCGTCGATCATCTCGCCGAGCGGGAAGCGCAGGGCGCGGCGCTCATCTGCGTGTTCGAGGACACGGCGAAGCCGGGCGAACGAAAACTCGTCGGCTTCGTGCTGATCGATCCGAAAACCGGCTGGCTCGACCAGATCGCCGTCAAGCCCAACGCCTTCGGCGCCGGCGTCGGCCGCGAACTTTTGAACGCCGCCAAGCGCGCATCGCCAGGCGTGATCAAGCTCGACGTCAACGCCGACAATTTCCGCGCCCTGCGCTTCTACAAGCGCGAAGGCTTCCACCGCGTCGGCGCGGGCGTGAACAAGCTGTCGGGGCGCGAGACCGCGGTGCTGGAGTGGCGGCGCGAAGAGTGAGGGCGCGGCGCTTCGCAGGACCGCAGTCGAGCGTGCGCAGACCCCTACGGCAAAAATCCGAATGACCGATTTCGCGGCATTCACGACGTCGCCATCGCCCGATCGTCGGTGGCCCGTCACGTCACGGCGAACTGGCCCATCATTCCCGCATCTTCATGTTCAAGGATGTGGCAGTGGAACATGTAAGGATTGTCTTTCGTCGCCAGCGCGTTGAACGGCACGAGCAGCTCCACCTTGTTCTCGATAAGCGCCATGTCCTTTGGTCCCGCCAGATGCGCGGGCGGCGGCGCGCCATCGATCGAGAGGATGCGGAAGGCTGTCCCGTGAACATGGAACGGATGCGCCATCATCTGCGACTGAACCTCCCAGATTTCGACCGAGCCGAGTTTGGCCTCGAAATCGATCCGGTCCATCGCAAAGGACTTGCCGCTGATTCCCATTCGCGATCCGCGTCGACCGCCGCCCATCATTCCCATCATGCCCATGCCGCCCATCGTCGGCTCGAGGGTCAGGCGCCGGCGCACAGTGGCCGACGAGGGGGCCGGCGCTGCCACGCCGCCGAGCGCCTTCGGGATTTCGCGCGCGTTCGCAGCGAGCGCCGGGTCGGGCTCAAATCGGGCGATCTGTTCAGGTTGGTCCGGGCTTGTGCGCATCATGCGCATCATGCCCGGCATGCCTGAATTGGCGCCGACGTCGTGCGGAAGGCTCTCGAGTACGCGGGACTTGCCGTCGGCGAAATCGACGAGGATTTCGTAACGCTCGCCCGGCGAAACGATCAGATCGCGCCGCTCGACCGGCGCCGCCAGCAAGCCGGAGTCGGACGCAATCACAAAAAACGCGCCGCCATCGGCGAAAGCCAGACGGAGAAAGCGCGCATTCGAGCCGTTGAGCATGCGCAGCCGCACGAGGCCCTTCGGAACCCTGGCGACGGGCGCGACGACGCCGTTGACGATGATCGTATCGCCGATCATGCCCATCATGGCGGCCATCGGGCTGCGATCGTAGGCAAGCGAACCGTCCTCGTTGAAAGCGCGGTCCTGCAGAACGAGCGGCAGATCATCGACGCCATAGGACGACGGCAGGCCGAGACGCGCGTCGGAGCCGTCGTCGATCATGATGAGGCCCGCGAGCCCCCAATAGACTTGTACGGCGGTCGCGCCGTGCGGGTGGGCGTGATACCAGACGGTCGCGGCAGGCTGGTCGACCTTGAGGGTCGGTCGCCATCTCCCGCCCGGCGCGATCGCATTGTGCGGCCCGCCGTCGACGGCGCCGGGAATGATCATGCCGTGCCAATGCACGGTCGTCGGTTCGCCGATCTTGTTGCCGATGTCGAACTGGATTTCCTCGCCGCGCCGCAGGCGCAGTGTTGGGCCGAGATAATTCGCAGAATAGCCGAGCGCAGTCGCCGGCCGGCCGGGCCAGAATTCATGCTTGCCGACCTGCGCGGTCAGGCTGATCGCGTGATTGCGCGCGCCCGCGTCGATCAGTTCGGGTATGGGAAGTTTCGTGGCGAACCGCGCCTCGGCGAACGCCGCGCCAAAGCGCGTCGCGCTTTGCGCTGCGAGCGCCGCCGAGCCGGCAAGAAGCGTTCTGCGCGAAATCATGAAGGTCTCCGGCGGTTCGAATTGTCCGCCCCTCGCGGTTCAGCGCGGGGCGGACAGCGTTCTAAGAAAGGGCGCGGGAACGCGCGCTCACCAGTTCATCATGCCGGGGCCGCGGCCATAGCCGCCGCGCCGCCAGCCGGGCCCGTCGTCATTGTCCCAGCCGCGCATACCATAGCCGGGGCCGTATCCGCGCATGTGATAGCCGGGTCCATAGCCGCGCATGCGGCCATATCCCGGTCCGTAGCCGCCGCCCGGTCCGGGGCACGGCTGATCGGCCGTCGGACCGGCGCCGGGACCCCAGCCGCCATTGCCCTGCGCCGCGGCGCTGTAGACGCCGGCGGCGGCGATCAGTCCGGCCGCGCCGAGCGCGATGAGAAACTTGCGGGTCGTCATGGCTTCGCTCCTCTCCGATTGCATCCAACGGCGTCGCCGTCGTCGCAGGCGATTTGAGGAGCGACCTGTCACGCGATTTTTTCAGGACGAGGTTCGTTTGTGACAAAGTGTGACCAAACAGGCCAATCCCGGTTTCCGAGGCGCCGGCGTTGTCGGATACGCACCCTCTGGTCGTCATAAAATGTTGGATGCGCCCGGCCGAATGGCCCGGGAAATCGAACGCGACCAACACGGCGAGAACGCATCGCAATGCCCTCGCCGACCACGTCCCCACCGGCTTCTCGACCCAGGTCCGATCCGCTCCGCGCCAAGTTGCGCCCTCGTTTCGCGCCGCCACCCTGAACCACGCCAAAACTCGAGATTTGCCGTCGCTCAATCGCCGCCGGCGTCGGGCCGACACAATTTGTCACAAACAAGGGCTGCGCCGACAAACTCAGGTTGCAACTTGCCCCCACATGTCGGGCGAAAATCGGGAACCGTGCGACAAATTTTGGTTCCGTGACTGAATGGAGGCCGTCATGTGGAGTTTAGGACCGGGACAGATGATGGGCGGATAGGGTTACGGGGCTTCGGAGGACCTGGCATGATCATCTGGCTTATTCTCCTTGTCGCCATTGTCGCAGGAATCGTCTGGGCGCTGCGTAGTTCGGCGACCGGCGGCGCGACGCGCCGACCGCCGGCGCTCGATGCGCTCGAACAACGCTACGCGCGCGGAGAGATCGAGCGCGACGAGTTTCTCGCTAAAAGGGCCGATCTGGGCGGTTGAGGCGCCGCCGCGCTTTGCCCCGTGGGCGCCTTCGGAGCTAGCTTGGTCAAATGAACGACGCGCCGCACATTTTGATCGTCGACGACCATCGCGAAATCCGCGACCTCGTTGCGCGCGCGCTCTCCAAGGAAGGCTTCCGGGCGAGCGAAGCCGCAGACGGACACGCGATGCGCAAAGTTCTGGCGGAGACGCGCATCGACCTCGTGCTTCTCGACCTGATGCTGCCAGGCGAAGACGGCCTTTCGCTGTGCCGCGCCTTGCGCGCGCAGTCGGACATTCCCATCATCATGCTGACGGCGAAAGGCGATGAGATCGACCGCGTGATCGGTCTCGAAGTTGGGGCCGATGATTACGTGCCGAAGCCCTTCGGCAGCCGCGAACTGATCGCGCGCATCCGCGCGGTGCTACGTCGAAACGTCAAGCGCGACAGGCTGGTCGGCGACAAGCGCCGAACATACGTCTTCGATCGCTGGACTTTCGACGTCGACCGGCGCGAACTCATTTCCGCCGATGGCGTCGCGACGCCGCTCAGCACGGGAGAGTTCGATCTTCTGCTGGCTCTCGTCGAACATCCCGGTCGCACCCTCAGCCGCGATCAACTGCTCGATCTCGCGCGCGGACGCACGGCCAGCGTCTTCGATCGCAGCATAGACACGCAGGTGAGCCGGCTACGCAAGAAGGTCGAGACCGATCCCGCCAATCCCGAGATCATCAAGACGGTGTGGGGCGGCGGCTACCTGTTCGCGCCGGAGGTGCGGCGCGCATGATCGCCGATGTCGCCAGACGCTGGCTGCCGCAGAGTCTGTTCGGGCGCACGCTCGCCATTCTGCTCGCCGGCCTCGTCGTCTCCTATGCGATCGGCGCATGGATCTACGCCGGCGCGCGCGAGCAGGCGGTGCGGGCGGTCGGCGGCTACGCCGCCGCGCAGCGCATCGCCAATCTGGCGCGCCTTGTGAACGACGCGCCGCCGGACTGGCGCCCCCGGATCGTGCAGGCGCTCAGCGAAGCCGCGTTCCGCGTCGAACTCTCCACGCAGGCGCCGTCGCTGTCCGCCTCCGAATCCGAGGACGCCGCCGAGACCATCCGCCTCGCCGTGCTGGAGCAACTTCCGGAGTGGAGCGGCCGGGAGGCGCACGTTGCGGTCGCCGATCCGGCCGGGCCGGGGTTCGGTCGGCATTTCGGCGCGGGCCGTTACGGCGGGCCGATGGGCGGGATGATGCGCGAAATGATGGGGCCGGGTTTCGGGGGCGGCTTCGGCGTCTGGCGCAGCCTGCACGCGGCGGTTCGGCTTTCCGACGGGCGGTGGCTGGTGTTTGCGACGGCCCTTCCGCAGGGCGCGCCGTCGGACTCGTGGCGCTTTGCGGCGGCGTTGGGGATCATGGCCATTCTGGTCCTGGCTGTCTCGGCCTGGGCGGTGCGCGGCGTGACTTCGCCGCTCGCCGCGCTCGCCGCCGCCGCCGACCGTTTCGGCCGCGACGTCGGCGCCTCGCCGCTCCCCGAAACCGGCGCCGCTGAAATACGAACGGCGGCGCACGCCTTCAACCACATGCAGGAACGGCTGAAGCGCCTGATCGAGAGCCGCACGCAGATGCTGGCGGCGATTTCGCATGACCTGCGAACGCCGCTCACGCTGCTGCGTTTGCGCGCCGAGGAAGCGCTGGACGGCGCGGAGCGCGAGAAGATGCTCGCGACGATTTCCGACATGGATTCGATGGTCGGATCGACGCTCGCCTTCGCCCGCGACGAAGCGCGTGCGGAGCAGCGCCGGCGCGTCGACCTCGCAGCGCTCGTCGCCAGCATCGTCGACGACATGTCGGACGCCGGCCTGCCGGTCGAAATGCAGCCCGCGGCGGCGCTGCCGTACGAATGCCAATCCGAGTCGCTCAAGCGCGTCGTCGCCAACCTCGTCGACAATGCAATCAAATATGGCAGACGCGCCGACGTGAAGGTGGCCCGCGTGCCGGGCGCCGTCGAAATCGCCGTCGACGACGAAGGCCCCGGGATTCCCGAAGGACAATTGCAGAAAGTCTTTCAACCCTTCTACCGGCTGGAGGAATCGCGCAGTCGCGAAACCGGCGGCGTCGGGCTCGGCCTCGCCATCGCGCAATCGATCGTCCAGGCGCACGGCGGCGAGCTCACGCTCGCCAACCGCGCGGGCGGCGGATTGCGCGCGCTGGTCCGCCTGCCGGAATGACGCAAGGACGGCGTCGGATCTCGGCGGTCAAGACTTTCGCCAGCGTCCATTCTGGGGCGCAGGCGCAAATCCGCGTCGCGTTTGACCCCGCCATTGGCGTCAAACGCCAACCGCGGTCCATGCTATCGGCCTCAAGTCGTTGCGCCCTACAGGCTCTCGGTTCGAATTCGTCGAACGGGGAACAGGCGATCTTTGGTTGCGTGGCGCAGGTTTGGGCGCCGAATGGAGAAGCCAAACTCGATGGCGTCGACCCGCAGTCTCGGCTCAATGACATTTTCAGCAGGATTGCGGATCAAGAGATCAGTAAAATCGACGCGTCGCCGCCCTAGCGTTGCGCTGCTCAGGCAGCGTAGCCTGCGAAGGATCGGGTCGGACGGCCGCGGTGACAGGACGCTTTCGACAAAATGGAGGACAAGGCCGATGAAGATGGTCATCGCCGTTCTGGTCGTCCTCGGATTGCTTGGCGTGGCGTTTGGCGTGTGGGGCCTTTACACCGATGCGGGGAGGGCACGGTTTGATGAAATGGATGGTCTCATTCCATTTTTCGCCGGTGTCGCCGGCGCGATTCTGATCATTGCCGCAGCCGTGATTCCTGCTTTTCAGTTTCTGTTGCGCGCTCGCCGCGCCAAAGCGCATGAAGGTTGATGGCGGCGGCATTGCTGCAATCAATTCCGCCGCGTTCCACCGACTACGAACAGGACGCGTCCGACGCGCTCGGTATCGCCCGGCGGTCGCTTGCACGACGAGGCGTCGGCCCGCCGTGAGTCCCGGAAGCAGACGCACAATCGGGTTGTGCGAAAAGTCGTGCAAGGCCGAGCCGCCAGACCACTGAAATCGCCAGCTATCCGCCCAAAGCGGCCTCTGCCGCGCCCTCTACTCCGCCGCCTTGTCCCCCGCCAGCGCCGCGGCGCCCGTCTCGAACTGCAACCTTGCCAGGCGCGCATAAATCCCGTTGCGCGAGACGAGCGTGGCGTGCGTGCCTTCTTCCACCACGCGGCCGGCTTCCATCACGAGAATGCGGTCCGCCTCGAGCACGGTCGCCAACCGATGCGCGATGACGAGCGTCGTGCGGTTTTCCATCACGACATGCAGCGCCTTCTGCACGGCCGCTTCGTTCTCCGCATCCAACGCCGAGGTGGCCTCGTCCAAAAGCAGGATCGGCGCATCCTTCAAAATCGCGCGCGCGATCGCGAGGCGTTGGCGCTGCCCGCCCGAAAGCGTCACGCCACGTTCGCCGATCACGCTGTCATAGCCCTTGTCGAGCTCGTTGATGAAGCCGTCGGCCGCCGCGCGTTTGGCCGCCTCGATCACTTGCTCGCGTGTCGCATCAGGGCGGCCATAGGCGATGTTTTCGGCGACTGTCGCCGCGAAGATCGAGGCCTCCTGCGGCACCAGCGAAATGCGCGCGCGCAGGTCGGCCGGATCGACCGTCTTGATGTCGACGCCATCGATCAGCACGCGGCCCGCCTGCGGGTCGTAGAAGCGCATCATCAACTGGAACAGCGTCGACTTGCCCGCGCCCGACGCGCCGACGATGGCGACGCGTTCGCCGCGCGAAACCTTGAACGTCAGGTCGTCGACCACCCCGGCGAGCGGCGCGGCCGGATAGGAGAAGCTCACGCGGTCGAATGTGACCTCGCCGCGCGCCGGCTTCGGCAGCGCAACGGGTTGCGCCGGCGCGACGATCTTCGGCTCGACGGCGAGCAGGTCGGCGATGCGGCCGGCCGCGCCCGAAGCCGCCGACACTTCGCTCCACACCTGGCTGAGTTCGCCGAGCGAACTCGCGCCGAGCACGGCGTAGAGCACGAATTGCGAGAGCATGCCGCCGGTCATGCGGCCCGCCAGCACGTCATGCGCGCCGAGCCACAGCACGCCGATCACGCTGGCGAAAGCCATGAAGATCGCTGTCGCCGTGAGGATCGCGCGCGCCTTGGTCGCGGTGCGCGCGGCGTCAAAGGCCTCTTCCACCTCGCGCGCGAACCGCGCCGTCGTCGCCTTCTCGGCGCCGAAGGCCTGCATGGTGCGCACGGCGCTCAGATTCTCCGCTGCAAAAGCGGAGGCGTCGGCGAGCGTGTCCTGCGCGCGGCGCGAACGTTTGCGCACGAGCCGGCCGGAGCCGATCAGTGGAAACACGATGATCGGGATCGCGATCAGCACGAGGCCGGACAGTTTCGGGCTCGACAGCACCATCAGCGCGATCGCGCCGGCGAACATGAAGAGATTGCGCAGCAGGATCGAGGCCGAGGCGCCGAAGGCCGACTTGAGCTGCGTCGTATCGGCGGTGAGCCGCGACACGAGTTCGCCGACGCGCGCCGTGTCGTAGAAGGACGCGTCGAGCCGCGAAAGATGCGCGAACACGTCATCGCGCAGGTCCGCCACCACGCGCTCGCCAATCGTCATGACGAGGTAGTAGCGGCACCCCGAGGCCAGCGCGAGCACGCCGACCACCGCCGCCATGGCGGCGAAATAGCTGTTGATCAGCCCCGCGCTCGATCCCGAGAAGCCGAAATCGATCATGCGCCGCACGGCGAAGGGGAAGGTCAGCGTCGCCGCCGATGCCGCGGTCAGCGCCACGACCGCGAGCGCGATCCGGCCGCGATTGCGCAGCGCATAGGGCAGGAGCGGCTTCAGCGCGGCAAGCGAGCGTTCGCGGGGCTTGGCGTCGGTATCGAGGGCCTCGGTCGTCATGGGCAGTCTCTATAACGCCTCATGCGTCCGGACGCGCGCGAAATCCGTCAGCTTGACCGCGACAAATTGTGGCCCCCGGCCCGCATCCGCCGCGCAAATGCCGCGCCGGGGTTGATCCTGCCGCCGAAATCGGGCATAGGACCGCCCAATCGAAGCGGGCTTACGCCGGCTTGGAGCCAGATTCCGGAAAGAGCCATGAAAGTCCGCAATTCCCTCAAGTCCCTGCGCTCGCGCCATCGCGACAACCAGATCGTCCGCCGCAAGGGCCGCGTCTACATCATCAACAAGACCCAGAAGCGCTACAAGGCGCGTCAGGGCTGATCCCGCGTCCCACGCGGTTGTTCAGGCCCCGGCTCGCCGGGGCTTTTTGTTTGGACGGATCGACGCCTCGCCGACCTTTGACGGCGCGGCCGTCGCGCCCTAGCTTCTCGGCATGACGCATACGCTTGCGCGCGCCGTCCTCCCGGCCCTGCCCGCCTTCGGCCTCCTTGCCGCTCTCGCCGCGCCTGCTATGGCCGAGGTCGACCCCGCTTGGCCGGGGCGGCGCGGAAATGTGCTCGAAATTCCCGGCCTGCCGCCGATCCAGCTGCCGCCCGGCGTCCGCGCCTTCACGCCGAACGGCCCGGGCGTCGACGACCAGCCGATCCGCCCCCGCCGCCCGATCGAGCAGTCGCGCCCGATCCGGCCCGGCCGCGAAAGCCCGCCCCCGGACCGGCGTGAGGAGGGCCGCAAGCAGCCCGAGCGCATCGCGCCCCATTCCACGCCCACCAACGAGGCGCAGCGCGCCAAGGTGCTGGACGCGCTTCACGCCCGCCTGAAGGCCGCGACCGACGACGAGGACGCCAAGGGCGTCGCCGGCGCGATCGAGCGCGTCTGGCTGCGTTCGGGCTCCGACACCGCCGACCTCCTGATGACCCGCGCGATGGCCGCCGTCGCCGGCCACGATCTCAAGACCGCCGAGCGCCTGCTCGATTCGATCGTCGCGCTCGAACCGGATTGGGCGGAGGGCTGGAACAAGCGGGCGATGGTGCGCGCCCATGGCGATAATATCGACGGCGCCATGGCCGATCTCGAACATGTGCTGAAGATCGAGCCGCGCCATTTCGCGGCGCTCGCCGGCCTCGGCGCCATCCTGCACAAATCCGGCCTCGACAAGCGCGCGCTCGACGCCTATCGCCGCGCGCTCGATCTCTATCCGCAGCAACCCGAAATCAGGAAGTCGGTCGAGAAACTGCAGATCGACGTCGAGGGGCGGGATATTTGATCGTCTGGCTGGTCGCGGGCGCCGCAACGTCCTTGGCTGCGCTCGGCCTGTTCTCCCATCTGCGCGCCAAGAGCTTCGAACGCGATTTTCCGCCGCGCGGCGATTTCGTCGCGACGCCCTTCGGCGCCCTACATCTCACACGCCGCGATCCACCGGGCGCGCCCGGCGCGACGATCGCGCTGATCCATGGCGCGAGCGGCAATCAGGCGGACCTGATGGCGCCGCTCGGCGACCGGCTGGCGGCGCGCGGTTTTCGCGTCGTCGCGGTGGATCGCCCCGGCCACGGCTACAGCGAACGCTTGCATGAAGACGCCTCCTCGCCGGCCGCGCAGGCGCGCGCGATCCGCGCCGCGCTGCAGGCCGCCAGCGTCGAACGCGCCATTGTCGTCGGCCATTCCTGGGCCGGCGCGGTCGCGGTCGCCTTCGCGCTCGATCACGCCGATTTCACGCAAGGGATCGTGCTGCTCGCTCCGGTCACCCATCCCTGGCCGCGCGGCGTGCGCTGGTATTATCGATTGGCCTCGAAGCCCGTTCTCGGCTGGCTGTTCGCGCGCACGCTGCTGCTGCCCGCCGGCCTCGCCTCGCTGAAGGGCGCGCTTGCGGGCGTGTTCGCGCCGCAGCCTGTTCCGCCCGGTTATGCCGAGGCGATCGGCGCGGTTCTGGCGCTGCGTCCATGGGTCTTTCGCGCCAATGCCGAGGATGTCGCCGACCTGCGCGGCCATCTGGAAAAACAGGCGCCGCGCATCCCCACGATCGCCCTGCCGGTCGCCATCCTATCCGGCGACCGCGACGGCGTCGTACTGACCGAGCGCCATTCCTACGGCTGCGCCCGCGAGATCGCGGGCGCGACGCTGGACATGCTGCCGGGCGTCGGCCACTCGCCGCATTGGGCGGCGCCGGAACGAACGGTCGAAACAATTGCCGCGCTCGTCGCGCGGAGTCAGTCCGTGCGCCAGATCGATCCAGAAGCGCCCTCGAGCGCGCCTTCGACCAGCTCGTAATATTGCAGCCGATCGGGATCGACCGGCCCCGGCATTTTCATCTTGCCGTCGGGCACCCGCGAAAAACCCATGCGGCCATAATAGCCGGGATCGCCGACGAGGATGACCAGCCGGTGGCCGGCCGTCCGCGCCGCCTCCAGCGACCGGTTGACGAGCTTTTCGCCGAGACCGTGCTGGCGGAAGGCGGGCTCCACCACCAGCGGCCCGAGCAGTAGCGCGGGCGCCTCGCCGATCCGGATCGGCGTCATGCGATTGGCGCCGACCAGGATCGTGCCGACGCGCGCGACGAAGGACAGCGCGTGCTCGCCCTTCAGCCCCTCGCGCAGGCGATAGGCGGTCTTGGCGAAACGGCCAGGCCCGAAGGCGTGTTCGGTGAGCCGCTCGATGGCGGGCAGGTCGGCGTCGGTCTGGGGCGAGAAGGAAAAGGCGAGTTCAGTCATGACGGCGTCGCGGAGATAGTGTCGCAGGAGCCCATACGGGCGTTCACGCGCTCGCAAAGCGCGGCAATGGCGCAATTTGCGGGTCTATCGTCGCTGGCGCAGGCTTGTCGTCATGCGCGCTGTTGGAGCATGAAAGCGGGCGCGCGGCAAGCGCGCGCCGTCGGTATGATTATTCAGCCGCCGCGGTCCGGCGCGGCTGCTGCGGCGCGGATGAGCCGACGAACCGGGTCGCCAGCGCGATCACGACCAGCGTGACGACATAGACGGCGACCTGCAGCGCCGACGGCTGGTCGGAATAGCCGATCAGCGTATGCAGCACGCGGCCGAACAGGCTCTTGTCGGACAGGAAATCGGACGTGTCCCACGCCGTCTGCGACAGCGCGGTCACGAGGCCCGCCTGCTGCACGAAGGCGACGCATTGCGCGGCGAGCCCCGCCGCCAGCAGCGTGATCAGCGTCGTCGTCACGCCGAACAGATAATGCGCGGGAATGCGCACGAGGCCCGCGAAAGTGACCAGACTGAGCGCCACGCCGGCCACAAGCCCGAGCGCGCCGCCGCCGATCAGCGAGGCTGCGCTCTCGCCGCCCGACAGGGCGACGCCATAGAGGAACAGCACGACCTCGGAGCCTTCGCGCAGCACGGCGACGCCGACGACGACAGCGAGCGCCGCCATCGACTTGTCGCCCTCCATCACCGCCTGCCCGACGCTCTTGAGTTCGGCGGCGAGCTCGCGCCCGTGCCGCGCCATCCAGATGTTGTGCCAGGCGAGCATGACGACCGCGAGCGCCAGCACGCCGGCGTTGAACAGCTCCTGCCCGATGCCGGCCATGGCCGAGCCGATCTTGTCGGCGAAGATCGCCAGCAGCGCGGCGCCGGCCAGACCGCCGGCAATGCCGACGAAGACCCAGCGGCCGGCATGCGGCGCGCCGCGCGTCGCCGCCATCACGATGCCGACGATCAGGCCGGCCTCGATGACCTCGCGAAAGACGATGATGAGCGCGCCCAGCATGATAGCGATCTTACACCCTTATTCGACGATAAGCTCGCCCCGCGCCGTCTTGTCGTGAAACTCGTCCTCGAACTTGTACTTGCCCGGCGCGAGCGCGCGGATCTTGAACGAGGCCTCGGCGCCGCCGGCGATCACCTTCTCGACGCGCAAAGACTTGCTTTCGAACTCCACCGGCGTCTTGTCGAGATTCTTGACCACGATGGTGAAGGGCTTGTTGGCGGCCGCCTTCGGCTGCGTCTGGTCGAACTTGTGGTCCTTGACGGTCAAGGTGAGCGTCGGGCCGTCCTCGGCGATCGCTGGCGCGGCGGCAAGCAACGCGCCGCCGCAGAGCGCGGTCGCCGCCAGAATGGAACGGAAGCGATTGGACATGCCCGACTCCTGAAGCCCTGAGTTTGCGAATTCGTTCGCGCGGCGACGCCGCCTGCCCGCCATTGAACAAATCCCGAATTTGCGAACAAGAGCGGCGCGGCAAGTTTAAATCCGTTCCAAAACCGTCAACCGCCGACCGGCCGGCCGCATCGGCCGTTTCAAACCGCCGCCATGCGGCCGTCGCGCGCCCCTCCTGCGTCCGCCGCCCCGCGACAAGGCGCCGCATCCCGGCTAGAACAGACGCTGGAGGCGACATGCAGGGCGGAAGCAATCAGGCGCATGCGGCGCTCAGGCAGATGCAGCTCATCAACGCAGCGCATCTGCTGACCCATTATTCGCTGCTCATCCTGCCGACCGCCGTGCTCGCCATGGCCGCGCCGAACTCCCCCTTTGGCGCGGATTACGGCCCGATCGTCGCGCTGGCGACCGCCATGTTCGCGCTCTACGGCGCGGGCTCGCTGCCGCAAGGCTGGCTCGCCGCGCGTTTCGGCCGGCCGCGTATGATGCTCGCCTTCTTTCTCGGCACCGGCGCGTCGCTGGTCGCGGCCAGCTTCGCGCAAGGGCCGGTCAGCCTCGCGCTCGCGCTTGCGTTCGGCGGGTTCTTCTCGGCCATCTATCACCCGATCGGCACCGCCATGCTGGTCGAGGCGGCCGGCGAAAAACCCGGCCGCGCGCTGGGCGTGAACGGCGTCTTCGGCAATCTCGGCGTCGCCTCGGCGCCGCTCGTCACCGCCTTCCTGTCGCAGCAGGCCGGCTGGCGCATCGGCTTTCTCGTTCCAGGCGCGATCTGCATGGCGCTCGGCCTCTATTGGGCGACGCAGAACCATGTCGAGATCGCCCGGCGCGTGCAGGCGCGGCCTTTCCCGGAAATCCCGAAGACGATCGTGCGGCGCGCGCTCGTCGTCATGCTGTCGATCTCGGCGGCCTCGGGCCTCGTCTTCAACGCCTTCACCGTGCTGCTGCCAAAGCTGATGGCCGAGCGCCTCGCCTCCGATCCGCGGCTGCTGCCTGTGGTCGGCATTCTCGCCTTCGCGGTCACGCTGTGCGGCGCGCTCACCCAATTCACCGTGGGGCGACTGATCGACCACACGACGCTGAAGCGCATCTTCTTGCCGCTGGCGGCGACGCTCGTGCCGGCCATGGCCGCGCTCGCCTTCGCGCGCGGCTGGCTGGCGCTGCCGCTCGCCGGAATCGTGGCGGCCGTCATCTTCGGCCAGGTGACGATCAACGAGACGATGACGGCGCGCTACATTTCGCCGCCGATGCGCGCAAAAATCTATTCGTTGCGCTTTTTCATCGGCTTCGTCGGCGGCGCGGCGGCCGCGCCGGTCGTCGGCTTCCTGCACGAGCGCACGGGCTCGCTGTCGCTGGTCGTGCTGATCCTCGCCGCCGTCGGCTGTGTCACGCTCGCCTGCGCACTGGCGTTTCCAGACCGGCGCGAGGAGTTGGCGCCGGACATGTGGGCGCAGGCGCCCGAGGCCACGCCGGCAGTGGCGCCGGCGGAATGACGTCCGCTCTTCCCTCCCCGCTCGCGGGGGGGTAGGACGGCTCACCAATCCGCGCTGACGGGCGCCCCGTCGAACACCTCCGCCAGCCGCGCGCGCGTCGCCGGCGTTGCGCCTTCGGGTAGCGCGTCGGGCGAAAAGAACCCGGCCTCCGCGATTTCCCAGTCCGGCTGCTTCGCTGCGGCTTGCGCGAAATCGCGCACGACATAGAAGGCGACGTGATCGCGTCCGCGATTGTGGTGCAGGCTGCGCAGTTCGGGGGCGCCGGTCAGCGCGATACCGCCCTCCTCCAGCAATTCGCGCGCGAGCGCGTCGCCGAAGGTTTCGCCGCGCTCGACCCCGCCGCCCGGCAGATACCAGCCGCGGACATAGGTGTGCCGCACCAGAAAGACGCGGCCCTGCGCATCGATCACCGCCGCGCGAACCCCGAGCGTCATCGCGCGGCGCAACAGGCCGACGCGCTTGATCACGCCCTCGGTCAGGCGGGTGCGCAGCGAGCGGCGCGGCCTCGGAGCGATCATCTGGCGCAGGTCCTTTCGCGGGATGGGCGCGCTCGTCGCCGACTGGCCACGGCCGCCACAATTTCCTAAAACCTTTCGAAATTCACGCCAATCCGGTTTCGCGGAGTTCCCTTGAAATCCTTTGCCGACCTCAGCGAGCGCGAAATTCTCGCCATCGCCATTGCGTCAGAAGAAGAGGACGCGCGCATCTATTTCGCTTTCGCCGAAGATCTCGACGAGCGCTATCCCGCCTCCGCCAAAACGTTCCGCCATATGGCCGAGGTCGAGCACACCCATCGCGACATGCTGCTCGCCCAGTACAAGCGCCGCTTCGGCGACGTGCTGCCGCCGATCCGCCGCGAGGATGTGAAAGGTACGCTCAAGCGCCGCCCGATCTGGCTGACCAAGAATCTCCCGCTCGAGCGCATCCGCGACGAGGCCGAGGTGATGGAGGCCCAGGCCGCGCGCTACTACCAGCTCGCCGCCGAACGGGCGACCGACATCGACACGCGCAAGCTGCTCGGCGAACTCGCGCTGGCCGAGCAGGGCCACGAGAAACTGGCCGGCAAGCTGCAGGCCGACAACCTCACGCCCGACGCGCGCGAAGAAGAAGACCGCACGCGCCATCGCCTGTTCGTGCTGCAATATGTGCAGCCGGGCCTCGCGGGCCTGATGGATGGCTCGGTCTCGACGCTCGCGCCCTTGTTTGCGGCGGCCTTCGCCACGCATCACAATTGGGAGACGTTTCTGGTCGGCCTCGCCGCATCCATTGGCGCCGGCATTTCCATGGGTTTTGCGGAAGCCCTGTCGGACGACGGTTCGCTCACCGGCCGCGGCTCGCCCTGGCTGCGCGGCGCCGTCTGTGGCGCAATGACCACGCTCGGCGGCCTCGGCCACACGATCCCCTATCTCGTGCCCGACAGCTGGCCGAATTCCTTCTGGATCGCCACCGGCATCGCCGGCGCGGTGGTCTTCGTCGAACTCTGGGCCATCGCCTTCATCCGCGCCAAATACATGGACACGCCTTTCCTGCAGGCGGTCTTCCAGATCGTGCTCGGCGGCGTGATCGTGCTGGCGGCGGGGATTTTGATCGGCGGGGCGTGAGGGGCTGCCGGCGATCGCGCTCAACGGCCGCGGCTGAGATTGTCGAATTCGTCGATCGCGGCGGGCGGCAACCTGACTTCAGTTCCAGGCTGTCGCGGCGCCATCGTTTCCGGCATGCCGGGCAGGGTCCTGCACGGCTGGCAAAGAAAATAGCGCTTGTGGAGTTCCGGGCGGCAGCGCGCATCGACGATATAGACGGAGGTCGCGCGGAAACGATCGCCCGGGGACAGCCGGCCTTCGACGCGGACGGTCTTTCCTTCGATGGCCTTGCTGGCTGGATGAGAAAGATTGCGGTCTGCGAATCCCTGGCTGCGAAACACGCCCTTCGCGACGCAGCCGACAATCGCATATGGCACGGGCAGCGACGCCTGCGCCGGCGTGTTCAGACCGGTCAGAAGCATGGCGGCGGAGAACCCGCAAACGATCAGGCGATTTGACATGCGCAGCGCCTCATTGTCGGCCATCGCGCGCACTCTAGCAAAGCGGGCGACCGCCTCCATGAGAGGGATCAATTTTCCGACCGCTCGTCGCAAATGTCAGCGCGCGTGTCGCGCGCATGCCCCTTTGGCCTCGCTGGCGCTCCGCGCGCTCGCCCCGGCTGGCGTGTCGCGTTAGATAAGGTCCGTGCCCTTCCTCCTCGCCCATCTCTCCGACCTGCACCTCGGCCCGCTCCCCCGCCCGCGCGCGCGGGACCTCGCGGGCAAGCGGCTGACCGGCTGGTTCAACTGGGAGCGCTCGCGCGCGCATGTGCACAACATGGATGTGCTGGCGTCCCTCATCGCCGACATCCACACGCAAGAACCCGACCACATCGCGGTGACCGGCGATCTCGCCAATATCGGCCTGCCCCAGGAATTCGAACTCGCGAAAAGCGTGATGCGGAACATCGGCGCGCCTGATTTTGCGAGTTTCACGCCGGGCAATCACGACGCTTATGTGCGCTCCTCGCTCGACCATCTCGCGCGCGCCTTCGCGCCATGGGCTGCGGGCGACGATGGCGCGACCGGCTATCCCTATCTGCGCGTAAGAAGCGATGTCGCGCTGATCGGTCTTTCCTCCGGCGTCCCGACCGCGCCTTTCATGGCCTCCGGCAAGCTGGGGGCACGCCAGCGCGAAGCGCTCGGGCGCATGCTCGACGACACGAAGGCGCGGGGCCTCGCGCGTATCGTCATGCTGCACCATCCCCCACACAAGACGGGCGCCTCGATCGGCCGCGGTCTGATGGACGCCGCCGCCTTCGAGACGCTGATCGCGCGCCACGGCGCCGAGCTCGTCATCCACGGGCACAACCATCGCCTGTCGGTCATGCATCTGCGCGGGCCCGACCGCAGGCCCGTGCCCGTCGTCGGCGTCGCGTCGGCGTCGGCCGCCGGCGGCTCGCGCACGCATCGCGCCGGCTACAATCTGTTCCGCATCGCGCGCGAAGGCACAGGCTTTGCGATCGGCGCGCAGGCGCGCGGCCTGATGGACGACCGCGCGACCATCGGCGATCTCGGCCCGATCGCGCTGTAGTTGGTCGCCGCCAAGCGCCCGGTCAGTGGAGATAGGTTTTCCAGAGCCACCAGGCGCCGGCGGCCAGCAGGCCGAAGAACACGGCCGAGCCGATCACCTCGATGACAAAGGCGAAGACACGCGCGAGAACGCGCAGAAATCCCCGACGCTCGCGGGGCGGCCTCGCTGGCGCGGACTGCACGCCGCTCGCGGGCGCACTGGCGGAGCCGACGGCGCGCAGCGGCGCAATCGCCGGATTGGCCGCGGCTGTCAGCGCCTTCTCGCGCTCGATCAATCGGCGCGCCAGATAATCGGCGACGGCCTGCGTGATCGCGTCCATCTGCTCGCTTTCGGCGATGAGCACCCGGCCGTTGCGCGTGTCCTGCAGGAAGCGGAAGCCGCGCCGGTCGCGCGTCAGCTCGACGAAGGCGATCATGTCGACGAACAGCCGCGGCTTCTCGCCCTGGATCAGCCCGAGATCGAACAGGTCGCAATCCCCGGGCAATTGCGCGAACACGGGCTCGAGCTGTTCGCGCAGCAGGTCGAGCCGCGCAATCGCCGCGCCCATCAGATCTTCCTGCGCATCGCCGCGCTCAGCGCTTTCGAGCCGCGCGCGACGCAGCGCCGCCGTCAGGCTGATCGGCTCGCGCGCGCGCGGCTTTTCGCCTTCCGTATGGCGTCCGGCGTCCTGCATCTGGTTCATCGCGTCCTCGAACGCCAAGGCGTCCGGGCGTGGCCGACCGGACACGACATGACCGCCGCGCACGCCGAGTTTACGCCGCCTGCTGCATGGCCGAAAGCGCCCAGGCGGAAGAATCCGCGCCGGGTTGACGGCGGAAGGTCCACAGCTCCGTGACTTCCGCCGGGATCGTCGACGCGCCGGGAACGATGCGGCCCGTCGCCTTTTCCACCATCACGTCCTTGAGCGCGAAGCGCATGGCGACGGTGGCGTAATCGGCGTCCGGCTCGCGCCAGCTCTCGGCAAGATCGCCTTGCAGCAGGCGGACGTCCGTCACCTTGTTGACGAGGCCGCGCGCGGAATTGTCGGCGATCTCCTGCTCGAGATTGGCCGCGATCTCCGGCGTGCAGATGCGCCGCAGCGAGCCGATGTCCTCGGCCGAAAAGGCCGCCTGCACCTCGCCGAGGCGACGCTCGAACGCCTGAAAGTCGCTCTGGACGATCTGCAGCGGCTTGGTCTCGACCGGACCCTGGCCGCCAAAACCGCCGCCGAAGCCCGCATTGGGAGCGCCGCCGCCAAGCCCGCCGCCAAGTCCGCCGCCTTGCGCCGGCCCGCCATAGGCGGCGCCTTGCGGGCCGCCAGGCGCAGCGCCCGCCGACTGCCGGTTACGGAAGAAATTCATGGCGAAGCGCACGAGCAGCACGATCAGGCCGATCTGCAGCAGCAGGCCGAGGAACGAGGTCAGCCCTCCGAGGCCGCCGAACATGCCATGGCCAAACAGCATGCCGAACAAGCCAGCGCCCAAAAGGCCGCCGAGCAGGCCGCCCATCAGGCCGCGGCCGAAGCCCGGCCGCGAGGGCTGCGTCGTCGCGGGGGTCGATGGGCTGGCCTTTGGCGTGACCGAACGCTGGATCGGCGAGGCGGCGCCGGGCGCGGTGCGCGTCGACGGGGGCGCGGAAAAAGTCTTGGAGCCGCGGCTGCCGAAGGACGAACCGCCGCCCGGGCGCGCATAGGCGTCGACCGCGCCAACCGACAAGGCCGCCGCCAGGGCGGCGAACAAGGCGAATTTCCGAAACTTCATGCAATCCTCCCCACGCCCTTGCGGGGCGCGACCGCGACAATATGGGGAGGAGACCAGTCAAACCGCAAGCGCCGCCTTGGGCGATTCCATCCTGCGGCGCGCGAAATTTTACAAAACGGCCTTACCAGGCCGCGACGACGGCGCTCACGACCATGGCGCAGGCGGCGCAGACGGCAAGAAGATCGAGGGTGCGGGTCATGGCCATCGTCGGTCTCCTCTAGATCAGCCTGCACTTGAGCGGAATCGCTCAAGTGCGGCAAAGCTGATCGATGTCAAAGCGTAGAGCGCGCGCTTCGCGAAAAACCGGCGTCCACTTTTTCGCCGCGCGCTCTAGGATCGGACCGGCGGCGGTCCACCCTCGGTTTGTCACCAATTCGTTAAGAATAGCTTCCGCCCATGCTGCGACGAAGCACGACTTCTTCGCATATGCGAAGAAGATTGCGTCAGGGCGCCCATTTTTCAACCAGCCCGCGCGCCACGCTCGCAAATAGGGCGCAACGGTGTTATGTCCTTTAACATGACCGACCGGAACAATTTCTGCGGGCCCCGGCGCGGCTATCACCATGGCCGTCTGAAGGACGCGCTTTTGGAAGCCGCGCGCGGTCTCGTCGCCGAGCGTGGGCCTGCCGGCTTCACCCTGTCGGAGGCGGCCAAGCGCGTTGGCGTGACCGCGGCCGCGCCCTACCGCCACTTCGCCGACCGCAACGAGTTGATGAGCGAACTTGCCCGGCGCGGCTTCGAGACCTTCGGCCAGAAGCTCGAGCAGGCCTGGGACAATGGCCGGCCGGACGCAGTGGCGGCCTTCCGGCGCATGGGCGAAGCCTATCTGGCCTTCGCCCGGCAGGAGCCCGGCCTCTATTCGGCAATGTTCGGCAATGTGCAGGCGCTCAACACGCCGACTTCGGGCGCTGCTGCGGACCGCGCGCTCGCCATGATCCACCATGCCTGCGCCGCAGTGCTGCGCCAATACGGCGCCCCGGACGCCGGCGCCCGCGATCTCGCGCTCCAGGTCTGGGCCTACAGCCACGGCGTCGCCCAGCTCGTGCTGTCGGGCCATTTCGCCAGCGCGGAAACCGATGCGCTCGGCCTGATGCGTCAGGGCGCGTCCAACATCGTGGAAATGGCCGTGCGCAAGGCGGTAGCGGCGTAGGGCCGCCCGCCGACGCGAGCGGACGTCTTTCGCCGAGAGCCGCCCGAACTTGCCAATCGAGCCGTGTGACGGCAATGTCCGCCGGGCAAACAGTTCAGCGGGCTTGTGCCGGCGTAACGGGCGACAGGACATGGAAAATTTCAGAAAAGCGATCTCGAACCGCAGGATGATCGACGCCGGCGACGGAAGCTGGGGCGCCCGGACGGGTCGTCTCGATCGCCGGTCCTTCCTGTCCGGCGCCGCCGCCGGTCTCGGCGTCGTGGGGCTCGGCGGCTGCATGGCGACCGACGGCATGAGCCTCGCCGAGGCCGAGAAAATGTACGGCCTGGTCGACGACAAGAAATTCAAGATTCCTGCCGCCGACATCAGCAAGGTCGACCCGAAATACTGGCGCCGGACCGTGCGCTTCGAGACCAAGGAAGCGCCCGGCACGATCATCGTCGACCCCGGCAAGTACTACGTCTACCGCATCGAAGGCGACGGCAACGCCACGCGCTATGGCGCCAATGTCGGCCGCGAGGGCTTCCTGTGGAGCGGCGACGCCTATGTCGGGCGCAAGGCGGAATGGCCGATCTGGACGCCGCCCAAGGAAATGATCAAGCGGCAGCCGGAAGCGGCCAAATATGCCGGCGGCATGGCGCCGGGGCTCGACAATCCGCTCGGCGCCCGCACGCTCTATCTCTACCAGAACGGCCGCTACACGCTCTACACGATCTATTCGACCAGCGACCCCGAGACGATCGGCACCAACCTGACGAGCGGCTGCACCGGCCTGCTGACGCAGGACATGATCGACCTCTACGAGCGGACGCCGGTCAAGACGAAGGTGGTCGTTCTGCCGGCATAGAGCAGGGCGTCGCCCGGTCCGGGCGCGACCGCAACGGGCGGCCAGATGCAATTCGCCCCGGACTGCGCTACATAGACCGCGCATGACCCGTCCGTTGAACTCGCTCGACCTGCCCAAGGCGCCGGCCGACACGCGCGTCGTCGTCGCCATGTCCGGCGGCGTCGATTCCTCCGTCGTCGCCGCGCTGCTCAAGGCCGAGGGCTATGACGTCATCGGCGTGACGCTGCAGCTCTACGATCACGGCGAGGCCACCCATCGCCCCGGCGCCTGCTGCGCGGGACAGGACATTCACGACGCCCGCCAGGTCGCCGCCCGCCTCGGCATTCCCCATTACGTGCTCGATTACGAGAGCAAGTTCCGCGAGAAGGTGATCGATCCCTTCGCCGAGAGCTACGCGACCGGCGAGACGCCCGTGCCCTGCGTCGCCTGCAATCAGCACATCAAATTCGCTGATCTCTTCGACACCGCGCGCGATCTCGGCGCCGATGTTCTGGCGACCGGCCACTACATCGTCTCCAAGCCCGACGGTTCTGGCCATCGCGCGCTTTTCCGCGCGAAGGAAGCCGCGCGCGATCAAAGCTATTTCCTCTACGCCACCACGCGCGCGCAGCTCGACCTGCTGCGCTTTCCGCTCGGCGTCTACGAGAAGGCGGAGGTGCGCGAACTCGCGCGCAAGTTCGGGCTGGCGGTCGCCGAAAAGCACGACAGCCAGGACATCTGCTTCGTGCCGCAGGGCCGCTACACCGATCTGCTCGAAAAGCTGCAGCCCGGCGCCGTGCGTCCCGGCGACATCGTCCATGTCGACGGCCGCATACTCGGCCGCCACGCCGGCGTCATTCACTACACGGTCGGCCAGCGTCGCGGCCTCGGCCTCGGCGCCAAGGCGGCGCTGAGCGAGCCGCTCTATGTCGTGCGCATCGACGCCGCCAATGCGCGCGTCATCGTCGGCCCGCGCGCCGCCCTGCTCGCCCACGCCGCGCTGCTGCGCGACGTCAACTGGATCGGCCCGGGCGAACTGGATGCGCTGCCGCATGCCGGCCTGCCGATCGCGGCCCGCGTCCGCTCGACCCGCGCGCCGGCGCCCGCGCTGCTCTTCGCCGAGGGCGATGAAGTGAAGGTCGTCTTCAGCGAGGACGAATCCGGCGTCTCGCCCGGGCAGGCCTGCGTCTTCTACGAAAGCGCCGACGCCGACGCGCGCGTGCTCGGCGGCGGCGCGATCCGCGCGACCGAACCCGCCTGGACCGTCGCGCCGGCCGCGGAGCCGCTGACCGCCGCAGCAGGCCGTTGAACACATGACGAGCCAGCGCGCCGAGACGCTCGCCGCCATCGACAATGCCAACGTCGAGGAAGCCTATGCGCGCTGGGCGCCGGTCTACGATCTCGTCTTCGCCGCCATCATGAAACCCGGCCGCAAGGCCGCCGCAGCAGCAGCTTCGCGCGAAAACGGGCGCGTGCTCGACGTTGGCGTCGGCACCGGCCTCGAGCTGCCGATGTTTTCGCGCACGACACGTCTCGTCGGCGTCGATCTGTCCGAACCCATGCTGAAGCGCGCGCAGGATCGCGTGACCAAGGAGCGCCTCGGCAATGTCGAGGGCCTCATCAAGATGGACGCGATGAACCTCGCCTTTCCCGATGCGAGTTTCGATTGCGCGGTTGCGCCCTTCGTGCTGACCGTCGTGCCAGATCCGCGCGCCACGCTGAACGAACTGGCCCGCGTCGTGAAACCCGGCGGCGAGATCGTGCTGGTCAACCACATCGGTGCGGAAAAAGGCCCGATCGCGGCGATCGAGGCCTGGATGGGCCGCCGCTCCGCCGACCTCGGCTGGCGTCCGGAATTCCCCTGGAGCGTGATCGGCGACTGGATCGCCGGCCGCGACGACGTCGTGCTGACGGAGCGCCGCAAGCTCAATCCGCTCGGCCTGTTCACGCTCGCCCGCATCGCGCGCCGCTAGCTGGCCAAGAGCCTTGTGCGCGCGGGCGCCTGAGTCTATAGAACCGCCAGCGCGCCGCATGGCCGCGCTCCGCTCCCTTCGTCTAGCGGTCTAGGACGTCGCCCTCTCACGGCGAAAACAGGGGTTCGAGTCCCCTAGGGAGCGCCAGTGATTTCAGTAAATTGTGAGCTTCCTACAGGCGCGCTCACCCTTCATACGGACAAAATACGGAAAAGACGCTACCGAACGTCGCCGCACGATTATGCTTCCTGAAGCGATTGCAGATGAGGCGCGGTCACGGTGTCAGCGGCCCGCTCGTCCTCCGGTGACGACATGACTCGGCGTGACTAGTACCGGCACCTCGGACCGCCCGCTCGGTCCTTTCTCGTCGTTCACACGCGACGCCTGCCATCTGTAAGCGGCGGCATCGCGAGCCACCTGACCGTATCGCTTGTCGAACGGGTCCCCCTTCGGGCGATCAACCCTCCGCGGGGGGCGCAGAGCCGCGGTCAAAGAGCCTCCCGGATGGCCTTTATGCGACCTCATGAGCGAAGAAGGTAGAGGCTCGCCCGGCAACCGCGGCGTTACAAATATCGATATCGTGCAAAAAATTTTCGCTCAGCGCCAAATTTCTTCGTGAAAGCCTCCACAGGAACGGAAGGGAGGGTCGACCCTCGTACCAGCTTACGGAGGAATGAAGATGTTGAGCGCCGCATTTGATACCGCGCACAGGGCAGTGGTCCTTGCCTGGGCGGTGTTTCTGATCATCATCGGTTCTTGGACCGTTTCGCGTGCTGTCCCCCCCTGGGGCGAAAAGGCGCAAGCGCTGTTCTCCCACTACGTAACCGGTTGGACAGACAGCGCTTGCCAAAGCAATAAGGTCGCATGCCTGTCGGCAAAGTACAGCGACCTCGACGCTGTCCATACTCGGCTCGGCACCGCCATCGGCGCTCTCGGGAACCAGAAAGGAAAAGTCGAGCGCGACCTTGAAAGTCGCCAGCGGGAACTCGCCGGCAATCAAGCTCTTCTAGATGAGGGGGCTAAGCTGTACGCGCAGGCGACGCGGGCGAAGACCACCGCAATCTTCGCCGGGCGAGAGTACACTCCGGATGCCCTGAAACGGCAACTGGAGGTCCTGTACCAAGAGCGACCGGCGCTGCAGGCGCTGGTCAATCAGGTCGCTATGATGAACGATGTTCTTGATCGGAGGCTGAACGATCTGATGGTCAAGAAGACGAAAGTCCGAGCCGCACGCGACTTGCTGCCAACGCAAATCGAGTTGGTGCGAGCGAACGCTGTAATCGGCGACATCGATGCGACGCTTCGCGATGTGACGAAGCTGGCTGACAATGTGAACTCCGATATCGCTGATTTGAAGGATATCGGCGGCTGGCTCGCGACTACGGCGGAGATCATCAAACGGAAGGCTCAAGCCGATAGGAGCGGCGCCATGTCCGACTTCGACAAATGGCTCAACGCGCCGCGACCGGAGCAGGTTGCGCCGAAGGCGGCGGAGTAGTTTTCGACACGCAGGTCGGGTTCGGCGTTCCAACCGCCGAACCCGGTCTCACAGAATGCCCGAATGCGAATTCGTCCATAATCGATAGCCGCGTGCCCGACAGGTGGCCAAATGTTCAAGAAGTCCGGTGCATCAAGGAGGATCGAAATGCCAATCGATCTGTATCTGACGGCGAAATGGCCGGCGACAAAGAATAGCATCTTGCACGGGTTCCTTTTGCGCTCAGACGCGCTGTTGGCGAAGCTCAAAGGGCGGCATGAGATCGACAGCGAGACACGCGCGGCGTTGAAGCGCGAATTGGACGGAATCATTTCCGAATGCATCGGTCGAAGATGTCAACAAGCCATGGCCGATGTTGGCGCGTCGCCTGAACGACGCGCGCTTTGGCAAGCGGCAAATCAGGTTTGTCCAATTTCCGATGCGCTGATCGCAGAATTTAAGATGGACAAGGCTGTTCGCGGTCTCTCAGAAAAAACGGAACAGCGTTTGGCGCTTTCCCAACTCTTGAAAGCTCACTTGTACCGGCGGCGACAAGAGGCGCTCAAAGGATGGGACAATGGCCATACAGGAGAATACGAGGCGCGAGTTTGGAGTGCGCTGAACGAGATCAGCAACGAATTGATTGCCAGTCGATTTCGTGCCCAAGGAGGGTTAGCTCCGGAGGGATACCGATGCTCTCTGGAACACGCTGAGGAGGTAAAAATTTGGATAGCCGCAAACAAGCCAAACGACGAATATTTGCCGCGTGGGCTGGATACGATTGTTGGATATTTTCTCGAAAATTGCCCCGAATGCGCAGCACCATTTGAAGTGGATGTCGTCACCTCCGAAGGCGAAAAAGTGGTTCGCCTCGAAGCGACCCAAATTGATTGGAACTGGCGACAAGCGCAGCTCCGATCACCGCCTATGCAAGAAATCATTTTGGGGCTTCGACCGATCTTGGCCGACTGCATCAAATCGCTTGATGGCTTACAAGTAGCGGTGCTGGAAAATGAGGGCTTTCTCCAAGCGAACCGCTCAAACGTAGTCTCACTTCAGACTGGGAAATCGCGGATCGAAGACTTTTGCGCGCGACACGGGTTCGATTGCAAACGCTATGACGAGGTCTTGAAAGAGACGATGTCACAGCTTGGGACCTGTCTCAAGACCAAAGCACGGAAGGAGTGGGCGTCATGACCCAAGCCAATATAGATCGCCTTCTTTTCGAACTGCTGGACCGGCAAGATGAAGACGGCCGTGGCGCGGACCTCTCAGAAGAGCGTTTGCGTGAGGTTCTCCGTGAGGGGAAGCTTCTTTGTGACGATGAGAAATACCTCTTGGCGACCTCTCCCTTGGCGCGGGCAAATTATGTGGCAGTCGAAGAGACCTTGCGCGTCGAGCGCGAAGCAAAACGCCGCGGCTGGCAGCAAGCCGGCATACAGACCGAAACACGGCTGCTCGCTGCATCGAGTGATAGCGATCCACTCGTAATTGCTGGCGGCGATTTCTCCGTAACCGTGCGCCGGCATCCGACTTCCGACGGTTGGTTGGTCACCCTGGCGCTTGGCGACAAGTTTCTTCGAAATATCGGGCCCGAAGACATTATTTCCTTGGTCGACGATCAAGGCAATGTCTGGGTACGCGGCAGGCCAAGCGTGTACGGACAGGTGCATGCGTACGAATGGCCCTATCCGGGCTCGCCGGCCAGCGAGACACGGCGAACCGGTTTCTCTCTCAGGGTTGAAGGCAACTAGCCTCGGCGTTGGAGCACGCAAATGACGCGTCAAGGTCCGACCCAACAAGTAGCTCGTGTAGCTTTTCCGGCCATCAGTCGGAACGGTGGAGATATTCTCGTGCAAGTGCGGTGCATCGCATTTATGAATAAATATGATTCCCCTGTAGCGCCTGATCGGCGTTTTGAGGAGGTGATCAAACGATACCGCGGCATCGAAGGAGCTGCGAATCCACCATATACTTTCTTCGACACGACGCCGCCAATTGGCGATGGATTGGAGTTGGTCGGAAACAGTTTTCAATTGGCGGTTGTTGTAGCGGATAAGATGGCGCGCCATGGAACCGCTGAAGTACGGCCTGTCATCGCGACCGGTTGTCTACCTCAAAATGACGGCCTTGTAGAGGCGGTGGACGCGGTCGATTTCGAGAAGAAGCTGGATCTCTTGATCAATCTGGGGCCTTCTGGCGCGGTGTTCATATTTCCGGCGGCGAATGCGATTCAAGCGGTTGGAACCAAGCTTCAGGAACTTAAAGCGAAGCGGGCTACAGAGCTTCGGCCCATCACTCGCTTGGACGACTTGAAGGGGTCGCTTTGGAGAGAGGTTCAATCTCGCACCGACACGAGAAGTCCTGTGCCGAGGCTTGTCAGGGTTGCGACAATTGTGTCGGTCGTGATTGTTGGCGCCATCTATGTGGTGGTCCCGTACATTTATCGCAACGTGGGGCTCGACGCTGCGACGCTGGCCGATGAGAACGATTGGGCCACCGCGCGCGAGCTCAATTCGGTAGACGGATTTCAAACCTACCGGCGCACCCATCCTGCTGGGCAGCATGCTGTGGACGCGCAAAAGATCATATTGGCCGCACAGACGGATGAGCACGATTGGGAGGCTGCCAAAGCATCCGATACGATCGCGGCCTATGAGCGCTATCTCAGCAACCATCCGCATGGCGGCCATGTCGCCGAGGGACAGTTGGCTCTGGTGGCGCTACGATCTGACGAATCCGATTTTGCGACCGCTGTTAAGCAGAATACGGCTACGGCATATGAAAATTATGTGAATCTTCACCCAAGCGGACGGCACGGTGCATACGCAAGACAAACAGCTGCCTCGCTTCGGCGGGACGACGATGATTGGGCTGCTTCGCAGAAATCAAATTCGATCGAAGCATACGAAGCGTACATAAAATCGCATCCGCGATCTGATCATGCACCGCAGGCTCTCGCTGCAATCAAGGCGATTCGGATTGAGAGTTCGGACTGGGCGCGCGCTATGGGGCTCAACACGAAATCTTCGTACCAGGAGTATCTCAACTCCCACCCTCGCGGAATCCACGCGTTGGATGCTCAACGCGCGATCGCTGAAATTCAATCGGAGGAGGCAGACTGGAGTATCGCCGATCGTGCCAATCGGATTGCGGGCTACGAGAAATATCTCGCGCAACATCCAAAGGGGCCTCACGCCGATACCGCGCGTGTGCGATTGGCGTCGCCTCTTGGTCCCGCGATGGCCGCATGCACGGTCGGACAGTCAAGTGGGTCCACTGAGGATATGGTGCGGCTCACGTTCGAGGTGATCGAAGACGGACGCCTGGTTCGATCGATAGTGTCAGGGTCAACGACATCGAACCAGAGCACGAGACTTCGCGAAGGCATTGCGAACGGCGACATTCAGCGATTTCCCGGCGACGAGCGTCTGACAGTCAATCTGTTGGGATTGAACTCTGACACATTCCCAAAGATGGTGCCTTACCTGCTGGGTGCAAACACATGCGCAGGCATGGCTGCGGTTGCTAGAACGAGCGATGGGACCTTGCGCGTGTCAGTTCCGGTGCGTGGCGGAGAAAGCAGAGGAATTGCAAGCGTGCTAGTGCCGCGGGACGTTCTGTTGAATTCGAACTCAGCACAATTCTGTGTGGAGGCCAGCTTCCCGATTTACCGCCGCGGCATGATCCCGCCAATTTTTCGGGATGAGCAAAACATTCGGTGCGGCTTTGCTGGCGAGAAGCCCGGCAGCACCTACTTCGACGATGCAATCCGACGGGGAGACCGATCGGTGCTTGCCATTCTTGTTCACCGCACCGAGACAACGGAGCGTAACCCATGGCCTGCCAATCCCGAGTCGTCTACCAAACACAAGAAGCAGCGTCCGCCGAGGTTCTTCCCTCGAGATTCCGGAAATTCGACGATTTCTGATCACAAGTGGTCTGCCGGTCCCAAGCAGCCAACTTATTCCGGCGAAGACAGTTCGTTCTCTGCTGGTTGGAAAGAGGTCGCGCCCGGACGTGAAGACCCCTTGGGCAAGGGCAAACCAAGCGCCCTGAAGCGCTGGTCGCCAGAGGGCCCCGGCGGATCGGAGAAGAATGATTTTCAAACATACGACCAGTATTTCCGGCCGACCGAGCAGAAGCAGAAAAGGCATCCGCCGCGGTGGTTGCCCCCACATTACATCGACTCTACGACTCCCTATGACAAGCGGCCTGCCAATCCCAAGAAGCCCAACGACTCTAGATCGGGCAATGTGCTGCCGCCTGGGTGGCGGATCGCGAAACCTCCTTCAAATGCCCAGTCATCTGCCACCCGTAAGGCGAGAGATGGGGAACACGATCCGCCTGCGCAAGATTACAGTACCCCTAGCGAGCGAGATTACAGCACCCCCATCGAACGTGGTGCCAAAGCGGTCGACGCCACCAAGTCCAAATGCCAAACCGCACCGGACGGCTCGTCATCTTGCTGTTTGCCTGGGTACGACCCAACGATCGTTCGGAATGATGGATTCGATCCTTACAAGAATGGATTCGATCCTTACGAGAATCGCCCCGCCCGGTGGCAGACGGAATGTGCATCGAACAGCGAATGAACGTGCGGTACCCCAGCAAACCAATTGCAGACCGAACAGTGAAAAGGGTCCGAAGTTTGACGCTGATAATCAGTTAAGGTGACGGTTGGACAAGCGGATCATTGCCTCGATTTCGTGGAACCGGTGCACTTCTGACTCGTTGCCTCTTGCGAGGCAGTGTCTGAAGGGAAGTCGGATTCGCTTAGACCGATGGCACCCGCGCAATCTGCGCCATCTAGCTTCTTCCCTGTCTTCATGGCCGCTCTTAGCAAGTCAATCAATCTGCTCCTGTTGCAACCTGTGTCGTCGAAGCGCTTGGCGCGAAGAAGTCCACGCGCGACGTAGGGTGCAGCCACAAAGGACATATCGCCCGGCGGAGACTCTACCCCGCCAACGCACGCTATGTGCTCTAAACGCTTCGCGAGCGCGTCCTCGTATCCGCTCGCTGAAGGCGTCATTGATGCGAGGCGACGCCAGAGCGCGTGGGCGTCGTCGTCTTGCTGTTTGAGTTGGGCGGGCGAGGTTTGCGCTGGATTGTAGTCAGGGCTCATGCGTTCAAGCCGCTTCTTGATCTCGGCAATCAATTGGACATCCCTAACTTCCTTAGACGCACCGGCGATGAGTTGCTTGACTTTCGACGGACTTATTTGTTCGAACCGCCGTCCTGAGGTGCCCCACGTAGTATCGTACCACCCAGTATCTCTAGCATCGCCCTTCAAGGAAAAATCAAACTCTTTTGGTTTGCGTTTGGAGGAATAGTCTTGGAATCCAGCGGACTCAATGTATGGGTCAATCTGCGGCGCTGTGAGCGGGTCTATCACAGTGGCACCATCAAATACCGCATGGTCTGCAATTGCCCGCCACACTGAAACGTCAATCAACCGCGCACGACGAAAATTAGCATCTTCCAAATGCGCGCCTTGCAACTGTACCCTTTGCAGTGATGCGTCCAGCATCGCAGCCGAAGACAGGTAGGCTCCACGAAGATTGGCATAATCAAGTCGCACCCCGCTCATCTCCGCAGCAGTGAAGTCCGCTGCATCCAGCGCCGCATGTTCGAACGTCGCGCCATCCAGGCCGGCCCACATAAATAAGGTGGCGTCTAATAGCGTGTATTGAAACGAAGCACCTTGCGCCTGAGCGTTGAAAAAATTAGCACCAGACAAGTCCGCCCCGTTTAGAGTAGCTCCGAGGAGGAATGCGCTATCAAACACTGCCCTAGCAGCATGGGCCGACGTGAGATTGGCACCGTCCAACAAAGCGCATCCTTCAATGTGCCGCCTTGTGTCAATCCTTCCGACCTTCGCTGGTTCGTTGCCGACGGTGTCTGGCGAATAGTAAATTGTGATCGATGAAGTCCGTCCCGTGTCAGCGCATCGAAACGCGGCGTCCTGCAATTGCACGCCCACCAACGACGCTCTTCGCATGTCCGCACCGGTAAAATCCACGCCATGCAAGTCGGAACGATCGAAAATTCCCGCTGCGAGACGACGGCCCCGAAGACCTGTGGCCGCCCCATCCTTACCGAGTTCTGCCGCGAGATTCTGGTCTGGAAGCACCAATCGATTGGAGAGCCACGCTGCTGCCCGCCGGTGTACCAAATCCGCCTCCGGCGTAAGCCACCAAGCTACGAAATGTCGCAACGCAGGCAAATCCTCAACCGCAGAATCAACCAAGGGTACGTTGCTGCGGGGCTTGTCGGGGAACACAAGAACAAACCAACTGGGAGCGATCAATGCTGCAACAACCGCAAGCGAACGAACGAACGACAGAAATCCAGTTGACCAAAACATCGCAACTGCGATTCCATCTGCAACAATTAGCGTGCGCTGACCGTCCGTCACATCGATGTGCTGATACGGCAGAAATATCGCTTCAGTGAGAGCCAGTACGAGCAGTGGCGCGAGCACAACTGTCGCCCACGCAGACGCGATCAGGAGCGCCTTCAACCAGCCTCGGCGACGTCCGAAAGCCTGCGCCAGCACGGATGTATCGAGCCGACGGCGCAATCGCTCTCGATCGCTTGCAATTCTAGCGACGTCTCCGAGGCGTTCATTCCATGCTTCTATCTTTTCGCGCAAGCCTTTCGTCATGAGCAATGCAAAGACATGAAACAGAAGAACGAACGAAGGCGCGGCTACGGCGAAATAGGCTAGCGGCATTTCGACATTGAGTAGCGGCAGCTTGACGGGCTTTTCGAGAAACAAGTCCTTGTGCGTAATCTTGACAGTCGCGACAAAGAAATACGCCAGCGCCGCCATCAGTGCGAGCCAAGCGGCATTCGCACGTTTGGCAGCTTCGTTCACTGCGTCCTCTGTTGCTCCAAAGTCGAGCGGATCAGTGCGATCCTTGGCGTGCGACCGGCTTGATCCAGCATCCGGTCCAAAACCGCTTGGGTCCGACGACCATTCTTTCGCCATCAGGCGCACTCCCCTGCCGCATATGATTGCAGCTACCGTCCACGTTCCAAAACTAGGTTCGCCGGTCGTCGGCGGCTTCAGTGGGCAAGCTGGCCGACAACGATGATATACGCGAGCTATTGCGCGAGTCGGCCGTCGTCATGAACCCCTTGTCCCGCGGCATTTCAGCGACACTCCCATTTCTGCAATCCGCATCGTAGATGCTGCGCGCATCGACCGACGGTTCAAGTCAAACGAGCGCCCCTCAGTCTCGCCCCGCGGGCCACATTCCCGGCCGATGCGACAATCCGACTTGCGATTGCGAGTCCGCACTACTCTAACGACGAAAATCCCTTCCTAATAATCGCCGCCATCAATCCACGGCGCTTCTCCAGGAAGTCAGCGTACGGCATGGCCTCCCACGCCTCTGGCAGCGCGTGCGCAATCGACATTGCAGTCAGCTCGCTCTCTCGATCGGCAAACCTGTCCCTGATTTCGACCATGTACTCACTGGGAGGCTTCTTGCCGATATCGATATTTTCGGGCCATTCAAGCAGCGCGAAATTCGCGGTCTGATTGATCTCGGTCTGGTCCTGCGTGACGTGTTCCTCAAGATATGCGCGCGGGAACAGATGATGACGTTCGAGCGCCTTCTTTCTCGTTCTGAGCGAAGGATCGATTAATTCGGACACCTTCTTGTGCGAGAAGAGCACGTTCGCTCCAATGCGATTCTGCGACGCGACGTAGGCGAAAAGTTGCGGGTTGCGCGCTGAGGATGTGGCGAGCTGCGACGGCAGCGTGATCGCCCAATAGTCGTTGGTCAGCTCGTTCGCTATCAATTCGTCCAATACGGTGAGGAAAGCGTCGGCCGCTGTAAGGCCCTTGATGCGATTGAGGTCGGCGTCCATCACGGATTCAGGAGAATTGGTGTACCGGCCTGTCAGGCTCGCGAAGAAGAACCAACGCCCGATCGCTTTCTGAAGCTTGTGCTCCGGAACCTTCAATCGAACGCGCCCGAACAGGTAAAGTGCGTAGGAATACAGGAGCGCGTTCTGCGAGGAGATCATCTCGCCGCTGCGGAATCCCGCCCCGATCAAAGCGCTCAGAAACTGATGCCAATTTGTCAAGTTTAGGACATGCCCTTGCGCCTCAGCGAGCGTCGCGAACTGCGCATCACGCAGATCGGCGGAAACCTCACCCGTGTCTGGATGCCTGCCGCGCAGAATTTGGTACACGCTCTTGAGGCGACCGCGCAGGAACCCCAGCGCGATTGACACGCGCAGCAATTGATCAGGGTCCGGCTCGATGAAGTGATTAAACGGTGACGCTGGCTCGCCGGGAGATGGAGCCTTTCGCGCTGCGCGGCAAAACGATTCGAGTTCGGCGCGACCTTGGTCCCAGAAGACGGATAGAAGCGTCAATATGAAGTCGGCTTGATTGAGCTTCACGCCCTCGCTGTTGATGCGCACGAAAATGTCCGCGACTTCCTCCTCGTCAACAGTCGGCGCAATTTCCAGCGCCGTGAACGGATACCTCTGGAGATCGAAGAGATTATCGAGATTGTGGGCAATCTCCTCTTCTTCGTCATCTGTGAGAGCGGCCTTCTTGCTCACCTGTTCGAGATAATCGTTGACGATCTTTCGGCTCGAACGCCCCGACGCCCAAAGGTCAGATATGTTGGATATCCATTCCGGGTCGCGACGGATGGCGGCGTCCGCTACGTCGAATCGGCGTGTCTTCGGATTGAAGGCGATTTCGATCGCGCGCTCACGATAGTCGCTATCCAAGACCGTACGACCGCGAAAGACCGCAAAGAGCGACGTGAGACGTTGCTGCCCATCCACAATCAGGCGATTGGGATATGTGTGAGCTTTCTCACCCCCACCGATCTGGCGCGCGCCCGGCACTGATGCATTTTCCCAGAACAGCAGGTAGCCGACCGGAAAGCCCTTATACATGCTGTCGAAGAGATCGCGGACCTTTGCGTTGGACCAGACGAAAGGTCGTTGAATGTCGGGTAGGCCAATGTCGCCCAGGTCGACGTACTGTAGCAAATCAGACAGGACATAATCGACCCGCTTGAAACAGGTTTTTTGGTCAGCCATTTCGCATCCCCAAGAGTCTCACTGCTAGCGCATGACCTTCACATTTAACCTCACGACCTATGAGTCTGCCTCGCGGTTGAGAGCCTTCATCGCGGCGACAATCGCCATCGTCTCGACACTCACACGCGTCACGCGAGTAAGGAGGTCGATTACCTCCTCCTTGTAGTTCGCAAATCCGTAGGTATTGAACTTGGCGCGAACCGTCGGGTCCCTCGGCGCGCCTTCCTTGTACTGGTCGAGAATCCATTCGAGCGCGGATCGGTTGCCGAGCTGATAGGACCACGCTTCCTTCGGAACCCTCGCGAGTTGCGTCTCAGAATCGATTTCGATGATACCGTTTTCTTTGTCGGCCTTGAGCACCGTCTTCGGGGCAAGACCAGCATTTTGCGCCTTCTCGTCTCTTGTATCCGTCCGCTTCAGCTTCCAGGGCGCGATTCCTTCGTAGCCGATATGAAGCGAAGCCAATATCTCGCCCCAATTGGCCCAGCGCCAGAAGTCCTTGTAGAACGGAATACGCGGAAACTCGCGCTTGAGGTTCAGCGCGTAGCGCTCCCTATAGATTGGATCGTGCAGCACTGCATAGACATAGTGGAATATCGCGTCTTTGGTGATCGGCTGCGTTCCCTGTCCGTAATGGCTTTGGAACTGAGCTAGCGCCCAATCGGTGATGTTACTGACACGTGCATTGTTGACGATCCTATCTGATGCAAGGCAGACGGCCCCCGCTGCTGCGCCAACGAGATGCAGATCGGGTAGAATATCAGACGCGAGGACCATCCAGGGCTTTTGCGCGGTTGGATCAGTCAGCGCGATAAACGTATTCGGTGTCTGGCCGGCCCCGAGGGCAAAGAATTGGGCTTGCTGATAAAGGCGATGCACGATGATATCTTGGACGTACGCCCACGTTCGCACGAAGGGCCTATATTGAACCGCGCGGAGGTTAGAGGGATCGTATGATAGCGGGTCATTTCGGCGCGCATGCGATTGTAATTCGGTGGTCCATTTTATCTCCGGCGAGTAGCTCGCAACGGAATTCTCGTTTCGCCTTGTTGCGTGCCACTCACGTCGGGCGGTCTCATATGCGCCTACGAAGAACGAGACCTTCTCGGCCAGTTGCGCCCTGCTAAAATCATAGAGCCAGTCATCGCGATTGGTCGCGATGCCAAACGACATCACCTTGAAAATTGCGCGTTCCTGCGCGCGGGTCTTCGCGTTCTTAGTTTCCTTCGACGCGATAGGCAGAAGCGTGTCGAAGTCATTGTCTGCGAGATCAAGCCAATTGCTTTTCGCGTCTGGGGCCAATTCCATCATGTCGATTGAGGTTATGCGAGAGCTGCCCAGAAATGCGAGCTTGTCGTCGCGCGTCTCCAACTCTGGGCGGCGCGCATAAAGGATTCGCGCGTTCGTCACCACCTCTCTGCGCTTCACGAAGAAAGCGATTGCGACACCTGTCTGAATCCCAAATACATTGTGTTTGGTGCCAGACAACTTTGGGTTGGACCGCACATCCCCACCGAGGTCGAAGATGCGAATCTCGTTGAAGTCCTGTGCAACAATCTTGCGAAATCCGTCAAATGTACGAGCGCTCAGAAAACTACGATTTGTCACGAACGCGACAATGCCTTCGTCCGCGATGCGATCCGATGCCCAACGAAAGAATCGAGCATACATGTCGTACACCTTGGTCTTTTGAGCGGTCGACTCGCGGATGTAAGTGTCCTTAATGCGCTTGTCGATGCGCGGGTATTCGCGGTTCTTGTTGTCCTCGCTTTCGTTCTGCTGATTTGCGTTATACGGGGGGTTACCAATGATGACCGATATTTTCCGGCGGTTCTGCCGCTTGATGCGCTCGACGTTCTCCTCGCTCAGGGCGCCGAAGAGGTCCTCCTGGTGACCAGAGAACTTGCCGAGCCCCGCCACATTGTCGAGCGTGTCGACGAAGCACAGGTTCGGGAATTCGGCATATTGGCCGGTGATTGCGGCGTACGTCGCTTCGATGTTCAGGTTTGCGACGTAGTACGGGAGGATCGCGACCTCGTTCGCGTGTAGCTCCTCCTTGTACTTGAACGCGAGCTTATCTTTGCGACCACGGAAATGCTCCAGCAGCTCGCATATGAAGGTGCCAGTGCCGACGGCAGGGTCGAGGATTTCGACCCCTTTGTCGATCAGGCTCTTTCCAAAATGCTTCTCGCAAAGCCAGTCCGCGCTTTCGACCATGAAACGGACGATCTCTCCCGGTGTGTAAATGACGCCGAGCCTGTCGGCCGCTTTCGGGTTGTAGACCTTGTAGAAACTTTCGTAGATGACTTTTAGGAACGTCTGTTTCTCGGCGTGGCTCGGAATCTGTGTCGCCGCAGTGCGTATCGCCGCATAATACGGCTCAAGCTGCTTGAGCGCTTGCTTCTTGGTCGCGCCGGTGAAGAACTTTTCCTCCAGGGCGTACAGCTCCTTGGCGACGTTGTTCTGGTGGTGGAACTCGCCGTCATCGAACACCTTAGAAAAAATTTCCTCGGTGAGAATGTGCTGAATCAGCATCTCGCGAACGTCGGCTGGACCGACATTGGGATTGATGGTGTCTCTCGCGTGCTTGAGGAATTTCGCTTCCGCCCGGCGGAAGGCCGCGTTCTCTACGTGCGCTGCTTCAATCTTCTCGCGCAGCGCGTCCAGCACGTTCGGCAAGTCGACTTTGAACTGCTCGACGGCCTTGCGGAACTGCGCGATCTCAGGGCGCTCGTAGCTAAAGAACAGATGAAGGATGCGCTCCAGCGCGTGCGTGTCGTCAACGGTTGCGCGCGCGACCTCCTGGCGATTCTGGATCAGGACCGCTGTGTGGGAGTCCTCGAACAATATATTGTCTTGAGGATAGCCCCGTCGCTTCTTCTTTTCGATCTCTCGGTCGAGATTATCATCCTCGTCCTTCGCTTCCCAATAGCCGAATGGAACACGTAGCGAGTAGAGCAAAGCGCCGTCGACTTGGCGACGTTCCTTGGCGGGCGTTTCGAAGTCGTATTCCGGGATGAAAACCAGATCGTACGATTTCGCCCACCCTTTCAATAGGTCCTTGAACGCCTCGCGTACGACCGTCTCGCGATTCGTGCCAGAAACGGCGCGCAAAAGATCGAGATCATTGAGAAATTGATTGATTAGAAGTTGGCTCAAGTCTGCGCGTCCAGATTCGTCTGGAAAACGTAACAGCGGGGTTCCAAAAGGCAAATGGAGCGTTCGGAAGAACGAACGGGTTCCAGACCGAAGCGCTGCCAGTGGGTTGGACCGCATTGTGGGCCGAATCGGACCACAACATTCCGGAAGCCCAACGCCCCGCCTCGAGTCTGCCACGCGATCCAGCTCAGGGGGCACGCCCTATAGAACGATGCCAGTGACGCTTGTTGCCGCTCGTTCCATTGGAACGCGCGGGTGTCACGGGTGTCATGGGATGCTATCGTGTTCGTGATCGTAGCCGAATTGGGGATTCGAATTGTGCAGACGTCCATAGCTCTATGACGCTATTGGCTAATGGTGGAGAAGAAGACCCCGGAAGTGCAGGGTCTGTCCGGGACTCCCGAGACCCGTCTAGAATAGCTTCCGTCTTGTCGTCACGAGCGCACTTGTCGCGTCCGAGGCGACCCGCGACGCGTCATCTTGGTTGTCGAAAATGCTCGGGTCGATCTGAAGCTTCTCGCAAAAGCGGTTGCGGGCCTGGGCAATTGGCGGAATTTGGTACAAGCGCGGCCGGCTGCGCTCCCGTCCGATCCGATCGTTTGACCTTAGCGAGCCTATGCGGCGTTGCACATCGCGAAATCCGAGATAGTTCACAACGAATTTGCCGAACTTGGGGTCGCCCATGTGCACTTTGAGGTTCACCCGCTGGCAGTAACTAGAGAATTCATGACGAACCGATTCTTTCGACATGAGTCGGCCGTTAGCCAGCGCGTGATCCTCGTCCCGAAACGACTTTGCGTCAGCTCGCTCGTCGCGAACATTGAGCCAGTCGTCCCGCATCGTCCAGAGCGATCCTTCGAGAAGCGCGTCCAACGCCCATGCCTGCTCCGGGCGGAGGTGCTCCCGAATTTGTTCGGTCAGCGCGTTTGTCACAGGCGCGGAACGGCAATCGAAATTGCTGATGTCCCTGCGTAGCAACTCGTACAGGAGTCTCTCGTAGCCGCCGGACCTCAATTGCTCGTGGATTGCGGCGAAATATGTAGTGTCTTTGGCGCGCTTGTCGCTGACGCGGCAAACAAGGTAACGGCGCTCACCCGGTTCAGCAGGCACAACCGAGTCTTCATTGCTCGTAATCAACAGGCGATCACATGCGTCGACCACGAATACGTCCACTCCCTTTGGCTCGACGCTACGCGAGCTACGCGTGATCAAGTCCTTGAGGATACCCCGCGTCTTAGGATCGTGGCTGAAGAATGCCTCCTCCGCCTGAATTAGCAATGCGTCCGCGAGGTGAGCGTTGAACTTACCGAGCAGCTGCTCCGGCTGACTCGCGACGAAATAATGATGATGCCCGACAAGGACACCGAACGTTTCGCCGACAAGCGACTTGCCCGTGCCCTTGCCGCCGATCAGTACAATTGCGACGCCCGGTTTCTCACAGCTCCTTTGAAACAGGTGCGCCCACCAGTCCAACAGCCAATTGAAGAGCTCGACAACGCCGTTGCATACGATCACCCGCAGATGGTCAAGGAACAGATCGCAGGATCCGTCCGGGGACGGCGTCACACCCCACCCCCGCCATATATTGTAGTGGTAGGGACAACTGTTTGAGCCGGCGGGAGGCAACGGCACTTGCCCCGGTCGAAACACGAGTCCGTTGTATTCGCGCCGATCGGGCGATCTCAACCAATAATCAGCAGCGGGCGTGGGCTTGCCGACCTTATTGGTTGGGTCCGTGACGAGCCCTCGATTTTTCGTGAGCAGCTTGAAATCGCGCTCCGTGAGAAGGGCATACGTATGGAGCCCGCTGGAGTCTCGGCTTTCGCGTAGTATCCGTACACTGCCTCGGTTGGTGATGACGGCGAATTCGTCGTTGAACTGATCGATGACCGTGCGCTCATCAAGAAATTCCCCCTGGGATTCGTCCCAGCCATCTCCCCATGCGAACCCGGCCGGCGGCTCCCATCCAGCTTTCATTGCGCGCCAGCGGATAGTCGCTCCAGTCGCTTTTTTCGCGCTACCCGCGTAATTGGACGCAGCGCGTTGCCAAACGCCCTCCGTTTCATCCGCACTGCACCCCTTCACCCATGTCTTAGACCACTCGTGGGCGAGCTCGTTGCCTTCGTCTGAACCGTCCGTTTCGTCGTGAATTGCGCCGATGATCGCAACCCAGGTGTTCATGTTGATGTGTTCATCATGTGGAATCGCCATGACAGCGTTCCGCAGCGCCTCCAAATCGCCGGCAAAGACCTTTGGTTTGACCAAGGATTGCGCCGATGGCAGAGCGCTCAAATACGACGACTTCGCGCGGTTGACATCGCTCTTCGTGCCCGCTGCTGCTGCGCCCAACAACTCTCCAGGATCAATGGGTCGCCCACGCACATAACGAACAACAGGCGTAATGCCGCGACGAAGACGAGGCCCAAAGAAGCACTGAGACAGCAGCATGGCTTTCGGATCGACATTGACGTTTAGCTTCCTGGCGACCGCTTGACAAAGACGTTTCCATACTTGCGCGGCTTTCTCCACTGTTGCGTAGTCGGCAACACGGAACGTTACGGCCAGCGGCGCGACAACTCGAAACTTCGGGCAAGGCGCATGCCGGACGGTGATCTTTTCGACAGACCGTCCGCGTTCCTGAACGACCTTGACGATTGGCTTGCCAGCTTTGTCGCGGACAATTCTCGATCCGCGCCATACGATTCGGCGATAGCCCTTGTCTCGAGACCGCATGAAATCGTCATCTTCAGCGTTTGGCGATTTCTCACGCCAGCTATCATATTCGTCCTTGGTGAATTCCGTTGTCGTTTGTAAGTGCGAATGGGTTGATAAGAGAAGAATGGTAACGTTACGCTCTCGCGCATTGCTCACGATCTCCTTTTCGTCGGTGCCATCATCGATATCGAGCACTGCCATATCGGAGCGGACAGCGTTGGCACTACGACGAATGTCGTGGGTATAGATGATGGGTGACCAACCCAGTTCGTCCTTTTCGCCCGGACGATAGTCAATCAGAAAATCGATAAGGTCCCGCGGCGGCCCGTGACGATGCTCGTAATGGTTCGTTGTGCCCCGACCTTTCGACACCGAGTAGTGCGTGTCATTCGGCCAGGCGTCGTAGAATCTTTCTGGAAAGTCGGTGTGTGGCATTGTCGCCTCCATTGATGGTCGGACGGGCGGTCTGAAGGGGACGGCGGGCAGGCGCGAGTTGCAGTGTCTTCAGCGTTTGGGGGCCGCTTGAAGCAACACAATTTCTATACGGCCATCGTCGTATCCACGAAGACGGATGACTCCAAACCGCAGAAAATCGTCGCCAAGCTTGCTGGCGAGGTGACGGCGATACTTCATTTCGGCATATGATACGGATCGTGCATCGGCGCGATAAACTCCGAGGGACCGCCAGAAGCGATAGACTTCGTATCGACGTATTTCTAATTCGGGCGAGAGCGGCTGAGCGCGTTCGCTGGGCGGCACTCGTTCCAACAATGCATTGGCAATTTGTGAGATCAGTCCGGGGTCCGAGTGAATCGCTTGAATGAGATTTCCTCTGACTTCTCCCACTGGCGTAGTCATGGCTGTCCATTCCTGCGAGCGGTGAAACTCGCATCGTGGGTTGTGCGATTGGGGGGTGATACGCGGCGTTGCCGCTGGCTGTGCGCGGTGCGTTTGACGCTACTTCGACAAGCCGGCGCGGTATTCGACGAAGGCGTCGAGCCATGATTGCGGGAGGGCCGATGCCCTGCCTCCAATTTTGATGAATGGAGGAAAGTCGCCGGTTGCGATGGCCTTATAGATGGCGGTCTTGCCCATTCCAGTTTGGCGCATCACCGCTGCCGGTCGCAGCAGAGGCGGCCTAGCGGGTATTGAGTGCCAAGGGCGCGGCCTCTCTTGCCCAGTCCTCTTCACTTGTGCCTCCTTTATGACCCTTTGCCGTCGTTCGGCTCGGGCTCAAATTGCACGCGGAGGACCGCAGACGTAGTCGCAGCAGTTAGCGGAAATATCTCGAATTGGAGCCGTTGACAGGCTGAGGCTTATAGGACAGTCGAATCAGCGATTGGCATGACCCCCTTGTATTTCGCTTTGATAATTCGGTCGTGCAACGTGCCGTGTTCATCGTCCACCGTCCAGTAGGCGAGAACGCGCGTTCGGTCTTCTTCGAATTCAAAATCCGAGTGCGCCAAGAAGTCGTTGATCGTGTGAAAGTAGGATTTCACGAAATCCACATGCGGCTGCGCCCCGGAAGCGGGATACGCAGCCCGAGTTCCAAACGCATGCTCGTAGAAACGCAGAAAGCGCTGAAGATGGTCTTCGCGCGATGGTTGCCGGCGTCCGCCACGCTTTTTCGGAAACTTACTCTCCGATGAGAGCCACTGGTCGAGGCCAGCAAGCCACCTTTCGCCGCAGTTTTGTGTTCGCCAGGCCTGCGTTTCCTCATGACTGCGCGGTCCTGGCGGCTGATAGGTGAGCACGCGCAGCCTCAACGTGGTTGCGATCAGTTTGTCGGAGGCTGTGCGATAGTCTGCGATTGCATTCTGCACGTCTTGGACATCGTCCGCTGTGGCGCGTCGGCCCTGAAATATCACGAGAAGAGATGTTCTGGTTAGTTGCACCAGCATCTCTCGTAGCTTTGCCTGATTCGCGATTGAGGGATCGGCGAGCGGGAGCGCTGCCGATGCAACTATTCTATTAAAAGCGTCTTCGTCGATTGGACTTGCTGATTCTGTAATGGTGTACGCGCTGAGCCCTTGTCGTGTTTGTGAATCGTGTCGCATTCTCGACTACCCAATCTGTCGAACAAAAGTATGTTGTACATGTCCACCCCGCCGAGACTGTTGTGTCGAGAGTCTTCTCCGTTGCTTCTCGGGCGGCGGCCAATTCAATTTACGTTTGCCAGCGTGCGGATTTAGCCGACCCATTCGGGCCGTATTGGGATGACCGTCGTCGGCTCGACAATGCCAAATTTCGGCAACGCGGCGCGAACCGTGTCCGCAATGTAGTTGGGAGACAGATGCGCATAATGCTTTTCGGTCATGCGCGTATCGGCGTGGCCTAATTGGGCGGCGATCACGCCCATGGGGACACCGCGCATCGCGAGCGAACTGGCGTAAGTATGGCGTAGGATGTGGAAGGTCGCGACCGGTTCAACCTTTGCGCGCTTGCTCGCGGCGTTAAGCGGACGCTGTTGGTGGCTAGCAGCCCATGGCCTGCTATCATGACGCAGGAAGACAAGGTCCCGTGCTAGCTTGCCGGCAGTTAACGTCGTGAAAAGCTGTCGCCCTTCGTCTGTTAACGCAACGTGGCGTGGCTTACCAGCCTTAGACTCTCGCACAGTGATTGTCCCGGCGTCGAAACCGAAGTCGCTTGTGCGCATCCTGATCAACTCGCCATAGCGACAGCCGGTCAACAGTGCGGCGCGGACCAGATCGCGGAACACGCCTTCGCAGGAGTTCACCAGCCGCCGGCACTCGTCCTCCGAAAGGAAGCGCACGACCGGAGCGTCCACCCCCCTGAAGGGCTTCACACGTCTCCACGACTCATCGGAGGTGACTCGCCCCTCGTGGAAGGCATGATTGAGCGCGGCCTTGAGAATTGTCAGCGTCCGGTTGGCCGTCGAGCGCCGAGCGCGTACGGCGTCCCCGTCACCTGGGTCGACAGCGCGTGCGTTCCGGCTTTTCGTCAGACGGCCGACGCGGGCCAGTCTAGGCGCCGCGGCCAGTCGAGCGTGCCAATCGCGCAGGCGCTTCGTGGTCAGCTTTCCAATCTCGATATTGCACAGCTCGGGCAGGATGCGGACATTGGCTGCGGCTCGGTCCTTGGCCAGTCCCTTTGAGCCGCGCCGCTCGCGTTCGGAGAAGTAGGCATCGAGCGCTTTAGCGACCGTGTAGGGGCCGTCATCGGGAGCGAACTCGCCGGCCAGCTCCCGCGCCTTTCGAGCAAATACGCCACGAGCACGTTCTTGCGCCTGCTGAAAAGAGAACGCATTGAACCCATCTGCGCCGAGCGCATCGTCTGCTGCGCCAATAGCCTCATAGTGCTGCTTGCCGTCGTCATCCCGAAGGCGCGCAATCCACGTCCCCCCCTTGGCTCCTCGCCTGTACCCCAACGCGCAGCCGGTCGAGAGCACGGTCCAATAGGGCTCCCGGCGCTCTGTCAGCTTCGTGCGAGCCGAACGTGTGTCGATCTTCTGGTTGCGGACGGTCCGAGCCATCTGTGGCCCCATCACATTCATACGGACTTTGTACGGAAAAGACGTAGCCGAACGTTGGCGAACGGTCAAGTACACTATAACTGTAATATCAATATCCTAATTGAGGCCTTAATGTCCGCTAGGGTTCCGAAACGGCCGCGATTTCCCCCTCTCACGGCGAAAACAGGGGTTCGAGTCCCCTAGGGAGCGCCAAGCCCACTAAATCCGCTGCCAGCTTGGCTGCCACTGGACATCGGCGAATCCACGGCCCTACACTGACATGCCAGCTTCTGGCGCAAACGGGCGGCGACAGATCGCCCGACAGGGAGGGTCAAGCTTTGCCAAACGACAAATCGATTCCGCTCGGCCGCAGACAGATCCTGACCGCTGGCGCAGCCGCCGCCGCCGGCGCCATCGCGGCGCCCTATGTGGCCAATGCACAGGCCGGCGCCACGACGACATTCAAGGTGCAGACCTCTTGGCCCGCCGGCGTCGGGCTCGAGACGTTCAAGAAGTGGTGCGGCACGATCAAGGACAAGACCGGCGGCGAGCTGGAGTTCAAACCCTTCGCGGCGAAGGAGCTGGTCGGCGATTTCGAATTACTCGACGGCGTGCGCAACGGCGTGGTCGAGGCGATGAATTCCTTCACGCTCTACTGGGCGGGCAAGGTGCCCGCCACAGCCTTCCTGTCCTCCTACGTGCTCGGCCTGCGCTATCCGCATGAATGGGACGTGTTCTTCTATTCGAAGGGCGGCCTGCAGGCGACGCGCGACATTTTCGCCAAGCTCGGCCTGCATTACGTCAACCGCATCCATCACGGTCCCAACATCATCCATTCGAAGAAGCCGATCCGCTCCTTCGAGGACTTCAGGATCTCAAGCTGCGCGTGCCCGGCGGCATGATTGCCGAGACCTTCGCGGCGGCCGGAGCCAAGACGACGCTGCTGCCCGGCGGCGAAGTGTTCTCCGCGCTCGAAAGGGCACGATCGACGCGGCCGACTACACCGGCCCCGCCGTCAACTACGCGCTCGGCTTCCATCAGGTGACGAAATACATTTCGATGGGACCGCGCGGCCTCAGATCCATCTACCAGCCGGTCGACATGATGGACTTCGTCGTCAACATGGGCGTGTGGAACAAACTCTCGCCCAAGATGAAGCAGTTCGTCGACGACGAAATCCAGATCTATTCGAACGTGCACCACGCCGCGATCCAGAAGGCGGACATGGAGGCCTGGCCGCTGTTCGAAAAGGCCGGCACCGAGGTCAATCGCCTCGAGCCGGAGGACGTCGACAAGTTCCAGGCGCTCGCCGTGCCGATCTGGTTCAAATGGGCGAACAAGGACAAGGACGCGGCGCGCCTGTTCAAGGCGCAGCTCGAAATCATGCAGAGCCCGAGCTTCGGCTACGTGACGCCTGACATGGTCAAGGGCTTGAAGATCGACCTGTAGCCCACGCAGCCGGGCCTCGCATCAACGAGACCCGGCCTGCCCACGAAGCCCGCGGCGTCTCGCGCAGATGCGGCGGCGATCTGCGCCTTCGTAAAGGACCGGCAATGCCGTCGATCGGATTCACGCTGCCGCACTGGATCTTCTGGGCGGCGCTGCTCGTCTTCCCGCTGGTCGCCATCGCAATGGCGAGCCGCACCAGAGACAATCCGGATTCGGCCAGGGCGAACAAGTTCCTCGCCTATCTCTTCTGGCTGTTCGGCGGCTTCATCGGCATGCACCGGATCTACCTGAAGAATTATCTGGCGCTGCTCTACATGCCGCTCTTCCTCGCCATCATCTGGGGCGGCTTCAACTATCGCGACGCGCGCGAGGATCTCTCCAAGGCGCGCCAGAATGTCGAGAGCCTCGTGCGCCTGCAGGATCGCGCCAAGGCCTCGCTCGCGCGCGGTCAAGCCTCCGCGCAGAGCCGCATCAATGACATCGAGAAGAAACTGGCGCCGGCGCGCGTGGAGGAGGCGGCGGCGCAGATCGACATCGACAAGGCCAACCTGACGATGCGCATCGCCGCGGGCCTCACGCTCGTCCTGCTGCTGATCGACGCGGCGCTGATACCCGGCCTCGTGCGGCGCGCGCGAGAAACCGAGCCGCCGCCGGTCGTCTCGGAAGTCGAGCCGCATTTCGTCGACGACGCGCCAATCCAGGTTCCCGGTCCCTTCGGCGCTTTCGCGCGCGGGGTCGACAGGATGGTCGCAAACCTCGGCGAGCTCGTCGCCTATTGGTCGGTGCTCGCGGTCTTCGCCTACTTCTTCGAGGTCGTCGCGCGCTATGTCTTCAATTCGCCGACCAACTGGGTGCACGAGAGCGCATTCCTGATGTTCGGCATGCAGTACATGATCGCGGGCGCCTACGCCTACAGAGGCGAAAGCCACGTGCGCGTCGATCTCGTCTACAGCCATCTTTCCGAACGCGGCAAAGCGATATGCGACGTCGTCGGCTCCATCCTGTTCTTCATCTTCGTCGGCGTGCTGATGTCGACGGGCTGGACCTTCGCCTGGCAGGCCGTGCAGGCGCATGAAGTCTCCTTCACCGAATGGGGCATCCAGTACTGGCCCGTGAAGCTGACCATCCCATTGGGCGCCTTGCTGCTCGCGCTCATCGGCGCCGCGCGGCTGATCAAGGACATTCACGTGCTCGCGACGACGAAGGGCTGAACCATGGGTCTCGACGTTCCGGTTCAGGTCCTCGGCCTCCTGATGTTCGGCAGTCTCGGCCTGGCGCTCGCCATCGGCGTGCCGATGGCCTTCGCGCTCGGCAGTCTCGGCTGCGTCTTCCTCTACGTGTTCGGCAGCGCCTCGATGCTGAACATGCTGCCGAGCCGCGTCTTCCCCTTCATGACGGACTATCAGCTGTCCGCCATTCCGCTGTTCATCTTCATGGCCGCCATTCTCGAGAAGGCGGGCCTGATCGAGGAATTGTTCGACGCGGTCTACAAATGGCTCGGCGGCCTGAAAGGGGGCCTCGCGTCGGCGACTGTCATAGTTTGCACGATCCTTGCCGCCATCGTCGGCGTGGTCGGCGCGACGGAAGTGACGATGGGCATGATCGCGCTGCCGGCCATGCTGCGCCGTGGCTACGATCAGCGGATTGCCTGCGGCTCGCTGCTCGCGGGCGGCACGCTCGGCATTCTCATTCCGCCGTCCGTCATGGCGATCGTCTATTCGGTCGTCGCCCAGCAATCCCTCGGCGAACTGCTGGCGGGCTCGGTCTTTCCGGGCCTGCTGCTCGCCGGCCTCTACATCGCCTACATCACGATCCGCTGCACGATCAATCCGAGCCTCGGCCCGGCGATTCCGCCGGACGAGCGCGTCGACTGGCGCGAGAAGTTGCGGCTCCTGCGCAATGTCGTCGCGCCCATCATCCTCATCTTCGTGGCGCTCGGGGTCATCTTCTTCGGCATCGCGACGCCGGTGGAAGCAGCCGGCATCGGTACGTTCGGCGCGCTGGTCGTCTGCGCCATGCATCGCCGTCTGACATGGACCACTGTGCGCGAGGCATCGCTCGCCACGCTGCGCGCGACCGCCATGGTCATGTGGATATTCTTCGGCGCGACGCTCTTCGTCGGCTTCTTCATCCTGAAGGGCGGCCAGACCTATGTCGCCGACCAGATCCTCGGCACGGGCCTGCCGGCCTACGGCATCCTCGCCTTGATGATGGTCATCCTCTTCGTGCTCGGTATGTTCATCGACTGGGTCGGCATTCTGCTTCTGACGGTCCCGATCTTCGTGCCGATCCTCAAGGCCGCGCATTTCAACGGCGTCTTCGGCCTGCCGGGCGTCACGCCGGACGACGTGCCGCTGTGGTACGGCGTCATCTTCATCGTCAACATGCAGATGGCCTTCCTGTCGCCGCCCTTCGGCTATTCGCTGTTCTACCTCAAGAGCGTCGCGCCGAAGGAAGTGTCGATGGCGACGATCATCCGCGGCGCCCTGCCCTTCCTTCGGCCTGCAGGCGCTCGCTGTCGGCCTGTGCATCGTCTTCCCCGGCATCGTCACCTACCTGCCGAAATTGTTCTACACCCATTGACGCGGGGCGCGGACAGCGCGACCTATTCAACGTGCCCGACGAAAGCAATGTCATGCGCGCCGTCGTATTGCGCGCACCACATACGCCGCTCGTCATCGAGGAGCGGCCCCTGCCCGCGCCCGGCGCGGGCGAGGTGCGGCTGCGAGTTCTCGCCTGCGGCGTCTGTCGAACCGATCTGCATGTCGTCGATGGCGAGTTGCCGAAACCCATGCTGCCGCTCGTGCCCGGCCATGAAATTGTCGGAACGATCGATGCGATCGGCGACGAAGTTGCCGGCTTCGCCATCGGCCAGCGCGTCGGCGTGCCCTGGCTCGGCCATACCTGCGGGCAGTGCCCCTATTGCGCCGAAGGCCACGAGAATCTCTGCGATGATCCGCTGTTCACCGGCTACACGCGCGACGGCGGCTATGCGAGCCACGCAATCGCCGATGCTTCATACTGCTTCGCGCTGCCTGAGCATGGCGACCCCGCCGAACAGGCGCCCCTGCTCTGCGCCGGCCTGATCGGCTGGCGCTCCTTCAAGATGGCGGGCGATGCCCGTTCGATCGGCATCTACGGCTTCGGCGCGGCCGCCCACATCATCGCGCAAGTCGCGTGCGCGCAGGGTCGTCGGATCTTCGCTTTCGTGCGCCCCGGCGACAAGGCGGCGAAACAATTCGCGCTGTCGCTCGGCGCCCTCTGGGCGGGCGGATCAGACGAAGCCCCACCGGAATTGCTCGACGCCGCCATCATTTTCGCGCCGGTCGGACCGCTCGTGCCGCTCGCGCTCGGCCATGTGCGCAAGGGCGGAACCGTCGTGTGCGGCGGCATTCACATGAGCGACATTCCCGCCTTCCCCTACGCGAAACTGTGGGAAGAGCGAAAGATCGTCTCGGTCGCCAATCTCACGCGGGAGGATGCACGCGAATTTCTGGCGCTCGCCGGCAAGGTGAAGATCGACATGCATGTGCAGCGCTACGCCCTGGAAGACGCCAATCGCGCGCTCGCCGATCTGCGCGAAGGCCGATTGCAGGGCGCGGCCGTGCTGACGCCATGACAGCGCCCCGTCACACTTTCCACGGCGTCTCGGCGACCGGATCGAGCGGCCCCTTGCCGCCCGCGAACGCCCGCACGTTCTCGACGAGGCGTCCGGCGACCGCCATCATCACATGATCGGTCGCGCCGCCGACATGCGGCAGCAAGACGACATTCTCCATCGCGACAAGATCCGCCGGCACGGCGGGCTCGTGCGCATAGACGTCGAGGCCCGCGCCAGCTATGCGGCCTTCCTTCAACGCCGCGACAAGCGCCGGCTCATCGACGCTCGTGCCACGTCCTATATTGATGAAATAGCCCTTTGGCCCGAGCGCATCGAAGACGGAACGGCCGACGGAGGCGCGCGTGGAATCGCCACCCGGCAGAACGTTGAGCAGGATGTCGCAATTGCGCGCGAGTTCCTCCGCGCTCGCAAAATAGGGATAGGCGACGCCCTCCTGTTTGCGGCGACCGGAATAGCAAACCGTGAGCCCAAAGGCCTCCGCACGCCGTGCGACCGCCTTGCCGATCCGGCCGAAGCCGAGAATGCCGAGCCGCTTGTTGCGCAGCGACGCCGAAGCGCCGAACGGCTTGCCCGGTTTCCATTTACCCGCGCGCAAGTAACGTTCGGCCGCAGGAAAGCGTCTGACCGTATCGAGGATCAGTGCAAAGGCTGCGTCCGCCGTATCCTCCGTCACGGCATCGGGTGTGTTCGTCACACAGACGCCATGCGAGGCTGCATAACCGACGTCGATATGCTCGTAGCCGGCGCCCATGGTGGCGACGAGTTCGAGCTTCGGGAAGCGCGCCATGAAGTCGCCCGTCAGCGGCCCGCCGAACGGCGTCCACACGATGCCGCGCACGACGCCCGCGGTTGACGCAAGCTTGGGATCATCCGGCCCCTCGAAGCGATGCAGCTGCGCAATGCTTTCGAGCGCCGTTGCGAGCGGCGCCGGCAGACCCGCCGGAGCGAGCAGCGGAAACTCATTCATTTCGTGGCCTTCTCCTCGGCCGCGCCGAGAGCGGGTTTCGCCCCCGCGAGCGCCAATGCGTTTTCGACCGCCTCGACATCGCGCACCGCGCCGCGCGCGGCGGATGTCGCCGTCAGCGCATAGTGCCGCAGTGCCACCGACATGAGTCTTTCACGCGGCTTTGGTTTCCATGCCGCGCGGCCGCGCTTGTCCATCGCGGCGCGCCGGCGCGCGAGCTCATCGCCGCTGACGGCCAGATGCAGCGAGCGCGTGGCGATGTCGATCTCTATTCTGTCGCCGTCCTGCACGAGACCGATCGCGCCGCCGGATGCGGCTTCCGGGGAGACATGGCCGATCGACAGGCCCGACGTCGCGCCGGAGAAGCGTCCGTCGGTGACGAGCGCGCATTTCTTGTCGAGACCGCGCCCCTTCAGCGCCGTCGTCAGCGCCAGCATCTCCTGCATGCCCGGCCCGCCGCGCGGCCCTTCGTAACGTACGACCAGAACCGTGCCCGGCGTGACCTTGCCGGAACGGATCGCCTGCGCGCCCTCGTCCTCGCTGTCAACGACGAGCGCCGTCCCTGAAAACTTGTGCAGCGAAGAATCGACTCCCGCCGTCTTCACGATGGCGCCGTCGGTCGCGAGATTTCCGTAGAGCGTCGCAAGCCCGCCATCGGTCGAATAAGCATGCGCGGCATCGCGGATGCAGCCCTTCTCGCGGTCGCGGTCGAGCGTCGAATAGCGCATGTGCTGAGACATGCCCTCGACCGTGATGCGCCCGCCCGGCGCCGCCCGATAAAAGGTCTCGATATCCTGGTCCTGCGTGCGCAGAATATCCCAGTGATCGATCGCGTCGCCGAGCGACGCGCTATGCACCGTCTTCACAGTGCGATGAACGGCGCCGATCCGGTCGAGCTCGCCGAGCAGGCGCATGATGCCGCCGGCGCGATGCACATCCTCCATGAAATAATTCGGCGTCGACGGCGACACCTTGCAGAGGTGTGGCGTCGAACGCGACACCCGGTCGATGTCGCTCATGGTGAAATCGACGCCCGCCTCGTGCGCGGCCGCGAGCAGATGCAGCACCGTATTGGTTGAGCCGCCCATCGCCATGTCGAGCCGTATGGCGTTCTCGAACGCCTCGAAAGTAGCGATCGAGCGCGGCAGCACGCTTTCGTCGTTCTGCTGGTAGTAGCGATGCGCGAGTTCCACGACGAGGGAGGCTGCGCGCGCAAACAGGGTCTTGCGATCGACATGCGTCGCCAGCATCGAGCCATTGCCCGGCAGCGCGAGGCCGAGCGCCTCGACGAGACAATTCATCGAATTGGCGGTGAACATGCCCGAGCACGAACCGCAGGTCGGGCAGGCATGCTGCTCGTAGGCCGAAATCTTCGCGTCGGTGATCTCGGGATTCATCGTCGCGACATAGGCTTCCACGCCGGAAAAACGTTCATCCTTGCCTTCCCAGTTCATGCGGCCGGCTTCCATCGGCCCGCCTGAGACGAAGACGGTCGGGATGTTGAGCCGCAGCGCCGCCATCAGCATGCCGGGCGTGATCTTGTCGCAATTGGAAATGCAGATCAGCGCGTCGGCGCGATGCGCATTGACCATGTACTCGATGGAATCCGCGATCAGGTCGCGCGAGGGCAGCGAATAGAGCATGCCGTCGTGACCCATGGCGATGCCGTCGTCGACCGCGATCGTGTCGAATTCGCGACCGACGCCGCCCGCCTTGGCGATCTCGGCGGCGACCATCTGGCCGAGGTCTTTCAGATGCACATGGCCCGGCACGAATTGCGTGAAGGAATTGGCGATGGCGACGATCGGTTTGCCGAAATCGCCGTCCTTCATGCCGGTCGCGCGCCACAGTGATCGCGAGATCGCCGCCGCGCGGCCAGTCGTGACCTTCCTGGATCGCAATTCGGGCATCATGTCCTCCCATGCTGCGCTTGCGCGTCTTTGTTGCGATTATGGCCCTTGCCGCGTTCCTAGCCAATCTGCATGGCGCGCATGGCGCGATTGACACGAGCGCGGTCGCAATCATGATCGCACCCAACGACGAAACGAGGGCGAAGGGAAACGCGCATGACCGAACTGGATTTTGCAGGAAAGACCGTCTGCGTCGTCGGCGGCTCCAGCGGCATCGGCAACGGCATTGCGCAGGGCTTTCGCGCCAAGGGCGCGGACGTGCACGTGACGGGCACACGCGCCGCAGCCGCCGATTACGACAAGGCGGAGGGTTCCGATCTCGCGGGTCTGCACTATCAGAATCTCGATGTGGCGGCGCCGGGCGCGATCGACGCGTTCATGCCTGATTTCGACCGCCTCGACATTCTCGTGCTGTCACAGGGCACGGTGCTCTACCGGCGCGGCGAGTTCGCGATGGACGGCTTCCGCAAGGTGATGGAAGTCAACCTGATGAGCCTGATGGCCTGCGCCACGAAATTCCACGACATGCTGGCCGCTTCCAGGGGCTCGCTCATCATCGTGTCCTCGACAGCGGGCTTCCACGCCACCAAGGGCAACCCCTCCTACAACGCCTCCAAGACCGGCGCCGTCGGCCTCACGCGCACGCTTGGACAGGCCTGGGCGGAGGACGGCGTTCGCGTCAACGGCATCGCGCCGGGGCTGGTCGATTCCAAACTCACCAAGGTGACGACGGATCACCCCAAGCGCCTCGAGGGCGCACTGCAGCGCATTCCCCTGCATCGCCTCGGCACGCCGCAGGACATGGCCGGCGCTGCGCTCTTCTTGGCCTCGCCGCTCGCCTCCTACATCGTCGGGCAGACGATCATCGTCGATGGCGGCCTGATCCTCTGAAGACGAGCTACTCCGCCGCCGTCTTCAACGCCTCCGGCGACCTGAACGCCCGCAACAGCCGCTGCCGCTCGGCAACGGCCTTCTTGGCGTTCGCTTCCTTGATGTGGCCGAAGCCGCGGATCGTCAGCGGCAGGCGCGCCAGCGCGACCGCTGTCGCGTGATTGTCAGCTGACACCCCGTCGAGCAGCCCGAGCATCGTCTGCTCGTATTCGTCGATCAGCGCGCGCTCCATGCGGCGCTCTTCGGTGCGACCGAAAATATCCAGCGCCCCGCCGCGCAGCCCCTTGAACTTGGCCAGCACGCCGAGCGCCTTCAGCATCCACGGGCCAAACGTCATCTTCTGCAGCTTGCCCGTCGACGGATCGCGCCGCGCGGCCAGCGGCGGCGCCATGTGGAAGGTGAGCGTGTAATCGCCGTCGAACTGGCGCGCGAGCTTCCGCTGGAACTCGCCGTTCGTGTAGAGGCGCGCGACCTCGTACTCGTCCTTGTAACTCATCAGCTTGAAGAAGCTTTCACGCACAGCATCGCTGAGCGCGCTCGATCCGCGCATCTTGGCCTGTTCGGCCTTGGCGACCGCATCGACGAGGCGCGTGTAGCGTTGAGCCCATGCGGCGTCCTGATAGGCGGTCAGGAAGGCGATACGCCGCGCCTGCTTCTGCTCCCGCGTCTCTTCTTCCACCTCCGGAATTTCGAGCGAGCGGATCGCCTCGTGCACGCGTTTGGGGTCATGCGCGGCGAGGCGGCCCCAGGCAAAAGCCTCCTTGTTCGCCTCGATCGCGACGCCGTTCAATTCGATCGCGCGATTCAAGGCGGGAAGCGACAGTGGCAGCAGCCCCTTCTGCCAGGCAAAGCCCATCATGAAGGGATTGGTGAAAATGGCGTCGCCCATCAGAGCGGTCGCAAGCCCCGTGGCATCGAGAATATCGAGACGGTCGGCGCCCAACGCATCGACCAGCCCCTTCTTCACCTGCGCGGTCGCGAAGTCGAGATCGGGATTGACGACGAAGGCGGCCGTCGGTTGCAGATCGCCATTGATGACGGCGCGCGTCACGCCACGCTCGAGACGCGACAGCGCATTCGCCTGCGCCGATACGATCATGTCGCAGCCGATCAGCAGATCCGCGCCGCCGGGCGCGATGCGCACCGCCGCGAGATCTTCCGGCTGCGGGGCAAGCCGCACATGGCTCATCACGGCGCCGTTCTTCTGGCTGAGCCCGGTGAAGTCGAGCGTCGTGCAGCCCTTGCCCTCGACATGCGCGGCCATGCCGATCAGCGCGCCGATCGTGATGACGCCCGTGCCGCCGATGCCGGTGACCAGAATGCCGTAGGGCTCGCCCAGCGTCTTCATCTGCGGATCGGGCAGGTTGGCGAACATGCCCGAGGAATCCGCCTTCGTCTTTTCGATCTTGCGCAGGCTCCCGCCGTTGACGGTGACGAAGCTCGGGCAGAAACCGGTGATGCAGGAGAAATCCTTGTTGCAGTTCGACTGGTCGATCTGCCGCTTGCGGCCGAATACAGTCTCGAGCGGCTTCACCGAGACGCAATTCGACTGCTCCGTGCAATCGCCGCAGCTCTCGCACACGAGATCGTTGATGAAGGCGCGCTTGGCCGGATCGGGGAACAGGCCACGCTTGCGGCGACGACGCTTTTCGGCGGCGCAGGTCTGATCGTAGATCAGGACCGTCAGCCCCTTGGTCGCGCGCAGGTCCTTCTGCACGGCGTCGAGCACGCTGCGGTGATGCACCGTCGCGCCAGCGGGAAAATAGCCGGTCGGCGGATACTTGTCCGGCTCGTCGGTGACGATCACGAGTTTCTTGGCGCCTTCCGCCACGACCTGATGCGCGATTTGCGAGACGGTGAAACCCGACTCCGCCGGCTGGCCGCCGGTCATGGCGACGGCGTCGTTGTAGAGGATCTTGTAGGTGATGTTCACGCCCGACGCGGCGGCCGCGCGGAGCGCCAGCAGGCCCGAATGCGTATAGGTGCCGTCGCCGAGATTCTGGAAGACATGCGGCTCCTCGGTGAAGGGCGCCTGTCCGATCCAGGCAGCGCCTTCGCCGCCCATATGCGAAATCGTCGCCGTGCGCCGCGTCGGATTGTAAAGCGCCATGCCGTGGCAGCCGATGCCCGCCATGGCGCGGCTGCCTTCGGGCACCTTGGTCGACGTATTGTGCGGACAGCCCGAGCAGAAATACGGGGTGCGCGGCGTCTGCGTCGCCGCCGGCGCACGCTCCAGCGCCTCGAAGCTTTCGAGACGCGCGAGCCGCTGGTCAAGCGCAGCGTCCACATGGCCAAGCCGCTTCATGCGGCTTACGATCGCGCGCGCTGCCATGGTCGGCGACAATTCGTTGATCGACGGCAGCAGGATTGCGCCGTTCTCCTCGCGCTTGCCGACGATGCTCGGCCGCCGGTCGGCCGGCATGTTGTAGAGGATGCGCACGAGTTGGTCTTCGATGAAGCCGCGCTTCTCCTCCACCACCAGCACGTCCTTCAGCCCGTCGGCGAAGCGCTTTGCGCCTTCTTCTTCGAGCGGCCAGGTGAGCGCGACCTTGTAGACGCGCAGGCCCAGTTCAGCCGCGCGCGCATTGGAAATGCCGAGGTCGGCCAAGGCCTGCATCACATCGAGATAGGCCTTGCCGGTCGTGATGATGCCGAGCCGCGCCGGCTTGCCGTCGATCACGATGCGGTCGAGCGCATTGGCGCGCGCAAACGCCGCGACCGCCTGCATGCGCGGGCCGTGCAGCCGCGCTTCTTGAACGAGAGGCGCGTCGGGCCAGCGGATGTTGAGGCCGTCCGGCGGCATTTCGAAATCGGTGGGGATGACGATATTGATGCGTGAGGGATCGGTATGGATCGAGGCGCCGCTTTCAACCGTCTCGGCGATCGTCTTGAAGCCGACCCAGCAGCCCGAATAGCGCGACAGCGCGAAGCCCATGAGGCCGAGATCGAGATAGTCCTGAACATTGGCGGGATTGATGATCGGCATCAGCGCGGCGGCGTAGATCTGCTCGCTCTGGTGCGCCAGCGTCGAGGACTGGCAGCCGTGATCGTCGCCGGCGAAAGCGAGCACGCCGCCATTCCTCGAGGTTCCTGCGGAATTCGCGTGCTTCAGCACGTCGACGGAACGGTCGACGCCCGGCCCCTTGCCGTACCAGATGCCGAACACGCCATCGACCTTTGCGCCGGGAAACATGCCGACCTGCTGGCTGCCCCACACCGAGGTCGCCGCGAGATCTTCGTTCAGCCCCGGCTGGAAATGGATGTTGTGCGCTTTCAGATGCGATTTCGCGCGCCACAGCGCATGGTCGTACATGCCGAGCGGCGAGCCGCGATAGCCGGAAATGAAGCCGCCGGTCTCGAGGCCCGCGGCCTTGTCGCGCTCGTATTGCAGGATCGGCAGGCGCACCAGCGCCTGAATGCCCGAGAGATAGATGCGGCCCGACGGCAGCGTGTATTTGTCGTCGATCGATACGTCCGCCAGATGCGGCGCCTCTTTGGCCAGAGCCTCGGACATTCCGTTTCCTTCCATCGCGCGGCGCTTGCGCCGTCAGTCTTTGCGACATGCTAGCGCGTCCAGCCAGGCCGCGCACCCCGCCACATATGCGTTGCCGGCGCGCCGCCCATGTGCGCCCGGCCGAACGGCCCGCCGCGGTCGCGCTCTTGCCAAGCCCGTCAAAATTGGTTCCCTAGGCGCGGATTCGCACGGAGCTTCGACCATGGACGCCATCGATCGCAAAATCCTGCGCGAATTGCAGGCGGACGCCTCGATCTCCATCGCCGAACTGTCCGATCGCGTCGGCCTGTCGCAAACGCCCTGCTGGAAGCGCGTGCAGAAGCTGGAAGCGGCCGGCGTGATTCTCGGTCGCGTCGCGCTGCTCGCGCCCGAAAAGCTCGGGCTGGGGCTGACCGTCTTCGTCTCGATCGAAGCGCCCGACCATTCCGACGCCTGGCTGCGCAAATTCGCGGCGGCCGTCGCCGCAATGCCCGAGGTCATGGAATTCTATCGCATGGCCGGCGACGTCGACTACATGCTGCGCGTGGTGGTCGCCGACATGACCGCCTATGACGCGTTCTACAAGCGGCTGATCGGCACGATCCCGCTCAAGAACGTCACCTCGCGCTTCGCCATGGAGCGCATCAAGTCGACGACCGCCTATCAGATCGCCAATCCGGCGAAAGCTTGAAGACGCGAGCAGACGGCGGCATGCGGGGCCCCAACGAAATCGACTTCTGGCGGGGCTTCGCGCTCCTGACGATTTTCATCAACCATGTGCCGGGCATCATCTTCGAGCGGTTCACGTCGCGCAATTTCATGCTCGGCGACAGCGCCGAAATGTTTGTCTTCCTTGCCGGCTTCTCGTTGCGCTTCGTCGTCGGATCGAGTGAGAAGCGCGCGCCGATGCGCGACGTGACCTTCCGCCTTCTCGGCCGCGCCCTGCAGATCTACGCCGCCCAGATCCTCATCACCATGCTGGCGCTGGCGATCCTGGCGGCGGCCAGCCTGTTCCTGTCGCAACCCGCGCTGCTCGACTGGCACAATGCGAGCCCCGTCTTCCTCGAACCGATCGAGACGCATATCGGCCTGGTGCTGCTGACCCACCAACTCGGCTATTTCAACATCCTGCCGCTCTACGTGGTCCTGATGACGGCGGCGCCGCTCTTCGCCTTTCTCGACCGCATTTCGCCCTGGCTGCTGCTGGCCGTCTCCGCCGCGGTCTGGATGGCGACCCTCGTCACCGGCTACAACCTGCCGACCTGGCCGATCGAGGGCACATGGTTCTTCAATCCGCTGGGCTGGCAGTTCATCTTCGTCTGCGGCTTCCTTCTGGCCCGCAAGGACGGGCCGGGCGGCCTCGCCCGGCGGCACGTCCACTGGATCCGGATCGCCGTCCTGCCCTTCGTCATCCTCGGGGTCGTCTCCGCCTGGCATGGATATTCGCCGTCGCCCGGCTCTGTGCCTGCCCCGAAGCTCGTCTTCCTGTTCAACAAGACCTTCGATTCGCCGGCGCGCGTCCTGCAGTTCCTGTGCGTGGTCGCGGTCGTTCATGGTCTCTGGGCGCGCCTGCCCGGCTGGTTTGCCCCCGTTAGCGAATATTTTGCCAAGCTTGGCCGCAATTCGCTCGAAGTCTTCTGCGTTTGCTCGGTGTTGAGCCTTTGCGGGCAGATTGCCGCCTATGTCTATGGCGGTGGTATCCTCAAGGATACCCTCGTGTTATCGATCGGCATAGTAATCATGGGGTTAAGCGCGTGGCTGACCGAATGGCGCGCAAGGTCGCGGGCCTCTTCTTCGCAAGTCTGACGTTCGTCGGCTCCGCCGCCCTGGCGGCGCAGGCCGAGGACGCCGCCGCGCCCAAGGCCGGCGAGCCGCCGCCGCTGAGCGCGCAGTGCCAGGCGCCGGCGAGCGACATTGCCGCGCCCGCGCCCCTGCCCAATTTCGCCGCCGTGCTCGCCGCGAAGAAAAAGGCGCGCGTGCTCGCAATCGGATCGTCCTCCACTTACGGGGTCGGCGCCAGCTCGCGCTCGCGCAACTATCCTTCTCAATTGCATGAGATTCTCGGCAAGGCGCTGAACGGCGTCGATGTCGAGATCGTCAATCGCGGCGTATCCGGCGAGGTCGCGGCCACGACGGCGGAACGGCTGCGCACCGAGGTCGCCGTGTCACGGCCGGACCTCGTGCTCTGGCAGCTCGGCACCAATGACGCGCTGTCGCGCGTGCCGCCAGACCAGTTCGAACAAACGGTGCGCTCGACGGTCGACTGGCTCAAGGCCGACAAGATCGACGTCGTGCTCGTCGGCCTGCAGTACACGCCCAAGCTGGCGCGCGACAAGAATTACGAAGAAATCCGCGACACCCTGTTCAAGATTTCGGCTCAGGAAGGCGTTCTCTATATCCGCCGCTACGACGCCATGCGCTTTATCGCGCAGGCGCGCGCCGCGCCGGTGCTGGCGCAGGACCAATTCCATCTCAACGATCTCGGCTATCGCTGCATGGCCGAGCATGTCGCGCAGGCGATGATCGCCAATCTGTTCGTGCGGCGGTTCCGGCCGACGTCAGGCAATACGCCCTGAACCGGAGGCGGGCGGACGAAAGTCGCCCGCGCCGCCGTCGCTCTCAGTTCGTCCTGGCCGCTCCGGCTTCGATCACCGGCCCGATCGGCTCCCAGGTCACGCCGTCGAACCGCGAGATCTGAAGCTTGCTGTAGAGCGAGAAATTGGTGGGCGAAGACGACAGGGTCACGCCCGGCAGGCCGAGCGGCAATTGCACGTCCTTCAGATTGGAGACCACCTTCATCAGCTTCTCGCGCGTGCAGTCCTTGCCGCACTCGGTCAGCACCTTTTCGGTCAGCCAGGCCGAATTGTAGCCGGTCGTGTTGGAGCCGTCGTTCGGATCGGCGTTGTTGTTCCACTCCTTCATGAAGGCGAGATAGTCCTGCGTCGCCTTGTCGTTCGCCCAGCGCGGATCGGCCGGGATCTTGGTGGCGATCGCCGTCACCAGACCCTTGGAATTTTCGAGCCCCGCCGGCTGCAGCACCGTCTTGATCGAACTCGCCACGGCCACGATGTAGTGCAGCGGCTTCCAGCCGAGCTCGGCGGCCTTGCGGATCGACTGCGCCGCGAATTTGGGCGTCGTCATGTTGAACAGCGTGTCCGCGCCGGACGCGCGCAAGGCCACCATCTGTGAATCGATCGTCGGATC
>JACKJE010000012.1 GCA_020638135.1 Methylobacteriaceae bacterium | reverse complement strand
GGGCGGCCATGTGGAAGACGACGCGCAGCGAGGATACGTCGTATTTCTCGCGTTCCTCCTTCGGCAGCGCCCAGATGCGGCTCATCATGGTCGGCACGAAATTCACCCATTCGAGGCGGAAGCGCTCGATCAGCCGCAGCGCCTCGGCCGCGTCGAATTTCTTCATGCCGACGAGCAGCCCGCCTTCGAACAGCGCGCTGTGCGTGATGATGAAAGGCGCGTTGTGATAGAGCGGGCCGGGGTTCAGCAGGCGCACTCCCTCGTGCATGACGAGCGGCGGAACCTTGGGATCGACGCAGGCGGGCTGATGGTCGACGATCACCTTGGGGCGGCCTGTGGAGCCGCCCGACGTCATTGCCTTCCAGTAGCGCGCGATCGGGCCGTCGATCGCCACGTCCGAAAATCCCTGTGTCGAGAAGTCCGCAGGTAGTCGATTGTCGGCGTTCCAGTCGTCCTCGCCGCCGATGACGAGCGAAGGCCGCAGCAGTTCGAGGATGGCGGACGCCTCGCCGCGCGGCAGGCGATAGGAGAGCGAGCAGGGGGTCGCGCCGCATTTCCAGATGGCGAAGGTCGTCTCGTAGAACTGGTTTGAATTGGGCAGGCCGACGGCGACGAAATCGCCAGGCTTCACGCCCTTGCTCATCATCACGCGCGCGCGCGAATTGGCGTTGCGCTCGAGCGCGCCCCAGCTCAGCTGGTCGTCGCCATGCACGATCGCCACGGTGTCGGCGCCATTGCGCTCGGCATACCAGCGTGGCGCGTCGGCCATAGGAATATACATTTCGCCTCGCTTGCGTTTCGTCCCGTGCGGAAACCGGGCGCCTTGCCGCGCCATCTACCCGCAGCCGCCAATTTTGAGAGGAGAGAGCCGATGCGCAAGATGTTTTCCCATGCGCCCGGGGCAGCGCTCGTTTTCGTTCCGCTCACGGCCCGAGCCGCAGCGTCCGCTGTCGCGGCCATCGGCGGCGGAGTTGACGGGCGGCGCGCGGAGGGCTTTGCTGGCCCGAGCCTCCAGCCATGTCCGGGACACCGCCAATGCCCATCGTCAATCGCATCGCCGAACTGTCCGATGAAGTGGCTGTCTGGCGACAGGATCTGCACCGCCATCCCGAACTCATGTTCGACGTGTTTCGCACCGCGGGCGTGGTCGAGGAAAAGCTCAGGGAATTCGGCTGCGACGAGATCGTGACCGGGCTCGGGCGCACCGGCGTCGTTGGCGTGATCAAGGGGCGCAAGGGCGCGGGCCGCACGATCGGGTTGCGCGCCGACATGGACGCGCTGCCGATCCTGGAGGCGACGAGCGCGCCCTACAAGTCCGAGACATCAGGCAAGATGCACGCCTGCGGGCACGACGGCCACACCGCCATGCTGCTCGGCGCGGCGCGCTATCTCGCCGAGACCCGCAATTTCGCGGGCACGGCGATCGTGATCTTCCAGCCGGCGGAAGAGGGCGGCGGCGGCGGCCGCGAGATGGTGAACGACGGCGTGATGGACCGGTTCGGGATCGAGCAGGTGTACGGCATGCACAATATGCCGGGCGTTCCGCTCGGCATGTTCGCGATCAGGCAAGGGCCGTTCCTCGCCTCGGCCGACCGTTTCGAAGTGGAAATCACCGGCCATGGCGGGCATGCCGCGCAGCCGCACGATTGCATCGATCCGATCGTCGCCGGCGCGCAGATGGTCAATGCGCTGCAGACCATCGCCTCGCGCAATGTCGGCCCGGTCGATTCCGTCGTCGTGTCGGTGACGCAGTTCCATGCGGGCACGGCCAACAACATCATCCCGCAGAACGCGCATCTGACCGGCACGATCCGTACGCTCAAGAAAGAGACGCGCGCGCTCGCCAAGCAGCGCTTCCACGAAATCGTCGAAGGCGTCGCCGTGCTCAACAAATGCACGGTCAAAATCGATTTCGAGGACGGCTATCCCGTGACCTTCAACCATGCCGACGAGACGGAATTCGCGACGAAGGTCGCGCAGGAGATCGTCGGCGCGGACAAGGTGATGACCAACGTGCCGCCGGTGATGGGCGCGGAGGATTTCTCCTACATGCTGGAGGCGCGGCCGGGCGCCTTCATCTGCATCGGCAATGGCCCGACGGCAGGCCTGCACCACCCCGAATATGATTTCAACGACAAGGCGATTCCCTACGGGGTGAGCTATTGGGCGCGGCTGGTCGAGACGGCGCTGGCGGCGTGAGCCGCCAACCCGTCAGCGCACCAGGCGCAGCTTGCTGAGGCTCGAGCCGATATTGTTGAATGCGCTGACGATGCTCGAGGAATCGCGGGCGACGTAGGCATGGTCGGCGCTCGACGCGCATTTCGACAGGAGCTGCAGGCCCTCGGTGTCGATCGGATCGCTCGGCACGCTGAAGCCGACCGTGTAGATTGTGACGCCGGCATTCTTGGCGTTGGCGCAGGCCGCCAGAAGCGCGGAATCCATCTGCATGCGCCAGTTGTTCGAACTTGTCGGGCCGTCATAGGTCGGCGAGCCGGTCGGCGGCGGAAAGGCGACGCCGCCATAGGCCGACAGGCGATTGTTCACGTAGTAGCCGAGCGCATTGTATTCGGACTTGTAGGCATAGCCCGAATTGGAGCTCCAGTTGTTGAAGCCGTCGGTCATGAACACGATAATCTTGGCATTGCCGGGCGTGCCGTAGGGCTTGGGCGTCGAGGCGCCAGTGAACGGGCCGTTCGGCGAAATCGTGCGCCATGCCCACATGAAGCCCGGCAAAAGGTTGGTCGTGCCGCCCGCATCCATCGCGTTGATCTTGGCGTTCAGGTCTGTCTTGTTGCTGGTCAGCGGCAGGAGCGGATTGTCCATGCAACCCTTGTTGGGCCCATTCGACGAGGCTCTCGACGAGACGCCGGTCGCGCCCTTGTATTTGCACAGCTTGGTCGCCCCGCTGCCGCGCGACAGCGGGTCGGCGACATCCGCCGCCTCGTAGGCGTCTGTGGCGCTCGCCACGCAGACGCCGCCGAAGTCGTAGAGGTAGTTGTTGCCCGCGCCGCCGAAATTCCAGTAACTCGACGAATAGAGCTTCGCGCCGCGGCCGTTGCCGACGATGTTCATGCCCGGCAGGAATGCGCTTCCCGACCCGTCTACATCGCCTTCGTCCGGCCAGAGATAGGGAACGAAAAGACTGTCGGGCTGAGCCGAGGTCGCGGCGACATCCGGTCGTGAGATAGGGATCCGGGCGTTCTTCGACACAGCCGGCCCATGTCGTGTTCATCTGCGAGAACAGATCGAACCGGGAGGCGGGCAGCCACGAAGCGTCCGCCGGACGCTGGACGTTCTGCCAGTGGATGGACGAGCGGGCGCTCGTATCCAGCCACGAGGCGCCGAGATAGTTCGCGCCGACGTTCACCGATGTCGAAAACGGAACGATCGAAAACTGCACCGAGGCGCCGGAGTTCGAGAGTTGGTCGATGAGAGACAGGGCGGCGGTCTTGGCGGAATCCAGTTTGGACTTGCCGCCCGCGGAGCGCGACATCGACCCGGTATTGTCGAGCGCCAGCGCGATTTCGAAGGCGCCGCCGACGCTGCTGTTGGTGGCCGCGCAACTCGTCGCCTGCACGCTCGTCAAACCAATGCCGACAATCTTGGACGCGATGCTCCGCACGGGCTGGGACGTCGTCAGGCAGACCTGCGCATTCTTGTTCGAGAGGCTGACGCTGACGACGGTCGGTGAATTAGTTCCGGCGGCCGCCGCGATCGCGCTCGCGGCTTGAGCCTCGATCATCGCCTGCGTCGTCGCCTGCGTCGCGTTCATCGCCAGGGCGAGCACGGCCGAATCTGTCGCGCCCTGAAGCCCCGCGCGCGCTCCGACCATCCGGCTGTAGTCGAGACTCCCAAAAACGATCAGCGCCGCGACGGGCGCGGACACCGCGAACATGATGGCGACGCCGCCGCTCCGATCGCTTGTGAATTTCGCGTAGTTCCCCATCGTTGCGCTCTTGTCTTGCTGGCCTGAGCGGCGGTTCTGGCCGTCCGTTCCGCAGGCAACATGCGAATTTGTGGAGGTGAGCCGGCTAACAGAGGGTCAACGGGCGCGCTGCCAACTTGCTATCGGACGGTAAGAATTGGCGGATGAGGCTCGCAAAAGCCTGGAGCGGACGCGCCTCGAACTGGGCAGTTTAATCTAAATCAACGGGTTCCGACGCGCGCGGCGCGCGAACTAACTCATTGATCTGTTGATGAAAGTTATGGTTTTGGTTAATTGTTTGCTAAAGCCGATCGAAGCTTCCGGCGATGCGCGCGGCGATTTCCTCCGGCGCGCCGTCGATCGGCACGGCAATCGGCCGTTCGTCTGCGCCCGGCCGTTCCAGCGTCGCGAACTGGCTGTCGAGCAGGCTGAGCGGCATGAAGTGATCCTTGCGCCTGCTCATGCGCGCGAAGATCTCCTCTTTCGTTCCATCGAGCAGCACGAGCCGCACATCCTCGCGCGCGCCGATCAGAATGTCGCGATAGACGCGCTTCAGCGCGCTGCACGAGACGATGGCGTGACGGCCCTGTTCGCGCACGCCGTCGATATGGGCGGCGATGGCCTTCAGCCACGGCCAGCGGTCCTCGTCGGTCAGCGGCTGTCCCGCGCTCATTTTGCGACATTGGCGGGCGGATGGAATTCGTCGGCGTCGGCATAGGGCCAGCCGAGCTTCTTCGACAGGGCGGCGCCGATGGTCGACTTGCCGGAGCCGGACACGCCCATGAGCACAATGACGGCGGGGAGGGTCATGACGTCGGCCGCCACCGGCGGCCGTCGCGCGCGAGCAGCGCGTCGGCTTCGCTCGGGCCTGTCGAACCGGCGCGATAGAGGCCGAGGCCCTGATCGCCCGCCGCGCGCCAGGCTTCGAGAAAAGGCTCGACCGCGCGCCATCCGGCTTCGACGCCGTCGGCGCGCTGATAGAGAAGGCCGTCGCCGGTCATGCAATCGTAGAGCAGCGTCTCGTAGCCGGTTGCTGGCTGCTTGTCGAAGAAATCGGAATAGCGAAAGTTCATGGCGACGCGCGCGATCTGCAGGTTGGGGCCGGGCGTCTTGGCGTTGAACTGCAGCGTGATGCCTTCTTCCGGCGCGATCTGCAGCACGAGATAGTTCGAGCGCAGCCCGTCGAGGTCGATGCCGCGGAACATGGAGATCGGCGCCTCGCGGAACTTGATCGCGACTTCCGTATAGCGACGCGCCAGCGCCTTGCCGGTGCGCAGATAGAAGGGCACGCCAGCCCAGCGCCAATTGTCGATCGACAGTTTCAGCGCCGCGAAGGTTTCGGTCGTGCTGTTCGCCGCGACATCCTTCTCCTGGCGATAGTCGTCCACAACCTCATCACCGATGCGGCCGGCGACATATTGCGCGCGCACGGAATCGCGCAATGCCTCCTGCGGCGTGACGATACGGATGGCGTCGAGCGCGCGCGCCTTCTCCGAACGCACGCTGTGCGCATCGAGACGCGCCGGCGGCTCCATGGCGACGAGCGACAGCAACTGGAAGAGATGGTTCGGCACCATGTCGCGCAAGGCGCCGGTCGCGTCGTAGAAGGCGCCGCGCCGGCCGATCGTCACGGTTTCGGCGACGGTGATCTGCACATGGTCGATATGCTCGCGCTTCCAGATCGGCTCGAACAGGCCGTTGGCGAAGCGCAGCATCAAAATGTTCTGCACCGTTTCCTTGCCGAGATAATGATCGATGCGGAAAATCTGATCCTCGTCCAGCACTTCGCGCAGTTCGGCGTTGAGCTTCATCGCGGAGGCGAGGTCGGCGCCGAACGGCTTTTCGACGATCACGCGGACGAAGGCGCCGTCCTTCTGCCGCGCAAGGCCGGCGGCGCCGAGCGCGCGCACGGTCGGCGCGAAGCCGGTAGGCGGCACGGCGAGATAGAAGATGCGATTGCCCTGCGCGCCGCGCCTGACGTCGACGTCGTCGACATGCTTGCGCAAGGTCTCGAAGGAGTTTGGGTTGGAGGCGTCGGCGACCGCCGTCGTGACGCGCGAGACGAGATCCTCGACGACGGCGAGATCGCACTTCTCCATGCAATACTTGCCAAGGCTGTCGCGCAGATGATCGCGCATCGCCTGCTCGCCAAATTCGACGCGCGTGACGGCGACCACGGCAAAGGCGTCGGGCAGCAGCCCTTGCGCCGCGAGATTGTAGAGCGCGGGAAAGACGAGGCGCTGCGTCAGATCGCCATTGGCGCCGAACAGGACGAAGACGCAGGGCGGCGCGGCGCGCGCGGGAGCATGGGTCATGCGGAAAGCTCGTTCCCTCGCCCCGCGCGCGGGGAGAGGGTTAGGATGAGGGGCCAGGCCGCACGGCGCACGTTGCGCCACTCATCCCGGCTCTCTCCCGGTTGCACGGGGAGAGGGAGGCGATCACGGCGCGTCATGTCACTTCGCTTCGCCATGGCCGCCGAAGCCCTTGCGCATGGCCGAGAGAATCTTGTCGCCGAAGGTCGCCTCCTGCCGCGAACGGAAACGCGCGAACAGCGCGGCCGTCAGCACCGGCGCGGGCGTCGCCTGTTCGACCGCCTCCTGCACCGTCCAGCGGCCCTCGCCGGAATCCTCGACCTTGCCGGTGAAGGCGGCGAGATCGGGATCTTTCGCCAGCGCCGTCGCGGTGAGGTCGAGCAGCCAGGATGTGACCACGGAGCCGCGCCGCCAGACTTCCGCGACATCGGCGACCTCGATCGCGAAGCGCTCATCCTCCGGCCGGCTGTCGTCGCCGGCATGGCGCAGCAGGTCGAAGCCCTCGGCATAGGCCTGCATCAATCCGTATTCGATGCCGTTGTGCACCATCTTGACGTAATGGCCGGCGCCGATGGGGCCGCAATGCAGATAGCCGCGCTCGGCAGTGGGGTTGTGCGCTCGCGGCCGGGCGTCCTGTCGATTTCGCCGGCGCCGGGCGCGAGCGTCGCAAAGACCGGATCGAGCCGCTCGACGACCGCCTTCTCGCCGCCGATCATCAGGCAATAGCCGCGCTCCAGACCCCAGACGCCGCCCGACGTGCCGACGTCCATATAGTGGACGCCGCGCGCGGCCAGCGTCTTCCCGCGTCGCACGTCGTCGCGCCAGAACGTGTTGCCGCCATCGATGATGACGTCGCCGGATGCCGCGAGGTTCGCGGCTTCCTCAATGGATTGTTCGGTGATGGCGCCCGACGGCAGCATCATCCAGATCACGCGCGGCGGCGTCAGTTTCTGCATGAGATCGGCGAGGCTCGTCGCCGGCGTCATGCCTTCGCCGGCGAGTTCGCGCACGATGTCGTCGTGACGGTTGTAGCCGACGACCTGGTGGCCCGCGCGCATCAGGCGGCGCGCGATATTGGCGCCCATGCGGCCGAGGCCGACAATACCGATCTGCATGGAACCTCCGCAGCCAATCGTCTGGACAACAGAACTAGGTCGTCTCAGGATCGGCGCCAAGGTGGAACGAAAGCGCCGCCAGGACGGCGCGAGGGAGGACGGAATGCGACTTGCGGGCAAATCCGCCGTGATCACGGGTGGCTCAGGCAATATCGGCATAGCGACAGCGGCGGCGCGGTTTCTGGCCGAAGGCGCGCGCGTGCTGATATTCGATCGTCGATCGCGACGCGCCGCGTGTCGAGGCGGCGCTTGCGGAGCTCAAGAGCAATTCGGCGCACGGGCTCGCTGCAGACGTGACCTCGGCTGACGACACTGCGCGCTATGCGGCCGAGGCTCAGAAATTGTTCGGGCGCGTCGATGTGTTCTTCAACAATGCGGGCATTGCCCGGGCGCCGTGGCCTGACCGTCGACTATCGCGACGAGGATTTCGACGCCGTGATGGCGGTCAATGTTCGCGGCGTGTTCCTGGGGCTCAAGCATATGCTGCCGGCCATGAAGGACGGCGGCTCGATCGTCTGCACCTCCTCCGTCGCGGGCCTGCGCGGGTCGGCGGGCATGCCTGCCTATGTCGCGAGCAAGCACGCTGTCGTCGGCCTGATGCGCGTCGCGGCGATCGAAGCCGCGCCGCGAAAAATCCGCGTCAACACGGTGCATCCCGGCCCGGTGCAGGGCGACATGATGCGCGGGGCTGGAAGGCGGCGGTGGCCCGCCAACCCGGACGCCGCGCACGAGATGATGTGCAGCGCATGCGGCTCGGCTGCTACATCGAGACCAAAAATCGCCGATCTTGTGACGTTTCTGGCGAGCGACGAGAGCCGCATGATCACGGGCGCGACCATGGTGATCGACGCCGGCATGGCGGGCGGGTGACGGACCGCCTCGCCGTCATTGCGAGCGCAGCGAAGCAATCCAGCGCCGCAATCCGATTCTGGATTGCTTCGTCGCTTCAGGTGAAACCGCGTTGCGGTTTCACCGGAGCTCCCTCAATGTGACGATCTGAAGCAGACTTGAACGATTATCAGAGATCCTCGCATGACCATCACGCCTCTCCATCCGTTCAACGGCCTCGACGTCGCCGAACTCGTGCGCATCCGCGCGCGTACGCGGCGCGATCATCCCTTCCTGATCTGGGAACCGTTCGAGGGGCAGGGCGAGACGCTGACCTATGGCGCGTTTCACGATCGCGTGGCGCGGCTGTCCGCGGGACTGGCGAAGCGCGGCATCAGACCGCGCGACTATGTGCTGATCCATCTCGACAATTGCCTGGAGACGCTGGTCGCCTGGTACGCCTGCGCCGATCTCGGCGCCATTCCCGTCACGACCAATGCGCGGTCGTCGCTCGACGAATTGCAATATTTCGCGGGCCATTGCGGCGCGGTGGCCGCCATCACGCAGCCGAAATTCGCCGATCTCGTCAATCGCGCCAGCAAGGACTTCAAATTCATCGCCGTGACCTCGCACGACAATGGCGCAGCGCCGGCGGCGGGCCATGCGCCGGGCAAGGATTCGTTCGAGGCGCTGTTTGCCGACGCCGGCGATGCGCCACGTCGCGCGGTCGATCCGCTGCATCCCATGGGCGTGCAATATACGTCGGGCACGACATCGCGGCCGAAGGGCGTCTTGTGGACGCACGCCAATGCGCTGTGGGGCGCGCGTGTCAACGCCGTGCACGAGGATTTGCGCGCCGAGGACGTGCATCTCGTGCATCTGCCGCTATTCCACACCAACGCGCAGGCCTATTCGATCCTCGCCACATTGTGGGCAGGCTCGACCGCCGTGGTCATGCCGCGCTTTTCGGCGAGCCGCTTCTGGCCGATCTCGCTGCGCAACCGCTGCACGTGGACATCAGTCATTCCCTTCTGCGTGAAGGCGCTGATGGATATCGAAAAGCCGTCCGAACATTTCTACCGCCTGTGGGGCAGCGCTGTTTGCGAGCCGCCGACCGATGCGCATTTCGGCGTGAAGACGGTGGGGTGGTGGGGCATGACGGAGACGATCACGCATGGCATCGTCGGCGACGTGCATATGCCGAACACGCCGTTGTCCTGCGGCCGGCCGGCGCCGGAATACGGCGTTCACATCGAGACCGAGGATGGCCGCCCCGTTCAGCCCGGCGAGACCGGGCATTTGAAGGTGCGGGGCCTGCGCGGCCTGTCGCTGTTCGCCGAATATATCAACAACGCGCAGGCGACATCAGACGCGTTCGACGAGCGCGGCCTGTTCCTGACCGGCGATCGCGTCACGCTGATGGAATGCGGCTCGATCCGCTTCTCCGATCGCGACAAGGACATGTTGAAGGTCGGCGGCGAGAATGTCGCGGCCTCCGAGATCGAACGCGTGATCCTGACCGTGCCCGGCGTGCGTGAAGTCGCCGTCGTCGCCAAACCGCATCCGATGCTCGACGAGGCTCCGGTCGCCTTCGTGATCGCGGAAGAAAGTCTCGGCGAGGCGCCGGCGTTGCCCGATGCGATCATGGCGGCGTGCAAGGGCGCGCTGGCGAATTTCAAGCATCCGCACGAGGTGCGCGTGGTGAAGGACATGCCGCGCTCGACGCTGGAGAAAGTGGCGAAGGCGGAATTGCGGAAATTGCTGAAGGAGGCGTGAGCGGCGCGGCTGCGGCGATCACCTCGTCCCTTTCTTGCTGCCTCCATGTTCCGCCGCCACACGCGCGGCGATCGCGGCAATTTCGCTGGCGGCGCGCGAGGCGGGATGATCGATCCAGCTCGCGTGAAAGACGAGGTCCGGCAAACGCGCCTCTGAGCGCACGATGCGCAGTTCGCCGCGCTTCAATTCGTTGGCGACGATGGCTGGCGGGATGACGGCGACGCCGAGCTTTTCGGCGGTCATGCGCACGAGGGTGGCGAGCGAGGCCGACGCATGCAGACGCGTCTGCGGCGAGTGCGGCCCGTTGAATAGCGCCGCGACAGCCGCGTAGGGTTGTGTGTTGCGGGAAAAGGTAACGATGGGAAAGCGCGCGATCTCCTCGATGCGCGCGGGCCGACGCGGCCATTTGATGTCCGGGCTCGAGATGAAGGCGAGCGGATAGGTCATCAGCGGCAGGCTCAAGGCGTTGGGCGCCATGACCGGACCGATGAGGAAGGCGAGGTCGAGCTCCTGCATGCGCAGGCGTTGGCGCAGGTTCGGCGAAATGTCGACCTCGATTTCGAGCGCGAGCAGCGGAAAGCGTTCCTGCACCGCCTTGAGGAATTGCGTAAGCCAGGTGTGCACGACGGTTTCGGCGACGCCCAGCCGCAACACGCCGCGCGTGGTCGAGACATCGCCGACGGCCGCCAGCATTTCCGCGCGCAGGCCGAGCAGTTTCTCGGCATAGACGAGGAGCTCGCGGCCGCGTGGCGTTGGCGCAACGAGGCGCGCATCGCGCGACAGCACGCGGGCGCCGAGCGTTTGCTCGAGCCCGGCAATGCGCTGCGAAATCGCCGGCTGCGTGGTGTTGAGCTTGCCGGCTGCGGCGCGAAACGAGCCCAGCGTCGCCACCCAGTAGAATGTCTCGATCTCCTTGAAGTCGAACATGCGCGCCTCCGGCCGATAAAACGAACTTATCAAAATTGATCAAAAAATACGATTGGACTTTATCGAGCTTCGCCGCCGAAACTCTGTGCAGTCAAGTCGCGATGGAGAATGGCGTTGGGCGAAGCGGCGATCGACGGGCGAATGATGGATGGCCGCGCAGCGCGGCTCGCCTGCCGGCACGGCAAGGTCACGGGCACGACCGCCGGCCTTGCGCCCGGTTACGTTCAGGGCAATCTCGTCATTCTGCCGCGCGAGGACGCCGCCGACTTCATGCGTTTTGCGCAGGCCAATCCGAAACCCTGTCCGATCATCGGCGTGAGCGACGTCGGCAATCCCAATATTCCTGCGCTCGGCGCCGACCTCGACATCCGCACGGACATTCCGGGCTATCGCGTCTGGCGCGATGGCGAATGCGTGGCCGAGACGGGCGACGTCTGCGAATTCTGGCGCGACGACCTCGTGTCTTTCGTGATCGGCTGCTCCTATTCGTTCGAAGAGGCGCTGATCGAGGACGGCATCGAAATCCGGCACATCACCGAAAACCGGAAAGTGCCGATGTTCCGCACCAATATTGCGACGACGCCGGCCGGGAAATTCCACGGGCCGCTTGTTGTTTCCATGCGGCCGCTGAAGCCCGCCGACGCCATCCGCGCGGTGCAGATCACCTCACGCTATCCGGCGGTGCACGGCGCGCCGGTGCATATGGGATTGCCGGCGCAAATCGGCATCGCCGACGTGCGCACGCCAGATTATGGCGACGCGGTGAGCGTGCACGACGACGAATTGCCAGTATTTTGGGCCTGCGGAGTGACGCCGCAGGCGGCGCTTGTCGCCTCGAAACCGGCCTTTGCGATTACACATTCGCCAGGCTCGATGCTGGTGACGGACCTCAAGAACAGGCAATATGCGGTGATCTGACGCGACCGCGATCTTGCGGCGCGAACGACCGGGAGCGAGGGCATGAAACTCAATCGTCGTGAAGTCGTGGCGGGCGCGGCCGCATTCGCCGCAAGTCTTTCGAGCGCCCATGCGCAAGCAGGCGGCGAAATCGTCGTCGGCGCCATTTTTCCGATGTCCGGTTCGACGGCGCAGACCGGCGTCGATGCGCGCAACGCGATCGAGACCGCGCTCGCCATCGTCAACGAGAAGACCGACCTCGACCTGCCGCTCGCCAGGGACGCGGGGCTTTCCGGGCTTGGCGGCAAGAAGATCAAGGTCGTCTACGCCGACCACCAGGGCGATCCGCAGAAAGGCCGCGCGGAAGCCGAGCGCCTGATCACGCAGGACAAGGTGACGGCGCTGATCGGCTGCTATCATTCCTCCGTTTCGGCGACTGTCAGCCAGACGGCGGAGCGTTATGCCGTGCCGTTCATGTGCGCGGATTCCTCATCGCCGAGCCTCAACCAGCGCGGCCTGAAATTCTTCTTCCGCGCCTCGGCGCACGACGAAATGTTTTCGGCCGCCATGTTCGATCTCATGGACGCCCTGCGCAAGCAGGGACAGAAGATCGAGACGCTCGCGCTGTTCCACGAAGACACGATCTTCGGCACGGATTCAGCGAATGTGCAGACGAAGCTGGCGGCCGCGCGTGGCTACAAGATCGTGGCGGATGTGAAATATCGCGCGAACTCGCCGTCGCTGACCTCGGAAGTCCAGCAGCTGAAATCGGGCGGCGCAGATGTGCTGATGCCGTCCTCCTACACGACCGACGGCATCCTGCTGGTGCGCACGATGGCCGAGCTCGGCTACAAGCCGAAGGCGATCATCGCGCAGGCGGCCGGCTTTTCCGAGAAGGCGCTTTACGACGCGGTCGGCGATCACCTGGAAGGCGCTATCACGCGCGGCTCCTTCTCGCTCGATCTCGCGACCAAGCGGCCGATGGTGGCCAAGGTCAACGACCTCTTCAAGAAGACGGCCGGCAAGGACCTCAACGACAATACGTCGCGCGAATTCACTGCGATGATTACGCTGGCCGACGCGATCAATCGCGCCGGATCGACCGACGGCGAAAAGATCCGCGCCGCGCTGGCTGCGACGGACATTCCCGGCGACAAGACAATCATGCCGTGGAAGCGCATCAAGTTCGACGCCACGGGCCAGAACAACGATTGCGATCCCGTACTGCTGCAATATGTGGGCAAGAAGTTCGTGACGATCTTCCCCGAGTCCGGCGCGATCGCGAAGCCGCTCTGGCCGATGAAGGGGTGAGGCGGATGGGCGCGGATCCGCGGTCGTTGTCCCTTCTCCCCGCGAGCGGGGAAAAGGTGGCTGAAGTCGGCAGAAATCGGCTCTGCCGATTTCGCCTGCGGATGAGGGGCCGCGCCGCGACAGGAATGTTTCGCGCTGATCGCAGGCCCCTTCGCCCCAGCCCTCTCCCCGCAAGCGGGGAGAGGGAGAACACGGCGCCGCGCCATGACCTCTGAAGCCATCATCCAGTCGCTCGCCTCCGGCCTTCTGATGGGGCTGATCTACGGTCTCGTCGCCGCCGGCCTCGCGCTGATCTTCGGTCTGATGGACGTGGTCAATTTCGCGCATGGCGAATTCCTGATGACGTCCATGTACGCCGCCTTCGGACTGTTCCTCGCCTTCGCGCTGGACCCATTGGCGTCCGCGCCCTTCGTGGCGGCGGCCATGTTCGTTTTCGGCGCGGTCATCTATCTCGGCCTCGTGCGCTTCGCCATGTCGGCGTCGGCCAATGCCGGCATGGTGCAGATTTTCGCGACCTTTGGGCTCGCGATCGTCATGCGCGGCCTCGCGCAGCTGTTATTCACGCCGGATTATCGCTCCATTCCGCACAGCTGGCTCGGCGGCAAGACGCTGCATGTCGGCGGCATATTCCTGCCGGCGCCGCAGCTTGCCGGCGCGTTTGTCTCGCTTGCCGCTTTCGGCGCGCTCTGGCTCGTGATCAACAAGACGGATTTCGGCCGCGCGCTGGAGGCGACGCGCGAGGACGCCGGCGCGGTCGCGCTCGTCGGCATCGACAAGAAGCGCATTTTCGCGCTCGGCTGGGGGCTCGGCGGCGCGCTGGTCGGCCTGGCCGGCGCGGTGCTCGCGACCTTCTTCTACATCTATCCCGACGTCGGCGCCTCCTTCGCGCTCGTCGCCTACGTCACGGTCGCGCTCGGCGGCTTTGGCAGCGTTTTCGGCGCCTTTGCGGCAGGCATTCTCGTCGGCGTGGTGGAAGCGGGCACGGCCTTCATCCTGCCGGCCTCGCTCAAATATCTCGGTATCTACGCGCTCTATCTCATCGTCGTGGTCGTGCGGCCGCGCGGCCTGTTCGGATCGCTGTGATGGCGGCCTCCTCTCACGAAAGCGCGCGGCGCTCCAACCTGTTTCTCGCCGTCATCGTCGTCGCGCTCGCAGCCTGCCTGCCGTTCGTCGTCAAGGACGTCTATCTGCAGAACGTGCTGGTGCTGACGCTGATGTATGCCGCTCTGTCGCAGAGCTGGAACATTCTGTCGGGTTATTGCGGGCAGATTTCGCTGGGGCATGCGCTTTATTTCGGCATCGGCGCCTATGCGACGCTGCTGCTCTTCACCAAATTCGGCGTGCTGCCGTGGTTCGGCATGATCGCGGGCGGCGGAGTCGCGGCGGTGGTTGCGGCGGCTGTCGGCTATCCCTGCTTTCGGCTCAAAGGCCATTATTTCGTGATCGCGACCATCGTGATCGCCGAAGCCGGCCTGCTGTTGATGCTCAACTGGGATTGGGCGGGCGCGGCCATGGGCATCGAAGTGCCGGTGCGCGGCGACAGCTGGGCGAAATTCCAGTTCGCGCGCTCGAAACTGCCGTACTTCTACTTTGCGCTCGGCCTCGCCTTCGTCGCCTGGCTCGTCACCTGGAAAATCGAGGATTCGCGCTGGGGCTATTGGTGGCGCGCGGTCAAGGACAATGCGGAGGCCGCCGAAAGCCTTGGCGTCGTCGTGTTCCGCTCGAAGATGGCGGCGGCCGCCGTGTCTGCCTTCCTCACCGCGGTCGGCGGCGGTTTCTATGCGCAATTCGTGTCCTATATAGATCCGGAGAGCGTGATGAGCTTCCAGTTCTCGCTCTTGATGGCGCTGCCTGCGGTGCTCGGCGGCATCGGCACGCTGTGGGGGCCGGCGGTTGGCGCGGCCATTCTCATTCCGATCACGGAAGTCACGCGCTCCTACGCCGGCGGCACCGGCAAAGGTTTCGATCTCATCGTCTACGGGCTGCTGGTGATGGGCATTGCGCTCGGCCGTCCTGAGGGCATCGTCGGCGCCTTTACGGCGCGCAAGCGGGCGAAAGCGTCATGAGCGCGCTGCTCGAAGTTCGCGACCTCACGCAGCGCTTCGGCGGGCTCGTCGCCAATGCCGACGTGTCGATCGACGTGAACAAAGGCGAAATCCTCGGGCTGATCGGGCCGAACGGCGCGGGCAAGTCGACGCTGTTCAACGCGATCGCCGGCGTGCGCAAGCCGACTGAGGGCCGCATCGCCTTCGAGGGCCGCGACGTCACCGATCTCGGCGCGCCGGAACGCTGTGCGCTCGGCATCGCGCGCACTTTCCAGGTGGTGAAGTCGTTCGAGACGATGAGCGTCGTCGAGAATGTGATGGTCGGCGCCTTCCAGCGCACGGCGTCATCGCGCGTTGCACGCGAGAAGGCGCGCGAGGTGCTCGAGTTCACGGGGCTGGCGGCGCGCGAAAAAGCCATGGCGAACGAACTGACGCCGCCCGAAAAGCGCCGGCTCGAAGTCGCGCGCGCGCTGGCGACCGAACCGAAACTGCTGCTGCTCGACGAGGCCATGACCGGGCTTACGCCCGCTGAAGCGCGGCAGGGCGTCGAGCTCGTGCGCACCGTGCGCGCGCGCGGCGTCACCATCGTCATGGTCGAACATGTCATGGAAATCGTCATGCCGCTGGTCGATCGCGCGGTCGTGCTCGATCTCGGCCGCGTGATCGCGGAGGGCAAGCCCGCCGACATCGTGCGCGACGAGCGTGTCATCACCGCCTATCTCGGGGAGCGTCACCGTGCTCGCGACGCATGACCTTTCCACCAGCTATGGCGGGCTGATCGCGCTGTCGAACGCCTCGATCGAGGTGAAGGCGGGCGAGATCGTCTGCGTCGCCGGCGCCAATGGCGCGGGCAAGTCGACGCTGCTGAAATCCATCGTCGGCATGGAGCGGCCGAGCTCGGGCACGGTCGAATTCCTGGGCGAGCGCATCGACGGGCTGGCGCCGCATCTCGTCACGCAGCGCGGCATTGCCTATGTGCCAGAGAACCGCCGGCTGTTTCCGCGGCTGTCGGTCGTCGACAATCTGCGTCTCGGCTCCTATCTGTTCCGCAATGATGCGGACCGCGAGGCGCCGATGGCGACGGTCATGCGCCTGTTCCCGCGGCTCGGCGAGCGGCTGGAGCAGCGCGCGGAGACGCTGTCGGGCGGCGAGCAACAGATGCTGGCGATCAGCCGCGCGCTGATGACGCGACCGAAGTTGCTGATGCTTGACGAGCCCTCGCAGGGCATCATGCCGAAGCTGGTCGACGAAATCTTCGTCGCGGTCTCGGCGATCCGCGAGGCCGGCACGACGGTGCTGATCGTCGAGCAGCGGTTGACGGAATGTCTGGAAATAGCCGACCGCGCCTATGTGCTGCAGACCGGCCGCGTGACGATGAGCGGCACGGCGGCCGAGATCGCCGGCAATGCGGAGGTGCGCAAGGCATATCTGGGGTTGTAGGATCAAACCGACCGCGAGCCTTCAGGCTCGCGGCTACAAGGCGAGCCTGAAGGCTCGCGGTCCAAGGGACCAATCGCATGCCCACAGTCGATCTCAATTCCGACATTGCCGAAGGCTTCGGCGCCTATACGTGCGGCGATGACGAGGCCATGCTCGGCATCGTCACCTCCTGCAATGTCGCGTGCGGCTTTCATGCCGGCGATCCCGAGATCATGGCGCGCACATTCGCGAGCGCGAAGGAAAAGGGCGTCGTCTGCGGCGCGCATCCGGGCTTTCCCGACCTCTGGGGTTTCGGGCGCCGGCGCATTCCGTTCTCGACCGGCGAGATCGAGCGGCTCGTCGCCTATCAGGTCGGCGCCGCGCAGGCGCTGGCGGCCTATGCGGGGACGAAGATCGCTTATGTGAAATGCCATGGCGCGCTCGGCAATCTCTGCGAGGTCGACCGGCCGGCCGCCGAAGCCGTGGGGCGCGCTATCAAGGCGGTCGATCCGAAACTCGTCTGGCTGACGATCGCGGCCGGCGAACAGGTGCGCGCGGCCGAGACGATCGGCTTGCAGGGCGTGGCGGAAATCTTCGCCGATCGCGGCTATACGGAGGAGGGACATCTGATTCCGAGAGGGCAGCCCGGAGCGATGATCCTCGATCCCGACGCGGCGGCGGCGCGCATGGTCGAAATGGTGAAGGAGGGGGCGATCATTACCGCAAGCGGCAAGCGCATCGTGACCGCCATCGGCTCGATCTGCGTGCATGGCGATTCCGCGCATGCGGTGGAAAGCGCGCGGCGGGTTCGCGCGGGGCTGGAGGCTGCGGGCGTGCGCGTGCGGGCGTTTGCGGCGGGGTGAGGATGGCGGCGCGCACTGATTTGGCTCGTCATGCCCGCGCTTGTCGCGGGCATCCACGCCGGGCCGATACGAACCGTTTTTTCGGCGAAACGGGGCCACCAGCCATCCGGCGTGGATGGCCGGGACAAGCCCGGCCATGACGGATGTGACGAATTACCGCCTGCTCGACGCCGGCGAGCGCGCGCTCGTCGTCGAATTCGGCGCGACCGTCGATCCCGCGATCAACGGGCAGGTGCTGGCGCTGGACGCGGCCTTCGTCGCCGCGCGCATCGAAGGCGTGCGCGAGACCGTGCCGACCTATCGCTCGCTGATGATCCACTACGATCCGCTCGTGATTTCGCGCGAAAAGCTCGTGGCGCGCATCGCCGATTTCGAGGCGACGCATCCGGCGGCGCCCGCGCCGCAGGCGCGCTGGATCTTTCCGTGCTGCTACGATCCGGCGATCGCCGAAGACATCGCGGAACTCGCGGCGCTCGTGAAACTCGATGTCGCGGAGGCGGCGCGCATTCACGCATCGGGCGCCTATCGCGCCTACATGTACGGTTTTGCGCCGGGCTATTGCTATCTCGGCGGTCTGCCTGAGACGCTCGCCGTGTCACGTCGCGCCACCGTGCGGCCGCCGACGCCGGAGAACGCCGTTCTCGTCGGCGGCGGCCTGTCGCTGATCGCGACATTTTCGATGCCGACGGGCTGGTATGTCGCTGGCCGTACGCCGGAGCGGATGTTCGCCCCGCATCGCGAACGGCCGTTCCTCGTCGATGTCGGCGACGAATTGCGGTTCGAGGCCATCGACGCCGCGACCTTCGCCGCGCTCGAATCTCGCGCACGACAGGGCGAAACGATTGCACGACGCGAGGCGCTGGCATGAGCGCGATTGTGCAGATCGTGCTGGCCGGGCCCGGCGTCACGCTGCAGGATTCCGGCCGCTGGGGTTATCTGCGCTACGGCGTCACCCAGGCCGGGCCGATGGACGCGCTCGCGCATGAATTCGCCAATCGGATGGCCGGCAATGATCCAGGCGCTGCGGGAATCGAGATTTCCGTCGGCGGGCTCGATCTCGTCGTCGCCGAAGCCGCGCTGGAACTGGCGATCGTCGCGCCGGGTTTTCGCGTGGCGCGCGATGGCGCGCCGCTGCCGTCGATGTGTCTCGTCACGCTGGCGCCGGGCGAAAAACTTTCGGTGCGCGCGGGCGAGAGCGGCGCCTGGGCCTATGTCGCGCCGGCCGGGCTGATCGACGCCGAGCCCGAACTCGGTTCGCTCTCCATGCATGTGCGCACCGGCGTCGGCGGTACGGGACTGAAAGCGGGCGACAGGCTGAACGTCGCCGAAGCGCGCGCCGGACTTGCCGAGCCGCGCGCGCTCGCCGATTTCAGGCAGGCCGGCGAAGCGCCGATCCGCATCGTGCGGGGGCCGCAGGACGATTATTTCGACGCCGCGAATTTCGCGCGCTTTGTCGAAGGGCCGTGGCGGCTGGCGGCGCGTAGCGACCGCATGGCCTATGCGCTGGAAGGGCCGCGTCTCGAACACGCCAAGGGCTTCAACATCGTCTCCGACGGCATCGCGCTTGGCGCGATCCAGGTTCCAGGCGACGGCTGGCCGTTCGTGCAGATGGCCGACCGCGCGCCGACCGGCGGCTATCCGAAGATCGGAACCGTGATCGCCGCCGATCTCGGCCGGCTCGCGCAGATGCGGCCGGGCGCGTCGCTGCGCTTTGCGGCGGTCACCGTCGCGCAGGCGGTCGAGGCCTGGCGGCAGGCGCGCGCCGCCATGGAGGCGGCGGGCCTTGCGCCGGCGGGGGCGAGCGCATTGTCGAGCGAGGCGCTTCTGTCGCGCAACCTCGTCGGCGGGGTCGTCTCGGCGCAGGCGTGGTCCGATTGAAGTGGCCAAGAGATCAGTTTTAACAAGCCATTAACCATGAGCCGCGAGACTGGGCCGCGTGATCAACGAGAGCGCGGGCGCCGCCATGGCCGAACCGGAACCGGCGAACAGCACGACCGACCAGCAGACGGATAGCGCCGTGGGGCCTGCGGGCGACGCCGCATTGAAGGCGATCGCGCATTTGCAGCAGGTCGCCGAAACGCTGGCGGCGGACGCCGCGAAACTCTCCGATGATGCGCCGGCGAAAGCCGAAGGCGCCGACGCCAAGACGGAACGGCGCATATTTCTGCCGGCGCTCGCCGAGGAAAAGGCCGAGGCGCCCCCGAAACCGGAGCCCGCGGCCGCCGCCCCTGACTGGCGGGCGCGGCTCCGCAAGCGTTTCGGCGAGGTCGTGTGGGCGCAGACCGCGGCTGCGGCCGTGCTGACGATCGCGGTCGCCGGCGGCGCCTATCTCGGCCTCATGGATTATCTCGACCGCAAGGAAGCGCAGCGGCTGGCGGCCGAGGACGCGCTGCGCCATCCCGTGGAAACGCTGGCGGAACGCGAATTGCGCGGCAAGATCGCCGAACTTGCGCTGGAACTGCAGAGCATGCGCGCGCAAATGGGCAAGATCGCCGGAGAGGCGCGCGCCGCGCATATGCAGGCCACGACCGCCGCAGCGACGGCTCACACGGTTGCGCGCGTGGAAAAGGCCGAAAAGGAGCTGGCGGGCAAGATCGACCAGCAGCTCGTCCGCGTCGAACGGCTCGAGCGGCTGGCGGCTGATCCGATCGTCACCTCCTCGATCGCCAAGGACAAGAAGGCCGGCCAGTCGGTTGCGGCGCAGACGCCGGCGCGGCAGGGTCTGCGGACGCCCGATCCGACGATGAAGCCGAATACGTTCGTGCTGCGCAGCGTGCGCAACGGCGTCGCCATGGTGCAGACGCGCCGCGGCATGCTGGAGGTCGGGCCGGGCGATACCATCCCCGGCGTCGGCCGCGTGCGCTCCATCGAGCGGATGGACGGGCGCTGGGTGGTCGTGATGCACGACGGCTACATCGACCAGGACGACGAATGATTGATCGGCGGCGCGCTTTTGCCGGCGCGCCCGATTTGCTATTGCAGCGCAGCAGAGATTGCGGAGCATAGCCGATGATCGTCGTGGAAGAACTCAATCTGGACGAAGTGAAGCAGGGCATGGCCGACGGGTCGATCGTGATGGTCGACGTGCGCGAGGACAATGAATGGGCGGCTGGCCATATTCCCGGCGCGATCCACAATCCCTTGTCGCGGCTCGATCTTTCCGCCCTGCCGCGCGACAAGCGCGTCGTCTTCTACTGCCGTTCCGGCCGTCGCACGCTGCTGGCGCTGGAAAAGGCGCAGACCGGCGGGCGGCCCGACGTGAAGGCGCATTTCGGCGGCTCGATGCTCGTCTGGACGGCCGCCGGCGAGCCGGTGCGGACGCCGTAGAGCGCACGGCGAAAAAGCAGACGCCGGTTTTTCGCGAAACGCGCACTCCACACTTTGAAACAGATCAGCTGTTCTGCACTTGAGCGTTTCCGCTCAAGCGCAGGCTGATCTAACCGACAAGGCCTGCGAGGCGCAAAAGGACACCCGCCGCCGCTGCGCCGGAGAGCGCGGCGATCATGCCGAGTTTGAGCCGGAAGATGGCGAGCGCCGCGCCGATGGCCAGCGCCAGCGCCCAGCCGTCGACGCTGGCGGGAATTGGCGCGTCGAAACGAAGCCCCAAGCCGCGCACGGGCGTCGTCTGACGAAAGAGCGCGTGGACGGCGAACCAGATCGTCAGGTTGAGGACGATCCCCACGACGGCTGCGGTAATCGCCGAGAGCGCGCCGGACAGGGCCTTGTTGTGGCGCAGCCGCTCGATGAACGGCGCGCCGGCGAATATCCAGAGAAAGCACGGCGCGAAGGTGACCCAGGTCGCCAGCAGGCCGCCGAGTGCGCCGGCGACGAGCGGCGGCAGGCCGCCCGCGTCGCGGAAGGCGGCGAGGAAGCCGACGAATTGCAGCACCATGATGAGCGGGCCGGGGGTGGTTTCGGCCATGCCGAGGCCGTCGAGCATTTCGCGCGCGTCGAGCCAATGGAAACGTTCGACCGCCTGCTGCGCGACATAGGCGAGCACCGCATAGGCGCCGCCGAAAGTCACCATGGCCATCTTCGAGAAAAAGACAGCGATCTGGCTGAAGACATTCGCGCCGCCGAGCGTCGCGACGACGATCGCGACCGGCGCGAGCCAGATTGGCAGCCAGACCGCGAGCGTGCGCAGGAATGCGGAGAGCGCGGGCCGCGCATGGTCGGGCGTTCCCTCGCCGAGCAGGCTCTCGACAACCTGCGGGCCGCTGCCGGCGGCATGCCCGCCGCTCCCTGCGAAAGCCGGCAAGCCCGCGCGCGCGCCGATGAAGCCGACCAGGCCCGCCGCAAGTATGATGAGCGGGAAGGGGAGGGCGAAAAAGAAAATGCCGACGAATGCGGCTGCCGCGATGGCGCGCAGCACATTGTTCTTCAGCGCGCGCCTGCCGATCCGCAGCAGCGCGTCGACGACGATGGCGAGCACGGCCGCCTTGAGGCCGAGAAACAATGCCGAGACGAGCGCGACATCGCCATAGAGCGCGTAGATCGCGCTCAGGACCATGATGGCGATTGCGCCTGGCAGAATGAATAGCAGGCCGGCCATCAGCCCGCCCGCCGTCCGGTGCATCAACCAGCCGATATAGGTCGCAAGCTGCTGCGCCTCGGGGCCGGGCAGCAGCATGCAGTAGTTGAGCGCATGCAGGAATCGCGCGTCGGAAATCCAGCGCTTGTCCTCGACCACGATGCGATGCATGACCGCGATCTGGCCGGCCGGCCCGCCGAAGCTGAGCGCCGCGACGCGCAGCCAGACGTGGAAAGCCTCCCGCATCGAGACGCCATGACCGGCCTTGTCGATCGTCGCGGGCGCGCTCACGCGGGCTTGCCCGGTTTGTTGGTCGGCCAATTGTGCGTTTCGTCGGTCGCGTCGCGGCACCAGCGGTAGAAGGCGTCGTACAGCGTCATGCCGGCCTCGAGCTGTTCGAGATCGTCGGCGAACATGCGCGAGAGCCCGAGCGATGCTGCGAGAAGCCCGGCGGCCTCAGGCGCGAGATCGGGCCGCGCCGTGTCGGCGCCGCGCACGATTGTCGCGAGACGCTCGAGCGGCGGGATCGCGAGGCCCCATTCCTCGATCATCGTGTCGAAGGTGCAGGCCTCGCCGCGATGGCTCCAGAAAACACCTTCGACATCGAAGGGCGCGCCGCCGAATTTTTCCGCGACGGCGGTCACCTCCGAGGGCGCGACGAACAGAATGACCGCCGCAGGATCGACGAAGCGCCGGATCAGCCACGGGCAGGCGATGCGATCGACTTTGGGTCGGGCGCGCGTCACCCAGATTGTGCGGCCCTGTGGGTCTCGCGCGGGAAGTTTGGACTGAGGCACGAGCGGCAGGCCGGCCTCCGCCCAGGCGACATGGCCGCCGGCAAGCGTTTCGGCAGATGTCGCGCCGGCGCCGCGCAACCAGGCGGCGACGCCTTCGCTCAGTTTCTGACCGCGGTTGCAGGCGACGACGACCGAGCGACCGGCGAAGTCCCCAGCCCAGCTGGCGACGCTTTCGCAGGCGCGCCGCGTCGCGCCGGGGATGAGCCGTGGATCGGCCGCGTAGTCCTCGTCCGCGCGGACGTCGACGAGCGCGGGGCCGTGCGGCACACCGATCAGGCGCGCAAGCTTTTCAGGCGAAATGGAATTGAACGACGACATGATGCGCCCCTTGGCAGGTGATGGGCGCGATGCTTGGGCTGTCGCCTCACGGGGAGATCGCTTCCCCTTGCGCGCATGATAGCGCCGCAGGCGCGCCTGGTGTCAAGGACAGCGCGTGAGCGCCAGCCTGCCGCCCGGCCCATCGGCCCAAGCTCGCGTAGTGGCTGGTCCGAGCCGCGCAACTGCCGCAGTTCCGACTGGCGAACTCGCGTTCGCCTGTTGATCGTCGCGTCATTTCGTCCGACAATCCTCCCATGCGGGCGCCAGACCCGTCGGAGGAAATCCCATGAAAGCGATGAAGACGGGTCTCGGCCTCGCGCTTGCGCTGACGCTCGGCGCAACCACGGCGCTCGCGCAAAAAGCCTACGGACCGGGCGTGAGCGACACGGAAATCAAGTTCGGCAACACCATGCCGTACAGCGGGCCGGCGTCGTCGCTCGGCACGGTCGGCAAGATCATGTCGGCCTATTTCGCCATGATCAACGAGAAGGGCGGCGTCAACGGACGCAAGCTCAACATGATCTCGCTCGACGACGGCTTTGCGCCGCCCAAGACAGTGGAAGCCGCCAAGCGGCTCGTCGAGAACGATCAGGTCGCCTTCGTCTACGGCACGATGGGCACGGCGCCGTCTTCGGCAATCGCCAAATATCTCAACGTCAACAAGGTGCCGCAGATCTTCCTGATCTCGTCGGCCTCCAAGTGGAACGACCCGAAGGGCATGCCCTATTCGATCGCGCTGCCCTGGGCGCCCAACTACATGAACGAGGCGAATTTCGACATCGCCTATGCGCTCAAGAAGAATCCGAACGCCAAGTTCGCCGTGCTCTACCAGAACGACGATTCCGGCAAGGACTACATGAAGGGCGTGAACGAGGCCTTCGCGAAAATGCCGGACCGGCTCCTGAAGGTCACGCCCTTCGAGGTGACGGACCCGACCGTCGACTCGCAGGTCGTCTCGCTCGCCGCCACCAAGGCCGATGTCTTCCTGATTTACTCGGTTACCCCACGCGCGTGCGCGCAGGCGATCCGCAAGGCCTGGGAAATCGGCTGGCGGCCGGTGCGCTTCCTGTCGTCGGGCTGCGCCAATGTCGAGACGATCCTGAAGCCCGCCGGCCTCGACGCGGCCAAGGACATCATCACGCTGGCTTCCATCAAGCCGCTCGATCCCGCCGCGAAGGACCCCGACCTCGATGCCTATGTCGAGTTCATCAAGACGCGCGTGCCGGGCGTCGATCCGAACTATTCGTCGGGCGAATATGCCTACTACAGCGCCGCGACGCTGGTCGCGCTGCTGAAACAATGCGGCGACAATCTCACGCGCGAAAACATCATCAAGCAGGCGAGCAACCTCAAGGGCCTGAAGGCGCCGCTGCTGATGCCGGGCATTACGCTCAACACGACGCCCGACGATCACACGCCGCTGCGCGACGGCTATCTGATGCAGTTCAACGGCGAGAAATTCGTCGTGATCAGCGATCTGATGAAGGGGAAGTGACGCGGCGCCGTCATGGCGACGAACTCCGGTGAAACCGCGCCGCGGTTTCACCTGTAGCGACAGAGCAATCCAGAGGGGCGAACCGGCTCTGGATTGCTTCGCTTCGCTCGCAATGACGGCTGCAGGGCCCATGATTGTTTCCCGCTTTCGCGGAGATGACATTTGCAATTGCGCTCGACTCCTGCGTCGAGCGTCATAGATTCATCGGCGAACGGTCCGCACATTGGAGCACGAGATGAAGCCCAAAAAATTCGGCGTCGGACAGGCGGTGCGGCGTGTCGAGGATCAGAAGTTCATCACCGGCGCCGGGCGCTACAATGCGGACGCGCTGCCGACGGACCGGCTGACGGCGGTGTTCCTGCGCTCGCCTCATGCGCACGCGCGCATCGGCGCGATCGATACGAAGGCGGCGGCCGCCATGCCCGGCGTCGCGCTGATCCTGACGGCGGGCGACATCGGCCATCTCCAGCAATTGCCGTGTCTCGCGCCCATGCCGAACGCCGACGGCAATGAAATGGCGCAGCCCGATTATCCGCTGCTCGCGCGCGGCCGCGTGCGGCATGTCGGCGACGCCGTCGCCATGATCGTCGCCGACAGCGAGGTTCTCGCGCGAGATGCTGCCGAAGCGATCCATGTCGAATATCACCCGGAAGCCGCCGTCATCGGCTCGAAGGCCGCGCTCGAAAATGGCACGCCGCTGGTGTGGCCGGACTACGAGACGAACGTCGCTTTCGAGAATGCGGTGGGCAAGGCGGCGGATGTCGATCCCATCTTCGCCAGCGCCGCGCGCACCTGTTCGGTCGAGGTCGTCAACCAGCGCCTCGTCGCCAATTTCATGGAGCCGCGCTCGGCCTGCGGCGAATATGACGCCGGGACGAAACGTTACACGCTGACCGTGTCGAGCCAGGGCGTGAACGGCTTGCAGGAGTCGGTGTCGGGCGTGCTCGGGATCGAGGCTTCAAACCTGCGCGTCGTGACGCACGACGTCGGCGGCGGTTTCGGCACGAAGACGTTCATCTACCGCGAATATCCGCTGGTGCTGGAAGCAGCCAGGCGCTGCGGCCGCGCGGTCGGCTGGGTTGCCGATCGCACCGAGCATTTTCTGGGCGACGCGCAGGGCCGCGACAACATCACCAAGGCGGAGATGGCGCTCGACAAGGATGGCAAGTTCCTTGCGCTGCGCGTGCATATTCTCGCCGATCTCGGCGCCTATCTCTCGCAATATGGGCCGTATATTCCATGGCTCGGCGCGACCATGGCGACGGGCCCCTACGACATTGCCAAGGTCCATGCCGTATGCACGGCGGTCTATACGCATTCGGTGCCGGTCGACGCCTATCGCGGCGCGGGCCGGCCGGAGGCAGCCTACGTGCTCGAACGTCTCGTCGACGTCTGCGCGCGCGAAACCGGCATTGCGCGCGAAGAGATTCGCGCGAAGAATTTCATCAAGCCGTCACAGATGCCCTATTCGACGCCGACCGAGCGTGTGTTCGATGTCGGCGAATTCGAGGGCGCGATGCGCAAGGCGCTCGAGAAGGCCGAGTGGTCGCGCTTTGCCGCGCGCCGCGACGAGGCGAAGAAACGCGGGCGCCTGCGCGGCATCGGCATGGCGAGCTATATCGAATGCACCGCCTGGGGCGAGGGCGAGACCGGAACGGTGGCGCTCGACAAGGACGGCGGCTTCACCATCGTCATCGGCACGCAGTCTAACGGGCAGGGCCATGCTACGGCCTATGCGCAGATCGTGGCGCAGCATCTCGACATAGACCCCGCCCATGTGCGGATGGTGCAGGGCGATACCGACATCGTGAAGACGGGCGCCGGCACTGGCGGCTCGCGCTCCATTCCGGTCGGCGCCGTCATGGTGACGCGCGCCTCCGAGCAACTGGCCGAGCAATTGCGCAAGCTCGCGGGCGAGGCGCTGGAAGTCGCTGCGGGCGATATCGAATTTTCCGACGGCGCGGCGCGCGTGATCGGCACGGACCGCACGATCAGCTTTTCGGATATTGCGAAACTGCCGCAGGCCAAACCCGAGATGCTGACCGGCGGCGGCGAGTTCGTTCCGCCGGACGCGACCTATCCCAACGGCACGCATGTCTGCGAAGTCGAGATCGATCCCGACACCGGCGAGACGCAGATCGTGCGCTACACGGTCTGCGACGATTTCGGCATGACGCTCAATCCGCTGCTGCTACAGGGGCAGGTGCACGGCGGCATCGCGCAGGGCGTCGGTCAGGCGCTGATGGAGCAGACTGTCTACGACGGCGACGGCCAGCTCATCACGGCGAGCCTGATGGACTATCAGGTCCCGCGCGCGGAAAATCTCGTGAGGTTCGATTTCGAGACGCGCAATGTGCCCTCGACCACCAATCCGCTCGGTCTGAAGGGCGCGGGCGAGGCGGGGTCGATCGGCTCGACGCCGGCGGTGGTCAACGCCGTCATCGATGCGCTGTCGCTCTATGGAATCACCGCGATCGACATGCCGGCGACGCCGTCGAAAATCTTCGGCAAGATTGCGGCAGCCGGGCGGAAAGCGAACTAGGACGTTTCGGACTGCGGAAAAGCGAAACTCAGGATGGCGACCGCGAAAACAGCGGTCGCGCCGCCCCTCAATTCACCCCGAGCTTCTTTTGCAGGCTCGTCGATGACGTCGTGTACTGGAAGGTCAGCTTCTTGTCCGGGTAGACGTAGCGGTGGACCTTCTGGGCGGCCAGCGCGCCTTCATGGAAGCCGGAAAGAATGAGTTTCAGCTTGCCGGGATAGGTGTTGATGTCGCCTATCGCGAAAATGCCCGGCGTCGAGGTCTCGAACTTTTCCGTATCCGCCGGCACGAGGTTCTCGTGCAGGTTGAGGCCCCAGTCGGCGATGGGCCCAAGCTTCATGGTCAGGCCAAAGAACGGCATCATGCGCTCGCAGGCGATGTCGCGCGTCGTGCCGTCGTTGAGCTTGACGGTCGCGGTCTTCAGCTCGCCGCCTTCGCCCGCCAGCGAGCCGACCTGACCGATCACGAGGTCCATCTTGCCGGCTTCGACCAGTTCGCGCATGGAGTTGACCGAATGCGGCGCGCCGCGGAATTCGTCGCGGCGATGCACGAGGGTGATGCGCTTGGCCACGGGATGCAGGTTCAGCGTCCAGTCGAGCGCAGAATCGCCGCCGCCGACGATCATCACGTTATGGTCGCGGAAATCCTCCATGCGCCGCACGGCGTAGTGGACGGACTTGCCCTCATAGGCGTCGATGCCCGCGATCGGCGGCTTCTTCGGCTGGAACGAGCCGCCGCCCGCCGCCACGATGACGCATTTGCACTCGAAGGTCTTGCCGGCGTCCGTCTGCACCCGGAAGGCGGGCTTGTCGGCCGTGCCCAGCGCCTCGAGCGAGACGACCATCTCGCCGAAATGGTAGGTCGGATGGAAAGGCTCGATCTGCTGCACCAGATTGTCGACCAGCCCCTGGCCGGTGACGATGGGGAAGCCCGGAATGTCGTAGATCGGCTTTTCCGGGTAGAGCTCGGAACACTGGCCGCCAGCGCGCGGCAGGATGTCGACGAGATGGGCGCGGATGTCGAGCAGCCCGAGTTCGAAGACGGCGAACAGGCCGGCGGGGCCAGCGCCGACGATGACGACGTCGGTGGCAATGATGTCGCTCATCTCGATCCTCGCTTGTTGTTTGGCTCGTAGGCCCCCTCCCTTTCCCTCCCCCGTTCGCTTCGCGCCCGGGAGAGGGGACGGCGAGCGCTAGCCGCAATCTCGGGACTGCTCCCTCTCCCGCGAAGTGCGGGAGGGGTGGGGAGGGGGTCGATCAGCCCTGCTTGCCGGGGGTGTTGACGACCAGGCCGTCGAGATCGGCCGTGACCTTGATCTGGCAGCTCAGGCGCGAGGTCGGCTTCACCTCGAAGGCGAAGTCGAGCATGTCCTCTTCCATGGCCGAGGCCTTGCCCGTCTTGGCGAGCCAGCCTTCGTCGACATAGACGTGGCAGGTCGCGCAGGCGCAGGCGCCGCCGCATTCGGCGAGGATTTCGGGAATCGAATTGCGGATCGCGGTTTCCATCACGGTCGAACCGACTTCCGCGTCCACGGTGCGAGATTTGCCCTCGGAATCGACGAAGGTGATCTTGGCCATAGGCGAGAGACTTTCCTTAGCAGGCGAAACGGATCGCGCCCCCCGAAACAAGGGCGCGGCGCGTCTCCTTTATATGCATGGAAACGGTTTGGCGAGGGCTTGGACGGGGGTTGCGGCAATCGGCGCCCGGACGCCGGCCGTTCAGCCCGCCAGCAGCTCTGCGATGGCCGCTTGGGCGGCCGCGACCGCGCGGGTGAGCGCCGCCAGAGCGCGGGTCAGATCGGCGCCGGCGCGGGCGTCGAGTTCGTAGGCCTCGGCGGCGGCGGCGACGGCGAAGGCGCCGACGGCGCGGGCGGAGCCTTTCAGCGTATGGGCGAGCTCGGCGCGCCAGCGGGCTTCCGCCACCGGTCCCACGGTCAGGCGCTCGACGATCTGGCGGGACTGGCGGTCGAACAGGCGCAGCAGCTCGGTTTCGAGATCGCGCTCGCCAAAGGTCTGGCGGGAGAGATGCACGAGGTCGATCGGGCAATCGTCGAATGCGGCGATCGGCAGTTCGGCGACGGCATTGTCCGTCTCGATGCGCGCAAGATTGGCCACTTCACCCTCCATAAGCCTTCCATCCGGAAACGTCGCGGAGCAATGCCGGCCATCGTCCGGCGCAAAGACTGAATTCCGGTTGAATTCACGGGTTTGCCGATAGACTTGCCGAACATGGTGAAGTTCGCGTTAACGACGTTTTCACTCTGTCTGTGCGCGATGTTTCATTCAGAGTCTCCGAGAGATATGGTTACGATCGATTAACGGTTCCGCATGCGGGCGGAATCCGTCCGGCGGCGGCCAGCCGCGAGTACGAGAGGCGTTTCATGGCGACCCAACCCAAGCCCACCGATGCGGCTGACGCCGCCTTGTCGGCGATCGAAGAAGCCCTGAACCTCGGCCCGGCCGAAGCAATGGCGCCAGATGCGGCCGGCAAGCCCACCGGTGCGGACAAGCCTCTGAAACTTCCGGAAGTTTCCTCCGACGAACTCGGCGCCAAGGCGCCGGCGCTGAAGATGCCGGAGCCCAGAAGCGCGGACGCCAAGAGCGCGGACGCCAAGAGCTCCGAAACGAAGAGCGCCGAGACGCGCCCGGCGCCGGTCACGCCGGCCGTCGCGCCGGCCAACGACGACCGCCGCTCGGTCGGCCAGATCCTGCAGGCCATGCAGGTGCGCCCGTCGAAGGGCCCTTATGTCGCGGCCACCGTCGTCTCGCTGGTGTGGGCGGGCCTGTGGTTCGCCTGGGCCATGGCCAATCGCGCAACGCTGCTGTCGGGCGATATCGCGCGCCTGGAACCGGCTCTGGCCGGTCTGGCGCTGGTCGGGCCGATCGCCTTTTTCTTCGTGCTCGCGGTCATCGCGCGCCGCGCGCAGGAAATGCGCCTGACCGCGCGGTCGATGAGCGAGGTCGCCGTTCGCCTGGCCGAACCTGAGACGATCGCCACCGAGCAGGTCATCACCCTGTCGCAGGCGATCCGCCGCGAGGTCGCCTCGATGGGCGACGGTATCGAGCGCGCGCTGGCGCGCGCCAGCGAACTCGAGACGCTGGTTCGCTCGGAAGTCGCGACGCTCGAACGCTCCTACGCCGACAACGAGCGGCGCATCCGCACGCTGATCGACGACCTGTCGAACGAGCGCGAGGCGATCGTGCTCAATGCCGAGAAGGTGCGCGGCGCGATGAGCGGCGCCCATGAGAACCTGTCCGACACGCTGGCGACGACGTCGTTGAAGCTCGCCGAAGCCGTCAGCGACGCCGGCGTGCGGGTCACCCAGTCGCTCGGCGCCAAGGGCGAAGAGATTTCCACCTCGCTCGGCCAGACCGGCGAACGCCTGCTGCTCGGCCTGACCTCGCAGGGCGACCAGATCGTCGGCCGGCTGTCGGAAACCGGCATGCAGGTCACCGGCCAGCTGACCGGCGCGAGCGAAGCGGTGGTCGGTCTATTGACCAGCAAGGTCGAGGAGACGAGCGGACGCCTGCGCGAGACCAGCGAGACGCTCGCGCTCGACCTCCAGGGACGCAGCGAGGATATCGTCAAGCGGCTCGGCGCACTCTCCGACACCATTGCGGGGACGATCGACGGTCATGGCCGCAGCCTGGTCGACCGGCTCGCCGAAACCGGCGACCGCATTCACGAGACGGTCACCGTCAATGGCGGCGTGCTTGAAAGCGCGCTGCGCACGAGCGCGCAGCATCTCGCCGATACGCTGTCCGAACATGGCGGCGCGCTGGAGACGACGCTTCGTTCGAATACGCAGACGTTGGCCGATACTCTGCAGATGCACAGCGGCGCGCTGGAGACCACGCTACGCTCGAATACTCAGACGCTGGCCGACACGTTGCAGACGCACAGCGGCGCGCTCGAGACCACGTTGCGCTCGAACGCCGAACGCCTTGCAGATGCATTCGAAACGCACGGCGGCGCGCTGGAGACGACGCTGCGCTCGAATTCGCAGCAGTTCACCGACACGCTGGCGACCCAGGTCGCCAACGCCAGCCGCGCCTTCGAGGACAATGGCGAGCGCATGTCCGCGATGCTCGCCAATTCGCACGAGAAGGCGCGCGCCGATCTCGAACAGCAGGCCGACCGCATCGTCTCGGTCTATGTCGAGAAGACCGACGACGCCGTCGGCAAACTCAGCCAGCACGCCGACAGCCTGCACGAGCGCCTGAGCGCCGCCACGGCCTCGGCGCAGGCGGCCTTCGCGCAGCACAGCGAAGCGCTGCACGATCGCTTCGCCCAGACGGCCGTCGATATTCTCACCGGCCTCGAAGACCGCACCGGCGGCATGGAGCGCCGTTTCGTGGCCTCCGCCGTGGACGCCGCCCAGGCGCTCGGCGACCAGATCGAGGGGCTCACCGCCAATTTCCAGAATGCGACCGGCAGCGCGCTGATGGGTCTCCAGGATCGCGCCGGCGATCTGCACATGCGCTTCACGGTGACGGCGACCGACGCGGTGAACGCCATCGCCGGCCACGGCGATCGTCTCAACGAGACTTTGGCCACGCGCTTTGCCGATTTCACGGACTCGTTGCGCCAGCACGAGGGCGAGGCGTCGACGCGCCTGGTGACGCAGGGCGAGCGCATCGCCGCCGATCTTGCCGGCCGTCTCGAGACGGTGGAGGCGGCAATGGCCGCCAACAGCCGCGCGATCGTCGACCGCATCGACCATCGCGCCGAGGACGCGCGCGCCGCCATCACGACGCGGCTCGATGCTTTCGAAAGCGAATTCGCCGCGCGCAGCGAAGAGGCAGCGTCGCGCATCGGTCACAATTCCAAGGCCTTCAACGATACGCTGGCCGAGCGTCTCGACGCGTTCGAGACGACGCTGCGGGCGCATGGCGGGCATGCCGCCGATCGCATCGGCGAACATGCGCGCGGCTTTACCGATACGGTCGCGGGCCATCTCGACTCGATCGAGCAGGCCGTCACCGTCAACGGCGCGGTCTTCACGGACCGGCTCGCGGAACGCGCCGCCTCGATTTCGTCCGATCTCAGCGCTCAGGTCGACGCGTTCGAAAAGCGCTCGACCGACAAGATGCGCGAGGCGGCGGAACGTCTCGACGAACTCGTGCTGCGCATCGACGGCGGCCTGGAGGCGCGTTCGCAGACCTTCAACGACGCGCTGGCGCGCCGCGCGATCGAGATCGCCCGCGTGCTGGGCGAAGGCGGTCGCGAGGTGACGACCGCGCTCGACAGCAAGGCGCGCGAAATCGACGACGCGCTGCTGGCGCGCACCACGGAGATCAGCGACACGCTGGGCGCCAAGGCGAGCGAGATCAACCAGACGCTTGGCGGTCGCGCCGAGGAGATCGCCGCCACGCTCGACGGCCGCATCCAGCAGTTCGAGGACCGCGTGGTGCGCCGTCTCGACCTCGTGTCGAACGAGATCGACAGCCGCGGCCGCGAGGCGGCGGACGCGTTGCACGCGCGCTTGGCGACTGCGCATGACGCGATCAAGTCGCGCACCGATGAAATCTCGGGCACGCTCGACGAACGCATCGGCCACTTCGAGGATCGCGTGGTCAATCGCCTGCAGGCGGTTTCCGCCGACATCGACCAGCGCGGTCATTCGGTTCTGGAAACGCTGGCGCAGCGCATCCAGGAAATCGCGACCACGCTGTCGGACGCGCGACGCGAGCTCGATGTCGTGCTGCATACGCGCACCGGCGAGCTCTCCGATGCGCTGGTGCAGCGCGTCGCCGGCATCAACGCCGAGCTCCACAAGGAACTCGGGGCGCTCGGCGTCTCGATCGACGAACGCGGCAAGGGGCTCGTCGAGCTCCTGTCGGCGCGGACGGGCGATCTGCATTCAATCTTCGACACCAAGGGATCGCTGCTCATCGATCTGTTGACCGCGCGCGGCGACGAAGTGTCGAAGGAGTTGGCGACCGTCGGCGAACTCGTCACCAACGCCATCGAACAGCGTGGCTCCGCCGTCGTCGAACATCTTGCGCGCAAGCAGGGCGAGGTGGCCATTGCGCTCGACCGTTCGACCGCAGCGCTGCGCGAGGCGATCGAGACGAGCGCGGGCCAGTCGGTCGGCGCCGTCACCGGCGCGCATGAGAAGATCCGCAACGAGTTGACGGAAGTGCTCGGGCGCCTCGGCGAGACCAATACGGCGTTGCAGACGATCGTCGGCCAGGCGTCCACCGGCCTCGGCGCGCTCGACACGACGCTCGGCGAGAAGCTGCGCGAGATGCGCAGCGCGATCGATCAGGCCTCCGCCGATTTGTCGCGCGCTACGGGAGCGGCTTCTTCGGTCGTCGGCGACGCGCATGCGATCGTCGGCGAAGTCGACGCGCATTCGGCCTCGCTCGCCAACAGCGCGGCGGAACTCGCGCGCACGCAGTCGGAGCTCGACCAGACGCTCAACGCGCGCCGCCAATCGCTTACCGATCTGCTGACGCAGCTCGAAGCGCGGCGCGACGATTTCGACAATGTGCTGACGTCCTTCGCCGGCCTTGTCGAAAACTCTTTCCGCCAGTCGGAAACGCGCGCCCGCGAGATCGGCGCGTTCCTGACCGAGGCCTCGCAATCGACGGTCGCCTCGGTCGAACAGCAGTTCGGCGAAATCCGCGCGGCGACCGGCCGCGAACGCGAACGCACTGCCGCGGCGCTGCGCGCCGCATACGAACAGGCCAACGAGCAGATGACGCGTCTGTTCGGCGAGGCGACCGAGCGGTTCGCCACCGCGGCGACCGACATCCGCGCGATGACCACGGAAATCCAGCGCGAACTCGAGACGACGCGCGACCAGGTTGCGCGCGGCGTCGCCGATCTGCCGCGCGAGACGGCGGAACAGGCGAGCACGATGCGGCGCATCGTCGGCGACCAGATCAAGGCGCTGAACGAACTGACCGCCATCGTCACGCGCGCCGGCCGCGGACATGACGTCGCCGAAGCCGCGCCCGCTATGCCGGCGGCGCGCCACATCGCGCCGACCCCGCAAGGCGCGCCGGAATTGCGCCGCACGATCGAGCCGCCGCGCGCTCCCGAGACGATCGCGCCGCAATTCGTCCCGCCGCCCCCGCCGCCGGCCGAGCCGCAGCGCATGCGCGTTCCCGCGCCTGCGCCGGCTGCGCGCCCGTCCGCCGAACCGGCCGAACGCGGCGCGGCGCCGGCGGAGCGCGGCGCGGGATGGCTGACGGACCTGCTCGCGCGCGCCTCGCGCGACGAGGAGGCGCAACGCCCGGCCGCGCCCGCGCCCAAGCCGATCGACTCGCTCGACGCGCTGTCGCTCGACATCGCCCGCATGCTCGACCACGACGCCGTGGCTGACCTGTGGGAGCGTTACCGCCGCGGCGAACGCAACGTGTTCAGCCGCCGGCTCTACACGCTGCAGGGCCAGCAGGCCTTCGACGAAATCCGCCGCCGCTATCGCGGCGAGCGTGAGTTCCGCGAGACGATCGACCGCTACATCCACGAGTTCGAGCGGCTCTTGTCGGAGGTCGGCCGCGACGATCGCGACGGATCGCTGGCGAAGTCCTATCTCGTGTCGGACACGGGCAAGGTCTACACGATGCTGGCGCATGCCGCGCAGCGGTTCGAATAGGAAGCGCGTGAGCGCTAGGCATCAGGGCGGCGCTTCGGCGCCGCTTTTTTTTGCGGGAGGCGAGGTCGAAGGACAGTTCGTGGACGACCGTCAGATCGCTCGCGCCGTCCAGCTCACCATCTGCCGGAGCACATTCGCCAGCGCTGCGTCGAGCGCTTCGGCGGCCTTTCCGTCGGCGGTTCGCTCGGCGGGCGTCGTCGCGGTGAAGATTTTCGCGGCGATCGGGCGTCCCGTGCGGTCGGAGACGATGCGGGCGGACAATTCGATGCGCGCGAGATTGTCGACGACGTCGACCTCGAAGCGCCTGACGTCGACATGCAGCGAATAGTCGGAGGCGCCGCCGGGGCGCACGACCGATTTGACCAGCCGGGCGTTCTCGAAGGAGGCGATGATTTTGGACTGCAGAAGGCTCGGCAGGCTGCCCGCCCATTTCGCGCCGGCGAGATAGGCGAGCTGGTCGGGTCCGGTGCGGATGACGATGCGCTCGGAATCGAGCGGGCCGTCGGCCACGGGCTCCGCGACGGCGAGCACGCCGCGAATCGAGCCGGCGCGCATTTTTGCGGCCGGAGCGGCGGCGAGGTCGAAGCTGGCGAGCTGGCTTCCGCCGCAGCCGGCCAGCAGCAGCGCGGGCAGGGCGGCGGCCGTGAGCGTCAGCAGGCCACGGCGAAAGGGACGCGAAGGGGCGCCTCCCGGCGTCGATTTGTACGACGGATCGGGCTCAGGCAGTGTCGGGCCGGATCGAACGCGCTGCGCCATGGTTCATCAACACCAGTTTGGCGCGCACAGGCAAGTGTTCGACCGCACGGTTGTTAATTTTGCTTTCCCGACTACCTGCCTCTGTATTCCGGCAGTTCCGGCTTGCCGCCGAAGATCACCTGGCTCGGGTCGCGCTTGATCGAGCGCACGGCCTTGTTGATCTCGTCCAGCGTCTTGCGGCCGTCGGCGGCCAAAGCCTCGTACTGGCGCAGGCCCGGTCCGGTGAAGCGCGTGATGCCGGCGGCGATCTCCTTCAGGCGCGCATCGACATTGTCGGCCACTTTCTTGAAGGCGCGCGCCGCCTCGCCGATGTTCACGATCGTCTTGTGGACTTCACCCTTGCTGTCGCCGAGCAGCCCGTTGACGTTGTCCATGGCGGTGTCGAACTTGCGCGCCGAGGAATTGAGGTTGGCGATCAGCGAACCCATGTCGCTCGAATTGTTGGCGAGCGAATCGGTGAAGGTCTTCACGTTGGCGATCGTCTTGTTGATGCCCTCGGAATTGCCGTCCAGCAGCTTGTTGGCGCGGTCGACGAAGGCGCCGAGCTGGTCGGCGAGGCGCTGGCCGGTCTCCAGCAGGCTCTGGAACTGCGAGGGGTCGGCGTGCAGGGTCGGATAGTCTTCCTTGTTCTGGATCTCGAGCGCCTTGGCGGACGGGCCGCCGCCGTAGAGCGCGAGCGCGGCCACGCCGGTCAGGCCGGACATTTCCAGGCGCGCGCGCGTATCAATCTTCACCGGCGTCGCCTTGTCGATGTCGATATGCGCGATCACCTCGCCGGGGTCGGCCGGATTGAGGCCGAGGCGGGTGACGTCGCCGACGCGCAGGCCATTGAAGGTGACGGCGCCGCCGCGCGACAGGCCAGCGACCGAGCCGGAGAAGACAACATCGTAGCCGCGCCGGGCCGCTGCCTTGTTGGGGCCGGAAAACCACAGGACGAAGCCGAAGCCGGCGAGGATGACCGCCAGCGTGAAGGCGCCGATCAGGGCGTAATTCGCGCGCGTTTCCATCACAGGCCTCCCGCCGGCGCGTGCCGGTCGTCGCGCGTGAGCGCCAGAACCCGGCCGCGTTTGCCCCGGAAATAGGCCTTCACCCACGGATGCTGGGAAGAGAGCATGGTCTGAATCGTCCCTTCGGCGATCACCTTGCCCTCGGCGAGCGCAGCGATCCTGTCGCAGATCGCGTAGATGCTGTCGAGATCGTGGGTGACCATGAAGACGGTGAGGCCGAGCGTGCGCTGCAGCGTCTGGATGAGATCGTCGAATTCGGCCGCGCCGATCGGGTCGAGGCCGGAGGTCGGCTCGTCGAGAAAGACGAGTTCGGGATCGAGCGCGAGCGCGCGGGCGAGCGCGGCGCGCTTGATCATGCCGCCGGAGAGTTCCGAGGGAAACTTGTCGGCGGCGTCGCGCGGCAGGCCGACCAGTTCGATCTTGAGCAGGGCGAGTTCGTCCATCAGGCGCTGCGACAGTTTGAGATGCTCGCGCATCGGCGCCTGCACGTTCTGTTTGACGGTGAGGCCCGAAAACAGGGCGCCCTGCTGGAACATCACGCCGTAGCGGCGCTCCAGCCGGCGCCGGTCGTCGGCGTCGACGCGGTCGAGGTCCTGGCCGAACACTTCGATCTTGCCGGAGCGCTTCGGCACCAGCCCGAGGATGGTGCGGGTGAGGACGGACTTGCCCTGGCCGGAGCCGCCGACGAAGCCCAGAACTTCGCCGCGGCGGACGTCGAGATCGAGGCCGCGCATGATGATCTTCGGGCCGAAGCCGACGACGAGATCGCGCACGCGGATGATGACATCCGCCTGTCCCGTTCCGTTCGCTGCCTCGACGACCATGGGTCAGTACTCGATCGATGCGAAGAACATGGCGAACAGGCCGTCGACCACGATCACCATGAAAATGGCCTTCACCACGGAGGAGGTGACCTGGCGGCCGAGCGATTCCGCCGAGCCCTGAACGGCGAGCCCCTCCATGGCGCCGATCAGGCCGATCACCAGCGCCATGAATGGCGCCTTGATCAGACCGACCATGAACGTATTGAATCCAATGGCGGTCTTGAGGCGGTCGAGGAAGGCGTCCGGGCTCAGGCCGGCATAGCCCCAGGAGACGACGAGCCCGCCGAATATGCCGGCCATGTCGGCGAGAAAGGTCAGCAGGGGCAGCGCCAGAATGAGGGCGAGCAGGCGCGGCACGATCAGCACGTCCATCGGCGACAGGCCCATCACCTTCAGCGCGTCGATCTCCTCGCGCATCTTCATCGAGCCGATTTCAGCCGTGATCGCGGAACCCGAGCGGCCGGCGATCATGATGGAGGTCAGCAGTACGCCCATTTCGCGCAGGATCAGGATGCCGATCATGTTGACCGCGAAGGTCTCGGCGCCGAAGTAGCGCAGCTGGAAAATGCCCTGCTGGGCGACGATGCAGCCGACGAGGAAATTGATCAGCAGGATGATCGGCACTGACCTGAGGCCGAAGCTCTCGAGGTGGTAGATCAGCGAGGTCATGCGGAAGAGGTGCGGCCGGCCGAGTGCGCGCAGCAGGGCGACCACGGATTCCCCGAGAAAGCCGACGCCGTGCACGAGATCCCGCCAGGCGTTGACGACGCTGGCGCCGACATCGGTCAGCATGTCGAGCAGGGGATGGCCGCGCCGTGGCTTCGGCGCCTCGAAATCGCGCCAGCCGGCGGCCTCCAGCAGGGTGGATTGCGCGGGCCGGGCGTTTTCGATGCGGCTCTGGACGCCCGCCGCCTCCAGGATGGTGCGCGCCCGGTCGATCAGCCAGGCGCCGCCCGTATCCATGCGCCCGACCCGCGCGAGGTCGATGACGGCCGCGCGCGCGCCAGCGGCCGCGCCGATCAGGCCGTCGGAAGAGCGCTCCATCTCGGCGCCCGATTCGAGCGTCCAGTCGCCGCCGAGGTTCAGGCGGGTCTCGTCGCCGGCGCGCTCGACTGCAAATCCGGGCTTGGCGGGCATGTATCTCCATGCGTCGCGCCGGTTTCCCCATCCGACCGTCGCGAAGGCGGCGCAAGATTCTCATATTTCGCGCCTGCGGGAAAGGTTGGGTAAAGCGGCCGGGTTTCTGTAAGCATCGGGGCGGACTTGTCACGCCCGAGATTCGCATGGCCCGCACCCTGACCGTCGCCGTCGAGCGCTTTCCGATCGCCGGAACTTTTGCGATTTCGCGCGGCGCCAAGACGGAAGCCGTGGTCGTCACCGCGACGATCTCGGACGGCAGGGCGACGGGGCGGGGCGAATGCGTGCCCTATGCGCGCTATGGCGAGAGCGTCGAGAGCGTGACCGCAGCGATCGAATCCGCGCGTGCGGCGATCGAGGCGGGCTGCGACCGGCCGCAATTGCAGACGCTCCTGCCGGCCGGCGCCGCGCGCAATGCGCTCGACTGCGCCCTGTGGGACCTCGACGCCAAGCGGGTCGGCATACCCGCCTGCAAGATCGCCGGCCTGCATCGCCTGTCGCCGGCGACGACCGCCTACACGATTTCGGTCGGCGCTCCGGAAGCCATGGCGGAGGCCGCCGCGAAAGCCGCCGCGCGCCCTGTGCTGAAGATCAAGCTCGCCGGCGCCGGCGACCCCGAGCGGATCGCCGCCGTGCGCCGCGCCGCGCCCGAGGCGCAGCTGATCGTCGACGCCAACGAGGCCTGGGCCGAGAGCGATCTCGCGGGCCATTTCGCCGCCTGCGCAGCGGCTGGCGTGGCGCTGATCGAGCAGCCGCTGCCAGCCGGCCGGGACGAGGCGCTGGCGCATCTGATCAGGCCGATCCCCGTCTGCGCCGACGAGAGCGTGCATGATCGCGAGGGGCTGGAGGCGCTGCGAGACCGCTACGACGCCGTCAACATCAAGCTCGACAAGACCGGCGGGCTGACCGAAGCGCTGGCGCTGGCGGCGGACGCGGAGCGGCTCGGCTTTGCGATTTTCGTCGGCTGCATGGTCGGCACGTCGCTCGCCATGGCGCCGGCCATGCTGCTGACGGCGCGCGCGCAATTCGTCGACCTCGACGGGCCGCTGCTGCTGGCGCGCGACCGCGAGCCCGGCCTCGTCTACGACGGCTCGATCGTGCATCCGCCCACGCCGGAATTGTGGGGGTAATTGGCCCCCGCAGGGCCGCGAATGTTAAATTCGCATTCACTTCCGGGGTTTAACCTGACTGCCGATAGATCGTTTTCGGCCCGGTCCAGTCATGCCCCCAATGCTTCTCTCTTCCGCGCAGCGCAGCGTGCGTCGCTTTGCCCGCAATTCCGGCGGCGCCGTCGCGATCCTGTTCGCCGTCGCGCTATTTCCGCTCCTTATGGCCGCCGGCGGCGCCATCGACTATGCGGCGAGCATCCGCGCCAAGCAGTCGCTCGACGCGCTCGCCGATTCCGCCGGGCTCGCCGCCGCGGAGTTCGCCGCTCAGGAATATCGCAATGGCAATTCCAGCTGGAACGCCGCCGGCGTTTCAGCGGGACAGAAGGCTTTCGCCGCAGGCGTCGTTCCCAACAGATCATCCCTCAGCGTCGGCACGCCGAACGTGACCGTGTCTCTTTCCGGGCAAGTCATGACGGCGACCGTGGCCTATACGGCGGAGGTCAGCACCAATCTGCTTCGGATCGCGCACATCGACACGATGAGCGTTTCGAATTCGATGACGACGACAGTAACGGTGGCCAAATACACCGACCTGCACGTCGTGATCGACAATTCGCAGTCGATGGGCATGGCGGCGACGGCGGCGGACGAAAACATCATCCAGACGAAACTCGGCACGACCTGCTTCCTGGGCTGCCACATCAACGCCTGGGCGGGCGCCGACACGGTCGCCTCCTACCGCGCGGCCGGCGCGACCCTGCGCATCGACGTCATCAAGAACGCCGTTGTCCAGTCGCTGACCAATCTTCAGAGTTCGACGGCCGCCGGCACGGTGCGGGTCGCGATCTACACCTACAACAACACGCTGACGCAGGTCATGCCGCTCTCGAGCAACCTGTCCGCGGCGATCGCGGCGACCAACGCCGTGGACCTCTCGACCGACGGCGGCGGCACGAACATCACCTATTCGCTGAATTCGCTGAACGCTATCCTGCCGACGCCCGGGGCAGGCATGAACGCCGGTTCTCCAAAGGGCGCCGTGCTGCTGTTCACCGACGCGGTGCAGGACCACGAGAAGTTTACGCTCGCCACCGGCGTCTGGGCGAACGATCCGAACTGGGTTCCCTATTCGCCATCGGTCTACAACATGTGGGACTACCAGCCGATCGATCCCGGCGGTTGCGCGCCGATCAAGGCCAAGGGCTATGCGATGCTGGTGCTGAACGCGCAATACATCATCACCTCGACCGATCTTGCCGAGCAGAGCCGCTACGGCGACATCAAGAATATCGTGCTGCCGGCCGTGGACTCGAATATCGCTTCCTGTTCCACGGGCGCGGGCTACTATTATTCGGCCAATTCGCCGACGCAGATCATGTCGGCCGTCACCAGCATGTTCGCCAGCGCCGCCAATAATTACGCGCGGCTGTCGCGCTGAGGCGCCACTGGCCGGCGCCCCTGGCCCGCCCAATATAGGGCCGGCGACGCAATGCGCGCCGGGACCGATGGAGGCGAGCAATGAGGCTTCTGACGCTGATCGGCGCCCTGGGGATCGCCGGCGGGCTTGCCGCCGCCGGCTTTTTCTTTGGCGGCTTTTTCGATATTTCCACGGGATGGGAAGATCCGGCGCCAATTGCACAGGCGATCGCACGCGTGCGCGACGCCTCGATCGCGCGTCGCGCGACGGACAGCCCGCCCGCCGATTTCGATTCCGCGCAGCGCGTCCAGGCGGGCGCGCAGGTGTTTGCGACTTTGGGTTGCGCCAATTGCCACGGCGCGCCGGGCGTCAAATGGCAGAAATTTTCGGAAGGCATGAACCCCGCGCCGCCCGACCTGAAAGAGGAGGGCGCTCGCCTGAGCCCTGCGCAAATCTTCTGGGTCGTCGGACACGGCATCCGCATGACAGGCATGCCGGCGTTCGGCGAGGCTGCGTCGGCCGACCAATTATGGTCGCTCGTGGCATTCGTGAAGAAGCTGCCCGCCGTGCCGGACGCCGACTATACGGCCTGGACGGCCGGAGCGAAGCAGTAAGCTGGCGCGACGCGCCGTGAGCGATGCGCCGCGCGAGTTGCGAACGACCATCGTCGCTGCGGGCGCGCTCGCCGCAGCGCTGTTCATTGTTGTCGGTCTCGCCTTCGATCTGCAGACCTACGGCGACGGCTCGATCTTCTCCTATGCGGTGGCGACGCGCGAGGTCTGGGCGTTCCACTGGCACAATATCGCCACGCGCGCGGCGACCTATGCGCTGACGCTGGCGCCGGGCGAGATCGCGGTCGGCGTTACCGGATCGCCCTCCGCAGGCGTGTTCGTCTATGGCCTGTGCCTGTTCGCGGCGCCGGCCCTTTCGCTCGCGGCGACCTTTGCGCTCGATCGCGCGACGGGGCGGCCGTATTTCGTCGCCGCCTGCGCCGCCGCCGCGCTGCTCGGCCCGCTCGTCTTCGGGTTTCCCACGGAGATGTGGATTGCTGCGGCGCTGTTCTGGCCGGCCTTCGCCTGCGCGATGACCATGCCGGTTTCATTCTTGTCGAGCGCGCTGCTCACGGCGCTGACGCTCGCGCTCGCGCTCGCGCACGAGGGCGGGCTCGCGCTTGGCTTCGGCATGGTCGTGGCGACCGCGTTGCGGGGTTTTCGCGACGCGCGTTTTTTTCGCGCGCTCGCGAGTTACGCGCTTGCCGTCGCCACGTGGCTCGTCGTCAATCAATTCGCGCAGCCCGATTCCTATTTCGGCGAAGTCCGGCTGCGCGCAGCGTCGGAATTCTTCGAGGCGAAGATTTTCGCGAGCCCCGCGCTAGTCCTGATCGTCGCGGCCGTCACGGCCTATGCTGTTCTCTGCGCGGCGCTGTGGCGCGTGGCGAGGCGGCGCGCGTCCGTGATCGCCGCGCTCATCGTCGTGGTCGCGCTCGTCGTGTGGTGGACGCAGTTCGATACCGCGCTGCATGCCGACAATCGCTACTATCTGCGCACTGTCCTGCTGCTTGCGACCTGCGCTTTCGCTGCTGTCGTCGGCCTGACGCAGCTTGCCGACGAGGAGGCGTCCGTCGCACGCATTGTCCCTCTCGCGCGCCTGTCCGATCTCTTCGGAAGCGAAGGTTTCGCGCGCGCGGCTTTATGCGCGGTTTCGCTTGTCCTGCTCGTTCACATCGTCGAAACGACAAAATTCGTGCGCGGCTTTGCCGCCTATCGCAGCGCCGTGCGGGCGCTTGCGACGGGCGAGGCTGCCGATCCCGCGCTTGGCGCGCCCTTCCTCGTTTCGTCCCAGCGCATCGGCGACGATCTCAATCGCCTGGCATGGTTTTCCACCACGCCCTATCTCTCGGCCGTTGTCGCCGACTTCAGGCCGACGCGGCTCGTCGTCGATCCCGCCGGCAACTACTTCTGGCTGTCCTGCGGGACGGCGAGGGATGCGGCGCGCGCGCAACGCGCCGTTCCACGCGAGACGCGCGAGATGATCCGCGTCTATTCCTGCATGCATCGGAACTAATCGTCCCTGCGCGGATCGAGCGCCGCTGCGAGCGCAAGGCCTAGGCCTAGCGCGGCGACGCCGCACATGAAGAGATAGGCGTGCAGCCCGTAGGCCTTCCACAAATGCCCGCTCACGACGGAGACGAGCGCGGTCGACAGCGCATTGGCGCCGGAGATCCATCCCTGCGCCTGCGCGCGCCGCGTTTCGCCGACGAGACGCGTGAGCGCGAAGATCGAGCCGAGATGCGTGGCCGCGAAACTGAAGGCGTGCAGCGCCTGCGCGAGGAAGACCAGCGTCACGCTGGTTGTCGAGGCCATGACGAGCCAACGCAGAATCGCGAACAGCGCGCCGGCGATCAGCAGGCCGTAGGCGCGGCTCGCGCCACCGAAGCGGTTGGAGGCGAGGAAGAAGGCGATTTCGGTCGCGACGCCGACGGCCCAGAGCAGGCCGATCATCAGATCGCTGTGCCCTTGCGCGCGAAAGGCGATGGAGCCGAACGTGTAGACGACGGCGTGGCTCGCCTGAATCAGCGCGCCGCCGAGCACGACGAAAATGACGACGCGCGGCCGCGCGATCTTTTCGAGTTTCACCGTCGCGCCGTCGCCGTTGGCGCGCGAGTCCTTCGGCGCGAGCAGGAAAACGCCGGCGGCGGCAAGCGCCATCACGCCGGAGATGACGAAGATCATCGTATCGGGCGGGAAGAGGCCGACGAACCAGCCGCCGGCCATCATCAGCAAAAGGACACTTACCGATCCTGCGCCGCGCACGACGCCATAGTCGAGCGGGCGCTCGCCCGCCACCACGCGGCGGCGCGCCTCGCGCAGCACGATGGCGTCGGTCAGCGCGATCATCGGTCCCTGGCCGAAAGCGCTGGCGACGATACAGATAAAGACGAGCGTGTAGGCGGGTTGCACGAGGCCGGCGCAGAGGCTTACGACCGTCATGCCGAGACCGCAGAGCGCGAGCAGGCGCGCGGCCGCGCCCTTGCGGTCGGCGAGCGGCGGAACGAGCAGATTGGCGAGAAAGCGCGCGATCGGCGTCGCGCCCTGGATCAGCGCGATCGATTCGGCGGCGAAGCCGATGCTGGCGTACCACAATGGCAGAAACGGCAATTGCACGCCGATCGGCGCGAAGACCAGAAGGTTCAACGCGGCGAGGCGGGACGCCGAGGCGCCGGTGTTTGGGGCGGCTTCGCGCAAGTCATATCCCGGGGGCGAACTGCGCGGCAGGCGCAGGCCGCTCTCATAACAGATTGCGCCGCGACGCGAAGCGCTGCATCTTCGCGGGCCCGAAAGAGGAGCGCCCGTGAAGTTTCCGACGACGATCGCCGGCAGCCTGCCGAAGCCGGCATGGCTCGCCGAGCCCGAAAAACTCTGGGGCGCATGGCGCGCGGAAGGCGCCGCGCTCGACCGGCTGAAGCGCGATGCGACGCTGCTGTGGCTGAAGCTACAGGAGGACTACGGCATCGACATCGTCGGCGACGGCGAGCAGTCGCGCATCCATTTCGTGCACGGCTTTCTCGAACAGATAGAGGGCATCGACTGGAACAAGAAGACGGCGATGGGCATTCGCAACAATCGCTATGTCGTCGAGGTGCCGACCGTGACGGCGCCGATCAGACGCAAGCAAGCGGTCCACGCGAAGGAAGCGGCGGTTGCGCGCGAGCACACGAAGTGCAAGCTGAAATTCACGCTGCCGGGCCCGATGACGATCTGCGACACCATCGCCGACGGGCATTATGGGCGCCGCGCCGACATGGCGATGGCTTTCGCACGCGCCTTGAACGAAGAAGCGCGCGAGCTGGAAGCCCTCGGCGTCGACGTCATCCAGTTCGACGAGCCGGCGTTCAACGTGTTCATGGGCGAGGTGGTGGATTGGGGCGTGCCGGCGCTGGAGGCGGCGATCGCGGGCCTCAAGTGCGAGACGGCCGTGCACATCTGCTACGGCTACGGCATCGAGGCCAACATCAAGTGGAAGGAGACGCTGGGCGAGGAATGGCGGCAGTACGAGGCTATTTTTCCCGCGCTCAACAAGTCGTCCATCGGGGGCGTGTCGCTGGAATGCGCGGGTTCGAAGGTTCCGATCTCGCTGATCCGACTCCTGCCCGACAAGCAGATCCTCGTCGGCGCGATCGATGTCGCGACGAGCCGGATCGAGACGCCGGAAGAGGTCGCCGCCGTCATGCGCGAGGCGATGCGGCATGCGGACGCCGAGCGCCTGCAATGCTCGACGAATTGCGGCCTCGCGCCGCTGCCGCGCGGCGTGGCGGAAGGCAAGCTCGCGGCGCTGGGGGCGGGCGCGCGGTTGCTGAGAGGGGCGTGACGGTTTTCCCTCCCCGCTTGCAGGGAGGGTGGCGCCGCAGGCGACGGGTGGGGACGGTCGGGCATCGGCGCGCTAGTTTCCGACAGCGGCAATCGAGCCCCACCCGCAATGCTTGCGCATTGCGACCTCCCCGCGAGCGGGGAGGTAGGGAGCTTCGCGCCATCCATACACGCCTTCATGCTGAGGAGCGATGCGCAGCATCGCGTCTCGAAGCATGATCCAGCGTTTCGAGCCTCGGCCATCCTTCGAGACGCGCCTTTCAGGCGCTCCTCAGGATGAAGGTTCGCGGTCCCGTCGCTCGATCACTCCATCACCGCGGCCTTCAAGATGCAGACCATCGTCGCATGCGCTGGTTTGCCCGAGCGGTTGCGGATGATGTGCGGGCGGTCGCAGCGGTAGCGCAGGGTTTCGCCGGCGACCGCGGTCTCGATCACGCCGGCGACTTCCACTTCCAATTCGCCCGAAATCACCGACAGGCATTCGACGGAGCCGCGCTGGTGCGGATCGGAGGCGAGCACGCCGCCGGGCGCGGCGGTGAAATCGTACCATTGCAGCCATTCGACCGTCTTGATCCAGCCGGTGATGGCGAGCTTGCACTTGCCGTCCTCGGACACGAGAATCGGCGTGTCGCCGCGTGACGACTTCTCGACGAAGGGCTCGTCCTCGGCGCCCTGCAGCACCCGCTCGATCGATACGTCGAGCGCCTGCGACAGGCGCCAGATGGTCGAGAGCGTCGGATTGGTCTCGTTGCGCTCGATCTGCGAGATGATGGATTTCGCGACGCCGGATTGCTCCGAGAGATCGGACAGCGACAGATTGTAGGCCTTGCGCAGGCGCTGCACGGTGCGGCCAAGCTGGCCCGAGACGACCTGCGCGCCCGCCTCCAGCGCCTTCTGCTTGTCCTTGCCCTCGACGCCCATGCCGCTCCCGCCGATCCGATCGTTCGGGATTATAGACAATTTCGTTTGGAATAACGAACGGAAACTGGCCAGCAGTCGCGTCGGCGCCCGCAAATAAGGCGCCGACTTTGCGCTGGCCCCTAGCTCCACCGATGCGAATTGCTCTAGCCTTCCGCCACATGTTGATTTGGCCCAATGGAGAATGTCGATGAAGGCGAACCCGATTGCCGCCGCCGCTCTCGTAGTCCTCGGCGCGACCGCACCGGCGCTGGCGCACACTGGCCATGGCGACGCGCAGGGCATTGTCCATGGTTTCATCCATCCGCTCGGTGGGCTCGATCATTTGCTGGCCATGGTGGCGGTTGGTCTGTTCGCCGCTCATCTCGGCGGGCGCGCGGTCTGGGCTGTGCCCGCAACCTTCGTGACATTGATGGCGCTGGGCGGCGCGCTCGGCATGAATAGCGTCGGTTTGCCCCATGTCGAGACGGGCATTGCGCTGTCGGTCGTGGTCTTCGGCGCGATCCTGGCGGCCGGCGTCGCCCTGCCGGTCGGGCTTGCGGCTGGCCTCGTCGGCTTCTTCGCGATCTTCCATGGCCAGGCGCATGGCGCGGAAATGCCGGCGGGCGCGTCGGGCGTGGCCTATGCGGCGGGCTTCATGATCGCCACGGCTGCGTTGCATGGAGCGGGTATTGCGCTCGGCCTCGGCGCCGGACGTCTCGCCTCGATGCGCGCCGTGCGTATCGGCGGCGCGGCCATGGCGGCTGCCGGCGTCGGGCTGCTGGCCGGGTGGATTTGAGGGCTCTCTCCCCTCCCCCTTGTGGGGAGGGGGTCGGGGAGCCTCGCGAGATTTGCTGAAAATTCAGCTGTCGTTCGTCGCGAGTTTCCCGGACCCCCCACCCTAACCCTCCCCACAAGGGGGGAGGGAATCAGATGTGTGTCCGCCTCACCGCCCGATCGGCCGCTTTCTGATCAGCTTCAACTGCCGCTCGCGCCACAGCACGAACAGGCCTGACGCGATGACGATCGCCGACCCCACGAGGATGGCGATCGTCGGCTTTTCGGCGAAGAAGACGTAGCCGAGCAGCACCGCCCAGATGATCGAGGTGTAGTCGAAGGGCGCTATCACGCTCGCTTCCGCGTAGCGTACGCAATCGGTCAGCCAGATCTGGCCGACGCCGCCGAGCAGGCCGATGGCGATGAGACGGAACAGGTCGTACCAGTCCGGCGTCACCCATTTCTGGCTTTCGACGAAAGCCGCGAAAGGCGCATGCGCCGGCCAGACGAAGCCCGCCGTCATCAGCAGGAAGCCGAAGATCGTCGTCAGGACGGAAAAGTAGAAGACGATGGCGCCGGTATATTCGCTGAGCGCGAGGCGGCGGGTCTGGATGGTGGCGATGGCCGCGAAAGTCGCGGTCGAAACGGCGGCGAGCGCGCCGATGCGCGAGCCCGAGCCTTCGCCGAGATGCTCGCCGACCATGACGATCACGCCAAGAAAGCCGATCATGACCGCGCCCCAGCGATAGGCGCGTACGGTCTCGCCGAGGATGAGCGCGGCGAGCGCGACCACCAGCAGCGGCGCGAGATAGCCGATCGCGGTGACGTCGGGCAGCGGCAACAGTGCGACGGCGAGAAAATACGAAAACATGCCGCAGGTTCCCGCAAGGCCGCGCCCCAGGTGACCCAGAGGGCGGTGGGTGCGGATGGCGTGCGGGAACTCGCCGCGCGAGCGCAGCCAGAAGATCAGCACGACGAGCGCGAACAGCGAGCGGAAGAAGACGATCTGCCCGATCGGATAGCCGTGCGTCAGCTTTGCGACCGTCGCCATCATCGAGAAGGCGAGCGCGGAGCCGACGCGCATCAGCACGCCCTTGGCGACGCCCGATAGAGCGCGCTGCGAAAAAGTGGTTTCCGGTTTTTCGCGCAAAGCGCGCTCTACACTCTAGAAAGATCTGTCTGCGCGTCGCGCAGACTTGCTTCATGCCTGAATCAGATCACCGTGTTGAACGCGCCGCCGTCGATCAGGAAGGACTGGCCGGTGATGTAGCCGGCATGCGCGCTGGCGAGAAAGGCGCAGAGCTTGCCGAATTCATCCGCCGTGCCGAAGCGTTTTGCGGGAATGCCGGCCTCGCGCTGCCTGCGGAATTCCTCGGGCGTGATCCCTTCATCGCCGCCATGCGGCCGGTCGCGGTCGCGATGCGGTCAGTGTCGAACACGCCCGGCAGGATGTGGTTGATCGTGACGTTGCGGTCGACGAATTGCCGCGCCGCCGCCGCCAGAAAGGCGGTCAGGCCCGCGCGCGCGCCGGACGACAGGTCGAGGCCGACAAGCGAGGTGCGCACCGAGGCCGACGTGATGTCGATGATGCGGCCGAAGCCGCGCTCGGCCATGCCGTCGATGACGGATTGCACGAGGATGATCGGCGTCATCATGTTGGCGTCGAGGCCGGCGATCATTTCTTCGCGCGAAATCTGCCGGAAGTCCTTCGGCGGCGGGCCGCCGTTGTTGTTGACGAGAATGTCCGGGGCAGGGCAGGCCGACAGCAGCGCCTTGCGGCCGTCTTCCGTGCCGACGTCGCAGGCGACGGGCGTAATTTTCGCGCCGGTCGCGGCCGCGATTTCCTTCGCCGCGGCCTCGAGCACGTCGGCGTTGCGGCCGTTCATCACCACCTCGCAACCCGCTTCCGCCAGCGCGCGCGCGCAGCCCTTGCCCAACCCCTTGGAGGAGGCGCAGACGATGGCCTTGCGGCCGGCGATACCGAGATCCATGGCGTTTCCTCTTTTTTCGCGCGACGCCCCGAGGCGTAGCGTTTCTTGGCCGCAGTTTCGACCTGTCATGCAGACGTTACGGGAATCTGGTCAGTCCCGGCCGGGAACGAACCAGATCGAGATTAGGCCCCCGCACAATGGCGCGGCGCGACAAGAGCCCGGCCGCTACCGCAGCATTTTCATATCTGACGTGCATCTGGGGTCGCGCGGCGCGCAGGCCGAGCTGCTGCTCGACTTCCTGCGCCACAACGAGGCCGAGACCTGGTATCTCGTGGGCGACATCGTCGACGGGTGGCGCCTGCGCAAGGGCTGGTACTGGCCTCAGGCGCACAATGATGTCGTGCAGAAGCTGTTGCGCAAGGTGCGCCGCGGCGCGCGCATGGTCTACATTCCCGGCAATCACGACGAATTCGCGCGCGACTATCTCGACCATTCCTTCGGCGGCGTCGAAGTCGCCGACCGCGCCATCCATGTCGCCGCCGACGGGCGGCGGCTGCTGGTCATTCATGGCGATCAGTTCGACGTCGTCGTGCGGCACGCGCGCTGGCTCGCTTTCCTCGGCGACTGGGCCTACGAATCCGCGCTCGCTCTCAACGCGCATTTCAACCGTGTGCGGCGCGCGCTTGGTTTCGAATATTGGTCACTGTCGGCCTGGGCGAAACTCAAGGTCAAAAACGCCGTCAATTTCATTGGCGATTTCGAGACGACGCTGGCGACCGAGGCGCACAAGCTCGGTGTCGACGGCGTCGTCTGCGGCCATATCCATCACGCCGCGATCCGCCGGATCGCGTCGATCGACTACATGAATTCCGGCGATTTCGTCGAGAGTTGCACGGCGATCGCCGAGCGCGCCGACGGGACATTCGAAATCCTGCGCTGGCAGGCGATTCTGGCGCAAGCGCCTGAGATCGCGCCCGCGCCAGAGCCGGCGGCCGCATGATGCGCGTTCTTGTCGTTACCGACGCCTGGAAGCCGCAGGTCAATGGCGTCGTGCGCTCGCTCGAAGCGATTTCGCGCGAGGCGCCGGCGCTCGGGGCCGAATTCCGCTTCTGCACGCCCGAGGGCTTTCCTACGATCGGCCTGCCGAGCTATCGCGAAATCCGGCTGGCGCTCGCGACGCCGGGCGCGGTCGCAAGTCGCATCGTGGCGGCCCGCGCCGACTGCGTGCATATTGCGACGGAGGGGCCGCTCGGCCTTGCAGCGCGCCGCTTCTGCCTGTCGCGGGGCGTGCCGTTCACGACGAGCTACCACGCGCTTTCCCGAATATCTGCATGCGCGCACGCGCCTGCCCCTTCGCTGGAGCTATGCGGCCTTGCGCGCCTTCCACAACGCCGGGGCGGGGTCGTCATGGTGTCGACGCCGCGCCTCGCGCGGGAGCTGAAGACGCAGGGTTTCCGCAAGACAATGATCTGGTCGCGCGGCGTGGATCACGAACTCTTCCGGCCGCGTCCCGCCATCCTCGATCTGCCGCGGCCGATCTTCCTCTACGCCGGCCGGCTGGCGGTGGAGAAGAATCTCGAGGCGTTCCTCTCGCTGGACTTGCCGGGCTCGAAGGTCGTCGTCGGCGACGGCCCGGCGCGCGCCTCGCTCGCCGCCACGCTACCCGGACGCGCATTTCCTGGGCTTGCGAACCGGCGAAGCATTGGCGGCGACCTACGCCAGCGCCGACGTCTTCGTCTTTCCGAGCCGCACCGACACGTTCGGCATCGTTCTGCTGGAGGCCATGGCGAGCGGATTGCCGGTTGCTGCCTTTCCGGCGCCCGGCCCACTCGACGTCGTGCCGAGCGATGCGGGCGTGCTGTCGGACGATCTGCGGGCGGCCTGTCTCGGCGCGCTCAACATTTCGCGCGAGGCGGCGCGGGCGCAAGCGCTGCGTTTCACATGGGCCGCCAGCGCGCGCCAGTTTCTCGACAATCTCGGCGCGATTCACGCGACCTGCCATTCAGCAGAACAAATCCAGCTTTTCGACGATCGGCAGGCCGTCGAGGCGGGCTAAAGCTTTCACGCGGGGGTCCTGGGCCGGGTCGATCGCCGGCTTTTCGCGCGCCCTCTCCCAGGGCGGGGTCGCCAGCGGCGGCGCCGCTGTTTTCGGCGCGAGAGCCTCGCCGGTCGCGCCAGCCTTCGGCCGCAATCCTGCCGCCTCGCGCTCCAGCTCGGCGCACAGCGCGGGATCGGCGCCGTCCTCGCGCAGGCGCCAGGCGATGTCGACGAGGCGTTCGACGAGCGCCTCGCTCGCGTCGTTGCGAGCAGGGGCAGGCGGTTCGGCCTGCGCCGGGGCCGGCGGCTCGGCTTGCGACTCTGCTGGAGCCTCGGCGGCGGGCTCCGTTTGCGGCGCGCGCGCCAGCAGCGCCTCCAGCCGGTCGACGGCGTCGGCGAGGCGCTGCGTCTCGGCGGCGCGCTGGCGGCGCGCATATTCCAGCAGGAACCAGCGGCCGCGCGCGGTCTCCATCACCGCCTGCTCGATCATCGAATAGTCGGCGGCCGAAATGCCCGGCGGCGGCGTGATGAGGGTGAGTTCGTTCAAGTGACGTCGATCCTGGCCCGCGAATCGCTCGCGACCAGCATCGGTCAAAGTCGCGCAGAAGCCAAACGGATCAGGCGGCGGCGGCGGTCTGGCGCAGCATGTCGTGGCGCTGCGTGCGGTTGCGGCCGGCGCTCTTGGCGACGTAGAGCGCGGCGTCGGCCTTCTCGATCAGTTCTTCCAGCGTCGCGGTCCGCGTCGAGGCAGAGGCGACGCCGAAGCTCGACGTGACGACGCCCGCGGGATTGCCGACATGCGGAATGCCGAGCGCGGCGATCGTGGCGCGGATGCGCTCCGCGACGATTTCGGCGACTTCCGCGTCGGTGTCGACGAGCAGGAGCAGGAATTCCTCGCCGCCGAGGCGGATCGCCACGTCCGAGGTTTCGCGCAGCTCGGCGGTCGCGCAGGCGGCGACGCGCTTGAGGCAGGTGTCGCCGCGCGAATGGCCGTAGGTGTCGTTGAAGCTCTTGAAGTGATCGGCGTCGAAGATAATGGCGGCGACCTGCATCGGCGCGCCAGACCAGAGCGCGCGCGCGCGCGCGCTTGTCGAGGAAGCGGCGGTTGCCGAGACCCGTCAGCGCGTCGGCGTTGGCGTCGCTGTCGCTCACCTCGGCGCGCAACTGGTCGCGCACCGCCAGGAGATAGAGCCGGCGCTGCTCGCGCGAGGTGAGATAGTTGGAATTGATGATAACGCCGGCGATCGCCGCAAACGTCATGGCGTTGACGACGGCGATCGGCGGCGGCGTTTCGCCGCGCACGAAATTGGCGGTCGTGATCATCACGAAGACGGCTGCGGCCAACCTGACGCCCCAGGCGACGGGCATGCGCTGGATCGAGGCGACGCACAGGTAGATAATCGGCGCAAAATAGACGTAGCGCGCCGCATATTCGGACGAGGTGAGCGTATAGATTCCCAGAACCTGCGCGACCATGGCGATCGTGATGGACGCGGCCAGGCCCTCGCGCCATTTCGCGCTGGCGACCGACGGCAGGATGTGGGCGACGAACAGCATCCAGGGCGTGACGACGAGCAGATGCAGCGCGGTCGCGAGCAGGAACGTGTCAGGCGCGAGCAGATATTCGCAGATGATGAAGAGATTGTAGATGAGCGCGGTGCGCAGCGTGGTGCTGACCAGAAAAAGCGCGCGCGGCGCGGGCCGGTCTCGCGCTCGTAGCGGGTTTCCAGCGCGGGCGGAAAGGCGACAGATCCCCGTCGCGCGACGACGAGTTCCTCGACTTCCTGCAACGTGATCGCATCTGCGTCCATGCGGGTCCCGGTCGCCGAATCGCGCGGTGCGCGTCCTTGCGGCGTGGTCGACAGATTTACTTCCACCTCTTAATTATTCGCGATGCTTTGCGGACAATTGTAAGTAACATCGCGTTAGCCTTAGGGTGTCCCGTGGTTACTTGCCGTCGCCGAACAGAAAAGGCGCGACATCCTTTACGCCGGGTTGCTTCAGCGCGGCGAAAGGCATGGGGCGGCAGACCGCCATGGCCGAGAGCCCGATGCGCGTTGTCAGCATGCCGTTGAGCACGCCCTCGCCGAGCTTCGCCGACAGGCGGGCGGCGATGCCGTGGCCGACGACCTGCTGGACAAGCGTGTCGCCGACCGCCATGCCGCCGGTGATCGCCAGATGCGCGCCGACGGATCGCGCGAGACGCACGAAGCCGAGCAGGCCCGGGCGGCCGCCGTAGATTTCGGCGATGCGCCGTAGCAGGCGGATCGCCTGAGCGCCGACGAAGAGAATGTCGACGAGCGCGCGCGGGCTGATCGCGGTGACCATCGACACGCGCTTGGCGGCGGCGGCGATCTCGCGATTGGCCTCCTGGTCGAGCGGCGCCATCAGGTTGCGTTCGGCGATGTCGATGAGATCGCGCCCATCGACGATTTCGCGCGTGAGGTCCTTCACGAGGGCGCGGGCGCGCGCCGTATCGGGACGGTTGGCGTAAAGCGACAGAAGCTCGCCGGCGCCGGCGCGCGCGGCGTCGCGATCGTCGGCGTCGCGGGCGCGCGCGAGCGCGCCGTGCAGATGCGCGATGTGACGCTGGCGAAAGATCGCGCGCATTTCGCGCAAGCCGAGCGCGAGCAGCGCGACGACGAACAACGATGCGAGGCCGACGCCGATCCAGCCGAGCGCGGCGGAGCGCGCGAACAGATCCTCGACGATGCGCGTGGCCCACAGGCCGAGCGCCATCGAGACGAGGCCGCCGAGCGCCGACCACAGAAGGCCGCCCCAGGAAAACAGGGCGCGCGCGAGCATGCCGCGCGATTGCGCGATCTCGGTCGCCTCCTCGTCGTCGCGCGGTTCGTTCGTTTCGTCGCCAGGCGCGAAGGCGTCGGGCGTCGTCTCGACGACGACGCCGCCCTTTCTCAGTTTGTCCTGGCGCAGATTGTCAGGCGCCGGCGGCGTTTCGCCATCGGCGACGACGATGCGCTCGTCGTCGAGGCGGAAGGCGCGCGGGCGCTGGCGTTCTTCGCCGTTCATGCCTCATCCTTCATGGCAGGCGGTCTCCGAGCAGGAACTCCAGCGCGCGATCGAGGCGGATGGAGGGCAGGGGCAGCGGCGCGCCGTCTTTCGCCAGACGCGGGACCGGCGGACGGAAGCGCACGAAGCGATAGTCGGCCGCGCCTTCGGGCGCGCCGAGCCCGTCGCCGCGGAACACGGCCTTCGGATCGGCCGGCAATTCGCCGGGGAAGATCGCGACCTCGCCCCTGCCGTCGAAAGTCTCGCCGTCGATGCGTTCGCCGGGCAGGGGAACGCCGACGATGGCTTCGAGTTCGCTCCTGTCGCCGAACGGCATGCGGCCCTGCTTCACGCGCGCCTCGCGCGTCGCGCGCACGGCGGCGAGCGCAACGACATCGACATGCGCGCCGACATCTTCGGCCCGCGCAATCGCGCGCGCGGTGAGAAGGCGCAGAATGTTTTCGAGACGGTCGTGGCTGGTGTGATGCAGGTGATCGGCCTTGGTGGCGGCGAAGAGAATGCGGTCGATCTTCGGACGGAAGATCGTCGACAGGAAACCTGACGTCCGCGCGAAACGCGACGAGGATTTCCGACAGCGCGGTCTCGAGGTCGCGCACGGCGGCGGGACCGGAGTTCAGCGCCGACAGCGCGTCGACCAGAACGATCTGGCGGTCGAGGCGCGCGAAATGATCGCGGAAGAAGGGTTTGACGACATGCGCCTTGTAGGCCTCGTAACGCCGCTCCATCATTGCGGCGAGCGAGCCGGCGCCGAATTCCATGCCCTCGTCGACGCGCAGCGGCGCAAAGGTCAGCGCGGGCGAGCCCTCGAGTTCGCCGGGCATGAGAAAGCGGCCGGGCGGCAGGGTAGAGAGCGCATAGGTTTCCGCGCGCGCCGCACGAAGATAGGTCGTGAAGAGTTCGGCGAGGCGCTTGGCCTCGGTCTCGCTTTCGTCGGCGTCGGCCGCGACGCCCAGGGTCGCGCCGCGCCAGTCCGCCGCGAACGGCGCGCGCGCAGCGGCGGCGCTGGCTTCCAGCGTCTCACGCGACCATTGCGCGTAGCTCTTGGTCAGCAAGGGCAGGTCGAGCAGCCATTCGCCGGGATAGTCGACGATGTCGATGGTCAGTTCAGACGGACCTTGGCGAAAACCCTTGCGCCGTTCGAATTCGAGCGTGAGCCGCAGTTCGGAAATGCGACGTGTCGATTCCGGCCAATGCCGATCCTCGCCTGTCAGCGCGGCCAGATGATCCTCGTAGGCGAACCGCGGCACGTGGTCGTCGGGCTGCGGCTGCAGTTTCGCGCGCATCAGCCGCCCCTCGGCGTGGACGCGGAAGACGGGCAGGACGCGCTCGCCGTCCTTTGCGGCGGTCGAAGCGCGCAGGAGGTTCTGCACGAGCGCGGTGATGAAAACGGTCTTGCCGGCGCGCGACAGGCCGGTGACGCCGAGGCGCAGGCCCGTGCCCGTCACGTAATCGGCGAGCGACGACGCGGCGACGCGGGTCTCGAACAGGAGATCGGACAGGATCGACACATCAGGCTCCGGCAGGCGCCTGACAGATAGGCGCCGCGGGCCCCTTTGCCAACCTGCGCGGCTCAGGACGGCAGGGAAGGCGGCCGGCGGGTCCTATCGCGCAGCGCCCGGTTTCGCCCGCTTCTCAAGCGCCGCCGCCGCCGCGTCGACCAGCGTCCGCGCCGCGCGCAGCGGGCCGATCTCGACGGCGGCCATGTTGAACAGGGCCTTGGCGAAATTCGGCGTCGGCGCTCCTTCCGCGTCGAACAGCGCGAGATCGGCGTCGGGGCCCGCGGCAATGCCGGACGCGATGCTCGCGGCGTAGTTCAGGATGCGCTGCGTCTCCGGCGCGCAGGAGAATTTCGGCAGCGGCGGCAGGCTCGCGCCGACGCGGGGATCGGGGCCCATGGCGATTCCGGGATAGGGCAGCATGGCGAGCCGCACCGGCGCCTGCGTTTTTTGCGCGACCGCTTTCGATGCGCCGGCTTCGATCGCCCCGATGCCGGCGGCGATCGTCGGCGTCTTCATCAGCGCGCCGACCCGATCGGGCACGATCGAGCGCCGCACGCCCACGATCTTGCGGGCGCCCTTGCCGCGTTTGCGCGGCGCTAGGCCCGGCCGATGCCGCGCCAGCCATTTCGCGCGCAAGGTCGAGCCGAGGCCGCGCGTCGTCAGGCCCTTCGGCTCCGGGCCGAGCAGCCGCCGGCCGGGCGCGCGGACGGCGACCGGCGCGCCGCATTGCGCGGGCGCCCAGCGGCTGACGATGGCGCGCGCCGAATGCAGGCCAAAGTCGACGTAGTAGCGACGCAGCAATTGCGCCGCGCCGGCCGCGCCCTCGGCGGCGGTCGCGAAGGCGACATGGCCTTCTTCGTCAGCCGCGATCTCGCCGGTCCAGCCGGCCTTCTTCACGCACCAGTAATTGTTGAGCCGCACGCAGCGCGACAGGCCCCTGAAATCGCGCCCGAGCGCCAGCGCCAGCGCCTTGTCGGGCGAAAGATCAAGATGGAGCGCGCCCTGCCGGCGCCAATTGTCGACGGCGCGCTCGGCCGGCCGATAGTCGGGCGCAAACAGGTCTGCGACATCGGGCGCCTGCGGCCAGGGAGCGCTGGCGATGAGAGACAGGCCCAGAGCGATCCATTCGAGCGTCATGACGACGCCTCAGTCGAGATCGTCCACGCCCTCGACCAGCGTGGAGGGGGTGACAAAGCGATCGAGCCGGCCATCGCCCCATTTGATCTTCGCCCAGTGCGTGGCGCCGAAATCGATCAGCGCGAGGCCGGAGGTCGGATATTTCATCCTCATATGGGCGAGGGCCCGCGGCTCGCCGGAGCCGCACATGCGCGCAGCGAAATCGGCGAGACCGGGATTGTGGCAGACGACCAGCATGGTCTTCACCAGCTCCGGCGTCTTGTGCAGCTCCGAGAGCAGAATGAAATCCTCGGCCAGATAGAGCGCGGGGTCGATCAGCGTCTTGAAGCGGCGGCCGGTCTCGCCCATCAGGCATTCGAGCGTTTCGCGCGTGCGGTGGGCGTCGGACACGACGGCGAGATTGGGGATCAGCTTTTCCTCGACGAGATAGCGGCCGACGCGCGCCGCATCCTCGCGGCCACGCCGCGTCAGCGGGCGTTCGCGGTCGCCGCCGCCGGCTTCGCGGGCGGCCTTGGAATGTCGGAGCAGGACGAGACGATGCATGGGGCGAAATTAGCGATTCCCCGGCGCGATGGCGAGGGGAGGGGCGGCGCCTGCTATTTCGCCGGCTCGTCGGGCCGATATTCGAGTATGTCGCCCGGCTGGCACTGCAGGATCTCGCAGATCTTCTCGAGTGTGTCGAAGCGGACGCCCTTCACCTTGCCGGACTTGAGCAGGGAGACATTCTGCTCGGCGATGCCGATGCGCTCGGCGAGCTCGCGCGAGCGCATCTTGCGCCTGGCGAGCATGACATCGAGGTTGACGATGATCGGCATGGCTACACGATCTGCGCGTTTTCGTCGGCCAGTTCGGCGGCCGAGCGATAGATCATGCCGAGCGCGACGAAGACGAGCGAGATGACGACATAGAGCACGTCCTCCGTGCGCACGAAAGCGTGGCGCGCCGCGCTGGAATCGGCCAGATGCGCGCCCATGAGCATGACCGTGACGGGCCGCATCGCGAAATCGAAGGCGACGGTGACGAGGCCGAGCGCGCCGATGCGCTTCAGCAGCGAGGCGCTCTCCGCCGTGAAGATTTCGCCCTGAAGATAGCGGCCGAACAGCCGCCAGACGTGCCAGCAGAGTATGGCGAGCACGATCCAGTCGAGCGCGGAGACCGCTTCCGCCGCGCGCCATTGCCAGGGCGCAGCGTCTGCAATGTCGAGCTTGTAGAAACTCTTGAACCTGCATTCCCCAAGTGGCGTGGCGTTTGAGGTGAAGATCGCCTGTATCCGAGCGCTAGACAAGGATTTTCTGCCGCAAGCGGCACCTGCGGTCGCGCAGACTGCTGGATCTGGACGGATCAGACCGCGAAGCCGCTGTTTCCTTGCCCAGGGGCGGCGTTTTTCAGCGCAGCGGACAGATCTGTCCAGCCGCTTTCGTTCAGTTTGAGCGTGGATCGCGATCATGCGCATAGCGGTGGCGCTCGCAATCGGCGGATAGCGGCGAGGATGGCGCGTACCATCGTGCCGGTGACAGCGACCTCGGCCAGCTGGAAGGTGATGGTGCGGGCGTGACGGACCACACGTGCCCCGATCTTGATCAGCTTCAGTTGCAGGCTGGTCAACGACCAGTCGGCCATGGCGCCGGGCAGCTCGATGCAGCGCAAGAAGGTGGCCAGGTTGTACGCCAGGGCGTGCAGTTGCAGCCGCACCTCATTGTCGCGGAACTTCCGGCGACAGCCGCGTCCAGCGAAAGGCGTATTTGCCCTCTTTGATGTGCTGCTCGGCGGTGCCGCGCTGGTTGTAGAACCGCACCACCCAGTCCGGCTCCATCGGCAGGTTGGTGACGATCGAAGCCGACACGCGGAGAACAGTTCGCCCGGATGCCATTCGATCTTGGCGATCACCCGGCGTTCCTTGTCCCAGGACGCCGCCTGATACTCGAATTCCTCGAAGAACCGCTTGACCTTGGTCAGTGACGGCCGCCCGACAGGGCGCGTTAGCCGATGCGCGATCTTGTCGCCAGGACCGCGTTTGCGGGCAGCCGGATGGCGTAGAAGAACCGCGCTTCTTCCAATCGCTCATAGATCGCCGGGATCGCGCAGGCAGCATCGGCCCGGAAGAACCTGCCACTAAGGTCGCGCGCTTGTGCGTAGCGCGCAATGACGGGGTCGAGAACATCACGCCAGCCATCGGCGCTGTGGACGCCGGCTGGCGCAGGGCGCAGCGTTCCAGCATCCCGAACTGGTTGAACAGAAAGTTGGGGTGATAGCAGCTACAGATCGAAATGGCCCATTCCAGGCGGACCCTTCCTGGTCGCCATGGGTCGGGCTGACCGAGCTGTCCATGTCCAGAACGATGTACGGATCTGCAGCCCGTTACGGTCATGGAACCGGTCGATCCATTGCCCGTTCAGGTCGGCCAGCGCGGCACGGTTCCCGGCCAGAGCCAGCGTCTCGGTCTCGAACCGTCCCATCTGCGATGCCGAGGCCGCTTGTGCATCGACCGCTCTGCCGCCGACAACTTGGCGCATGACCGGATCGCAGGCGAGACGGTTGGCGTCGTTGACATCCTCGTATCCGGCCAGCCGCCCAAAGACTGATTGCCGGAACAGGCCGTCGAGCCGATGGACCGTGTTCTTGCCAGAGCGAGTATCGCGCAGCGCCGCTGACGCCAAATCGGACAACCCGAGCGCGTCATCAAGCTCGCGCATCACCAGAAGGCCGCCGTCGGAACTGAGCTGCGTGCCGCGAAATTCCAGCCGCACGCGAGGGTCGAAATCCACCCGATCTGCCCGTTGCAAGCCCGCACCCTCTGGGTGATCCATGAAACGCGCCCCTCGCAGCCTTCAACACCATGTTTTATATAGGAAATATAATGGTCAGGACAGCGAAATCAGCGCCTTACTTGGGAAATGTGGGTTGAAGACGCGCTGCACGCGGTCGCCGTCGGACCAATGGTCGTAGAGCCCCCAGGCGACGAACAGCAGATAGCCGCCGGTCAGCCAGCGCACGAGATGGCACACGAGCGCGATCTTTGCGCGCAGGGCGTTCTGGCGTGTGTCTTCGATCTTTTCTTCAGGCGACGCGGCGACGGACATGGCGGGCTCCGGGTTCCGATGATCCATATTGACGGATGAAAAACTTAATGTCAAACATTAAAAACATCATCCTGTATATGAGGTCTTCATGTTCCGGTCATCCCGTTTCACCGTACTTGCGGCGGCCCTGCTGGCGTCAGGCTGCGGGCACGTTCCTGTCTCGACCATGTGGGCCCTGCGGAACTTCGACGGCCTGGGCGTCGATCCGGCTTTCCTGCGCGCGGCGGTCCGCACGCCGCGCGCGCGTTCCAGCCGCGGCCGGGTGGCGTGAAAGTGGTGGCGAACTGGGGCAGGAAGGGCGATCCGGCGAGCGAGAGGAAGGTCGAGATCGTGCTGCGGAGGCGAGCCTGTCGGCGGAAGGTCCGGCGTTGGCCAAAGAGAATTTGCCTGGAAACAATCTGCACGTCTTTCGCGTTGCGCCTGACGATGTGGCGCGTCTGCGCGCCCTGCAGGCCGAGATCGCGCGGGCAAGGCCGAGAAGCGAGCCGACCACGGCTCGCTCGGCATAGGCGCCGACGCCTGCCGGACCGCCGATCTGCCCGAAGGGCCGATCCTGATGACGACATTCCTCAAGATGTCCGACGAGACGGGCTGGCTCACGGTGCTGAAGAATGTCGACCTGCGCGCTCTGGCTTCGAAGGACAAGCCGCTCGAGGAGATCGTCCCGCCATGCGGCAAGCTGCCCCAGCGCGTGGAGGCGGCGGGCTGACGGACTTGCGTTTGCGCGCGGACGACAGCACATAGGGCGAACACGTCATTCGATCGGGGCTTCATATGCCGCTCTACGCCTATCGCTGCGAGGATTGCGACAATCGTTTCGAGACGCTGGTGCGTTCCGGCGAGACGCCGGAATGCCCGAGCTGCGCTTCGACCCATCTCGACCGCCAGTTGTCGCTGATCGCCAAGCCCGCGCCCGGCGGGGAGGCAGGAAATTCTTTCTCCGGCATGGAGATGGCCGGCGCGTGTGACGGCGCGGGCGGCTGCGGCATGTGCCCGGCGATGGCCGGGATGGACGCCTGCGGGTAAAGTTCACGCCCTCATCCTGAGGAGCGGGCGACGCCCGCGTCTCGAAGGATGCGGGAACCCCCGTGCTTCGAGACGCAATCCTGCGGATTGCTCCTCAGCATGAAGGAGCGTGGAGCCCATGACCGACGAGCTTTTCGCGCCGCTCGGCAGCCGCAGAACCATTTCCGCCAACGGCATCGATTTCGAAGTTTTCGAAAGCGGGGCTGGCGAAAAATTCGCGCTTTTCCTGCATGGCTTTCCCGAGCACGCGATCTCCTGGCGTTTTCAGGTTCCGCTGCTCGTCTCGCTCGGCTATCGCGTGTGGACCGTCAACCAGCGCGGCTATGGCGGCACGACGACGCCGGCCGAGAAATCCGCCTATTCGCTGAAGAATCTGACGGAAGACGTCGCCGCGCTGATCGACGCGGCTGGCGCGAAAACCACGACGCTGATCGCGCACGACTGGGGCGCGCTGGTGGCCTGGTGCTTTGCTGCGCGAAACATGCGGCCGCTCGAAAAGCTCGTCATCTGCAACGTGCCGCATCCGCTATGCTTCAAGCGCGAATATCAGCGCAATCCGAAGCAGCGGAAGAAGTCGTGGTATGTGCGCTTCTTCCAGATCCCGTGGCTGCCGGAACGGTTGCTGGCGCGCAAGGGCGGCGCGCCGGTCGCCAAGATGCTGCGCGACACCTGCTGCAACAAGGCGAATTTTTCACGCGACGTTCTGGCGGTCTATGCGGCCAATGCCGTGCGGCCAGGCGGGTTGCGCGGCATGATCAACTGGTATCGCCGCGCGATGAACGACGTGATGGCGGCCAGGGACCTCGGCGCGAAAATCGAGGTTCCGACGCTGATCTGCTGGGGCGAGAAGGATGTCGCGATCGAGAATTCCTGTCTCGACGGCACGGATCAATATGTGCGCGACCTCAGGATCGTGCGCTTCCCGAACGCCTCGCACTGGGTGCAGCAGGACGCGCCGGACGAAGTGAACGCGGCGATCCGGAATTTCCTGACGTAGTGGCGCAGGTCGTTTCGGTCGGCGTCCACAAACTATCTCGCTGATCTACGGCTGCGCCGGCTCGTCGGCGACGTGCGCAAACACGCGCAGCATGCTGGCGAAAATCTGGCCGGTCGACGCCGCTTGAGGCTAGAGCGCGCAGCGAAAAAGTGGATGCCGGTTTTTCGCGGAAGGTGCGCTCTACATTTTGAAATCGATCAGCTTTTCTGCATTTGAGCGATTCCGCTCAAATGCAGGCTGATCTAGCGTGTGCGTCCTTGTGCGTTCTGCCGGCCGGCCGGCCTCGTCTGTCTGGCGCGTTGCGCGCGACTTTCCGCCGCTGCGGCGACCGCCGCCTGGGCCTGCGCTCGCGCCGATTCCATCAGGTCCGCGCCGGAATAGCCGTGCATTGGATAGAGCGCACGGCCGAAGCGCGGCGGCGTTTCCGGCGGCCAACCGCTTTCGACGAGCTTTCGCGTCAGACGCGCGATCACGCCGTCGACGTTTGCGAGGTCGCGGATGAGGTTGAGGCAGGCGACGACGCCGTCGTCCACGATCTCGACGTGATCGGTCGGACGCAACGCATCGCGGAGCACTGCGAACGCTTTCGCCGCTTCGGCGTCGCTTTCGACCGGGAGAAAGAGCACGCTCGCGCCGCGGCTGTATTCAGCGGAGGCTTCGGCCGCCATTGTGATGCGGATCGCGAGCGACAGATGCGCGCTTGCCGGCGAAAACGGACTATCGAAGGGCAGCGTCTCGAATTCGCGCATGTGCGCTGGATCGACGGAGCCCACCGTCACAGTCGGTTGTACGTCGCCGAGCCGCGAGCGCGTGGCGCGCACGCCGGCGAAGATCAGCGGCGCAAGCGCGAGCATGCCGAGCGAAGCGGCCAACCCGAACGAGAACCGCGCGAGAAGAATTGCGCCGACCAGCGCGAACAGAATGTAGCCGATTGTCCACCACGGGGTCGTGGACCGATTTCCCGAATTAACGACCATTGCGCGCCCCCACTAGTTCATACCTTAACGCGCACTAACGCACTATTGATCCCTGCAGGTTGAATCAGCGTTTACGAAGACTTGCCGGATCGCGTCGCAATTTTTCCGTCGCACGGCGCGCACCGCTTTAGACCGCGTGTGACGACGTCGAGCAGCGCTTCCACGAGGAGGGGCCGGTCCGACCATGGAAAATGCGACCGGCCGACCAGCAACGACACGGCGCCATGGCCTGCGAACCAGAGAACCTGGGCGGCGAGCAGCGGGTCGATATCGCCGATCGCGCCGTCGCGCGCCGCTTGCGCGAGATGTTCGCGGAAGCGAAGGAAGTGACGTTCGCCTGCGGTCTGCCGTTCTGGCGGGTGCGAGAGATTCTTGGCGATCGGCGCCAGCGCGTCCGGCCCGACAGTGAAGGTCAATTGATATTCCGCGGGCCGACTCAGGCCGAAATCGATATAGGCGCGCAGGACATTGCGCAGCCGTTCTTCCGGGCTCTTTGCGTGCGCAGCGCCCGCATCCATCGCGTCTGCGATCGCTTCGTGCGTCTGTTCGCCGATCGCGCGAAGGATGTCTTCCTTTGTCCTGAAGTAAAGATAGAGGCCGGTCTGCGACAGGCCGACCATTTCGGCAATGGTGCGAGTCGTGACTTTCGCGTAGCCGTGGCGTGCGAAGGCCTCGATCGCCGCCGCAATAATGTCCGTGCGCCGTTCCCGTCCCGCGCCCTTCGGTTTGCGCGGCGACCTCGTTCGCACCGGCTGTCGCTTCTTCGTCGCCACGCGCCTTGGTACCCGCTCGTTGCGGCGGCGACAATGGACGCGCGCGAGGGCTTGAAAAAGGTATAGGGATCCATATATGTTCAATGAACATATATGGAGATCGCCATGCCTGACAGCGAAATTTCGACCGGACGCCGCGGCGTTCTCGGCGCGGCTCTCGTCGGGGCCGCCGGCGTGGCGGCCGGCGTCGTCGGCGGCTACGTGACCGCTCCCAACGGCGGGCCGCACGTCAGGGTGGACGGTCGTGCGCGGTTTCGCGACAAGGTCGTGCTGATCACCGGCGCCACGTCAGGCATCGGCGCGGCCGCTGCGAAAATGTTCGCGGCCGAGGGCGCCAAGGTCGCCTTCTGCGGGCGGCGAACCGACCGGGGCGCGGAGGTCGAGCGCGCGATCAGGGACGCCGGCGGCGACGCCAGATACATCCGCGCCGATGTGCGCGTGGAGGACGACGTGCGCAAGTTCGTGGACGCGGCGGCCGAGGCATATGGCGGGCTTGACGTGTGCTTCAACAACGCCGGCGTCACGATCGAACGTCCCGCATATGAATTTTCGACCGCCGAGTGGGAGGACGTGATCAACACCAATCTGCGCGGCAATTTCTTCGCGCTGAAATACCAGGTTCCGCATCTCATCAGGCGCGGCGGCGGCGTGGTTGTGGTTACGTCGTCGACGGTCGCAATCGCCACCGGACCGAAGCGGGCCGCCTATGCGGCGACCAAGCGCGGGCTGATCGGTTTCGTGCAGGCGGCGGCGCAGGACCTCGCCGACAAGAACATTCGCGTCAACGCATTGCTGCCGGGCACGACGAACACCGAACTCATCCGGCGCGTCGCCGGCATGATGAATATTCCCGACGCGGCATGGGAAGCTGCGATTGCGCAATGGGGCAAGTCCAACGTCAGCGTCGCGCACCGCGTCGCGCAGCCGGAGGAAATTGCGGCCGCGGCGGTGATGATGGCGTCTTCGGAATTCACCTATATGAACGCCGCGCAGATCATCGTCGACGGCGGCATGACGGCGCACGCATGACTTAGGGAGCTAGCGCACCAGCTCCTTCATCGCGCCATCCAGGCCTTCCAGCGTCAGCGGATACATGCGGTTCGTCATCAGCCGTTGGATCATCTTGATCGACTGCGTGTAGTTCCACTGGTTTTCCGGCACCGGATTGATCCAGACCGCGTGCGGATAGGTGCGCGTCACGCGTTCGAGCCAGACATAGCCCGGCTCCTCGTTCATATGCTCGACCGAGCCGCCGGGCTGGGTGATCTCGTAAGGGCTCATCGAGGCGTCGCCGACGATCACCACCTTGTAGTCGTGCGGATAGGTGTGCAGCACCTGCCACAACGCCGTCTTGTCGGTGAAGCGTCGCGAATTCTGCTTCCACACGCCCTCGTAGAGGCAATTGTGGAAATAGAAATGCTCCATGTGCTTGAACTCGGTCTTGCACGCGGCGAACAGCTCCTCGACCTGCTTGATGTGCCAGTCCATCGAGCCGCCGATGTCGAAGAACAGCAGAACTTTCACGGCGTTGCGACGCTCGGGGCGCAGCTTGATGTCGAGATAGCCCTGTTTCGCCGTATCGCGGATCGTGTTTTCGAGATCGAGTTCTTCCGGCGCGCCGGTGCGCGCGAATTTTCGCAGGCGACGGAGTGCAATCTTTATGTTGCGCGTGCCGAGCTCGACGTCGCCGTCGAGGTCCTTGAACTCGCGCTTGTCCCACACTTTCACCGCGCGACGGTGGCGGCTTTCCTTCTGGCCGATGCGGATGCCTTCGGGATTGTAGCCATAGGCGCCGAAGGGCGAGGTGCCGGCCGTGCCGATCCATTTGCTGCCGCCCTGGTGGCGGCCCTTCTGTTCCTCCAGACGTTTCTTCAGCGTCTCCATCAGCTTGTCCCAGCCCATGGCCTCGAGCTGCGCCTTCTCCTCGTCGGTGAGGTATTTTTCGGCGAGTTTCTTGAGCCATTCCTCGGGGATTTCGGCCTTCTCCATGGCGTCGAGCAGGTTTTCCAGCCCCTTGAACACCGAGCCGAAGACGCGGTCGAACTTGTCGAGATTGCGCTCGTCCTTCACCAGGCAGGCGCGCGACAGGAAGTAGAAATCGTCGACCGACTTGTCGGCGAGATCCTTGTCGAGCGCCTCCATCAGCGTGAGGTACTCGCGCAAGGTGACGGGGACCTGGGCGTCGCGGAGCGCGGTGAAGAATTGCAGGAACATGGGGGGAAGATGCCACGTCGAAGGCAGAAGGTCGAGCGCGGCCATCGACGGCGCCCCGAATGGCCGGCGCGGTTGCAACACGCGTCGGCGCGCGAAGGATCGCGCGCCGCTCTTGCGGGATCAGTCCGCCGCAGCGCCAGGCCCGCCAGCCCCGCCGGTGCCGGCGCCGACCGCGCTCGCGCCGAACGGGCCCTCGGGGTGTGGACCGAGGCGGATGTTCGTCAGGCGCGGGCATCCGCTCGAATTGCACACGATAAACGGTTCACCCACGAAATCGTCCGGAAAGGGTTCGGATCGCGTGAGTGGACCGATGCCGACATCGATGACCGGTTGAAACGGGCTTGCAATCGGTTCCGAACCGGGGCCGCCCGGCGGCTGCGCGCGTGCTTCGCCTGACGTCAATGCGACAGATACGGGCAGGGCGAGGATGATGAATAGCCGTCTCATGGCGCTCCCCCGTTTTGGCCGCGCGAGTCTCGATCGCCTGCGGCGCGGACGCGCATCCAGCCCGGTGTTCGTAAGCGAAAACGCTGCGTTTCCAGGATTGTGCGCGATGTCCCGCACCTAGCGCCGCGCCGTCGCGCGACCAACGCCGAATATGCAGGGCTTGCGGGCAAGCTATGCGCGAAGTGAATTCTGCGCGTGGATCGACCGTCGCGGGCGCTTGTTTCGACCGCGCGCCGCGTCGGCTGCCGGGCGACGCCGGTCCCCACATATTGCGTGCAAGACGGCCGAACCGCACAGTGCCGCCATGCGCACCCTCCTGATTCTCGCTACGCTTCTGCTTGCCGCCCCATCCGCCCAGGCCGCGTCCGGCACGGCCGCCGGCCTGCGCATCGCCCAGCAGTGCAAGGTCTGCCATTCGATCGGCGTGAGGGGGGCGAGCCCCAAGCCCGAGGCGCCGCCGTTCCGCACGCTGGCGCAGAAATATCCGCTCGAGAACCTGCAGGAATCTCTGGTCGAGGGCATTATCGTCGGCCATGCCGAGGGCATGCCGCGCGTGAAGCTGACGCCGCGGCAGGCGCAGGATTTCCTGCGCTATCTCGCGAAGATCCAGCGGAAATAGTTTGGCGGCGCGCATCTGCCCGCTGTGCGCGCGTTCCCTTGGCGCGCGCGTCGAAGAGCACCATCTCGTTCCCCGCACCTACAAGGGACGGGAGACCGTTGTGCTGCATCCGATCTGCCACCGCAAGATCCACACGGTATTGACCGAGCGCGAGCTGAAGGACGATTTCCACACGATCGCGGCTTTGCGGGCGCAGCCCGATATCGCGACCTTCGTTCGCTGGATCGCCGCCAAGCATCCCGATTTCCATGAGAGCACAGCGACCTCGCGCGCGCTGAAGGACCGGCGCCGGCGGTGATCGGTCGCCGCGGCCCGGCTTGCCCCGCCCGTCGGCCCCGTTTAACTTGGCGATTAACAACCCAAGGGGCTCAAATGCGTTTCACCGGAACCAAGGATTACGTCGCGACCGAAGATCTCAAGGTCGCGGTCAACGCCTCGATCGTGCTCGAGCGTCCGCTGCTCGTGAAGGGCGAGCCCGGCACCGGCAAGACGGTGCTGGCGGAGGAAGTCGCGAAAGCGATCGGCGCGCCGCTGCTGACCTGGCACATCAAGTCGACCACCAAGGCGCAGCAGGGCCTCTACGAATATGACGCGGTCTCGCGTCTGCGCGACTCGCAGCTCGGCGATCCCCGCGTGTCGGACATTCACAATTACATCAAGCGCGGCAAGATGTGGGAGGCCTTCGCCTCCGAGCAGCGCCCGGTGCTGCTGATCGACGAGATCGACAAGGCCGACATCGAATTTCCGAACGACCTGCTGCTCGAACTCGACCGCATGGAGTTCCACGTCTACGAGACCGGCGAGAACATCAAGGCGGCCAAACGCCCGATCGTCGTCATCACCTCCAACAACGAGAAGGAATTGCCGGACGCCTTCCTGCGCCGCTGCTTCTTCCACTACATCAAGTTCCCCGACGCCGAGACGATGGAGCAGATCGTCGACGTGCATTTCCCCAACATCAAGAAAAGGCTGGTGGAAGAGGCGCTGCGCATCTTCTTCGAGGTGCGCGACGTGCCGGGCCTGAAGAAGAAGCCCTCGACCTCGGAACTGCTGGACTGGCTGAAGCTGCTGCTCAACGAAGACATCGGCCCGGAAATGCTGCGCGAGCGCGATCCGAAGAAACTCATCCCGCCGCTGCACGGCGCGCTCTTGAAGAACGAGCAGGACGTGCATCTGTTCGAGCGGCTGGCGTTTTTGAATCGCCGGGAGCGGTGAGAGGGCGGACTCTCCGCCGCCTCCCGCCTTCATCCTTCGAGACGCGGCCTGATGGCCGCTCCTCAGGATGACGGGTGCTGGAGCCGCCCTTACTCCCTGACCACCAGCACCGAGCATGCCGCATGCCGCACCACGGTGGTCGCATTAGACCCCAACAGGTACGTCGACATTGCCGGCCGGTGCGAGCCGATCACCACGAGGTCGGCGCCCCATTCCTTGGCCTCGGCAAGAATTTCCGGATAGACGCCGCCGATGCGCACGACGCTGGAGAGGCGGTCGGCCGGCAGGTTCACGTCCTTCAGCATGTCGGCCAGCGCCTTTTCGGCGTTCACCTTCTGCATCTCGTCGAAATCGGCCGGCACATAGTCCATGAAGGTCGCCGGCAGCAACGATTGCACGTTGATCAGCCGCACGCGACCACCCGCGACATTGGCGAATTCGACCGCGGCGCGGATGGCCGGCTGCGCGGGGGCGGGCTCAGCGAGGTCGACGGGGGCGAGAATGGATTTGAACATGGCCGAACCTTCCCTTGTTTCATGCAGATTATCGGCGCCGCGCCGGGCGCGCGTTGCTCGAAATCAACGCATCGCCGCGTGCGCGCGGGCACGCATGCGGCGCCTTGTCGGGTCTAGGATAATAGTGTTGGAATACGGGAAGCACGTCCGTGAGCCTTTCGCCGCCTGACGCAAACCGCGCCGTCGAAGCGCGCGGCCAGCTCTATTGCGACGGCGCGGAGGCGCCGCGGCGCGTCGACCTCAGGCTCGGCGACACGCTGCAGATTTTCGAAAACGGCGCGTTCGTTTCCGCTTGGGCGCTCGCCGACGTCAGGCGCGTGGGCTCGGCGTCGGGCCCGCTGCGCATCCGCGCGCTCACCGCGCCGCCAAAGGCCTGGTGCGAGATTTCCGACGCCGCCGCCGTCGCCGCCGTACGACAACGCTGCCGGCTGCTCGAAGGCGACGTGCAGGAGAAGCGCGAGGCGCGCTGGCGGATCGCAGCGATTGCGACGTCGGGCGTGGTCGTGATCGCCGCGCTCGTCTGGATCGTCATTCCCGCGATCGCCGACCGGCTCGCGCCGCTCGTGCCGGCCGGCGTCGAGAAGCAGATCGGCGCGGCCGCGGATTCGCAGGCGCGGTCGCGCTTCAAGGGCGGGGCCTGCGTCTCGCCGGCCGGCGAGGCGGCGCTGGGCAAGCTGGTCGACAAGCTCAAGGTCCTGGCCGGCATTCCACTCGACGTGCAGGTCGGCGTTCTCGCCTCGCCCGTGCAGAACGCTTTCGCGCTGCCGGGCGGGCGCGTCTATCTGCTGCGCGGCCTGATCGAGAGCGCGCAATCGCCCGACGAACTCGCGGGCGTGCTGGCGCATGAATTCGGCCATGTCGCGCATCGCGACGGACTTCGCGCAGCTTTGCGGGAAGGGGGAGCGGCGCTGGCGATCGGCGTGGTCACCGGCGGGGCCTTCGGCGCGGGCGCGATTTCGGCGGCGGCGCGCGCCTCTCTGTCTGCGGCCTATTCGCGCGAGGCGGAAACACAGGCCGACGATTTCGCCGCCGCCGTCCTGACCAAGGCCGGCCGGCCGGCGCGCGCGCTCGGCGATATTCTCAAGCGCATCGAGGCGCAAGAAGGCTCGACGCCGCTCGACTTCCTGCGCGACCATCCGCTCACGCGCGATCGGCAGGACCGTCTGGAAAACGAAACGACGCAGGCGACGGGCGAACCCTTGCTGTCAGCAGGCGACTGGCTGGCGCTGCGCGCAATCTGCAGTCGCTAGATCGGCGCGCGCCGTTCGATCTTCACTCACGCATATTCGGGCAGCTCAAAATTGTCGCTGAGACTCTTGCCCAGCATGAGATTGGCTGCGCCGGGCAGAGCCATCAATCTGGTCGCCTGATTGCGCAGCCATATGCCGAATTCGGTCTGCGGAACGAAAGTCGAAGCGAAATTCTCGGCGGTCTTCTGCTTGCCCTCGATGAAAGGCCGCAGCCGGGCCTCGTAGGCCGCGAACGCCTGTTCGTAATCGCCCGCGGCGCGCGCGATTTCACCGGCCAGCACATAGGCGCCCGTCATCGCGAGCCCGGCGCCCTCGCCGGCGAGAAACGACACCGCCATGGCCGCATCGCCGACGAGTGCGATGCGCCCGCGGCGCCATGAGGGCATGCGTATCTGGCTGACGCGATCGAAATAGAGATCGTCGGTTGTGTCCATTGCCGCCAGGATACGGTCCGTCTCCCATCCCGCGTCAGCGAAGATCGTCCTGAGCAGCGCGCGGACTTCGGCAGAGCCGGTCGGCTCGACGCCGTTTGCGCGTTCGCTTCCGAACACGAGCAGGAACAGCGTTCGGCCGCCACGCAGCGCGAAGCGGCCGATCTGCCGCGAGGCCGCAGCGTGCACGACATAGACATTTTCGTCGCGCGGCGCGTAGCCGGCGGTCTCGAATACGGCGAAGCGATAGCCGAGGTCTTTTTCGAAACGATCCTGCGGCCCGAAGGCCAGTTCGCGCACGCGGGAGCGCAGGCCGTCGGCGCCGATGAGCAGATCGACATCGCGCGTCCCGCCGCTCTGCAGCACGATCTGCACGCCGTCGTCGTGTTCGTGGATCGCCGAAATCTGGTCGTCGAACAGGGTTTCGACGCGGCCTTCGATCGCGCGATAGATTTCCGACGCGAGATCGCCCCGCGCCACGCTCGTCATCCGCCCCCTGGTCAGATCGCGCAGCGCATCGACGGCGAAGCCGGCGACCCTGCGCCCGTCGTCGGCAAGGAAGCGGACCTCCTCGACCTGATAGCCGGCCTGGCGCACGGCAGGCAGAATGCCCATCCGCTCGGCGACCGAATAGCCGACCCCCCAGAAATCCATGATGTATCCGCCAGTCCTGAGAGCCGGCGCGCGCTCGATCAGGACCGGCTCGTGGCCGGCGCGCCGCAACCAGTAGGCCAGCGTCGCCCCGGCGATTCCCGCTCCGCTGATCGCAATCTTCATGGCGGCTTCCTTTCGTCTTCGGCGCCGGCCGGACGATCGGCGGCGGTCAGCTTAAACCATAGTGTGTACTGATGGTACACACTATGGTTTGTAGTGCGGGAATGGGCTATGGTCAATCCCGTGAGTCGCCGCCTGGACAAGCTCGATGCCGATCGCCAGACGCGCCTGTTCGAGAGCGCCGCGGAGGAATTTGCCGCGCATGGCTTCGACGGCGCGTCGCTCAATCGCATTCTCGAAAAGTCGGGGATGAGCAAAAGCTCGCTCTACTATTATTTCGACGACAAGGCCGATCTCTTCACGACGATGATCGAGCGGTCGCTCGCCGTCCTCTTCAGGGAAATCGGCGGCTTCGATCCGGCGGCGCTCGATGCGGACACGTTCTGGGGCGCGTTCGAGGAGCTCTATCGACGCGCCATCGCCGTCGTCGACCGGAACGCATGGCTCGTGCAATTCGGCGGCATGTTCTATCGCTTGCGCAACGATCCGGGACAGGGATCGGCGACCGGACGACTTTTTCTGGCGGCGAGAAAATGGGTGACGCTCATCGTCGAGCGCGGCCAAGCCCTGGGGGTCGTGCGGACCGATCTGCCGCAATCGCTGCTGATCGATTCGACGATGTCGCTGCTCGAAACGCTCGACCGCTGGGTTGTCGCCCATTGGGGCCAGCTGGGGCAGGGCGAAAAAGACGCCCTGCCGCGCCAGCACATTGCGCTGTTTCGCAGCCTGATGTCCGCCCAGACCGGAGCAAGTGTCAGCGGCGCCGCGGCAATGCGGGACGGCTGACCGGCGCCGATCGTCCGCGCGCGATCGTCTGGAAAATCCTACGCATGCGCGGGCGGCTTGCGCTTCGACTGGCGCAAGGTCGCGGTATTCAGCTTTCCTGCGGCGGCTGTCCGACCTCGTCCCCGGTCATATCGCCTCGAGCCGTGATTCCGGGGACATCGCCATAGGCGGCGATCGCCTCCTCGATGCGGCGCCCGATTTCCGGGTTGCGCGCCATCAACGTGCCGAGGTCGCCGGCGTCGAGCACGAGCAGTTTCGAGGGCAGGGTGGTGCGCACGGTCGCGGTGCGGCGCGTCTTGCGCATGACGGCGATCTCGCCAAAGAACTGGCCCTCGCCGAGCCGCACCGCATTGTGCGGCAGATCGACCTCGACCTCGCCGGCAGCGACGAAATACATGCAATGCGCTTCCTCGCCGCGCCGCACGACGATCGTGCCGGCGGGAACGGTCTGCGCGCGAAGATAGTGCATGATCTCGGCGATCTCGGAGGCGTCGAGCGTCGCAAACAGCGGCACATGCGCGATCATCGACCAGGTGACGACGAATTCGCGGCGATGGATTTCCTCCGCGAAGGCGGTGGCGACGATGCCGACGGGCAGGGCGAGCAGCAGGAAGCCCATGAAGGCGGTGAACCCCGCGATCATGCGGCCGATGATCGTGACCGGCACCACGTCGCCATAGCCGACCGTCGTGATGGTGACGACCGCCCACCACATGGATTCCGGGATCGAACCGAACTTGTCGGGTTGCGCGGCATGTTCGGCAATGTGCATGGCCGAGGCCATGACGAGCACGACGCCGAAGATGATGACGGCCGAGGCGCCGAGCGCCTTGCGCTCGGCCTTCAGCGCGGCGGCGAGCGAGCGCATGCCCGGCGAATAGCGCGCGAGCTTGAAGAAGCGCGCAAGCCGCAACAGCAGCAGCACGCGAAAATCGCCCGGCAGGAACAGGCCGAGATAGAAAGGCAGGACTGTCAGGAGATCGACGATGGCGTAAGGCGTGCGCGCGTAAGCCAATCGCGCGCGCCACGGCGTCAAGCCGAAATAGGGCGCGCTATCGGGCGCGCTCCAGATGCGCAGCGCATATTCGATGGAGAAACCGACGAGCGCGACGAATTCGATCGCGTCGAACACGATCTGGTAGCGCTCATGCAGCTGCGGCACGGTCTCGAGCACGACGGCGACGACCGAGGCGATGACGAGCGCAATCAGAAAACCGTGCGCGACACGTGCGGCGTGATCGTTGACGCCGCTGTCGAGAATGAAATGGACGCGGCGCCGCAGCCGCGCGATGCGCGCGCGGCGACGGGCGATCATCCTGCCGCCTTCTGGCGCAGCGCGCTCTCGATGGCTTCGAGCGCGGCGGGTATCTGCGACCCGTCGGGGCCGCCGGCCTGGGCCATGTCCGGCCTGCCGCCGCCGCCCTTGCCACCGAGTTTTTCCGAGGCGATGCGCACGAAATCGACGGCGTTGAAGCGGTCGGCGAGATCGGACGTGACGGAGACGACGACGCCGCCCTTGCCGTCGGCGCTCGCATTGCCGATCGCCACGACGCCGGAGCCGATCGTCTTCTTGGCCTCGTCGGCGAGCGACTTCAGGTCCTTCATCTCGACGCCGGCGACGGCGCGCGACAGGAATTTGACGCCGGCGATTTCGCGGAAAGGTTGCGCTTCCGCAGCGCCGCCGCCCATGGCGAGCTTGCGGCGGGCGTCAGTGAGCTCGCGCTCCATCTTCTTGCGGTCCTCGATGAGGGCGGCGAGACGATTGGCGGCGTCCTCGGCCGGCGCGCGCACCAGGCTCGCGATCTCGCGCAGGCGGCGGCTCTCTTCGTTGAGATGATGGCGCGCGCCCGCGCCGGTCTTGGCCTCGAGGCGGCGCACGCCCGAGGCGACGGCGCTTTCGCCGACGATGGTGACGAGGCCGATGTCGCCGGTGCGCGCGACATGCGTGCCGCCGCAGAGTTCCAGGGAGAAGGCGCGGTTGGCGCCCTCCGCACGACCCATCGTGACGACGCGGACCTCGTCGCCGTATTTCTCGCCGAACAGGGCGCGCGCGCCGGATTCGATGGCGTCGTCGACCGCCATCAGGCGCGTCTCGACGGGCGCGTTCTGCAGGACGACCGCATTGGCGATGTCCTCGATCTTCGCAAGCTCGTCGTCGTTGATCGGCTTGGGATGCGAGAAGTCGAAGCGCAGGCGGTCAGGCGCGACCAGCGAGCCCTTCTGCGCGACGTGATCGCCGAGCACGAGACGCAGCGCCTCGTGCAGCAGATGGGTCGCCGAATGGTTCGAGCGGATCGCGGCGCGGCGCGCGTGATCGACATCGAGTTCGAGCGCGTCGCCGAGCCTTATCTCGCCTTCTTCGACCACGCCCTCGTGCACGAAGAGATCGCCGAGCTTCTTGCCGGTCGTCTCGACCTTGAAGCGCGCGCCCGCGCCGCGCATGGCGCCGCTATCGCCGGTCTGGCCGCCGGATTCGCCGTAGAACGGCGTCTGGTTGAGGATGACTGTCGCGCGCGCGCCTTTCGACGCGGATTGGACTTCCGCTCCGTCGACGAGAATCGCCTGCACGACGCCCTCGGCGGTCTCGGTCTCGTAGCCGAGGAATTCCGTCGCGCCGAGTTTTTCACGCAACGAAAACCAGACCGCTTCGGTGGCGGCTTCGCCGGATCCGGCCCAGGCCTTGCGCGCCTCGGCGCGCTGGCGCTCCATGGCGGCGTCAAAACCGGCCGTGTCGACCGAGAGATTGCGGGCGCGCAGCGCGTCCTGCGTGAGGTCGAGCGGGAAGCCGTAAGTGTCGTAAAGCTTGAAGGCGGTCTCGCCCGACAGCGACTGGCCGGCGGCCAGTTCGCGCGTTTCGTCTTCGAGGATCGAAAGACCTCGCGCGAGAGTTGTGCGGAACTTGGTTTCCTCGGTGCGCAGCGTCTCGACGATCAGCGGCTCGGAGCGCACGAGTTCCGGATAGGCCTGGCCCATTTCACGCACCAGCGCCGGCACGAGCCTCCACATCAGCGGGTCCTTGGCGCCGAGCAGCTGGGCGTGGCGCATGGCGCGGCGCATGATGCGGCGGAGCACGTAGCCGCGCCCCTCGTTGAGCGGCGTGACGCCGTCGGCGACAAGGAAGGCGCAGGCGCGCAGATGGTCGGCGATGACTCGATGGCTGGCGGCCTGCGGGCCGTCGGGATCGACGCTGGTCTCTTCCGCCACGGCGCGGATCAGCGCGCGCATCAGGTCGGTCTGGTAGGTCGAGGTCACGCCCTGCAGCAGGGCCGCGATGCGCTCGAGCCCCATGCCGGTGTCGATCGAGGGGCGCGGCAGCGGCACGCGCTCGCTCGGCGACACCTGCTCGTACTGCATGAAGACGAGGTTCCAGAATTCCAGGAACCGGTCGCCATCCTCGTCCGGCGAGCCAGGCGGGCCGCCGGCGATGTGCTCGCCCTGATCGAGGAAGATTTCCGAACAGGGGCCGCAGGGGCCGGTTTCGCCCATCGACCAGAAATTGTCCGAGGTGGCGATGCGGATGATGCGGCGGTCGGAGAAGCCCGCGATCTTTTTCCAGAGGCCGAAGGCTTCGTCGTCGTCGTGATAGACGGTGACGAGCAGGCGCTCCCTGGGCAGATCGAAATGTTTTGTGATCAGGTTCCACGCGAGTTCGATCGCAACGTCCTTGAAATAGTCGCCGAACGAGAAATTGCCGAGCATCTCGAAGAAGGTGTGGTGGCGCGCGGTATAGCCGACATTGTCGAGGTCGTTGTGCTTGCCGCCGGCGCGCACGCATTTCTGCGACGAGGCCGCGCGCGAATAGGGCCGTTTCTCGACGCCGGTGAAGACGTTCTTGAACTGGACCATGCCCGCATTGGTGAACATGAGGGTCGGGTCGTTGCGCGGCACGAGCGGGGAGGAGGCGACCTTTTCGTGGCCCTGGCCCGCGAAATAGTCGAGGAAGGTCGCACGGATTTCGTTGACGCCGCTCATCTGGTCCAACTCTGGGGCCCTGAGGCCTGCCTGCTCACATGTTCGAATTCATGTCTCAGCCCAACGTCTTGCGACGCCGATCGCGCGCAAGCGAAAGGCCCGGCTGAACCGGGCCTTTCTAACGGGGCGCCATGGAACTGTCGAGCGAAACGCGGAGATGGCGGACCTGTTTCGCGCGAGGGGCGGCTCACGGCGCCTCGTCGGCGACCTCGCCGATCCGGGCGTGCGGGGCGCGGCCGGCGAGGGTCGCGATCTCAGTCCTCGTCGCCGTCGCCGTCCTGCTCGCTGCCGGTCTCGAGGATCTTGTCGGCGATGAGCCCGGCGTTCTCGCGGATCGCCAGTTCGATGCGCTGGGCGATTTCCGGGTTCTGGCGCAGGAAGGTCTTGGCGTTCTCGCGGCCCTGGCCGAGGCGCTGGCTGTCGTAGGAGAACCAGGCGCCCGATTTTTCGACAACGCCGGCCTTGGCGCCGAGGTCGACGAGTTCGCCCATCTTGGAAATGCCCTCGCCGTACATGATGTCGAATTCGACCTGCTTGAAGGGCGGGGCGACCTTGTTCTTCACGACCTTGACGCGGGTGTGGTTGCCCACGACCTCGTCGCGGTCCTTGATCGCGCCGATGCGGCGGATGTCGAGGCGCACGGAGGCGTAGAACTTCAGCGCATTGCCGCCCGTCGTCGTCTCGGGCGAGCCGTACATGACGCCGATCTTCATGCGGATCTGGTTGATGAAGATGACCATGCAGTTGGAGCGCGAGATCGAGGCGGTGAGCTTGCGCAGCGCCTGGCTCATCAGGCGCGCCTGCAGGCCCGGCTGCACCTCGCCCATCTCGCCCTCGATTTCGGCGCGCGGCGTCAGCGCGGCGACGGAATCGACGACCAGAACGTCGATCGCGCCGGATCGCACCAGCGTGTCGGTGATCTCAAGCGCCTGCTCGCCCGTGTCGGGCTGGGAGATCAGGAGTTCCTCGAGATTGACGCCGAGCTTGCGGGCATAGACGGGGTCGAGCGCGTGTTCGGCGTCGACGAAGGCGCAGGTGCCGCCGCGCTTCTGCGCCTCGGCGATGACATGCAGGGTCAGAGTCGTCTTGCCCGAGGATTCCGGCCCGTAGATCTCGACGACACGGCCGCGCGGCAGGCCGCCGACGCCGAGCGCGATATCGAGGCCGAGCGAGCCGGTGGAGACCGCCTCGATCTCGACCGCCTTCTGGTTCTTGCCGAGCCGCATGATCGAGCCTTTGCCGAAGGCCCGTTCGATCTGAGACAGGGCGGCGTCGAGCGCCTTGGTCTTGTCCACGGAGGTCCCTTCCACGAGGCGGAGATTCGCTTGGCTCACGGTCTGCTTTCCTTCTGGCACGGGCGGGTCGGATAGGGCAATCGCCGCCGTCTGGAAGCACTGTACGTGATTTGTTCTATTTGCCAAGTTCTTTTTTTGTCCCAATTATGCACTTCGCATAACGGGGCCGACGAAGGAACCCCGACATGGGAAATGCTAACGAAAACAGCAGAGAGAACGCTGCGGAGAGATTGCATCCCCGGTTGGCTGGCAATGATGGCTTGATCCACACGATCGATTGGGCCGATCTTCAGTTTTGCCGCGTGCCGTATCAATTCGACTCGTCTTGCGGTGTGCCTCAAAGGTCGTGGGTTCCAGTCGGAATGCCAGTTCTGCCCAGAAACGTCGTGAATTGCGTCTTCTATCTCTATAGGAGCGTCGATGACGCCAAAGCCGGGTGCAGTCCATGTGGGACGGGATTTGTAGTTGCGGTCTGCACAATGCCGCACGTTCGCACGCCGACGTTTCACTATGGCGTGACGAACTGGCACGTAGCGATTCGTGACGGAGCCAGTGTTGTCCGAATAAATACGGTCGACGGTGGTGTTGATGTAATCGAGTTTGATCCGTCCGAATGGGAGTTCGTGCCCGGCGGGCACGATATTGCCGCGATTGAACTTAATCTCGACAGCAAGGTGCATGATTTATCGGCAGTTGATATTCGAATGGTGCTTTCACGTCCGAGCTCTGGCATGGCACTAGACGAACTAATTGCCGTTGGCGACGACACATTCATGATCGGTCTATTCGCAGATAACAGTGGGGTGGAATTGAATATTCCAAGCGCGCGCTTTGGAAACGTCTCTATGCTCCCCCATGACATGGCTGCGGTGAAGGAACCTACCGGCTTCCGGGGTGCAAATTTCATTGTCGACATGCATTCACGAACCGGGTTTTCCGGCTCCCCAGTCTTCGCGTACAGGACTTTCGGTTCCGACTTGTCCGCGATGCACGGTGAGGGTTTCGAGGCTTTAGATATCGAGTTCAATGAAGCCCAATTGTCGTCGAACGGACGCGACTACGCGGGCCGCGAGAGCTTCCGAGGTCGAATAAAATCGCACAATGGACGATTGAAACCCCGCACCATGTTGCGCCTGCTCGGAATTCATTGGGGTCAGTTTTCGGAAGCCATGCCATATGACAGGAGAAGGCTCGAAACGATGAGCGCGCCTGAGACGTCATTGGAACGCCAGTATGTGCATGGGTTCAGCGGGATGACGTGTGTCGTACCGTCGTGGGATATTCTTGATATCCTGGACTTGCCGGTCTTCACTAACCGCCGGAAAATCGCCACGGAAAAATGGTTGGAGTCTAAGAACGTTGGGCCGATAGCGGACTAGGGCAAATCGATGAGCGCGGAAAAACTGTCGGAAGCCGAGATCGTGAAAAGGCGCGATGATGCGCTAAGGCGTGCCTTGAGCACGCCGCCGCAGCCGACCAAGAAACTGGTCGGATCGACAGAGCGCGCTCAAGTCCAACGCGAGACGAAGGCGCTTAGAAAAGTTCGAGCCAAGTCAAAAGACGCCTGAGCCGTTTAAGCTGGCGTTTTGCTCGCTCGCGGCGAACGAGGTCAACGATACTTCAGGCGCTTGCCTTCGCCACCCTTGATGGCGCGGCGGGTGCGCTCGGTATCATTCACGCCGAGGCCGACACGGTTCGAATAGCGGAAATCGAATTCGTTCAGATACGCCTGCAAGTGTTGTTCGCCGCAGTGGTGATAGACGCCGCGCATGCCGCGCTTGAAGATGCCGAAGAAGCCTTCGACCGTGTTCGTTGTCGTCTCGCCCCGGACGTATTCGCCAGCGCCGTGATTGACGGCCTCATGCTTGGCGAAGTTCTTGCCGGGCGCCTTGTACCACTGCGCTTCGTCGGTGTTCAGCGTCGAGTCGAGCACGACGTTTGCGCCGATGATCCGCTTGATCGTCGGGATGGTCAGGTCGTCCACCTTGATCGAAATCGAGCGTCCGCCGCGCTCGACCATCGTCAGAACCTTGCGCTTGGTCGCCGTGCCGCGCTTCGACTGCCATCCCTTGCCGGACACGAACGTCTCGGCGGGCTTGCCAATGTAGGTTTCGTCGACCTCGACCGTCTTGCCCTTGCCGCCCAAGGGCTCAGGATCGTTGTCGAACATGGCTTCGCGGATGCGATGGGCCATGAACCATGCGGTGCGGTAGGAGCCGAGCCCGAGGTTGCGCATGAGCTGGTGAGCAGAAATGCCTTTCTTGCTCGACGCCATCAGGTGAAAGCCGAGCGCCCACTTGTTCAGCGGGATATGCGAGCTTTCCATGATCGTGCCGACCGTGACCGTGTAGTGCTCGCGGCAGGCGCGGCAGGCAATGAGGCCGGGGCGATGCGACTTGCCGGCGACGCGGGTCGCGGCGTCGATCGCGCCGCAGTGCGGGCAAACCGGCTTGCTATCCGGCCAGCGGATCGCCTCGAAATGAGCGCGGGCGGCTTCCTCGTCGGTGAAAATCGGATCGGTGAGATTGGTCATAGCGTTAGCTCCGATAGAGAGAACTCTATCGGAACAGCGTCGTTATGTAAAGTGCATAATACCCTTTTTTGTTCCAATCGTGTCTTTTGAAATCAGATGGTTAAGCCGCGGACGGTCAGAGGTGGTTGCGGATGGCGGCGCGCAGGCCGACCAGGCCGCGGATGGTCGCCTGGGGTTTGGCGCTGTGCGACGCCTGCGCGGCGACGGGCGCGATCGTGCCAGTCGGCATGATGTCGATCCGGGCGGCGCCGGGGCGCTGGCGCGCGATGTCGAGGCCGGCGAGCGACATGACGGCGGGGTGGGACAGCACCAGCGCGATCAGGCCGACGCCGAGCGCGCCGAACAGCGTATGCGCCGGCAGGCGGGACCACAGGCTCGGTTCGAGGCTCTTGGGGGCGGACTCGGCTGACTGCATGACTTCACTCCGCCGTCGATCTTGTCGCGACGTGGTGAAGGAAGGCTTAAGCGCAGGGATCGTTCCCTGTCGTTTTACGGTGCGACCACGGTCCCGCGAAACGGTCCGCCGTGGGCCTCGGCGTGATCGAGGGCCGCGTGAATGTCGTCGAGCGCGAAGACGGCGCTCTCGAAGGCGGAGAGGTCGAGCAGGCCCGCGCGCACGAGCGCGGCGAGACGCGCGGGCGCCGTGCGCGGATACATCCACTGGCCGCGCACAGTCACATTGTGGCGCATCAGCCAGCCGTAGGGCAGGGCGATGTCGCCGGCTATGCCGCCCATCAGCACGACGCGGCCGTTTGGACGCACGGCGAGTGCAGCCGCGCGGGCGGGCGCGGCGTTCGGCAGGGGCGGCATGAGGTCGAGCACGAGGTCGACCGGGCCGGCCGCGGCCTTCATCGCGGCGACGTCGGTCGTCTCGTCGCCGCTCAGCGCCACGGTTTTCACGCGGGACCCGAAACGGCGTGCGAGGTCGGCAAGCGCGGCGCGGTTGCGCCCGGGCGCCACGACCGCCGCCGCGCCCATCGCCAAAGCGACGGCGACGCCGGCCGAACCGAAATTGCCGGTCGCGCCGCTGACCAGCGCGGTTTCGCCGGGTTGCAATGCGCCGGCCAGAAGGCCGCCGTAGGGCACAAGGCAGGTTCCGAGCCCGCTCCAGCGGATCGCATCCGCGCGGTCCGCCAGGTCGAGGCGCGTGACGTTCTCGGTCGGCGCGCGCATCCGCTCGGCGAAGGAGCCGTCGTGGAAATAGCTCTGCAACGGCATGGCCTCGGGCGAGCCGGCGGTCAGGCCCTGCAGGATGATGTCGGGCGACACGGCGTCGTCGCGGGCGCGGACGGTCGAATCGACGAAGACCCAGTCGCCCGGCTTCAGCCGCGTCGCGTCCGGGCCGACGGCGCGAATGCGGCCGATGCCGCCGGAGCCAGGGATGATCGGCGTCTTCAGCAGGTAGGGCCGCCGGCCGTCGAGCACTTCCTTCATGTATGGAAGCACGCGGGCGGCCGCGACATCGATGATCACGTCGCCCGTGCCGATCGTGGGATCGGGAACCTCGCGCACCGCGAGGGGCGAACCGATGGCGTCGAGAACGGCGGCTTTCATGGGCGAACTCCTGAAGGGATGCGATATTCAATCGCCTCTCGCGCCGAGGCGCCAGACCCGGTATTATCCTGGGATCAATCAATCCCCGCCGGGGCCCCAATGCTTCAGACCATCCCGCGCAACCGCAGAGAGCTCGGAGATTTCCTGCGGTCGCGGCGCGCGGCGTTGCGGCCGGAGGCTGCCGGCCTGCCGGAGGGCCGCCGGCGGCGCACGCCGGGCCTGCGCTGCGAGGAGGTCGCCGAACTCGCCGGCATCGGGATCGACTGGTATGTGCGCATCGAACAGGGCCGGGCGGTCAATCCGTCCGCATCGACGCTTGACGCTCTGGCGCGCGCGCTGCGGCTGTCGGCCGTCGATCGCGCCCATCTCCTGACCCTTGCCGGCGCCGGAGAAATGCAGGCCTTCGCGCGCGAGAGCGTGCCGGAGGCGCTGCGCCGCATTGTCGAAAGCCTCAGCCAGCCCGCCTATATCACTGGCAGATTGTGGGACGTTCTGGCGTGGAATGCGGCGGCCGAGGATATGTTCGCGTTCGGGCGCCTAGCCGAGGAAGAGCGCAACACGCTGATCGGCATGTTCAGCAATCCTGCGACGCGCGCGTTGTTCGGGTCGGGCTGGCCCGAAGAGGCGCGGCGCATGATCGCGCAATTCCGCGCGACCTACGATCTTCATGCGAGGGATCCGGCTTTCGTCGGCCTCGTCGAGCGGCTGAGGGCGGCGAGCGCGGAATTCGCGGCCTGGTGGCAGGCGCATGACGTGCGGCGGCCGGCCGCCGGACAGAAATCGCTGTCGCATCCGAAGAAGGGCGCCGTGCGGCTCGCTTACGCGACATTTCAATCGAACGACGATCCCGCGCTGAAGCTGACGATCTATACGGCCGCGCCGCCTTGATCTCGCCACGCGCGCGGTCCATCCCAAACCGACCCGAGCGCCCGCGTTCCTGCGGTGTTTTCGCATCTGCACGCAAGCCATGAATGAACCCAGACCTGCCGGCCTCGACCAGCCGGCCGCCGAGCCGCTTTCGTCGGCGGCGCCGCCGACACAGGTGTTCGGCCGCCTGTTTCCGTTGTGGGCGCGCGCCTTCGTGCGAACGCGGGAATTGGGGCTGGTCGTGGTCGCGCTGTTCATCGGCGCGGTCAGCGGGCTGTTCGTCACCGGCATGAGCATGGCCTCGCAATTCATGCACGAGACGCTGTTCGGCCTGCCGCGCGGGCTGCGGCTCAGTCTCGCGCCGTCGCTCGAAGCCTGGCGCGCCGTCGTGGTCGTGACAGCGGGCGGGATCGTCCTGGCGCTGCTCGCCAAATTTGTCGCGCCGCGGTTTCGCGGCCGGGTGCACGACGCCATCGAGGCGAATGCGCTGCTCGGCGGACGCATGTCGATCGGCGGCTCGCTGTTCATCACGGCGCAGACCATGGTGTCGAACGGGTTCGGCGGTTCGGTCGGGCTTAGAGGCCGCCTATACGCAGGTCTGCTCGGCCTTCGCCTCTCGGCTCAGGCGCGAACTCAGGGCGCGGCGCAACGACATGCGGTTGCTGGTCGCCTGCGGCGCGGCGGGCGCGATCGCGGCGGCGTTCAATGCGCCGCTGGCGGGCGCCTTCTACGCCTTCGAGACGATTCTCCGGCGCCTACAGCGTCGCCTCGCTCGCGCCGATCGCGGCGAGCGCGGTCGTTTCGACGCTGGTGTCGCGACTGTTCGTCGACCACAGCCTGCTGACGAGCCCGCCCGGCGGGGATTCGCTCGCGCCGACCGCCTTCGCGCATATCGTGCTGGTCGCGCTTCTTTGTTCGGGCGTCGCCATCGCGCTGATGAGCATGGTGGCGAATACCGAGCGTGTCTTCAATTCGCTGGTCAAGCCGGGCTGGCTTCGGCCCGTCGTCGGCGGGCTCGTCGTCGGCGCGATCGGCATGGCGACGCCGGCCGCGCTCGGCTCGGGCCACGGGGCCATCCTGCTCGCGACCTCGCCGGAATTTTCCGCCATGGCGTTGCTCGCCATGCTCGTCCTGAAATTCGCGGCCTCGTCCGTTTCGCTCGGCTCGGGCTTTCGTGGCGGCCTGTTCTTCGCTTCGTTGATGATCGGCGCCTATGTCGGGCGCTGCTATGCCGATGTCACCGCGCTCGTCGCCTTCACCGCGCGGGCCGAGCCGGCGGCCATGGCGGTGGTGGGCATGACCGCGCTCGGCACCGGCATTGTCGGCGCGCCGATGTCCATGACCTTTCTGGCGCTGGAGATGACCGGCGATTTCGGCGTCACGCTCTACGCCTTCATCGCTTCGCTGATCGTGTCGGTCGTGGTGCGCGGGACTTTCGGCTATTCCTTCGCCACATGGCGCTTTCACCTGCGCGGCGAGACGATACGCCCACGGGCCGCACGACGTCGGCTGGATGCGCGACCTCTCCGTCGCGCGGCTGATGCGCAGGAGCGTGCGCACATTGCCGCAGGAGACGACGATCGGGCAGGCGCGCATCCGCGTGCCGCTCGGCGTGACCAAGGAAGTGATGCTGACGGATGCGGACGGGCGCTATTGCGGCTCGGTGCTGGTCGGCGACATCCACGCCGCCGAGACAGATCCGATCGAACCTATCGCCAAGCTCGCCCACCAGCAGAAGGCGTATCTGACGCCGCGTGCGACCGTGAAGGATGCGCTCGACATGTTCGCCGCCGAGGAGGCCGACGTGCTCGCCGTCGTCACCGACGATACGAACCGCCGCGTGATCGGCCGCCTATCGGAAGCCCATGCGCTGCGTCGCTACGGCGAGGAGCTGGAAAAGCGTAACCGGGCGTTCGTCGAGCGCTGAGCGCGCGCGTCAATCGTTCGCGTCGACATCCGTGAAGAGAAAACCTGACGGCGTCTTCGTGAAGGTGAAGATGCTTTCGCCGCAGAATATAAAGAAACTGTCGTTCCCCTCGCCGTTGCGATCGTAGGCGGCCTTCTTTTTCTGAAGGCACGCGCGATTCTTCGCGGTGAGGAATTGCGGATAGGCCTTCGCCCGGAATTGCGCGGCGTCGGAATTGGCCTTGTCGCCCATGAAGGGCAGTTTCGTCATTCCGGCGATGGCTGCCGAATCGTGGGCCTTCAGCGCCGTCCGGAATTTCGCGATGAAACCGTCGAACGCCGCCTGGGTTTCGCGCGGCGGGGTCGGATTCTTCGATGCTTGCGCCAGCGCGCTCGCTGGCGCGAGCAGCATCAGGGCGACAAGGGTTCGGGACAGGACATTCATCGGCGCGGCCTCGCATGCGGCTTGAATCTGAATTCGCCCCGATCCTGCGCGGGCATTCGCCGATCTTCGGTGTTCTATCGCACAGGATCACTTCGCCTGGCGAGAGAGACCAGGGACCGCCGTCGCGCCGCGCTCAGATCGCGCGCTGGTTGACGCGCTTCGACAATTGCTCCGCGCTCTCCTTGCGTTCGGAATAGCGGTCCACGAGATAGTCGGCGCGGTCGCGCGTCAGCAGCGTGAATTTCATGAGCTCTTCCATCACGTCGACGAGCCGGTCGTAATAGGGCGACGGCTTCATGCGGTCGTCGTCGTCGAATTCCATGAAGGCTTTCGCGATCGACGACTGGTTGGGAATGGTGACGAGGCGCATCCAGCGGCCGAGAATGCGCAGCTGGTTGACGGCGTTGAAGGATTGCGAGCCGCCGCAGACCTGCATGACCGCCAGCGTCTTGCCCTGGCTTGGCCTCACCGCGCCGAGCGACAAAGGAATCCAGTCGATCTGCGTCTTCATCACGCCCGTCATCGCGCCGTGGCGTTCGGGCGAGCACCAGACCATGCCCTCGCTCCACGTCACGAGATCGAGAAGTTCTTTCGCCTTGGGATGATTTGGACCGGCGTCGTCGACAAGCGGCAGGCCGTGCGGGTCGAAGGTGCGGGTCTCGGCGCCGTAACGCGCCAGAATTCGCGCGGCCTCTTCTGTCGCGAGCCGGCTGAACGAGCGCTGCCGCAGCGAGCCGTAGAGCAGCAGAATGCGCGGCGCGTGCGTGGAGATTTGCGGCGCGAGCAGTTTTTCGCGGTCGATCGGATGGAAGGAGGCTTCGTCGATCTGGGGCGTGGTCTCAGGCATGGCGGTCGCTTCCCGTCGCGTCTGCCGCGGCCGGCGTCTTTCGCTCGTACCACTCCTTGCTGCCGTTCACGATCCAGACGACCGTCAGCATGACCGGCACTTCGATCAGTACGCCGACCACGGTCGCGAGCGCGGCGCCGGATTCGAAGCCGAACAGCGAGATGGCCGCGGCCACGGCCAGTTCGAAGAAATTGCTTGCGCCGATCAACGCAGACGGGCCGGCGACGCAATGCTGTTCGCCGCTGATGCGATTGAGCAGATAGGCGAAGCCCGCGTTGAAATAGACCTGGATCAGGATCGGGATCGCCAGCAACGCGATGATCGCGGGTTGTTTCAGGATCTGCTCGCCCTGAAAGCCGAACAGCAGAACGAGGGTCGCGAGCAACGCGATCAGCGACAGAGGCTGCAGCTTCGCCAGCGCGGCCGCAAGCGCCGCCTCGCCGCCCGACGCCAGCAGGGCGCGCCGCATGATCTGCGCCGCGATCACCGGGATCACGATGTAGAGGACGACCGAAAGGACCAGCGTATTCCAGGGCACCGTGATGGCCGAGAGGCCGAGCAGCAGGCCGACGATGGGCGCGAAGGCGAAGACCATGATCGTGTCGTTGAGCGCGACCTGCGACAGTGTGAAATGCGGCTCGCCTTTCGTCAGGTTGCTCCAGACGAACACCATCGCCGTGCAGAGGCGCGGCCGCGAGCAGGATCAGGCCAGCGATGTAGGGAATTGATCTGGTCGGCGGGCAGCCAGGGCCGGAACAGATGGCCGACGAAGAACCAGCCGAGCGCCGCCATCGAAAACGGTTTGACCGCCCAGTTGATGAACAGGGTGACGCCGATGCCGCGCCAGTGGCGGCGCGTACTTCTCCGAGCGCGGAAAAGTCGATCTTGACCAACATGGGAATGATCATCAGCCAGATCAGCACCGCGACCGGCAGGTTGACCCTGGCGATCTCGATCGCGCCGATGGCGTGAAAGGCGCCCGGCATGAAATGGCCGAGCGCGACGCCCGCGACGATGCAGAGCGCGACCCAGAGCGTGAGGAAACGTTCGAAAGGTCGACATCAGACTTTTTCCCCTGTCGCGCCTTCCATGCCGCCGATCTCGCCGAGCTTCTTCTGCAGCGCCATCTGATCGAGGCTCTTCATCGGCAGGGCGATGAAGGCGCCGATGCGGTTGCGCATGTAGCGGAAGGCTTCCGCGAAGGCGCGTTCCTTGTCGATGTCGGTTCCCTCGACGGCGGCCGGATCCTCGATGCCCCAATGCGCGGTCATCGGCTGGCCCGGCCAGACGGGGCAAGCTTCGCCGGCCGCGCTGTCGCAGACCGTGAAGACGAAATCCATTTTCGGCGCGCCGGGTGCGGCGAATTCGTCCCAGCTCTTCGACCGATAGCCGTCGGCCGGATAATTGTAGGCGGCGAGCGTCTTCAGCGCGCAGGGATTGACGATCCCCTTGGGCTGGCTGCCGGCGGAAAAGGCTTTGAAGCGGCCGGCGCCGTCCTTGCGCAATATGCCTTCGGCGAGAACGGGCGCGCCGTATTGCCGGTGCACAGAAACAGCACGTTGAAGATGCGATCAGTCATCGGATTTCGCTTTCGGGGGGCAGCAGGGTGCGAGGTCGGCGATCAGCGGCGCGCAGATTTCGGAGCGCCCGCCGCAGCAATCGTTGAGCAGGAAGAGAATGGTCTCGCGAAAGCGCGCGAGATCGGCGCGATAGATGATCGAGCGGCTGTGGCGCTCGCCCGCGATAAGGCCGGCCTGCGCGAGCGTGGCCAGATGCGCCGACATGGTGTTCTGCGGGACGCCGACGAGGCGCGCGAGTTCGCCGGCCGGTACGCCCTCGGGCTCGCGGGCCACCAGCAGACGGAACGTCTGCAGGCGAGTTGGTTGGGCGAGGGCGGCGAGGGCCGCGAGCGTCTGTGAATCATCCATATATCCAGAATGGCGGATATATGTGACGGTTACAAGACAGCGAAGATCAGGCTGCCGATCGGCTTTCGCGGTCCAGATCGGCGCGCGCATGCGCGACGATCGACCAGGCGGAATGGAGGAACAGGCCGGCGATGCCGGCTGCGACGATCAGGTCCGGCCAGACCGAGCCGGTCCAGGCGACGAGGCCGGCGGCGATCACGACGGCGAGATTGCCGATGGCGTCGTTGCGGCTGAACAGCCACACGGCGCGCACGTTGGCGTCGCCCTCGCGGTGGGGGATGAGAACGACCGCCGCTGCGACATTGACCACGAGCGCGATGAATGCCGAGCACGCCCATCAGACCCGCCTCCGGGCGCGTGCTGGACGAAGACGCGGTAGGCGGTCGTCGCCAGCACGCCCATGCCGAGCAGGCCGAGAAACACGCCTTGCAGCAGCGCTGCCTGCGCACGCGCCCGCAGGCCCCAGCGGATCGCGATCAGGCCGAGCAGCGAAATGGCGCCGTCGCCGAGAAAATCCAACGCGTCCGCCTCGACCGCCTGCGAGCCGGCCAGCAGGCCGCCGACGATCTCGATGAGGCCGTAACCGAGATTGAGGATGACGACGATCCAGAGCGCGCGCCTGTAGGCCGGCGCGACATGCGCTGATGGCGTGGCCACGCCTTCGTCCTTCGATCCGGTCGAGCTTGTAGCCGATCGCGGTCACGGCGCGCGCCTCGATCTCGGGCGTTGCAGTCTGCGGATCGTCCAGTTGCAGCGTCATGATCTGCGAGGCGATCGACACTTTGCGCATCGCGCACGCCCGCGACTCCTCGCGCAGCGGTCGAGACCTTTGCCGCGCAATGCGCTGCAGTCCATGCCGGTCACGCGGTAGCGGGCGCATCTGCGTCGGGCGTCGCCAGATCGTTCATGGCGCGGGCTCACGCCGCCAGCCATTTCGCCATGTCTTCCGGCTTCGGCAGGCCGCCGGCATGGACGACCTTGCCGTCGATCACCACGCCCGGCGTCGAGGCGATGCCGAATTTCGCGATGTCGGCGAAGTCGGTGACCTTTTCGAGTTGGATGTCGATGCCGAGTTTCTTCGCTTTCGGCTGTCGCCATGTCGGCGGTCGCGATGCAGCGCTTGCAGCCGGAGCCGAGGATCTTGACGTTTTTCATGGGTCTGCCTTTCAGGAGAACAGGGCGTTGAAGAGATAGCCGACGGCGACGATGCCGAGCGCGACGACGCCAGCGAAAACGGCGATCAGGCGCAGCGACAGAACCTTGCGCAGGATGATCATTTCCGGGAAGGACAGCGCGATCACGCTCATCATGAAGGCGAGCACGGTGCCGAGCGCCGCGCCCTTGCCGAGCAGGGCCTCGACGACCGGAATGATGCCCGCCGCGTTGGAATACATGGGCACGCCGAGCAGCACGGCCGCCGGCACGGACCACCACTGGCCCCTTGCCCATGATGGCGGCGAGCAGATCGTTCGGCACATAGCCGTGGATGAAAGCCCGGCGGCAATGCCGACGATGATCCATAGCCCAGACCCGGCCGACGATGTCGCGCACGGCTTCGAGGCCCGCGTGAATGCGGTCGACTATTGATTGCTGATCCGCCGGCAGGTCGGCCTCGCCAGCGCGCAGGTTGCGCACCCATTCCTCCAGCCAGCCTTCGAGATGCAGGCGGCCGATGATCCAGCCGGAGACGATGGCGATGGCGAGGCCGAAGGCGAGATAGATCGCCGCCACCTTCCAGCCGACCAGCGCGAACAGCAGGCCGAGCGCGACCTCGTTGACCATGGGCGCGGCGATCAGGAACGAAAAGGTGACGCCGAGCGGCACGCCCGCCGAGACGAAGCCGACGAACAAAGGCACGGCCGAGCAGGAACAGAAGGGCGTGAAGACGCCGAGAATGGCGGCGGCGCGACATTGCCGACGCCCTCGCGCCGGCCGGCGAGCAGGGCGCGCGTGCGCTCCGGCGAAAGAAGCTGCGGACCACGCCCATGCCGAAGACGACCAGCGTCAGCAGCATCAGCACTTTCGGCGTGTCGTAGACGAAAAAGCGGAGGATTCCGCGATGGGACTGCCCGGCGCGCTGGCAGCAGGGCGACGAGCCAGGCCGAGACGGGTTCGAGCTGCGCATAGAGCGCGAACCAGAGCGCGACGGCCGTGAGCGTTGCGGCGATCCATGTCGCCGACGACGCCGGGCGCTGCGGATGGGTGGACAATCCGAAGCTCATGCCGCCCTCCGCTTCGGCTCGGCCACGGCCGCCATCACGGCGTCGAGGATTTCTCGCGCAGATGGTGCGAGGTCAGGCGTGAGGCGATAGCGCACCCATTGCGCGTCGCGGCGGTCGGCGACCAGGCCGACGGCCTTCAGCGCGCTCATGTGCCGGCTCATGCGCGACTGGCTCGCCCCGAGCTTGGTCATGAGTTCGCACACGCAATGCTCGCCGCCATCCCAGAGGATGCGCAGCGCCGCGAGACGGGTGGGTTCGGCGAGAGCGGAGAGAAAGGCGACCTGATCTTCCATGCCACCTTGATATGCGGTCGGGCGCATATGCGCCATGGCGCATGTTGTCGCAGCCAACGGGCGCTTCCCGGCCAAGGGCCATGCGACACAATTCTAATTGAGGGGCCGGCGCGAAATGCGTAGTGGTGGCGCCGGTCAGAATTTTGCCCGCCCTTCAGGCGCGGCGACGCAGGCGAGGAAGCCCGAACATGTCGAATCTCGAAATTGTCTGGACGAAGGTCGATGAAGCCCCGGCGCTGGCGACCTACTCGCTGCTGCCGATCGTGGAGGCCTTCGTCGGCGCCGCCGGTGTGAAGGTGAAGCTGAAGGACATTTCGCTCGCCGGGCGCATTCTCGCGAATTTTCCCGAGAAGCTGACAGATGCCCAGAAGATCGGCGACGAACTGACGGAACTCGGCCAGCTCGCGCTGAAGCCCGAAGCCAACATTATCAAATTGCCGAACATTTCCGCCTCGATCCCGCAGCTGCGCGCCGCGATCAAGGAATTGCAGGCCAAGGGCTACGCCGTGCCGGACTATCCGGAGAACCCGGCCAATGACGAAGAGAAGGATATCAAGGCGCGCTACGCCAAGGTTCTGGGCTCGGCCGTGAACCCGGTGCTGCGCGAAGGCAATTCGGATCGCCGCGCCGCCGGCGCCGTGAAGCAGTACGCCCGCAACAATCCGCACAAGATGGGCGCGTGGAGCGCGGACTCGAAGTCGCATGTCGCGCATATGTCGGGCGGCGATTTCTATGGCTCGGAAGTCTCCACCACGGTTCCCGCCGCGACCAACGTGCGCATCGAACTCGTCGGCGCCGACGGCAAGACGACGGTCCTGAAGGCGAAGACCGCGCTCGACGCCGGCGAAGTGATCGACGCCGCCGTGATGAGCGCCAAGGCGCTGCGCGCCTTCTACGGCGAGCAGATCGCCGACGCGAAGGCCAAGGGCGTTCTCTTCTCGCTGCATCTCAAGGCGACGATGATGAAGGTCTCGGACCCCATCATGTTCGGCCATGCGGTGTCCGTGTATTTCGCCGATCTCGTCGCCAAGCATGGCGAGACCTTCAGGAAGCTCGGCGTGAACTTCAACAACGGTTTTGGCGATCTCGTCGCCAAGATCGCGTCGCTGCCGGAGGCCGAGCGCAAGCAGATCGAGGCCGACATCCGGGCCGTCTACGCCAAGCAGCCGGGCCTCGCGATGGTGAATTCCGACAAGGGCATCACCAACCTGCATGTGCCGTCGGACGTGATCGTCGACGCCTCCATGCCCGCGATGATCCGCGACAGCGGCAAGATGTGGAACGCGGCCGGCAAGCTCGAGGACACGAAGGCGACGATCCCGGATCGCTGCTACGCGACGATGTACGAAGCCGTCATCGAGGATTGCAAGAAGAACGGCGCCTTCGACCCCAAGACCATGGGCACGGTGCCGAACGTCGGCCTGATGGCGCAAAAGGCCGAGAATACGGCTCGCACGACAAGACGTTCGAAATCCCGCCGCCGGCGGAACGTGCGCATCGTCGACGACGGCGGCAAGGTTCTGCTGGAGCGTCCTGTCGAGGCCGGCGACATCTTCCGCGCCTGTACGGTCAAGGACGCGCCGATCCAGGACTGGGTGAAGCTCGCCGTGCGCCGCGCGCGCCTCTCCAACACGCCCGCCGTGTTCTGGCTCGACGCCAAGCGCGGACACGACGCTGAGATCATCGCCAAGGTCGAGACGTATCTGAAGAACGAGGACACGAAAGGCCTCGACATCCGCATCCTGCCGCCGGTCGAGGCGATCAAGTTCTCGCTCGATCGCATCCGCAAGGGCCAGGACACGATCTCGGTCACGGGCAACGTGTTGCGCGACTATCTCACCGATCTCTTCCCGATCATGGAGCTCGGCACGTCCGCCAAGATGCTGTCGATCGTGCCGCTGATGGCGGGCGGCGGCCTGTTCGAGACGGGCGCCGGCGGCTCCGCGCCCAAGCACGTGCAGCAGTTCAACGAGGAAGGCTATCTGCGCTGGGATTCGCTCGGCGAGTTCCTGGCGCTCGGCGTCTCGCTCGAACATCTCGCGCAGACGACCGGCAATGCGAAGGCGCAGGTGCTGGCCGAGACGCTCGACGAGGCGAACGGCAAGATCTCGAGCACAACAAGAGCCCGGCGCGAAAAGTCGGGCAGATCGACAATCGCGGCAGCCATTTCTACCTCGCCCTCTACTGGGCGCAGGCTCTGGCCGCGCAGACCAAGGACAAGGACCTGGCCGCGAAATTCAAGCCGCTGGCCGAGGCGCTGACGGCGAACGAGGCGAAGATCAACGCCGAACTGGTCGGCGCGCAGGGCAAGCCGGTGGATACGGGCGGCTATTACGTGACGGACTTCGCCAAGACGTCCGCCGCCATGCGTCCGAGCGCGACGCTGAATGCGGCGTTGAAGGCCTTGTGAGACGCGCCGGGACGGGCGCGACGCTCTTCCGGCACAAAAAAGCCCGGCCGCGAGGCCGGGCTTTTCTTTTCGGCGAGCGAGCCGATCAGTATTTGGCGACGACCGGAGCGGCGCCGAAGTTGAAGTGATAGTTCAGGCCGGCGCGCACGATATGCCCGGCGTAATGCGTGCGCTGGAAGGGGCAATCGCCGTAGGGCGGGCCCGCGAACACGAGAGGGGTCATCGCCTGCGTCGAGGTTCCCAGATCGTAGTAGAGGTATTCGAACTTGAGGCCGAGGTTCCTCATGAACTTCCACTCGGCGCCGCCGCCGACGGCGAAGCCGAGGCGCGTGCCGGACGTGGCCCCCGTCGAAATTGCGGTGAAGGGCGCGCCGCCGAAGGGCAGGTTGACCTGCATGATCGACGCGCTGGAGCGGACGCCGCCATAGGCAAGGCCGGCGGTGGCGTAAGCCATCAGCGACGGCGTCAGGACATAGCCGAAACGGCCGCGCAACGTGCCGAGCCAATCGACGCGCGCGCTGGCGGTCGAATTGGAGACGATCGTCTCGCCGGGGAACAGGACCGGAATCAGCGCGCCGCCGGACACGCCGCCGCCATTGCCGCCGCCGGCCAGACCCTGGATGTCGGCTTCGAGGCCGGCCACCAGCGGGCCGAGCCACTGGATATTGTAGCCAACCTGTCCGCCGCCGATGAACGAGCCGCTCTTGCCGCCGCTATAGGGCGCGGAGGCCAGCGCCATGGAGGCCGCCATTTCCGTGTCCCAGGTCGGCGCGAAGAAACCCGGCAGGGCGCCCGTGCCGGTCCAGCCGGCGCGGAACTGGTAGCCGAGGTTCACACCGGCGTAAAAGCCCGTCCACGACGGCGGGTCCACCGCCACCATGGCGGGCGCGGCCTTGCGGGCCGGCAGGTCGGCGGCCAGCGCCGGCGCGGCGATGGCGGTCGCGGCAAGCGCCGCCGCAATGCGTGTGAGATGCTTCATAATAACGCCCCCATGTTCTCTACGATCTCAGCCTTCGCGCTCGCACATGGCGGCCATAGCGAGCATTGTGAAACGCGAGATCAACGGTGACTTGACCTTAGGCGGCGAACGGACCGTCGGATAGCCCTTCTTGGAAATTCTGGTTATGTTTCCAAGTGTTAGTGGCAATTGGGCGACAGTGGGCGCCGGGGCCGCCAAGGATTTGACTTTACTGCGCCTTCGCCGGCGCGGCGATGGCGAAGGAGGCCGCCGTCGATGCCGGACCGATCGGTGTGCTATTTCAGCCAACCGTTGCAACATATCGCGAGCCCTCATCGACCCTCGCTGACGCGAAGGCCGCCTTCTCCCGCAGGCGGGAGAAGGAGCGCTCCCACCTTCACCGCTTCGTCGGCGCCGCCCGCACCATCTGGATCTGGCCGCGCTCCTCGAGCTCCATTGCCGTGTCGTAGGACGCGATCTCAAGCGTCGCGTCGAGGCTGCGCTTGGTGACGCGCAGGGCGTCGGGGGCGGCTTTCAGCATGTCTTCGGTGAGGCCGCGGCCGTAGGCGATCAGCTCGTCTGTCGCGCCAGCCTTTTCAGATCGGCCGACGCCGCGCAGCCCGCGCCGCGGACAGGTTTTCTTCCGTCGCGCTGCGCCGCGAAAATCGGCGTAGAGCGCGTCCGCGCGCTCGTTCAGTGCAGTCTGAAGCCAGGCGGGCGCGAAGTCATCTTCGTCGCGCCGACTGGCGGCGCCTTCGAAACGGGCGCCTGCGCCAAAAGCGTGGCTAGGCTTGCTGCAGCGGCGCGAAGTGCATCCGCGCCGTGGCGATCGGCGCCGGGAGGGCGCCTGCTGGGCGCGAAATGGCTGACGCGAGGCGCCTCCTGAATAGGCGCGGAAAGAGCGCGCATGCTGCGCAAGGGAATCGTCATGAGCAAGATCAAGGTCGAGAATCCCGTCGTCGAAATGGACGGCGACGAGATGACCCGCATCATCTGGTCCTTCATCAAGGACAAGCTGATCCACCCCTATCTCGACATCGACCTCAAATATTACGACCTCTCCGTCCAGAAGCGCGACGAGACCAACGACCAGATCACCATCGACGCGGCGGAAGCGACGAAGAAATACGGCGTGCCGGTGAAATGCGCGACGATCACGCCGGACGAGGCCCGCGTGAAGGAGTTCGGGCTGAAGGAAATGTGGAAGTCGCCGAACGGCACGATCCGCAACATTCTGGGCGGCACGATTTTTCGCGAACCCATCATTTGCAGGAACGTGCCGCGCCTCGTGCCGGGCTGGACGCAGCCGATCGTCGTCGGCCGCCACGCCTATGGCGACCAGTATCGCGCGACCGACTTCAGGGTGCCGGGCAAGGGCAAGCTGACGCTGAAGTTCGTCGGCGACGACGGCCAGGTGATCGAGCGCGAGGTGTTCCAGTTCCCCGGCGCCGGCGTCGCCATGTCCATGTACAATCTGGACGACTCGATCCGCGATTTCGCGCGCGCCTCGATGAACTATGCGCTGGGCCGCAAATGGCCGCTCTATCTCTCGACCAAGAACACGATCATCAAGGCCTATGACGGGCGCTTCAAGGATCTGTTCCAGGAGATTTTCGATGCGGAATTCGCTGACCGCTTCAAGGAAGCGAAGATCTGGTACGAGCACCGTCTGATCGACGACATGGTGGCCTCGTCGCTCAAGTGGTCGGGCGGCTATGTCTGGGCCTGCAAGAATTACGACGGCGACGTCCAGTCCGACACGGTGGCGCAGGGTTTCGGGTCGCTCGGCCTGATGACCTCGGTGCTGATGACGCCCGACGGCAAGACGGTGGAGGCGGAAGCCGCGCACGGCACGGTGACCCGCCACTATCGCGAGCACCAGAAGGGCCACGAGACGTCCACCAATTCGATCGCCTCGATCTTCGCCTGGACGCGCGGCCTCGCGCATCGCGCCAAGCTCGACGACAACATGGCGCTGAAGCTGTTTGCGCACGAACTCGAGCGGGTCTGCATCGAGACGGTCGAATCGGGCTTCATGACCAAGGATCTGGCCCTGCTGGTCGGGCCCGACCAGAAATGGCTTTCGACAACTGGCTTCCTGGACAAGATCGACGAGAACCTGAAGAAGGCGATGGGCTGACCGCTTTCGTCTTCTGTCCGAAAATCATGCGGCCGGCGATCGTGCGCTGTCAGTTCCCTTCGCTGCAGTGCGGCGCAATTCATGATGCGTCGCGAAATTGATGCGAAACAATCTGAAAACCATTCGCGGTCATTGTATCGACGCAAACCTGCCGATATAAGCCGCCCGACTTTGGTCTAAGGTTCTAGGGAGCGGACCTGCAATGACAGTCGCCGTCGACGAGACTTACCGGCCGTCCGAGGACGAGCCCTTCATGAACGAACGGCAGAAGGACTACTTCCGCCGCAAGCTGCTGATCTGGAAAGACGATATTCTGCGGGAAAGCCGCGAGACGCTGGCCGCGCTGCAGAATGAAAGCGAAAACCATTCCGATCTCGCCGACAGGGCGTCTTCGGAAACCGACCGCGCGATCGAACTGCGCGCGCGCGACCGGCAGCGCAAGCTGATCGCCAAGATCGATTCGGCGCTCAACCGCATCGAAGAGGGCTCCTACGGCTATTGCGAGGAGACGGGCGAGCCGATCGGCCTCAAGCGCCTCGACGCCCGGCCGATCGCCACGCTGTCGATCGAGGCGCAGGAGCGCCACGAGCGCCGCGAGCGCGTCTACCGCGACGACTGAGCGGCGGACCACCGACGCGAATCAAAAAGGGGCGGCCGTTCGGCCGCCCCTTTGCTTTCGGGTTCGAGCTTCAGCGGCCGGGGCCGGGCCGGCCGAGCAGCTTGGCCATCTCCTCCTCGAGCGAGGCGAGTGGGTCGATGTCGTCCGCGGGCTTGGCCGGTGGAGGCGGCGGAGGCGGGGGCGGCGCGACGGGCGGAGCTGGGGGGCTCGGCATGGTCGGCGACCCGGATTGTCCGCCGGCGGGCGGCAGGGGGCGGCGGCGAGGCGGGGCGGCGGGCGACCGGCGGCGGCGGCATGGCGCAGCCGGCAGCTGGCGGCGGTGGCGGCGGCGCGGCGCGGTCGGGCGCTGGAAGCCAGGCGGCGGCGCGGGCGCGGGCGGCGCAGGCGGCGCCTGGCGGGCCTTGCGGCGGCGGGCGGCGGCTGCGGCGGGGCGGACGGAAGAAGGGGCGGCGGCGGGCGCGATCCTGGCGCAAGCGGCGCGGCGGCGGCGGCTGGTCGGCGCTTCCGCTGCCTCGCGCTTCAGCGCATCCGGCATCGGCGCGGCGGCGGCATCCGGCGGTTCGATCGGGCCTGGCGGGCGACTGGCTGTTTGGCCAGGCGAGGGCGGCGGCAAATCGGGCTTGATCGGCGGGCGACCGGCGGCTCCGGCGCGGCGGCGCGGCGGCGAGCTTGTCCAGGTCGAGTTCAGGCGGCTTCGACGGCGCTGGCTTGGCCGCGGCCGGCGTCGGCTTCGGCGCGCCTTCGGTTCGGCAGGCTTGGCTTCCGGCAGGCTTGCTTGCGACCGCAGGCGCAGGCGGCGCGGCTCGGCGCAGGGGCGCGGCAGGCGCAGGAGCGATCGGCGCAGGAGCGACAGGCTTGGGCTCCTCCCGCCTGACGTCGGCGGGCTTCGGCGCCGGCGGGGCTTCCGGCGCGGCTTCCGAACGCTTGCCGCGCGAGAAAAGATCGGGCAGGCGCGGTCCGCGCGGCGGAGGCGGAGGCGGCGGCGCAGGCGGGGCGAGAGGCTCCTGCGGGGGCGGCTCCGGCGGGGCGACGGGTTCGGGCGCCAACGGACGCGCGGATTCGATCGACGGCGTCTCGCCGCTCGCCCAGGCCGGGGCGCCGGGTTCGCGCTCACGCGGGCCGCGCGTGTCGCCGCGCATCTCGGCGCGCACGATGGCCGGCTCGATGACGACGTCGTTGGGGCCGCCGATCATGATCAGGTGCTCGACATTGTCGCGGCGCACGATGATGAGCTGACGCTCGGCGCCGATGTCATGCGTGTCGACCACGCCGAGGCGCTGCTGGCGGCCGCGCGCGGAACTCGTGCGAATCCGGTTGCCGCGCAGGGCGCGATAGATGACCGTGACCAGGGCGAGCCCCAGAAGAATCAGGACGGCGGCTATGAGGTAGCCGGCCCACCAAGGCTTGTCCGCCAGAAATGTGCTCATGGAACCCATGATGTACAACAACCCTATCGCGCCCGACAAAGGCGCATTTGTCAGAATAACATGGGCAGCCGCCCCGCCGGAGAGAAGGTTAATGCATGGTTAACGATCGTCTGCGCATATGGACGCCGTCGTCCCGGACCGGCGATTGTCTTGCCCGGCGGTCCGCCCCATCCTCTTGCGAATCGGCGCGCGCCCGTGGATTTCAGGCAAGTCGCGGAATTTTCGCCGCCGAAGAAGACCGTCGTTCATGAGCGAGACCCCGATCACCGCCATCGACCGCAGTGAGAGGAGCGGCAGCCCCGGCCTCGTCCTGCTGCTGGCCGCCGCGCTGGTGGCGATCGCGGCCGCCTTCTCTTTCCTGCCGCCTGACCAGGCAGGCAGGCTGCTCAAGGCTCTGCTTGCGGTGCTGGCCATGGTCGGCGTGCTCGCGCTCTTTGCCTACGCTGTCGGGTTTCTTCAGTTTTCCGGCCAGTCCGTCAAGAACGACATCACCAAGGTGATCGCCGACACGGGGGCCGACGGCCTGCTGGTGACCGAAGGCGACTCGCGGGTGATCTACGCCAACGAAGCCTATCTCACCTTGTCCGGCGCGCACGGGCTCGCCGATCTGCGCACGATCGAGCGGCTGTTCTCGGGCGCGCCGGAAGTCTCCGAATCCATCTACCGCCTCGCCCAGGCTGCGCGCGAAAACCGCAGCGCGGTCGAGGAAGTGCGGCTCGCCGCGCCGCTGGCGGGCCAGTCCGGCGTCGGCTGGTATCGCATCCGGGTGCGGCCGCTCGACCGCCTCGGCGCCAAGCGCGCGGCGCTCTGGTCGGTCGCCGACATCACGCGCGAGCGCGAGCGGCACGAGAACGTCTTCCAGGAATTGCAGAACGTCATCGACTTCCTCGATCATGCGCCGGCCGGCTTCTTCGCCGCCGACCAGCAGGGCGTCATCACCTTCATGAATGCGACGCTGGCGGGCTGGCTCGACTATGATCTGGCGCAGGTCGGCTCGGGCGGCATGAAACTGTCGCAGCTCGTCGCCGGCTCCGGCGCGGCGCTGCTGGAAGCGGTCGCCGGAGGGCCCGGCGAGGTGCGCACGGAACAGATCGACGTCGATCTCAAGCGGCGCGGCGGCCAGCGCCTGCCGGTCCGGCTCGTCCATCGGATCGCCTTTTCGAGCGACGGCCAGCCCGGCCATTCGCGCACGCTGGTTCTCAGCCGGGCGACGAGCGAGGATACTGGCGAGGACATTCTGGCGGCGCAGGCGCGCTTTGCGCGCTTCTTCAATTCGACGCCCATGGCGATCGCCGTGCTCGACGCGCAGGGCCTGGTCAAACGCTCCAACGCCGCCTTCGCCAAGCTGATGCCGGCCGCGCTGAAAGGCGGGGAGGGCGGGCGCTCGGTTCTGGCCGGCCTGCCCGAACGCGACGCGGCGGCGGTGCGCGGCGCGATCGAGGCGACGCTAGCCGGCCAGGCCGATCCCGCGCCGCTCGATATCGGCGCCGAAGGCGGCGCCGCCGCGCGGCTGTTCTTCGCGCCGGCCGAGGACGCGGGCGAGACCGGCGGCGTGATGCTCTATGCGCTCGACACGACCGAACAGCGCACGCTGCAGGAGAATTTCGCACAATCGCAGAAAATGCAGGCGATCGGCCAGCTCGCGGGCGGCGTCGCGCACGATTTCAACAACGTGCTGACCGCGATCATCGGCTATTCCGATCTGCTGCTCGCAAATCACCGGCCGACCGATCCGTCCTTCCAGGACATCATGCAGATCAAGCAGAACGCCAATCGCGCGGCTGGCCTCGTGCGCCAGCTCCTGGCCTTCTCGCGTCGCCAGACGCTGCGCCCGCAGGTCCTGCAGGTCGACGACATGCTGTCGGACCTGCAAATGCTGATGCGGCGTCTGGCCGGCGAGAAGGTCGCGCTGGAACTGAAGCACGGGCGCGACCTGTGGCTGGTCAAGGCCGATCTCAACCAGCTCGAGCAGGTCGTGGTCAATCTCGTCGTCAATGCGCGCGACGCCATGCCCAATGGCGGCAAGATCGTGCTGAGCACCCGCAATGTCGCGCCGGCCGAATGCGCCGCCTTCAAGGAGCCGCTGCTGACAGCGGCCGAATTCGTGCTGCTCGAAGTCGCCGACAGCGGCACGGGCATTCCGCCGGAACTGAAGGAAAAGATTTTCGAGCCCTTCTTCACGACCAAGGAAGTCGGCAAGGGCACGGGCCTTGGCCTGTCGATGGTGTACGGCATCGTCAAGCAGACCGGCGGCTTCGTCTTCGTCGATTCCGAAGTCGGCAAGGGCACGACCTTCCGCATCTTCCTGCCGCGGCACATTCCGGCGGCCGCAGAGATCGCGCCGAAGGTGGAGGCCGCCAAGCCTGCCGCCGACCTGACCGGGCAGGGCGTGATCCTGCTGGTGGAAGACGAGGACGCCGTGCGCGCCTTCGGTTCTCGCGCGCTTTCCGCACGCGGCTATACGGTGCTGGAAGCAGCGAGCGGCGTCGAGGCGCTGCAGGTGGTGGAAGAAAACGACGGTAAGGTCGATCTCATCGTCTCCGACGTCGTGATGCCGGAGATGGACGGGCCGACCATGTTCGGCGAATTGCGCAAGCGCGGCGTGACGGCGAAGGTGATCTTCGTCTCCGGCTACGCCGAAGAAGCCTTCTCGAAGAACCTGCCGGAAGGCGAGGATTTCGGCTTCATGCCGAAGCCGTTCACGCTGAAGCAGCTGATCGAGACGGTGAAGGAGAATATGGGGTAGGGGGAGTTCACTGCCTCTGCCACTACACTCACCCTCATGCTGAGGAGCGGCCAAAGGCCGCGTCTCGAAGCATGGCCGAGTTACGGTTGTGACTTGCGGCGCCTCGATGCCAATGAAGGCAGCGCATCGTAGTCCCGACGGATGAGTGCTTGTTTCTTTGCTCGCGACCAGCCCTTGATCCGCTGCTCCGTTGCGATCGCCTCGTCTATCCTCTCGAAATATTCGCTCCAGACGAGCCGTACAGGTCTGCGCGTAAACGTCCAGGCGGTCGGGTCGAGGCCTTGATTGTGCTCACTCTCCCGTTCATTGGGTTCTCGCCGTGTGATGCCCGTATAATACGATCCGTCGGAACACTGCAGGATGTAAATGTGGGCGCCTCTCATGCGGCCATCCTTCGAGACGCTGCGCAGGCTCCTCAGGATGAGGATTCTCGAGGCGGGAGGACCTCACGCCGCCTCCATCTCCTTGTTCGCGGCGCTCTCCGCCGGCGGGTTCGAAAACCGCAGCACGCCGTCCTCCACCTTGCCGTAGCGCAGCGACAGCAGGTCCCTGGCGTAGTTCTGATAGAGCTTCCACGGTTTTCGCGCGCCCTGTTTCGGAAGCTGATCGATCACGCGCTGGAAATAGCCTGACGAAAAATCGACGAAGCGCTCGACCGGCATGTCGGGATCGTCATTGTGCGCGACGACGATCTTTTGGCCTTTCGCGTCCATCAGATTGAGAATGCGACAGACGTATTCGCCGATGAGATCGGCTTTGAGTGTCCACGAGGCGTTGGTGTAGCCGAAGGTCGCGGCCATGTTGGGCACGTCCGAAAACATCATGCCCTTGTAGTTGAGCGTCTTGCCGGGCTCGACGGGTTGGCCGTCGACGCTCAGCGTCGCGCCGCCGAGCATCTGCAACTCGAGGCCGGTGGCGGTGACGATGATGTCAGCCTCGATCTCTTTGCCGCTGGCGAGCCTCAGCCCCTTTGCCGTGAAGCGTTCGATCGCGTCGGTGGCGACGGATGCGCGGCCCTCGCGGATCGCTGCGAAGAGATCGCCGTCGGTGATCAGGCAGAGCCGCTGGTCCCAGGGATTGTAGCGCGGCGTGAAGTCTTTTTCGATGTCATAGCCCGCAGGCAATTGCTCGCGCACGAGCTTGAGCAGATAGGCTTTCACCTTGTCCGGCCGGCGCTTGCAGAGATTGTAGAAATACATGCCGAACAGCACGTTCTTCCAGCGCGACAGCGCATAAGCGAGTTTCGCCGGCAGTTTGGCGCGCAACCAGTCGGCGACCGCGTCCTTCGAGGGGCGCGCGACGACATAGGTCGGCGAGCGCTGCACCATCGTGACATGCGCGGCGGTCTTCGCCATTTCCGGCACGAGCGTCATGGCGGTCGCGCCGGAGCCGATGACGATGACGCGCTTGCCGGCGTAATCGAGATCATCGGGCCAGGCCTGCGGATGGACGATCTGGCCCTCGAAATCGCCCATGCCGGCGAAGGCCGGCAGATAGCCGTGATCGTAGCGGTAGTAGCCCGAGCACATGTAGAGAAAGCCGCAGGTGTAGCGCGTGCGCCCCTCGGCCGTATCGACCTCGACCGTCCAGCGCGCGTCGGCGCTCGACCAGGACGCCGAGACCATGCGCTGGGAATAGCGGATATGGTCGTCGATCCCGTTCTCGCGGGCTGTCTCCTCGACATAGCGCAGGATCGAGGGGCCGTCGGCGATCGCCTTGGGGTCGGTCCACGGCTTGAAGGCATAGCCGAGCGTGAACATGTCCGAGTCCGAGCGGATGCCGGGATAGCGGAACAGATCCCAGGTGCCGCCCTTGCGCGCGCGCGCCTCGATGATCGCATAGCTCTTGTTCGGGCAGAGTTTTTGCAGCCAGTAGCCGGCGCCTACGCCCGAAAGCCCTGCGCCGACGACCAGCACGTCGACATGTTCGCTCGCCATTTCCGTCTCCCGAATTGTCGGGAGACTAGACGCCTTTTGCGATGTCTGCGAGGTCGCGGGTCAATCGGTCAGGCGATGGCTGCCGCTGCCGACGATGCCCCTGGCGAGCGACGTGATGAGATCGTTATTGGCGCTGGTCAGCGACGCGGGGTTCGAGAAGCCCGGCCAGGTCTTGATGGTTCCCCAGGCGCTCGGGAGCCCGAAGTAATAGTCGTCCTCGATATTCGGATTGCCATAGAACAGAAGCGCCTTGTGCGACTGGTCGATGACCGACGGATTGTTCCACTGGCCGAGGAGATCGGCATAGTTGCGCGGCATGGCGGACGGATAGCTCGTGTTCTGCACGGACTGCGAGAAATTCGGGGGATGCGCGCCAGCGTCCGTATAGATCGAAATGACGGGGAAGACGTCGGTCACCTTCGCGCCGGTCGGCAGCGCGTCGCCCACATGCGTCCACGAGGAATTCATCGCGGTCCACAGACATTCGAGGCCGCTTTCCGGGAGATCGCCGCCGCCGTTCGCGGTCTGACCGCTCACGAACGAGGTGAAATTGACGAGATGTCCAGGGATCGACATGTCGAAGCTGAGGAGGCGATGGGCTGCGCGTCGCCGAGATCGGTCCCGTGAGGGGGCAGCTCGACCAGCCATAGACGCTCTTGTAGTAGGTGCAATACCAGGAATAGGCAGGCAGATTGAACACGCCGTTGCCGCCGTAGTCGCGATAGTAGATCACGCGGACGCGCGTGCGGTCGAAGGGACGATAGCCGGCGGCCGAAATCGCGGCGTCGAGATTGGTCTTGAAGTTCGTGATGTTGTTCTGGACCGCCGAAAGCGTATTCCACATCGAGCCCGTCGCGTCGACGCAGAGCACGACGTCGAGCGCGCGCACGAGATTGGCCATCGGCAATGCGCTGGCGGTGAAGGCCTGACGGACCGCCGGCGTGAGGCGCGAGCTGATCATCGACGTGCGTTCTGTCGTCGCGTTGCCGGTCACTTTGGCGGTGACCGCGTCGACGGTGAACGATGTGCTGGTAACGAAGCGCGCATCGGGACCGATCGCGCTGTTGAAGACCTGCCGCGCCGCGGAAATGCGCTGATCGCTGGTCGTCGTCGGGTTCGACGATGTGCGCCGGCGAGAACGGCGGCGTCGAGCGCATCCTGCACGCGCTGCCGCATCGCGTTGTTCGAACTGTAGTCGATCGTCGCCGACATGAGGAGCACGATCGGCACCAGGGTCAGCGAAGATGATTCCAAGCGTGCCGTCCGCGTCGCGCACGAGGCGCTACGGATCGCACGAAGCGCCAGAAACCAGGTCAGGGCCGATGAGCTCTGCCAAACATTATCTTGCCGAATTTTGAGCAACTTCCGCGAAAATGCGCCGCAAATGCAAACAAACACTCTATGCGGCGGCGTGGACTCGGCTGTCGCAGCGTGAGCTGTATAATGATAGAAAATCGGAAGTTAACTGCATGGGTAATCTATTCAGAATTTTGCTTTCTTGGGGCCGATGCGCTTTCGGGTCTGCGGCGTTTCGCGTGGCCCCTCGATCAGGCGCACGACCATTCCCCACCAGGTGCGGACGTCCTGCTGGGTGAGCTGCATGCGATGGAACATGTTGCGCAGGATTGCGCTGCATGACCGGGCGCTTCGAGACGAGCGGAAGAAGCCGCGCTCCTCGAGATGGCCTTCGAGAAATTCGAAGAAGGAGAGCGTCATCTCGCGCTGTGCGGGCGGCGACCGCTCGATGATCTCGAACGGCGCGATCTGGCCGTGGGCGGCCGAGAAATATTCGTAGGCCGAGAGCAATACGGCCTGCGCGAGATTGAGCGAGGCGTAGGCGGGATTGACCGGGAAGGTCAGGATGGCGTCGGCTAGCGCCACATCGTCGTTGTCGAGGCCAGTGCGCTCGGGGCCGAAGAGAATGCCGTGCGTCTCGCCGGCGGCGATGCGCGCGGCGCTCGCGCTCATCGCCGCGCGCGGCAGCAGTATGGGCTTGGCCTGGCCGCGCTCGCGCGCGGTTGCGGCATAGACATAATTGAGGTCGGCGACCGCGGCCGCGACGCTGTCGTAAAGTTTCGCCTTTTCAAGCAGATGAACGGCGCCGGCGGCGGCCGCATAGGCGCCCTTGCGATAGGCCCCGGTGCGCGGCCAGCCCTCGCGCGGGCTGACCAGCCTGAGGTCGGCTCGCTGAATTGGCCATGGCGCGGGCGCACATGCCGATATTGACCGCGAGTTGCCGGGCGCACGAGCACGATGGCGGCCCGCCTCTCGCGAGGCTTGTTCGAACTTGGTTCCGGCGCCGGCGCCAGTCATGAATCGCGTTCCATGGGCATTGTTTAGCCGGTCGTCGCCGTTTGCGCGCGACGCCATGCCGGCCGGAGGCGGAAGCCGGCGTCGCGACTGGGCGCATTCCGCTTTCGGGCAAAAGATTTGGCTCGCCCATGTCCCGCCGCGCATCCTGACCTCGATTCGCCTCGGCGGTGAACCGTCTTCGCGAGATCGCGAAACTGGTTCCGGTCGCCGACCATCTCTACGCCGCCGACGACGCCGGCTTTCCCTAGGCGATTGGGCGGCCGACGATCTCGTCTGGCGCGTGGTCGCGGTCATGCGGCGGCTGATCGCGGACTTCGATCCGCAGGTCGTCTGCATCGCCTGCAACACCGCTTCACGCTCGTCCTGCCGCATCTTCGCGCCGCTTTTCCGGATCTGCCCTTCGTCGGCACGGTGCCGGCGATCAAGCCGGCGGCGGGCGGTCAGCAGTCGCAGATGATTTCGGTGCTGGCGACGCGGGCACGGTCATGCGCGACTATACGCGCGATCGTGCAGGCATTCGCGGCCCATTGCCGCGGTCGAACTCGTCGGCTCCGAAAAATCTCGCGCGCATCGCCGAAGATTTCATCGCGCGGCCTGTCTCCGACGAAGCGATCTCGGCGGAGATCGCGCGATGCTTCAGTAGGACGGCGCGCGCCGCACGGACAGATCGTGCTCGCCGCACGCATTACCCGCTGCTGACGACGCATTTTCGAGCGGCTCGCGCCCTGGCCGGTGGAGTGGACGACCCGGCGCCGGCGACGCGCGGCGCGTGGAATGTGCACTGCGCGAAAAGAGCGTTCGAACATACCGACCTGCGCGCGCGCGATCCGCGCTGGCAGGCGGTGTTCACGTCCGGCATTGCGCCGGATGCGGAGCTTCGCGCGTGCTCCAAAGCTTCGGCCTGACGGCGGGCGCGTTCGGCCCATGCCCGTGGAGCGGATCAGGGCCTGGCTGTCCCGCTATCCGTTAATCGCCGAGCCGTCCTATCTCTGCAGTTAGCCGCGTCAGAGCGTGTCGGGAGGAACGATGGGCTACGTCAATGCGCACGGCGCGCGCGCCTTCATGCGGAAGCGACGGGCGAAAAGGCACGCCAATCGTCTTCGTGCACAGATTTGCCGGCGATTGCCGCAACGGAACAGACGGCGGCCTATTCGGCCGCTCCCATCGCTGCGTCGCGTTCAACGCGCGCGGCTATCCGCCGTCGGACGTGCTGACGATCCCGCGCTCTACAGCCAGCATCACGCTGTCGAAACATTCGCGCGGTGCTCGATCACTTCTGTTTTGCGCGCGCCATATCGTGGGCCTTTCGATGGGCGGCTATGCGACAGTGAATTTCGGATTGCGCATCCAGATCGTGTTCTGTCGCTCACCATCGTCGGCGCGCCACGGGTCCGATCAACGATGCGCGAGACATTCTCAGACAGCATGGTTCTGGTCGAAAACTCGAAGCGCAGGGCAGGCGGGATGAGCGCGCATGCACGGTCCCCGCGCGCTCGACAGGAGCGCGACCCCAGGGGTTTCGCGCGCTTTCGCAATTGCAGGATCATTCGCGGTCGGCACGGCGCTGACACGCCGGCTGCCAGTTGAAACGGCTGACGATCTACCAGCTCGAAGAGGGCTGCGCGCCATTGCGGCGCCAGCGCTGATCGTAACCGGCGACGATGATTCCGCCTGCATCGATCCCGCGCTTTTCATGAAGCGCTGCATTCCCGATGCACGGCTGTGGATCGTGCCGCGCACCACGCACAATGTGAATCTCGAAGAGCCCGATCTCTTCAACCGCGTCGTCGGCGATTTTGTGGCCGAGGTCGACGCGCGCTAGCCATTTGCGCCGCGGGCCCTATTATCCGCGCCACAATTTCGGGAGAGACACATGCCGCTCAACAAGGGTTTCGTTCTGGCCTCGCGTCCGCAGGGGCTCGCGACCGAAGACAATTTCCGTTTCTTCGAACGCGAGATCGGCGAGCCTGGGCCGGGGCAGGTGCTGGTGAAGAATCTGTGGCTGTCTCTCGATCCCTACATGCGCGGGCGCATGGACGAGGGGCGCTCTTATGCCGGCAACCAGGCGCTCGATGAGCCGATGATCGGCGGCACGGCCGGCGAAGTCGTCGCCTCCAACGATCCGAACTTCAAGCCGGGCGACAAGGTTGTTTCCAACAACGGCGGCTGGCAGCTCTATTCGATCCAGAACCCGGCGCTGCTGCGCAAGGTGGACGACAGCAAGGTTCCGCTGCAGGCTTTCGTCGGGCCGCTCGGCATGCCCGGCGTGACCGCCTGGGTCGGCGTCAATCGCATCATCATGCCGAAGGCCGGCGAGACGGTCGTGTGCTCGGCCGCGACCGGCGCTGTCGGCACGGTCGTCGGCCAGTTGGTCAAGGCCAAGGGGGCGCGCGCGGTCGGCATTGCGGGCGGTCCGGAGAAGTGCAAGTTCGCGGTCGAGGAACTGGGTTACGACGCCTGCGTCGATCACAGGGCGCCCGACTTCAAGGAGCAGCTGATCGCCGCGACGCCGAATGGCGTCGACGGCCTGTTCGAGAATGTCGGCGGCCAGCCGTTCGCGCGCACCATGGCGCAGATGAACGATTTCGGCCGTATCGCGATCTGCGGCCTGATCGCGTCCTACGAAGGCGCCGAGAAGACCACGCTCTCGGACATGCGCATCATGCTGATCCGCCGTCTCAAGATGCAGGGCTTCATCGTCTCCGAATTCCTGTCGGACTGGCCGACCGCGCTCGGCGAACTCGTCACGCTCGCCTCGACCGGCAAGCTGAAATGGCGCGAGACGATCGCCGAGGGCGTGGAAAAGG
>JACKJE010000011.1 GCA_020638135.1 Methylobacteriaceae bacterium | reverse complement strand
CGGCAGCCCATGGGGCGGAAGTCCATGGGGCGGCAGCCCGTGGGGAGGCAGTCCGTGGGGCGGGACCCCGTTCCGCTGGTGATTTCTTCACCGATGCGGCGAGGCGCGAACCGCGCGCCTCGCGGCGCCGCGCTATCGCGGCTCGTATGAATCGAGGTTCGCCATGCTATCGCGCTTGGGCATAGCCATTTTCTACGCCATCGTGTTCTTCGCGCTGGGCGCCTGGGCGGGCGATCGCGTCCCCAGCCTGCGCGGCATGATGAAGCAAGGAGTCGACGCGACCTGGGACGGGGCGCAGCGCCTGAAGGTCTGGGCCGAAGGAACGGTTTCGTCCAAACCGGCCGAGCCGGCCGACGCGTCGAAGACGGCTTCCACGCCCGCCAAGGGCGCACCACGAAAGGCCGAGCCCACGCAATCGATCGGCGCGGCGCGCGACCTGTTCGCCAAGGGCAATGTCAGCGAGGCGATTGCGGCCTATCAGGCCTTGCTGAAGGCCAGCCCCGACGACGCCGACGCCTGGGGCGAACTCGGCAATGTCTACTATTCCGCAGGACGCCTGCCGGACGCCTCGCGCGCCTATTTCGAGGCCGCCACGCGGCTGCTGGACAAAGGCGACGCAGCGCGCGCGCAGGCTCTTCTGCCCTCCGTCAAGGCCAACGCGCCGGCGCTTGCGGACGAACTGGAGCGTAGGCTGCGGCAGGCCGCGCAGCCGACGCGGTCGCTCTGAGCGGCGACGAGCCGCGGCTGCGGCGCCAGGCCTTGCGCAGGAATCCGATCGGCGCGGATGTCGCGCCGGCTCGGGCGGAGGCCGCGACAAGAGCGCGCAGGGAAGATTGAACGCGGGCTTTCCGCAACGGCTGCGCTCTACAATGTGAAATCGACCGACCGGCCTTGCTGCGCCTCGCGCGATGCAGGCCCGTCCAGGGAGCGAACGAACCGATGCCGACAAGCGACAGCGCGGCCAAACAAGCGCCGGGCATGAAGAATGACTATCCGGCGCAGGTCTATCCGGAGACCTACCGGCCGCCGGAATATCTCGCCTATCTCGAGCGCGCCGTCGTGGCGATCCGCACCGTTCGCATCGTCGTCTATGCGGGACTCGCGGGTTTCGTCCTTCTGGCGGCCTACGGCTTCTTCCTGATCTATCAACTGACCTACGATACGCACCGTATGGTCGACCAGGCCGTGCGCATGACAGAGCAGATGCAGTCGATGGCGCAGATTATGGTCAACATCCACGATTCCATGACCGACATGCGCTCCAACATCGGCGAGATGAAGGGCGCGATGGCGTCGCTGGACAAGTCCATCAAGCAAATGGACAGCTCGGTCAATCACATGGCCAACACGGTCGCGCTCATTCAGCACTCGACGCGCAATCTCGACCAGAGCGTCGGCCCGGCCGCGAACATGATGAATTCCTTCATGCCGTTCGGAAGCGGCTACCCCGGCGCCCCGCCCTACGCGCCGCCCGTGCGACGCTGAAGCGCGGCGCGCGGCTCGGTACCGTCTAGCGCCGGTGACGGCGACGGCGTCCGGCGCGTTCGAGGGGCGTCAGATCGACCTCGGTGAATTCGCCGGTATCGAAATTGGTCACTTTCACGCGCATCGCGGACGGCTTGCGATGCGGATCCGCGATCGGCGCGCTGGTCGACCAGCAGATCGCGTCAGAGGTGTCGCTCACCTGGAGCCCACGCTGCGATTGAGCGGCGATGATCGCCGGCTCGTTGTCATTCTCGAGCGCGAAGAAATCGACCGAGATTCGCTTGCCCCGGCCCTTGTCGGCGCGCGCCACGCAGGCCACGGCGGCGGTGGCGAGCCCGTCCTTGACCGAATATTGGAGATCGAGCGACGAAAAATTCACGCCCGCGACCTTGATCGGCCTGAAGCCGACATGGGACTGGGCCTGCGCGGACGCCGTCCCGACGTTCCACAGCAGCCCAAGCGCAAGCGCACAGCCGGCGAGCCCCCCGGACGCGCGCCATTTCGCCGATGCAATGGCGTCCCGCACGCCGCAGGGTTGGAACTCACTCAAGACGCGTCACTCTACCCTGGCCCGCCATGGCAGGCCGTCAAATACGGCGACGCGCGCTTCGTTCCGCTAGCGGTCGGCGGGAGCGAAATCGGCCGTCGTCTTGGGCGAACAGGCGTTCACCCAGCGCGCGAAGGCGCCGACGGCAAAGATCGCATCGATGACCACAAATGGCCAGTTTCCCTGCGTAAAACAGTAAACCGCCGCTGCAAGGCAGCCGAGCGATAGAGCCAGAAACGCCCAAGCGTGCTTGTTCTGGCACGTACAGGAAACCACGGCGACCGCGCCAATGGAGACAAGGAACGGGTAGAGTCCGCTCATTCGCACCTCCCGCGTGCGTCAATTTGCTTTGTATTTCAAAGTCTTTGTTATCGTTTGTTCTTTCTTGCCGCTCAGGCTAGCAGAGCTCCGCCGACAGGGTCAATCCGGCTGCGCGCAGGCGTTTGGCGGAACGGCCGGTCGTTTTCGCGGCGTGGCGGGATCAGGCAGGCGCGGAATGATCGCCGCGCGGCGGCGCTCCGGTGCGGTCCGGGGATGCGGGAAAGCGGCTGGCCCTGAAAACGAAAAGGCGCAGCCCGCGAGAGGGTTTACGCGGGCTGCGCCTATGTTCCGCAACCATCGGCGCGGTCACGAAACAAATTCCAGGTCGTTGTCGGGACGACCTTGGCTAAACGGCGGCGTGAACGTTGCTCCAAACGAAACCGCCGCTGCACATGAACTTTATCGCCCGGCGGCGTCTCGGGGGTTTGTCTGGCCTCGGGGGTTCTTGTCTGAATTGTGTCTATGATTTTCCCGCGCCGAAGAAAGGAGTCGACAGGTTGTGCCGCGCATGGCTTGGCTCACTCCCAGTCCTTCGAGCGCGCGGCGGACCGTGGAAGCCGGGCTCGCGAAATGCGTGCTCCATGCGTTGAAATTACTCAGGCTTCCTGCATCTGAGGCGTTCGACTCAGATGCGGACCGATCCAGGAAAGTCCGCCGGACATGACCGACGCCGCATCCGTTCTGCTGGTCGAGGACGACGCCGAGATCGGGGCGCTGATTTCACGTTACCTCGGGGCGAACCAGATTTCGGTCGTGTCGGTCGAAACCGGCGCGGCCATGGACGAGGCCCTGCGCGGCCGGACATTCGATCTGATCCTGCTCGATCTCAACCTGCCGGGGGAGGACGGCCTGTCGATCTGCCGCCGCCTGCGAGGCGAGAGCGCGATACCCATCGTCATCGTCACCGCGCAGGGCGAGGACGTCGACAAGATCGTCGGGCTGGAGATGGGCGCGGACGATTATGTCTCCAAACCCTTCAATCCGCGCGAACTGCTGGCGCGCGTGCGCGCCGTTCTGCGGCGCACTGCCGGCCTGCAGCCCGCCCCCGCCGACGGCGCCCGCCAGATCTACCGCTTCTCGGGTTGGCGGGTCGACGTGACGGCGCGCGAGGTGGTGGCGCCCTCCGGCTCGCGCATCGCCATGACGGCGGCCGAATTCGACCTGCTCTATGCGCTGTGCGAGCATCCCAACCGGGTCCTCACGCGCGATCAGCTGATCGGCCTCACCCACGGGCCGGTCGAGGGGCCGCACGAGCGCTCGATCGACACGCTGATCAGCCGGCTGCGGCAGAAGATGGAGACCGATGTGGGCAGTCCGCGCCTCATCCAGACCGTCCGCTCCGAAGGCTACATGTTTTCCGCGCAGGTCTCGAGGCGATGACCCGCGTGCTGCGCTGGCTGCGGCCGGACACGCTGGGCGCGCAGATCGCGCTGGTACTGTTCGCCGCGATCGCGCTGTTCCAGGCCGTGGTGGCCACAACCTACCTGTTCAGCGATCCCGACTGGACGGTCGCCGTGGTCGAGCCGTCGGAGATCATCGCCACGGCGGCGACCGCCATCGATGCGGTCGCTCCGGAAAGGCGGCCTCGGGCGATCGCCGAAATGCAGCGCGTCGCGCCCTGGCTGAAATTCACGATTGCCGATGATGCGCCGGCAGACAGCCGGATCGCGCTGAAGACCGGAACCGCCGAATTGATCCGAAAGCGGCTGTGGCCCGACGCCATCGTGCGCGCGCCGATCGTCCGCATGCCAAAGCCCGACAGCGACTTTGCGATCGGTCTTCGCAGCGGCGGCTATCTCGTCATCGCCCTCACCGAGGAGCGACGCTCGCTGGCGCTCGAAGAGGAACGACGCGGTACGACCGCCAAGCGCATCGCCATGTCGCGCAATCTGGAAAGCTCGGCGGCCTTGTTCCTCGTCGCCGCGATGCTGCTGACCGTCTGGCTGACCTTTGCCGTCATCGCGCCGCTCTATCGCCTGATGCGACAGGCCGAGAAATTGCCGTTCGACCGCGGCCGCTCCGAACCGATCAAGGAGAGCGGCCCACGGGAGATCCGCCAGTTGTCGCGCGCGCTGAACCGCATGCAGCGGCGCATCGATTCGATGATCGAGTCGCGCTCGCGCGCGCTGGCCGCGATCAGCCACGATCTGCGCACCATCATCACACGGATGCGGCTGCGCTCCGAATTCATCGCCGACGACGCGCTGAAGGGCAAGATGATGAAGGACGTGGAAACCATGGATTCCATGCTCCACAAGAATCTCGTCTACCTGCGCGGCGAAGAGGCGGGCGTCGGCATGGGCCTGATCGATCTCGACAGCGTGTTGCAGACCATCGCCGACGAATTCGCCGATCTCGGGCACGACGTCTCCTATGCCGGCGGCAAGCACCAGACCGTCTATGGCTCGCTCGAGGATTTGCAGCGGCTGTTCTCGAACCTCGTCGAAAACGCGGTCAATCACGGCGCCCATGTCGTGGTCAGCGCGACGCAGCCGCGGGACGGCTTTATCGTCGTCGACGTCGCAGACGACGGGCCGGGCATTCCCGCCGACAAGAAGGAGCAGTTGCTCGAACCCTTCGTGCGCGGCGAGACGGCTCGCACCGTCAACGACAAGGGCGGCTTTGGCCTCGGCCTGTCGATCGTCGCCTCGCTCACCGAAAAGTCCGGCGGCAAGCTGCATTTGCTCGATCGCACGCCAAACGGCCTGATCGCGCGCGTCGCCCTGCCCGCCGCCTTCAGTTGAAATTTCGTCGCGCGCCGTGCGAAACGTGGGCATGACCAATCGTTTCTTCGAGCTGCGCGGCTCGCACAATCCGCATCGCTGGAATCTTCCGCTGAACCCGTCCGTCTGCGTCGGGCCGCCGGATATGCTTTTCATGTATGGCGGCGTCGGGCTCGCCGCCTCGATAGAGGCGCTCGAGCGCACCTGCGAACGGCCTGCCGTGTGGGCAACGGCCCAATATCTCTCCTTCGCGCGCCCGCCGTCGGTGCTCGATCTCGACGTGCGCATTTTCTACAAGGGACGCCACACGACGCAGGCGCGCGTGTCGGGCCATGTGGGCGAGAGCGAAATCATCACGGTCTCGGCCGCACTCGGCGACAGGCCCGGCGGGGCCGCGCATCAATGGGCGCAAATGCCCGTCGTGCCGCGCCCCGAGGAATGCGAGCGCGTGCAGCTGTGGCCCGACCACGGCGACAACTACAACCGCCGCGTCGAACTGCGCATGCCCAAGGGCGCGCTGCGCCGCGACGGAACGCCCTCCCCCGATGGCCGCCTCGCGCTGTGGGCGCGCACGATCGAGAACTACGAGATGAGCGCCAGCATGCTGGCGATCTTCGCGGATTACGTGCCGTCCGCGATCGGGCCCGCGCTCGGCGAAGCGAACTCCGGCTCGTCCTCGCTCGACAACACGCTCCGCGTGCGAAAAGTCGTGCCGACGCGCTGGGTGTTCTGCGACATAGCGGTCACCGGCATGAACGCCGGCTTCGCGCATGGCGACATGCGATTGTTCGCGGAGAATGGGGAACTGATGGCGACGGCGAGCCAGTCGATGGTGGTGCGGCGGCGGGGGGAGTAGCCGCTACGCACACACCCCCGGCTTGCGATCCTTCCACGGCTGCTCCCGCTCGAGCTGCGCGGCGAGACGAAACAGCGTCGCCTCGTCGCCAAACCTGCCCGCAAACATCATGCCGAGCGGCAGACCCGCCTTGTTCCAGGCGAGCGGCACGGACATGGCGGGCTGGCCGGACATGTTGAACATGGCCGTTCCCGGCATGTAGGCGGCAAGCGTCGCGGCGATGGTCCTGAGGTCGCCCATCGTGTCGAGCACGCCCAGTTTCAGGGGCGGCAGGCACAGCGTGGGCTGCAGCAGCACGTCGACCTCGGTGAAGAATTCGGCGAGCGCGCGCGAAATGCGGAAGGCGTCGAGCTGGGCGGCGCAATAGTCGACCGACGTGCGCTTGCCGGCGTTGTGCGCGGTCACCAGTGTCAGCTTCTCGAATTCGTCTTCGGTCGGCCTGCGGCCGAGCTGCTGTTCGGCAAGGCGCACGGTCAGCGCGGTATTGGCGCCGGTGATGACCGTGAGCGCATCGCCCGGCGAGACCGGTAGGACGGGCGCCTTTTCGATCACCTCATGCCCGAGCTTTTCGAGCATTTTCGCGACATCGCGCACGGCGGCGGCGATCTCCGGATCGATCGGCGCGCCGGAGGGCGCGCGGTCGGTGAAGGCGATGCGCAGGCGCCCGGGTTCGCGGCGCACTTCGTCCGCGAAGGGCCGCGCATGCGGCGGCGCGTGATAGGGGCTGACGAGCTCCGGCCCCTCGGTCGCGTCCAACATGGCGGCGCTGTCGCGCACGCTGATCGACACGACATGGCCAACCGAGAAGCCACCCCACCCTTCGCCGCGATCCGGCCCCATCGGGGTTCTGGCGCGCGTCGGCTTGAGGCCGAAAACGCCGCAGGCGGACGCCGGGATGCGGATCGAGCCGCCGCCGTCCGACGCATGCGCAACGGGCAGGATGCGCGCAGCGACGGCCGCCGCCGCGCCGCCCGACGAGCCGCCGGAGGAATGCTCTGTGTTCCAGGGATTGCGCGTCGGTCCGTGCAGCCGGGTTTCCGTCGTCGGCATCAGGCCCCATTCGGGCGACGACGACTTGCCGTAGATGACGAGGCCGGCGTCGACGAAGCGCTGCGTCAGCGTGTCCGTGTGATCGGCGACATAATTTTTGTTGAGCGAGGCGCCGAAGGTCGTGCGCGTGCCGGCGAGCAGGTTGAGGTCCTTCAGCAGGAACGGCACGCCGCGAAACGGACCGTCAGGCAAGCCGTTCTCGATCTGCTCGCGCGCGAAATCATAATGTTTGACCACGACGGCGTTGAGCTGCGGATCGATCTTCTCCGTGCGCGCGATCGCCTCGTCGAGCAGCTCCTCGGGGCTTGCCTGCCGGCGGCGCACGAGTTCCGCGAGACCAACGGCATCGTAGGCGCCAAATTCCTTGAAGCTCATCGAGTCATCTCCGTCCCGCCACAGGTTAGTGGCGAAGCTCGCGCGGCGCCAGTCGGACAAACTCGCGCGATGCGCTCGACGGATGATCCAAAAGCATTAGAGTAGCGGCGCCAGAGTCGAGCGCTCCTTCGCCGAGAGCGCCGCGCGCAGACGCAGACGAAGGGGGAACCGCGCTGCATTCGCCGGCCAACATGTCCGAGGACGATGCGCACGCGCGCAAATTGTCGAGCCTCGCGCTCGGCGTCGAGCGCTTCGGGCTCCTGCCGCTCGCGCATCCCTGGGCGATCGGGATCATTGCGCTCGTCTGCGCGATTGGCGCGGCCTTCGGCCTGGCGCGCGTCAAGGTCGACGATTCCCTGTCGCAGCTATTCCGTTCGGATACGCCGGCCTTTCGCCAGTACGAGGATGTGACGCGGCGATTTCCCTCGACCGAGTTCGACGTTCTCGTCGTGATCGAAGGTCCGGTGCTGCAGCGCGAGCCGCTCGAAAAGATGCGCGACGTCGCGACCGATCTTCAGCTCGTGCCGGGCGCGCGCGGCATCGTCTCGATCTTTTCGGCGCGCGAGCCCGGCGAGAAAGGCGGCATGCCGCCGCCGCTGTTTCCCGAAACGCTGCCCGAAGGCGCCGAATTCGACAAGCTCGTCGCGCGCGTGCGGGCAAACGAAATCATCCAGGGCAAACTGATCTCCAAGGACGGCCGGCTGACCTTGATGGTTCTGTCGCTCGAGCCGGAAGCGACCGCGCAGGACCGGCTCGGCGGCGTGATCGACGAGATTCGCAAGACGATCGCGCAGGATCTCGAAGGCTCGGGCCTGAGCGCCGAACTCTCCGGCGTGCCGGTGATGCAGCTCGAAATCCGCAATGCCGTGGAGCGCGACCGCATTCTCTACAATGCCGTCGGCTTCGTCGCGGGCTGTCTGATCGCCATCGCCTTCTTCCGGCGCGTTTCCTTCATGATCGTCGCGGCGGGCCCGCCGCTGGCCGCCATCCTGTTCGCGCTCGGCGCGCTCGGCTGGCTCGACTTCCGCCTCAACATGTTTTTGAACGTGATGACGCCGCTCATCATGGTCATCAGCTTTTCCGATTCCATGCAGCTCACCTTCGCTGCGCGCGACCGGCTGATCGACGGCAAGGGCCGGATGAGAGCGTTTCGCGAGGCGATCCTCGTCGTGGGGCCGGCCTGCGTCCTGACCCATGCGACGGCCGGTTTGTCATTCGCGGCGCTGCTCGTCTCGGATTCCGATCTTATCCGCGCCTTCGGCAAGGCCGGTCTGATCGCGACGGCGATCGCGCTCGTGACGGTTCTGTGGCTCGTGCCGCTGTTCGGCGTCATGTTCGTGCGCAAGGAAGACGATTTCGCGCGCGATGCGCGGGAATCCGACGTCGGCGTCAACGCATTGCGCCGCTTCTGCCAGGCGATCGCGACGCGCATGACGTCGCGGCCCGATCTGATCACGCTCGTCGGAATTGTCGTCGTCGTCGCGCTCGGCGCCGTCTATGCGACATTGCAGCCGCGCTACCGGCTCGCCGACCAGACGCCCGACAAGCAGAAGGCGGTCGCCGCGGCAAACCGGCTCGACCAGAAATTGTCCGGCTCCAATCCGGTCGACGTGCTGATCGAATTCCCGAGGGGCGTTTCGCTCTACGCGCCGGAGTCGCTCGAAGTCGTCGGCGCCGTTCATGCCGCCGTCGAGCGGCAGGCGGGCGTCGGCAATGTCTGGTCGCTCGAGACGCTGCGCCGCTGGCTCGCCGAGAAACAGGGCCGCGCCGATGTGGCGACGCTACGCCAATATGTCGACATCCTGCCGAGGCATCTGCAGCGTCGCTTCCTGTCGGAAACCAAGGACGCGGCGCTGGTCAGCGGGCGCATTCCCGATATCGACGCGAGCGAACTGCTGCCGGTCGTCAACAGGCTCGACGCCACACTCGACATCGTGCGCAAGGCGCATCCGACCTATCAGATCGCCGTCACCGGCCTTGCCGTCATCGCGGCGCGCAACAGCGCGGGCATGATCGACAAGCTCTCGCGCGGACTGACGATCGAATTCGTCTTCGTCGCACTGTTCATCGGACTGGCGTTTCGTTCGCGCATCGTGGGCGTGGCGACGATCATGCCGGCGATCTTTCCGGTCGTCGCCTGCGGCGCGCTGTTGCGACTGAGCGGGCTCGGTCTGCAATTCGCCTCGATCGTCGCGCTGATCGTGTCGTTCGGGCTCGGCCTCAGCGCGACCATTCATTTCTTCAACCGGATGCGGCTCGAACAGCGGCCGGGCGAAGATCCGGGCGTCGCCGTCGAGCGCGCCACGGTTCTGGTGGGGCCAGCGATGATCCTCACGACAGTCGTGCTCGCCTGCGGCCTGGCGGTGACGGTCCTGTCCGACCTGCCGTCGCTGCGGCTGTTCGGCTGGCTCAGCGCATTTTCGATGCTGGCGGCGCTGACCGCGGATTTCCTGATCCTGCGCCCGTCGATAGCCTGGCTCGCGCGCGGCGCGGCCAGACGTTCGGGTCAGCCGCCCTTCTGAAGCGTCATCGAGACGCGACGGATATTGGAGGCGCCCGTTGAGATCGTCACGGTCTGATGGCGCGCTGACGAATTGACGCTGATATTCGCCGTAAATCCGCCGCCTGAGACATGCGCATTGTAGCGGCCGTCCGCCGCCGTGCCGCTCAGCGAGCCGTTGAGCGAACGCGTCGTCTCGCTCCAGGAGCCCGAAATCCGCGAGCCGCTGGCGACGACTTCGCTGACGACCACGAAGCGATAGCTGTCGCTGGCGCAGGTCAGCCGCTGCGTCAGCGAATTGCCGGTGCTGTCGACCGCATAGGATGCGCGGCAGCGGATGCGCTCATTGCCGTTCGACGTGGCAATCGACCCGGACCCGGTCCAGCTGCCCTGATAGCCCGAGAACGGACCGGCGGACGCCGACGCCGGCTGCGCCACAAGCGCCACGGAGACCAGGCCCAAAGCCGCTGCTAAGATTCTTGCCACGACGACACCCCTGCGTTGAGACGCGTTGAACATAGATATGCGTCAATTCAATTTCACGAAAGGCGGCCGCGCATCGACATCAATCTGCCGCTAGCGACACCGCGCCGCGATGACCGCCTGGACATCCTCCATCGAGGCTTCCATCTGCCCGACATTTTCACGCAGCGCATGGCCTTTCATGCAGCGTTTCATGATGTCGGTCGATTCCCGCATGTCGCGCAGATTGGCCCGCAATATGCCGCAGATCGCGCCGGGCCCGTAGGGCCCTCCGCGGTCGCGGCCAGCGACAGCCGAGACGAGGGCGTCGGCGCGGCGCAATTCGGCGCCGCAAAGTGAACTGTCTTGCGCCGCGGCGAACGTGGGCGCGAGCAGGGCCGAAATCAGCAGCACAAGACCGGAACGGGACATGGAATTTTTCCTCTTCGACGGCTTCTGCCAGACCGCGCAGGGACGGGATGCGCGTTTGCGCACCCGGCGTTGACTGGGCCGCCGGCGCGCACCTATCGTTCGGTCAACGATCGGGCCGCGCAGGATTGTCGGACGGCCCGGCAAGGGAGCGAAACATGCAGGGACTGATGATGGACATGCCGCTGCTGATCAGCGGCCTCATCAAATATGCCGCCGATCATCACGGCGAGGCGGAAGTCGCGGCGCGCGAGATCGAGGGCGACATCCATCGTTACACCTACGCCGACGCGCATCCGCGCATGCAGCGCATGGCGCTGGCGCTGAAGCGGCTCGGCATGAAACAGGGCGACCGCGTCGGCACGCTCGCCTTCAACACGCATCGCCATTTCGAGATGTTCTATGCGGCGCCCGGCATGGGCTACGTGCTGCACACCGTCAATCCGCGCCTGTTCCCGGACCAGCTCGTCTACATCATCAATCATGCGGAAGACCGGCTGCTGTTCATCGACCGTGCGACGCTGCCGCTGGTCGAGGCGATCGCGCCGCGGCTGGAGACGATCGAAGCCTTCGTCTTCATGTCCTCGCGCGAGCGCATGCCGGAGGTCAATCTGCCAAAGCCCGTGCATTGCTACGAGGAATTGCTGGCGGCGGAAGACGCGACCGGATTCGAATGGCCGCTGTTCGACGAGAAGACGGCTTCGACGATCTGCTACACCTCTGGCACGACGGGCAATCCGAAGGGCGTCGTTTATTCGCATCGCGCCGCGATCCTGCAGACGCTGGTCTGCTCGAGCTTCGAATTCATGCCGGGCCACAAGGAAGGCGTGCGCGAGGTCATGTTCCCGATGGCGCCGCTGTTCCACGGCAACGGCTGGAACATGCCGTTCACCGCGCCCTTCACCGGCTCGAAGCTCGTGCTGCCCGGCCGCAATTACGAGCCGGACAAACTCTACGAACTGATCGAGGGCGAAGGCGTGACGCTGTCGGCGGGCGTGCCGAGTTTCTGGCTGATCCTGCTCGACTGGCTCGGCCGCAACGGCAAGAAGTTTTCGACTCTGCGCGCCACGCTGTCGTCGGGCTCCGCGCCGCCGCGCGCCATGGTCGACAAGCTCAAGCGCGAATATGGCGTCGACTACATCCAGGCCTGGGGCATGACGGAGGCGCTCGGCTGCACCATGCCGTCGATGCGGCCGGGCTCGGATGCGCTGTCGGATCAGGAAAAGCTCGACCGCCGCATGGTGTCTGGCCGCGCCTGCTTCGGCACGGAGCTGCGCATCGTTGACGACGAGGGCAAGGCGCTGCCGCATGACGGCGTCGCCGTCGGCCATCTGCGCGCAAGGGGTCCGTGGGTGGCGTCGGGCTATATGAAGCTGAACGAGGGCGTCGACGCCGACGGCTGGCTGATCACCGGCGACATGGCGCTGATCGACCCGCTCGGCCATGTGTCGCTCACGGATCGTTCCAAGGACGTCATCAAGTCGGGCGGCGAGTGGATTTCCTCGATCCAGCTCGAGGACGCCGCGCTCTCGCATCCCGATGTGCTGCAGGCCGCCGTCATCGCCGTGACCCACGAGAAATGGCAGGAGCGGCCGCTGCTGCTGATCGTGCGCCGGCAGGGCGCGACCGTCGACGGGCAAACGATCCTCGATCACATGCGCCCGAAGGTCGCGAGCTGGTGGATGCCGGACGCGGTCGAGTTCCTGGACGAATTTCCGATGACCGGCACCGGCAAGGTGCAGAAGATGGCGCTGCGCAGCCGCTTCAAGGACTATCGCGTCGACGCCTGAACAGGCTTGTGCGCAAGGGCACGGCGGCCTTGCTGCCGCCGTGAGACGTGGGGGCGGCTGGCCGCGGCGCGGTGTGGCCGGGGCGACACGATCCGGGGAAACCCGGCCCAGCCTCGGTCGGGCGCGGTTGCCAGCAAAGGGTCCATTGGCCAGAATATGGCCGGAATCGGGCTGTCCGCGCGTGCGGGGCCGGATGTTTGCAAATCAGGGAAAGATCCATGCGGCGTAAGATCATCGCATATGCCTGCGCGCTGACCGGCCTTCTGGCCGCCGGCGTCGCCACCGCGGCCCCGGGCGTCGAAATCGACCCGCTGACCCACCAGCCGCTGATCCAGCGTCCGGGCGCGCTCGACGCCGGCGGGCGCCCGCTGGCCTCCGCCATTCAGCGCGAGACCGTCTATTTCAACGGCAAGTACGCGCCGGGTACGATCGTGATCTCGACCTCCGAGCGCCGTCTCTATTTCGTCCTGCCCGGCGGGCAGGCAGTCAAGTACGGCGTCGGCGTCGGCCGTCCGGGCTTCGAGTGGTCGGGCGTCAAGACCGTCGCCATGAAGAAGGAATGGCCGGACTGGACGCCGCCCGCGCAGATGCTGCGTCGCCGTCCCGATCTGCCGCGCCATATGAAGGGCGGCATCGCCAACCCGCTCGGCGCGCGCGCCATGTATCTCGGCGGCACGCTCTATCGCATCCATGGCTCGAACGAGCCGGAAACGATCGGCCAGGCGGTGTCGTCGGGCTGCATCCGCATGACCAACGACGACGTGATCGACCTGTACAATCGCGTCAGCGTCGGCACCAAGGTCTTCGTGATGCGCTGAGGCGCGCGACTGCTTCAAAGATCAGGGTCCGCCCTGTACGAACCGCCCCGCCCGGGGCGGTTTTTTTGTCTTCGTTGGTCAGCCGAACGAGTCGAGCGCGCGGGCGAGCTCGCGCAATCGGGCGAGCGCCTCGTCGATCTGGACCCCGACCGGCGCGCGAATGTCGCCGCCGAGCTGAAGATAGAAGCTGAGCAGCAGGCCGAAAATGACCGCGACGACCCGCGTCAGGACTGCGACCGTCGCGCGGAAAATCGTCGCGAACATGATCGTCAGGGCTCACTGAGTTCGGCGACCCGCGCCTTCAGGGCGGCCCGCTCGCCTTCGAGCTGCCGGATCCGGCGGGTCGCCTGCAGGGACACGAACGCAGGGCTGGCGCCGCTCGCGAAGCTGACGCCCGCCGCCAGGCGGGTGCGCCACCTGATTTCCGCCCACCGGCTTTCGCCGCCGCGGTTGATCACGAGTTCGAATGCGCCGGGGATCATCGCAGGCTGGGCGAAGACGAGCCTGGCGCCGCCTTCGGACAGGTTGCGGATCAGACAGTCGTAGATACTTTGACGCCTGTTGAATACGACCTGACCGCCAAGATAAGTGCGCAGCCTCTTCTCCGCGCGGCGCTCCGATATCGTCACTGTCGCAATCCCTTAATGAAACATTAACCGAACATTATTTTGGGACTGCAAGACATGGGCCGCCCGACCGCGTAAAGGCGGCTGTTTTCAAACTGCATTCGGTTCGACAGCCATTCTACGCGGCGCGCCAAGACGTTGGCCTGCGCGCCGCGCGCCGGCGCGCGCCGCCGCCGTGGGCGTCAGCGGACGCTCCCGATGGGTTGCGGATCGAATTGGAACAGGCGCGCGGGATATTCGCCGCGGGCCGTTCAGCGCGTCAGGCCCCTCAGCGCGTCAGGCCCTTGGCGGCGAGCGCCTCGAGGTAGCGGCCCCAGATCGCGTGCTGGTCGCGACCGAGTTCGGCCAGATATTTCCACGAATAGATGCCGGTATTGTGCCCGTCGTCGAAATCGAGGCGGATCGCGTAATTGCCGACGGGCGCGACCTCCTTGATCCGGACGTTCTTCTTGCCGCCGATGGTCTTGCGCTCGGAGGGGCTGTGGCCCTGCACTTCCGCGCTCGGGCTTTCGACACGCAGGAATTCCGCCGAATAATCATAGTTGCTGGCGTCGTCGAACTGGATCGTCAGACGCGCTCCATTCTCATGCAACCTGATCTCGCTCGGCCACGCTTCCGTCATCTGCCTCACTCCCGCCGTCGCTATGGGCCCGAAGGCCGCTTTTCCCCGTTTCAGACCGCTATATATTCCCTTGGCCCAAGGATATAAGGCGCCCATGAACGTTTCCGCCACCCCGTCGGTCAAAGCATCGCCTGATCTGGTCGATCCCTTCGGCCGGGCGGTCACCTACGTGCGCGTCTCGGTGACCGACCGCTGCGACTTCCGCTGCGTCTATTGCATGTCGGAAGAGATGCAGTTCCTGCCAAAGCGCGATCTGCTCAGCCTCGAGGAGCTGGATCGGCTCTGTTCGGCCTTTGTCGCTCGCGGCACGCGCAAGCTGCGCATCACCGGCGGCGAGCCGCTGGTCCGCCGCGATATCATGACCCTGTTCCGGCGACTGTCGCGGCATCTGGAGACCGGCGCGCTGACGGAGCTGACGCTCACCACCAACGGCTCGCTGCTGTCGCGCTACGCCGGCGAACTCGTCGATTGCGGCGTCAAGCGGATCAATGTCTCGATCGACACGCTCGACCCGATCAAATTCCGCGAGATCACCCGGCGCGGCGATCTTTCCGTGGTGCTGGCCGGCCTCGACGCCGCGCAGAACGCGGGTCTGTCGGTCAAGATCAACGCGGTCGCCCTCAAGGGCGTGAACGAGGCAGAGGTCTTTGACCTCGTCAAATTCGCGCATGGCCGCGGAATGGACATGACGTTCATCGAGGTCATGCCGCTCGGCGAGGTCGAGCGCGAGCGCTTCGACCAGTACTGGCCGCTGAGCGAAGTGCGCGACAAGCTCGCCGAGCAATTCACGCTCGCACCGACCGACTATTCGACCGGCGGGCCGGCCCGCTATTACACGGCCGCCGAAACCGGCGGGCGGATCGGCTTCATCACGCCGCTGACCCACAATTTCTGCGAAAGCTGCAACCGGGTGCGGGTGACGTGCACGGGCACGCTCTACATGTGCCTCGGCCAGGAGGACGCCGCCGACCTGCGCGCCCCGCTGCGCGCCGCGCCGACCGACGAGGCGCTGCACGAGGCGATCGAGGCCGCGATCCGTCGCAAGCCCAGGGGCCACGATTTCATAATCGACCGCGACACCCGCCAGCCGGCGGTCGCCCGCCACATGAGCGTGACCGGCGGGTGACGCATTTCAGACATGCGAATGAACTAGCGACCCGCCCTCCCGGATGCTAAGCATCGGAAAACGTCCAGACATGCCTAGCAGGCCGGGGCAACCGGCGCAGGCAGGCGGAGGGGAGGCGAATGAATTTTCTCTTGAGCATCAGCCGCGGCATCGATGCGGTGCAGGAGCGGTTCGGCAGGGCCCTGATGTGGCTCATTCTCGCGGCCGTGCTCGTATCCTCGGTCAATGCGATCATTCGTTTCGCGCTCAGCCGCAGCTCGAACGCCTGGCTGGAACTGCAATGGTATCTGTTCAGCGCGGTCTTCCTGCTCGGCGCCGGCTATACGCTGATGAAGAACGAGCACATCAAGATCGACATCGTGAACGCCCGCCTGCCGCACAGCGTGCGCAACTACATCGAGCTGATCGGGCACGTGTTCTTCCTGCTCCCGATGTGCCTGGTGATCATCGTCACCAGCCTGCCCTACTTCTGGCGCTCCTTCGCGGGCAGTGAAATGTCGGTCAATGCGGGCGGCCTGATCGTCTGGCCGGCCAAGCTCATCATACCCGTCGGCTTCACGATCCTGCTCATCCAGGGCGTGTCCGAGTTCATCAAACGCATCGCTGTCATGCGCGGCATGATCCCCGATCCGCACGAGCAATCGAGCGGCCACGGCATCGAAGTCTGAGGACGGATCATGGCTCAATTCATTGCGCAGAACATGGCGCCGATCATGTTCGCCTCGCTGGTCGTGGTGCTGCTGCTCGGCTATCCCGTGGCCTTCTCGCTCGCGGCGGTCGGCCTGTTCTATTTCATCATCGGCGTCGAACTCGCGCCTTTGTCCAACGGCACGATCAACCTGACGTGGAACCTCCTGGACGCCCTGCCGGATCGCGTATTCGGCGTGATGAACAACGATACGCTTCTGGCGATCCCATTCTTCACATTCATGGGGCTGATCCTCGAACGATCGGGCATGGCGGAGGACCTGCTCGACACGATCGGCCAGCTGTTCGGGCCCGTGCGCGGCGGCCTCGCCTATGCGGTGATCTTCGTCGGCGCGCTGCTGGCGGCGACGACCGGCGTCGTGGCCGCGTCCGTCATCTCGATGGGCCTGATCTCGCTGCCGATCATGCTGCGTTACGGCTATGACCGGCGCCTCGCCACCGGCGTGATTGCGGCGTCGGGCACGCTGGCGCAGATCATCCCGCCTTCGCTGGTGCTGATCATCATGGCCGACCAGCTCGGCCGCTCGGTCGGCGACATGTACAAGGGCGCAATGATCCCGGGCCTCGTGCTGTCGGCAATCTACGCCGGCTACGTGTTCCTGATCACGATCGTCAAGCCCGACGCCGCGCCGGCGCTACCGAAGGAAGCGCGCACGCTGGGCTCCGGCGTGGCGTCGCTGCTGCTGGTGATCGTGGCTGCGGCGGGCGTCTTCTACGCCGCGTCGCTGTGGATCAAGAGCATCCATCCCGACATGGACGCTGACAACAACGCGGTGTGGTCGGCCTCGATCGCGATCCTGTTCTCCTATGTGCTCGCGCTGGTCAACCAGAAGCTGAAACTCGGCATGCTGTCGCATCTGGCGTCGCAGGTCGTCATCGTGCTGGTGCCGCCGCTCGCGCTGATCTTCCTCGTGCTGGGAACGATCTTCGTCGGCATCGCCACGCCTACGGAAGGCGGCGCGATGGGCGCGCTCGGCGCGCTGATCCTCGCGATCTCGAAGCGCAAGCTCAATCTCACGCTGCTGAAGCAGGCGATGGACACGACCGCGAAACTCTCGTCCTTCGTCGTCTTCATCCTGCTCGGCGCGCGCGTGTTCTCGTTGACCTTCTACGGCGTCAACGGGCACACATGGGTCGAGCACATGCTGACCTCGCTGCCGGGCGGACAGGTCGGCTTCCTGCTCGTCGTGAACCTGTTCGTCTTCGTCCTCGCCTTCTTCCTGGACTTCTTCGAACTCGCCTTCATCATCATTCCGCTGCTGGGGCCGGCCGCGGAAAAGCTCGGCATCGACCTCATCTGGTTCGGCATTATTCTCGGCGTCAACATGCAGACGAGCTTCATGCATCCGCCGTTCGGATTCGCCCTGTTCTATCTGCGCTCGGTGGCGCCGAAGTCGGAATATATCGACCGGGTCACCAACAAGCTGATGGCGCCGATCACGACCGGGCAGATCTATATGGGCGCAATCCCGTTCGTAGTGATCCAGGTCATCATGGTGGGACTGGTCATCCTGATCCCGTCGATGGTGATGGTCTACAAGTCCGGCGGCGTCCACCTCGACCAGAAGCAGATGGAGCAGCAGCTCAAGGAAATCGCTCCGCCGGCCGGCGACGACGCTCCGCCGCCGCTGAAATTCTGAGGGGCCGACGGCGGACCATTCCAGAGCGCAACAAAAAAGGGCCCGGACTTTCGTCCGGGCCCTTCTGTTTCGAGGTTGCGAGCGTCAGCCCTTGGCGCGCTGGCGGATCATGAAATTGTCGTAGGTGTATTCGGCGACCTGCCACCACAGATATTCGTCGTTCCGGAACGCGGACATGTGGTCGTACATATTCTTGAAGTTGGCGTTCTTGGCCGAAATTTCGCTGTAGAGCTCCATGGCGGCCTTGTAGGCGGCTTCCAGGATCTCGTGCGAGAAGGGCCGCAGCTTGGTGCCGCCCTGCACGAGCCGCTTCAGCGCGCCCGGGTTGTCGGCGTCGTACTTCGACTGCATCCAGACGTTCGACCAGGCGGCCGCCGTGTCGAGCACCGTCTGATAGGCCTTCGGCAGTTCGTTGTACTTGTTGAGGTTGAAGATGTAGTGGAGGTTCGCGCCGCCTTCCCAGAAGCCGGGGTAATAGTAGTAAGGCGCGACCTTGTTGAAGCCGAGCTTCTCGTCGTCATACGGCCCGACCCATTCGGCCGCGTCGATCGTGCCCTTTTCGAGCGAGGGATAGATGTCGCCGCCGGGGATCGACTGCGGCACGACGCCAAGCTTGGTGAGAACCGCGCCGCCCGCGCCGCCGACACGGAACTTCAGGCCCTTGAGGTCCGCGACCGTCTTGATCTCCTTGCGGAACCAGCCACCCATCTGCGTGCCGGTGTTGCCGCCGGGAAGCCCCTTGAGGTTGTAGCCTTTCAGGAACTCGTCGAAGAGCTTGTTGCCGCCGCCGTTGTAGAACCAGGCGTTCTGCTGGCGCGGGTTGAGGCCGAACGGAATCGCCGTCCCCATGGCGAAGGTCGGATCCTTGCCCCAGAAATAGTAGAGCGCGGTTTCGCCGATCTCGACGGTGCCATTCTGCGCGGCCTCGAGCACGCCGAAGGCGGGAACGATTTCGCCGGCCGCGAAAGTCTGAATCTTGAAGTTGCCGTCCGTCATGTCGGACACGGCCTTGGCGAAGATGTCGACCGCGCCGTAGATCGTATCGAGCGATTTCGGGAAGCTCGACGCCAGGCGCCACTGCACCTTGGGCATGGATTGCGCGATCGCGGGCGCCGCAATGCCAGCGCCGGCGCCGGCCAGCGCGGCCGTCTTCAGAAATTTTCTTCTTTCAACCGTCATCTTGTTCTCCCTCACTTCCAAACGTCGTTCCAGTTCCCTCAGAAGCCGTCCCGACGCACTCCGCACCGCTGCCGCCTGGCGACGCCGGCGTGGAGATAAGCACATAAGCGGCTGGGCGCGAAGCAAATTGCAATTTGCCCTTGTTTTCTCGCGGGCGAAGGCCCGACGCCTGCCCTCCCCCGGACGCGACGACGCCGCCGGCGCGGGCCGGCGGCGTCGAATCGAGGGGCCGCGCGATCAGTAGCAGGCGACGCGGACGCGCTGGTAGCCGATGAAATTGCCCCAGCTGTCATAGACGGGCTGATCGGCGACGCAGCCGTAGCTGTTGTAGGCGCCCGCCGCGAGCGCGCCCAGCGCCAGACCGCCGATCGCGCCCGCCACGAGCGGGCCGGGCCCGCGCCAGCCGCGATGCCGCCAGCCGCCGCCGTACACGCCGCCGCCGCGCCAGCCATGGCGGCCGAAGGCGTCGGCGGGAGTCGCGGTCGCCGCGAGGGACGCGCCCAAGGTCAACGCGGCCAGACCGGCGGTGAGGGTCTTGCGGAAGCGGGTCATCGAAGTCTCCTTTCGCCGGCGTTCGCCGGAAATTCGGATGAAACCCTTTTTGATCCGTGCGGGCTGAACGCGCCCTGAATGGTTTGCGGCGAGATGGCGCCGCAGAACCGTCTCCCGCCGACTTGCCGAGCCCGCGGGCGCTGTGGCATGCCAGCGGGGAAATCCCTTCTGCGAGAGGCGCATCAAAATGACCAAAGTCGCTCACAAGGTCGCTTTCCTGGGCCTCGGCGTCATGGGCTTCCCCATGGCCGGCCATCTCAAGACCAAGGGCGGTTGCGACGTCGTCGTCTACAATCGTTCGGCGGCCAAGGCGAAAGCCTGGGTCGAGAAATTCGGCGGGTCAGCCACGCCGACGCCGCGCGAGGCGGCGAAGGATTGCGACATCGTCTTCTGCTGCGTCGGCAACGACGACGACCTGCGCTCGGTCGTGCTGGGCCCCGACGGCGCGCTCGCCGGCATGAAAAAGGGCGCGATCTTCGTCGACCACACGACCGCCTCGGCCGAAGTCGCGCGCGAGTTGCACGCGGCCGCCGCCAAGATCGGCGTCGCCTTTATCGACGCCCCGGTGTCCGGCGGCCAGGCGGGCGCGGAGAATGGCGTGCTGACCGTGATGTGCGGCGGCGAGGCCGAGCCCTACGCCAAGGCGGAACCGGTGATCGCGCATTTCGCGCGCGCCTGCCGGCTGATGGGTCCCTCGGGCGCGGGCCAGCTCACCAAGATGGTCAATCAGATCTGCATCGCCGGGCTCGTGCAGGGGCTCGCGGAAGGCCTGCATTTCGCCCAGAAGGCCGGCCTCGACGGCGAGGCGGTGGTCGCGGTCATCTCGAAGGGCGCGGCGCAGTCCTGGCAGATGGAGAACCGCTTCAAGACCATGCTCGATGGCAAGTTCGATTTCGGCTTCGCCGTCGACTGGATGCGCAAGGACCTGTCGATCTGCCTCGGCGAAGCCCGCCGCAACGGCGCGCATCTGCCGGTCGCCGCGCTCGTCGACCAGTTCTATTCGGAAGTCCAGAAGATGGGCGGCGCCCGCTGGGACACGTCGAGCCTGATCGCGCGCCTCAATCGCTGAGGGCTGCGGCGACGGCTGCGCGCAACTCCGGCAGGAGCTCCGTCTCGAACCAGGGATTGCGCCTCAGCCACATCGTATTGCGCCACGAGGGGTGCGGCGTCGGGATGAGGCGCGGTCGCAGGTCCGCATAGTCGCGCCAGCCGCGCACGATCGCGTCGACCTTCGCTGTCTTCGCGATGGGCCTGCCAAGACGTGCGGCGTGGAAACGCTGGGCATAGCCGCCGACGCAGAGGATCGTTTCGACCTCCGGCATCAGCGCCAGGACGCGCTCGTGCCAGGCGCGCGCGCATTCCGGCCGCGGCGGCAGGTCCGACCCCTTCGAATCATAACCGGGAAAGCAGAGGCCGGTCGGCAGGAAGGCGATGCGGCTCGCATCGTAGAACGCGTCGCGGTCGACACCCATCCAGGCGCGCAGCCGGTCGCCGGAGGGATCGTCGAACGGCAGGCCCGAGGCGTGGACGCGCGCGCCCGGCGCCTGACCCGCGACCAGCAGACGCGCGGTCGTCGATACCCGCAGCACCGGGCGCGGCTCGTGCGGCAGCGGCCGTCCCGCCGGCATTTCGAGGCAGATGCGGCAGGCTCGGATTTCGGCCGCCAGTCTTTCGAGATCAGATCTCGACGACGAGGCCGTCATAGGCGGCGTCCAGACCGCTTTCGGCGCGGATCGTGTCGAGATTGGCGAGGACTTCCGGCCCCATATGCGTGATCATCAGACGACGGGCGCCGATGCGCGGCAGGTTTTCGCGCAAGCGCGGCCAGTCCATATGGCCCGGCGCCTTCGGCGCCATCGAATGACATTCGCAGACCATGAGGTCGGCATCGGCGGAGACGTCCAGAAGCGCATCCGTCCAGGCGGTGTCGCCGGAAAATGCGAAGGTCTTGCCGCCTGCCTGGACGCGCACCGCCGTCGCGGGCGCGCCCGAGGCGTGAACGACCTCCATCGTGCGCACGTCGAAACCGGCGATCGTCTCGCGCGAAGGCGGCGCGATCTCGTGTATCTCCCACGGAAACCGCCATTTGATGCCGGTCGTTCCAGGGAAGAAGGCCTCCATCGCCATGGCGAGGCGGGAGCGCAGGCCCGGCGGCCCATAGATCGGCAGGGGCTTGTCGCGCGGGTCGACGAACTGGGCTTCGAGCAGCAGGAACGGCAGGCCGCCAAAATGGTCGCCATGCAAATGGGTGATCAGCAGGCCGTCGATTTGGTTGAAAGAGAAGCCGAGCCGCCGCCAGCCGATGATCGAGCCGGCGCCGAAATCGATCATCAGGGCGCGGCCTCCGTGATCGAGGCGAAGGCAGGTGTGCGCCCGCCCGCCGCTGCCGAATGCGTCGCCGGTGCCGACGAAAGTGACCTGCATGCTTGTTCAGGCCTTCGCGCTCGGACGCGCCGACAATTCGCCGTGCCAGCGCGCCAGATTGGTCAGTTCGGCCGGCGGCTGGATGCGCGCCAGACGCAGGAAATCCATCGAGACGAGGCCGTCGACGTCGGCGATCGAATAATCGTCGCCGGCGAGCCAGCGTGTTTCGGCGAGCCGCTCGTCCAGCACCTTCATGAAATCGACAACCCGAGGCCGATTGGTCTCGGCGACCAACGGAATCTGCGGAACTTCGAGCGCCGCCATGGCCGGATGCGTGTGACGGAAGACCATAGCCGTCGGCAACATCAGGTTCAGCTCGACGCGGCGGCGCCACATCTCGACCGTGGCGCGCCCGAGCGCGCCCTGCCCAAACAGGTTCGGCTCGGGATGCAGTTCCTCGAAATAGCGACAGATGGCGATGGATTCGGTGATGACGGCGCCGTCGTCGAGAACAAGGGAAGGCGTACGCTGAAGCGCGTTGATCTTCGAATAGTCCGCCTGCTTGTGCTCAAGCTTGCCGAGGTCGACCTGCACCATCGGGACCTCGACGCCCTTTTCGGCGAGGAAGATGCGGACACGACGGGGGTTGGGGGCGACCTTGGTGTCGTAGAGGATCATTAACCATATTCTCCGGCGCGAGAGGCCTGGCCGCCACGCATCATTTCAGCATTAACACCCCCCCATATCTGTTGAAAGCGACAGACGGCCGGCCCGTCCGACCCGGCCGTCCGCGATGTGCGGCTCCGCACCAGCCGAACATATCGGTGCGGAAGGTCAGGATTGCTGGAACCCGACGGAATTAATTCAAATTTACAGGTGCGGAGCAGCCACTCGTTAAGTTTTGTCGCGCAAACATAAGCGTCTCAGTCGTGTCGCGTCGTCGCGTGGGTCGGTTGTAATGAGTCAAGTCACCGCCGAGATGATCGAGCGCGGTCGCGGCGCCAATTCTCGAAATTCGACCGAAAGACGCCGTCTCGCCTACAAGGTGCGCGAGGCGCGCGAGAAACTGACGACCGGCGGGGCGGGCCACGGCGCCTTCGAAGGCGAACTCCTGCGCATCTACGCCGAGAACCGGATCAGCTCCGCGCCATGGGCCCTACTGATCGCGCTCGCGGTCGGCGCGGTTTCGACCTTCTGGGCGCCCGTCCGGTTCGTCGGCATCTGGACGGCGAGCGTATGCGCGGTGATCGCGCTGGCTTTCGTCGCCGCGAAGCTCTTTCTCCGGCAAGCCGAGATCACCTCGGTTCCGGCATGGCGTGCGAAGATCATCCTGATCGAGGGCGCGCTCGGCCTCGCCTGGGCGTCGATCGTCGTTCTGCTGATCATGTTCGGCAAGGGCGAGGCGCGCGGCTTCCTGCTCGCCATCCTGCTGATGCTCGGCGCAATGACCGCGATGGCGACCGCCGCCATCCCGAACGCCGTCTATGCGTCGGTCACGCCGCTTTGCCTCGCCATCGCCGGCGTCGCGGCCAACTCGGCCAACGACACGCCGATCCTGGCGACGACCGCCTTTGTCTGCGGCGCGGAAATCTACTTCGTCTCGCTCGCGCGGCGCCTTTACGAGACCTCGCTCAGCGCGCTCTACGCGCAAGCCGAAAAGGACGAACTGATCGGCGAGCTCGAACGGGCCAAGTCCAATTCCGACGAAGCGCGCCGTCGCGCGGAAGAGGCCAATCTCGCAAAGTCGCGCTTCCTGGCGACGATGAGCCACGAGCTGCGCACGCCGCTCAACGCGATCCTCGGCTTCTCGGAAGTCATGAAGGACGAATTGTTCGGCGCGCATGCCGTGCCCGCCTATCGCGACTATTCGACCGACATCCATTCCAGCGGCCAGCATCTGCTCGCGCTGATCAACGAAATTCTCGACCTGTCGCGCGTCGAAGCCGGCCGCTACGAGCTGAAGGAAGATGCGATCTCGCTCAGCGCGATCATCCAGGATTGCGAGCACCTGCTGCTGCTGCGCGCGCAGAAGCGCGACATCCGCATCGTCGACGCCATCGAGGCGGACCTGCCGCGCCTGTGGGCGGACGAGCGCGCCATCCGTCAGGTCGCGCTCAACCTGCTGACCAACGCCATCAAGTTCACGCCGCAGGGCGGCCAGATCACGATCAAGGTCGGCTGGACGCAGGCGGGCGGCCAGTATTTCTCGGTGCGCGACACCGGCACCGGCATTCCCGAACACGAGATACCCGTCGTCATGTCGTCCTTCGGGCGCGGTACGCTCGCGCAGAAGAACGCCGACGAAGGCTCCGGCCTCGGCCTGCCGATCGTGAAGGGCCTGGTCGAACTGCACGGCGGCACGTTCACGCTGCGCTCGAAGGTGCGCGAGGGAACGGAAGTCATCGTCGTGTTCCCGCCGGAGCGCGTGATGAACGCCCTGCCCCGCCTCGGCGCCGAGGAAGCCGACCCGCGCGCCGCGCGCGCGCCGCATCGCACCGCCGCCTGATCGTCGATCCGAGTTGACGCGCGGCCGCGCGCCCGCAAATCTCTGCGCATCGAAGTCCGAAGACTTCGCACGTGGAGGACGACATGACGGCGCAGACCCGAATGGTGAAGGCCAACGGCCTCGACATGCAGGTTGTCGAGCAGGGCAAGGGGCCGCTCGTGCTGCTGTGCCACGGCTGGCCGGAGCTCTCCTATTCCTGGCGCCACCAGATTCCCGCTATCGCCGCCGCCGGCTACCACGTCGTCGCGCCCGACATGCGCGGCTATGGCGGCACCAGCGCGCCCAAGGACATCGGCGCTTATTCGATCTTTCATCTGGTCGGCGACGTCGTCGCGCTGGTCGAGGCGCTGGGCGAAAAACAGGCGATCATGGTCGGGCACGACTGGGGCGCGCAGGTCGCTTGGAGCGCGGCCATGTTCCGGCCCGACGTCTTTCCCGCCGTTGCCGCACTATCGGTGCCCCTGCGCAATCGCGGACCCGCCGCGCCGCTCGACATCCTGAAGCAGCAGGGCGTCTCGACCTTCTACTGGCAATATTTCCAGAAGCCGGGCGTGGTGGAAGAGGAGATGGCGCGCGACTGGAGCCATACGCTGCGCGCCATCTACTACGGCACGGGGCTCGGCCTGATGCTGAAGCCCGGCCGCGGCATGGTGGAGGACGCGAAAATCCCCGAGCAGGCGCCCGCCTGGATCAGCGAGGCGGAAATCCAGCATTACATCGAGACGTTCTCGCGCACCGGAATTGCCGGCGGCATCAACTGGTATCGCAACATCGACCGCAATTGGGAGCTGAGCGCGCCCTGGCAGGACGCGAAAATCTTTCAGCCCTCGTGCTTCATCGCGGGCGCTAAAGACCCGGTCATCACCGGGCTGATCGGCGCAAAGTCGCTGGAGACGATGGAGCAGCTGCTGCCGGACCTGCGCTCCAAGGTGATCATCGAGGGCGCGGGCCACTGGATCCAGCAGGAAAAGCCGGCCGAGGTGAACAAGGCGCTGATCGATTTCATCAAGGGGCTGTAGCGGCGCTCAGCCTCTGTCGCTCACCCCCGCGCTGTCGAAGGTCGCCATGCCCTTCCAGCAGGCGAGCGCGGCCTGGATAATGCCGATCGACAACGCGGCCCCCGAACCTTCGCCGAGTCGCATGCCGAGATCGAGCAAAGGCTTCTTGCCGAGCCGGCGCAGCACATCGGCGTGCGCGCCCTCGGCCGAGAGATGGCCGGCGATGCAATGATCGAGCGCGCTGCGGTCGAGCGCATGCAGCACGGCCGCCGCCGCGCCGACGACATAGCCATCGAGCACGACAGGCACGCGCTCGATGCGCGCGGCGAGAATCGCGCCGGCGATGGCCGCCAGTTCGCGCCCGCCGAGACGACGCAGGATTTCGAAGGGATCGGCGAGATGATCGCGATGCAGGGCGACAGCGCGCTCCACCGCGTCGATCTTGCGCGCGAGGCCTGCGTCGTCGACGCCCGTGCCGCGGCCGACCCAGTCCGACGCCTTGCCGCCGTAGAGCGCGTAGTAGACGGCGGCCGCCGGCGTCGTGTTGCCGATGCCCATTTCGCCGGGCGCGATGAGGTCGGCGCCGGCGATCGCCTCCATGCCGAAGGCCATGGTCGCAGCGCATTCGGCCTCGGACATGGCCGCATCCTGCGTGATGTCCTTGGTCGGGATTTCGAGCGCCATTTCGAACACCTTGAGGCCCGCGCCGAAAGTCCCGCAAATCTGGTTCACGGCCGCCCCGCCTGCGCCGAAATTGGCGACCATCTGCTTGGTCACCTCGCGCGGATAGGGCGAGACGCCCTGCGCGACGACCCCGTGATTGCCGGCGAAAACGACAACGGTCGGCCGCTCGACGGTCGGCGGCGTCTTGGCCTGCCAGGCGGCGAGCCATTCGACGATCTCCTCGAGACGTCCAAGCGAGCCCGGCGGCTTGGTCAGCTGCGCGTCGCGGGAGCGCACGGCCGCAACGGCCTGTTCGGAGGCCTCGGGCATCACGTCCAGGAGATTGCGAAAATCGTCGAAAGGCTTGCCGGAGATGCTCATCTTCTATCCCAATCCTGCGGGCGCGCGTTGAATAGACGGCCAAGCGGCGATTGGAAAGCGCCAGACGCTATCGAACCGGCAGACTTGTCGAACAGGCCAACAAGGGGCATGTGAGGGCCATGAGCTACAGCGCCGACTTCCGTTCCTGCCTGTCCTTCTGGTCGCGGTTTCCCGCCGGGACCGGCGCTCGCCTGCCCGAATTCCGCACGGCCATCCGCGCCCTGCCCGCCGCAGCGCTGGCGATCGCCGCGCCTGCCATGCTGGCGCTGGCGCTCGGCCGCGCCGTCGGTCTCTCGCCTTTGATGGCGGCGCTGGTCGCGCTGGCTGTTCTGGCGGCCGTCACCGGCGCCTTGCACGAGGACGGGCTCGCCGATTGCGCGGATGCTTTGTCGGCGGCGACGCCCGAACGCCGGCTCGAGATCATGCGGGACAGCCGCAACGGCACGTTCGGCACGCTCGCGCTCATCTTCTCTGTCGCTTTGCGCGCGGGCGCGCTCGCGGCGTTGGCGCAGACATCGACATTCCTCGCCTGTCTTGCGCTTCTGGCGGGCGCCGTCATATCGCGCGTCGGCTCCCTGACGCCACTGGCGCTGCTGCCGCCAGTGCGCGCGGAGGGCGCTGGCCATGCCGCCGGCGCGCCGGACAGCGATGCGCTGCGTGTGGCAATCGTCGGCGCGATACTTTGCGCGGCCCTGCCCCTGCTCGGCGGCGCGGGCGCCGGCGCGACCGTCTTTGCGGCGATCGTGGCGGCGGGCGCAGCCTTCTTCGTAACATCGCGCGCGCGGCAGAAGATCGGCGGGCAGACAGGCGATGTCGCCGGCGCGGCGCAGCAGCTCGCCGAAATCGGCTATCTTGTGGTCATGTCCGCGGCAGTCGCAGCATGAGCGGCGTGGCTCGGCCGCGGGCCACGCAATCGCCATGCAACGGCGTCTGTCGCATGGACGATGCGACCGGACTGTGCACGGGGTGCGGGCGCACGCTGTCGGAAATCGCCAATTGGGGTTCGATGAACGACGCCGAACGTGCTGGGATCCGCGACCTGTTGCCGGAGCGCATGGCGAGGCTCAGACGCGAAAAATCAGGCTCGCAAGAAACCGCGCGATGACGACCAGCAGGAAGAAGCCGAAGGCGAGCTCGAGCCTGCGCTTCGACCATTTGTGCGCGAGCCGCGCGCCGTAGGGCGCGGCCAACGCCGCCATGGGCGCGATGAAGGCGAAGCCGACGAGCGACACGAAACCGATCGAGCCCGGCGGCATGCCGTCCTTGCCGAGACCCGCCAGCGCATAGCCGATCGCGCCGGGCGCCGAGACGAGCGCGCCGACGCCTGCCGCTGTGCCGACCGCGAGATGGATCGGCGCGCCATAGAGCGACATGTAGAGATTGACCAGCTGGCCGCCGCCGACGCCCATCAGCGCCGAGAGGAGACCGATGGCGCCGCCGACCGTCCAGGACAGCGGTCCCTTGGGCGGCGTTTCGCCAAGCTTCCAGTCGGTGTAGCCGCCGAGCATGCGCACGGCGGTGAAAATCGAAATGCCGACGAAGACGATCTTGAAAAGGGCGGCCGGCGCGTTGCGCGCGATGGCCGCGCCGAGCGCGACGCCCAGGATGACGGGGATCGCCCATCGCCTGATCGTCGCCATGTCGACCGCGCCCTTCTCAAAATGCGTGCGCGCGGAAGCAATGGAGGTCGGGACGATGACAGCAAGCGAGGTGCCGACCGAGACGGGCATGGCGATCTCGTCGGCGACGCCGGTGAAGCGCAACGTCTGATAGAGAACGGGAACGATGATGGCGCCACCGCCGACGCCGAACAGGCCGGCGAGAACGCCAGTCGCGACGCCGGCAAGCGCGAGCGCCGGCGCAAGCCAGACCAAGTCCGAATGTAGAAGCGTCGAGAGGCTCACGCGGCGCGCGCCTTGGCCGCACGGTCGACATGCGCGATCGCGTCGCGCAGAACGTCGACGCCGGCGCCGGGCTTGACCGCCTCAATCGCCAGATGCCGGCGGAAGGCGCGCGCGCCGGGCCGGCCCGCGAACAGGCCGAGCAGATGGCGCGTCATGGACGAGAGCCGTACACCTTCGGCGAGGCGCGCCTCGATATAGGGAATAAAGGATTCGACCGCCGCATGCGCGTCCGCGACCGGCGCCGGCGCGCCGAACAGTTCGGGATCGACGGACAGCAGGACTTCGGGAAGGTGATAGGCGGCGCGGCCGAGCATAACGCCATCGACATGCGCAAGATGCGCCTGCGCTTCGGCGATCGACTGGATGCCGCCGTTGATCGCGACCGGCGTCGTCGGCATCGCCTGCTTCAACGCATAGACGAGCGGATAGTCGAGCGGCGGCACATCGCGATTTTCACGCGGCGAAAGTCCCTGCAGCCAGGCTTTGCGCGCATGGACAATGATCGCGTCGGCGCCCTCGCTGACGACGCGCATCGCCAGATCGAACAGGGCGCGGCGCGGGTCCTGATCGTCGACGCCGATCCGGCATTTGACCGTCACCGGAATGTCGACCGCGCGCTTCATCGCCGCCACGCAATCGGCTACGAGGCCGGGCTCATGCATCAGGCAGGCGCCGAAGCGGCCGTCCTGAACACGGTCCGACGGGCAGCCGACATTGAGGTTGATCTCGCAATAGCCGAAATCCGCGCATATGCGGGCGGCTTCGCCGAGTTCGCGCGGATCGGCGCCGCCGAGTTGCACGGCGACCGGCTGTTCCGCCGGGTCGAAGCCGATCAGGCGGTCGCGCTGGCCGTGAATGACCGCCGCCGACGTCACCATCTCCGTATAGAGCAGCGCGTGGCGCGTCATGAGGCGATGGAAGAACCGGCAATGCCGGTCCGTCCAATCCATCATGGGCGCGACGGAAAACCGCCAGGGCGAGGCGGCGCCGGTCGCAGGCGGAGATATATGCGGTTTCGACATCGGTCGATTTCAGATCTGAGCAAGAGCTGTATTGCAGTCGCAGCGCCGTTTGTAAATTTTTAACCACGCGCGAGGCCTACATCCTCGCTCCGTTTTGAACGAAAACGACCGAAATTCCGGGACAAACAAGGATTTTCGAAGTTTACGAAAATTCACCTTGTCACGGCATTTCCATTGCGATCACGCATATTTAGTCGCGATTTAACTGGGCAGACCTAGGTTCGCGTCACACGTACATCGTCCGGGAGGCCGGACAGTGCGACCCGGAGGCGAAAATCAATGCTGGATACCATTCGACAATTGATCGACAAGCACGCGCGACTGCCCGTGAAGGCGGAAACGCTGGCTGCTGGTCAGGACCTCTACGCCGCGGGCCTCACCTCCTTCGCCGCCGTGCAACTGATGCTCGCGCTCGAGGAATCCTTCGACATCGAATTTCCCGAGCGCATGCTCAATCGCCGTAGCTTCGCAACGATGGAATCGATTGCAGCCTGCATCCAGGAACTTCGTCCGCAGGCGATTGCGTCATGAGCTCGCTCGTCGCCCGCGCGCAGCTCGTCGGCGCCGTCGCTGCGCAATACAGCGATCACGTCGACAAGGAAGGCCGCTTCCCCACCGAGGCCGTACGCGCCATGAAGGAGGCGCGCCTCCTCTCGGCCTACATTCCGCGCGAGTTCGGCGGCGAAGGCGCCGATCTTTCTGAGATCGCCGAGGTGGTCTCGATCATCTCGCAGGCCTGCGCGTCCGCGGGCATGACCTACGCGATGCACCAGATCAAGGTGTCGAGCGTGATCAGTCACGGCGACAAGGCCGAATGGCATCAGGACTTCATGCGCCGGATCAGCCGCGAGCAGCTGCTGGTCGCCTCCGCCACGACGGAAGGCGGTGTTGGCGGCAATCTGCGCAACAGCATCTGCGCCGTCGAACGCCAGGGCGACCGTTTCTCGCTGGTCAAGGACGGCACGGTCATTTCGTATGGCCGCGACGCGGACGCCATCCTGATTACCGCCCGCAGCGCGCCGGACGCGCCTGCCTCGGACCAGGTGATGGCCGTGCTGACGAAGGATCAGTACAAGCTCGAACTGACCGGCGCGTGGGACGCGCTGGGCATGCGCGGCACGTGCTCGGACAATTTCAAGTTCTCCGCCGAAGGCGACGTGGCGCAGATTCTGCCGAACGATTTCGGCGAAATCGCCGCCAAGTCGATGTTGGCGGTCTGCCACATCCTGTGGAGCGCGGTGTGGTACGGCATCGCATCGAGCGCAGTATCGCGCGCCCAGTCCTTCGTGCGCGCGGAAGCCCGGCGCAACCCCGGCCAGACGCCGCCCGGAGCGCTGCGCGTGGCGGAGGCCGCCAACATGCTGCAGTTGATGCGCTCGAACACGATCGCTGGTCTATCGCGTTTCGCCATGGCGAAAACGAACGACGACGACCTGGGTTCGGTCGGTTTCATCGTAGCGATGAACAACATCAAGATCGGCGCCTCGCGCATGGTAGTGGACATCATCAACCACGCGCTGCTGATCACCGGCATCAATGGCTACCGCAACAACACGCCCTACAGCGTGGGACGGCACATGCGCGACGCCCTGTCGGCGCAGATCATGATCTCGAACGACCGCATCTTCGGCAATGTCGCGAACCTCTTGCTGATGCATCGCCTCGACCCGTCGCTGGCGGCCTGACCATGTGTGAGGCCTGCCCGACCCTGCTCGACAAGCTCATTCATCGTGGGCTTCTTGTCGAAACCGGCATCGATGGCCTTTATGGCCGGTCGGGCCTGTTCGAACAGGTGATCGACGGTTTCGATCGCCTGATCTCGCGAACCGGCGCCGACCAGAAGGCCGAGGTGCTGCGGTTTCCGCCGGGCATGAACCGCGTCCTGTTCGAGAAGAGCGGCTATCTGAAGAGCTTTCCGCAACTCGCCGGCACCATCCATTCGTTCGGCGGCAGCGACAAGGATCATGCGGCGCTGCTCGACCGTCTCGCCGAGGGCCAGCCGTGGTGGGACAAGCAGGAGATGACCGACATCGTCCTGACGCCCGCCGCCTGCTATCCGCTCTATCCGACGGCGGCCAAGCGCGGACCGCTGCCCGAGGACGGCCTGATCTTCGATCTCAATTCCTATTGCTTCCGGCACGAACCTTCCAAGGAGCCGACGCGCCAGCAGATGTTCCGCATGCGGGAATATGTGCGCATCGGAACGCCCGACCAGGTCGTCGCCTTCCGCCAGAACTGGCTGGAGCGCGGACAGGCGCTGATCGCCAGGCTCGGCCTGCCCTTCCATGTCGACGTCGCCAACGATCCGTTCTTCGGCCGCGCCGGCCGCGTCATGGCCTCGAGCCAGCGCGACCTCGGTCTGAAATTCGAGTTGCTGGTGCCCGTCAACAGCGAAGAGAACCCGACCGCCTGCCTCAGCTTCAACTACCACCAGGACCATTTCGGCACGACCTGGAATATTCGCACGGCCGCGGGGGAAACCGCGCATACCGCCTGCGTCGGATTCGGCATGGAGCGTGTCGCGATCGCGTTGTTCCGCCATCATGGGCTCGATGTCGACAAATGGCCCGCCGAGGTGCGTGATGCGCTCTCCCTCTGAGAGCGCCTTCGCGCCGAAGGCTGATCCCACCGCTTATGTCGCGAGCGGGTTGCATGATACGGCGCGCGACTGGCCGCAGACGAATTGCTACGCCGACCTGTGGATCGAGGCGATTCACGCGCGAGGCCTGAAGCCGGAGGCCATGTTGGCCTTTACGGCGACGCTCGATTTCGAGGGCGACCAGTTCACCTTCTTCAAGCCGCCGCTCGAGGATATCGAGGCGCTGTACGGTTTTTCCGTCCGCGAATTGTCGATCTACGACGATCTCGCGGACCATCTGGCCGAACAATGCGCGCGCGGCAGGTTGGTTCTGATCGAGGTCGACGCTTTCCACCTGCCCGATACGCGCGGCGTCTCCTATGGAATCGAAAGCTCGAAGACGACGATCGGCGTCAACCGGATCGATCCGGCGGACCGCGTGATCGACTATTTCCACAACGAAGCCTATTTTCGTGCGGAAGGGACGGACTATGACGGCATACTGGCCTTCGGCGCCGACGCCGGTCGATTGAAGCTGCCGCCCTACGCCGAAATCCTGAAAGCCGATTTCGCGCCGCTGGGCGAAGAGGCCGCCCGCGATTGTGCGCGCGCGCTGCTGGCGCGACACATCGCACGCCGGCCTGCGCGCAATCCGGTCGCCGCCTTCGCGACGCGCCTGCCCGCGCTCGTCGAGCGCATGTCGACCCGCGAGCCCGAATTCTTCCACAAGTTCGCCTTCAACTCGCTGCGCCAGCTCGGCGCCAATTTCGAACTCATGGGTTCGCATCTCGCCTGGCTCGACGACGCTGACGAATTTGTCGCCGAGATCGAAGCCTGCCGCGCGATTTCGTCGGGCGCAAAAGCCTTTCAATTCCTGCTCGCGCGCGCGATCGTGCGTCGCAAGACCGTGGGACTGGAAGCGCCGCTCGCCGTTCTGAGCGAGACCTACGATCGCCTGTTCGATGGCCTGACGCGGCGGGACCGCGCCTTGCGCCTGGCGTCGTGAAAGCCTGCCGCCATGCGGCTCGATGCAAACTGGTCCTTCGCAATTTGCGCGCGCGACGCGGCGGCGACGCCGGCCGACGCCGTTGCGTCTCGCCTACGCGCCCGCGCAAACGCCGGGCACGGCCGTACAAGCGCTGATCGACAACAGCCGCTGGTCCTGGGACGACCCAATCCCGCTCGATGATCGCGACGTCTGGTATCGCACGACGATTGCCGGCGCGGGCCCGCATATCCTGATGTTCGAAGGGCTCGCGACCTTCGCGGAGGTCTGGCTGGACGAGGCGCAGATCCTCGTCAGCGACAATATGTTCGTCGCGCATCGCGTCGACGTCGCGCTGTCCGGCGTGCATCGACTGTCGATCCGCTTTCGCGCGACCTCCGCCGCGCTCGAAGGACGCAAGGGCCGCGCGAAATGGCGGCCGCGCATGATCCAGCCTTCGGAGCTGCGTTTCGCACGCACCAGCGCGATGGGCCGCATGCCGGGCTTCGCGCCGCCTGCGCCGCCGGTCGGGCCCTGGCGGCCGGCCCGTCTGGTCTCGCGTGAAAAACCGGCCATCCTGTCATCGAGTCTTTCGACGCGCCTCGACAAGTGCGACGGCCTTGTCGAAATCGAGCTGGAGCTTGCTGCTCCCATCGCATCAGCGACCGTGCGATGCGGGGACGTGGCCTGCGCACTGGCGAGCGCCGGCGGCAATCGCTATGCCGGATCGCTGCGCCTGCCCTCCGTCGAGAGATGGTTCCCGCACACGCATGGCGCGCCGCGCCTCTACGACATATCCGCGACAATCGACGACAGACGAACGGTCGCTGGGGCGCGTCGGGTTTCGCGACATCGCGATCGATCGCGGCGCCGACGGTCTCGGTTTTGCGCTGCGTGTCAATGGCGTGGATGTGTTCTGCCGCGGTGCGGTGTGGACGCCGCTCGATTCGGTTTCGCTGCAGAACGATCCTGCCGCTCTCGCGCGCACGATTGCGCTGGCGAAGGAAGCGGGCGTCAACATGCTGCGTGTCGGCGCGACCGGCGTTTACGAGACGGACGAGTTCTATCGGGCCTGCGACGCTGCCGGCATTCTCGTCTGGCAGGATTTCATGTTCTCGAATTTCGACTATCCCGCCGCAGACGCCGGCTTCGTCGCGACCGTCGAGACCGAGGCGCGGCAATTCCTCAAGCGCACCAGCGGCTCGCCGTCGATCGCGATCCTGTGCGGCGGTAACGAGGTCTATCAGCAGGCGGCGATGATGGGCGTTGCGGAAGCCAACTGGCGGTCCGCGCTGTTCGAAGAGGTGCTGCCGCGCATCGGCGCCGAGTTGCGCCCCGACGCGCACTACGTCGTCAATTCGCCGTCGGGCGGCGCCCTGCCCTTCCATTCCGATTCCGGCGTCGCGCATTACTATGGCGTCGGCGCCTATCGCCGGGCGCTCGAGGACGCGCGGCGCGCCAATGTGCGCTTCGCGTCCGAATGCCTCGGCTTCGCCAATGTGCCGGAAGCGCGCGCGCTCGATCGCGATTTCGGCGCGACGCCATTGTCCTCGCCGATGTGGCGTCCGCGCATTCCGCGCGACCAGGGCGCTATGCAGGATTTCGAGGAGGTGCGCGACCATTATGTCGGGCTGCTCTACGAGGTCGATCCGCAACGCCTGAAGGCGGACGAGCCAGAGCGCTACCTCGATCTGTCGCGCGCCGTGGTCGCGGAAGTCATCGAAGCGACGATCGGCGAATGGCGGCGGCCCGGCTCCTCCTGCGCTGGCGCGCTCGTGTGGTTCTGGAAGGACCTTTGGGCGTCGAGCGGCTGGGGCGTGCTCGACTGGACGGGCGGGCCGAAATCGCCTTGGTGGGCGATGCGGCGTGCGTTTCGGTCCGTTCAGATCATCCTCAGCGACGAGGGCGTCAACGGCTTGCGTGTCCATTGCGTCAACGAGGCGAACACGCCTTTCGTGGGCAAGATCGCGTTGCGCTGCTACCGCGACGGCGCAACGCTCATCATGAGTGCGGATCGCGACATCGAGATTGCGCCACGCAGTTCGATCTCCTTGCGCGACTGCGATCTCTGGGGCGCCTTCTTCGATACGGCCTATGCATACCGCTTCGGCCCGCCTTCGCATGAAGCGACCGTTGCGACATTGACGGACCGCGATGGCGCGACGATCGCGGACGCCTGGCATTTTCCCGTCGGCAGGCCGGCGGCGCTGTTTCAACCGACGATCTCGGCCGATGTCATCCGCGACGACAGTGGCTATGCCTTGCGGCTCGAAACCGACCGCATCGCGCAATCCGTCAAGATCGAAGACGCAAACCTGACGCCAGACGACAATTGGTTCCATCTCGCGCCGGGCGCGCAGAAGATCGTCCGCTTTCACGAGCCGGACGTCGCCCCGTGCGGCGTGGTTGCGGCCCTGGGTGCGCCCGCAATATCCTACCGCGCAAGGTGAGCGCGAGACTTTCATGGACGAGATGAGACTGCCGGACCCGCTGTTCACGACTTCCGTGCGGCCGGACTGGATCGACTACAACGGGCACATGAACGACGCTGCCTATGCGCGCGTGTTCAGCCTTTCGGTCGACGCCCTCATGGCGGCGATCGGGCTCGATCAGGACGGGCGCGACCGGTCGAGCCTGACGATCTATACGCTGACCATGACGATCCACTATCTGAAGGAAGCGCATCTCGGCGAGGTGCTGACGGTGACGGGCCGCATTCTCGAACATGACGACAAGCGCCTGCGCGTCTGGTTCGAGATGAAGCGCGCGGACGGCGCGATTTCCGCGCTGAACGAGCAGGTGCTGCTCTGCGTCGACCAGTCCGGCGACAAGCCGCGCGCCGCGCCTTTCGCGCCAGACCAGATCGCGCGCATTCGCGCGTTTCATGAGGCAGACGCGCATCTGCCCATGCCGCGACAGGCCGGGCGCGGCATCAGTCTTCGCAAGACGGAATAGGAAAGCCGGTCGCCGCGAGACGCGCGAGATCAGCCGGCGTATCGACGTCCCATATCTGCGCGGGCTCGGCCCAGCCGACGCGCAGCCGCAACAGCCTCTCGCGCGTTGTCGCCATGACGGCCTCCGTGCCCCAAGGCATGTCGGCGAAGAGTTCGGGAATGGGGCGGGCGAGGCCGATCAGGCCATAGCCGCCATCGGCGGTTGGCAGAAAACGGCCTCGACGCGATCGGAGACTCTCGGCGCAAGCCCGCAGCAGCGCCGCGTCGATCGACGGACAATCGGCGCCCATCAACAGCAACGGACCATCGGCGCAGGCAAAAATTGCGTGCATGCGCGCTCCGAGATCGCCGTGGCGCTGGGCGCGCAGCGCAATGCCGAAGTCGAGGGCGCATTCCGCGAAGAACGGATGATCCGCATTCGGATCGCACCAGAGGATCGCACGCAGCCCGCTCTGCGCGATCGCGGACAAAGCGCGACGCGTCATCGCCGCGTGAAGGCGCGCTGCGCCCGTTGCGCCGAGGCGCGGGATAAGCCGCGTTTTCGCGCGGCCGGGTTCGGGCGCGCGCGCCATCAGCGCGATCGAGACCTCACGGCTCACGCGCATATCCATAGGCGCGCGCGAGATCCGCCGGGTCGGCGCCGAAGAAATAACGCAGCCGCAATCTCCACATCAGGACGACCGTGCGCCAGAAGCCATTGCGGTCCCACCGCCTGCCGGATGTCGAGACCTTCGCCGCCAAACACAGCGGCAGTGTCTCGCGCTTGAGCCGCCGCGACAGGGCAATGTCCTCCATCAGCGCAATCTCCGGAAAACCGCCGACGCGCCGAAAGGCGTCGCGCGTCATGAAGATCGCCTGGTCGCCCGTCGCAATGCCCGTCGCGCGCGAACGCAAGTTCATCAGCGCGGCGACCATCGGCAGCAGCGGGTGTGCGCCGCGGATGCGAACGTCGAAACGTCCCCACACGCGCCCCGTCGCGCGCATGCCGGCGCGGATGCGCTCCAGACTGTCGTCGGGCAGCGCCGTGTCGAGATGCAGGAAGAGCAGAATATCGCCCGACGCGACCGCGGCGCCGGCGTTCATCTGCGGCGCGCGCCCGCGCGGCGCGACGACGAGGCGATCGCACAGCGGCCGGGCGACCTCGGTTGTCCGATCCGAACTTCCGCCGTCGGCGAGGATGATTTCGGCGCCGGCCGCCCGCAAGGGGGCGAGCATCGCCAGAGCGTTCGCGACATTTTCGCCCTCGTTCAGCGCGGGCAAGACAATCGATACTTTCGGGTGGGCCGTCTCGCGATTCAAGCCTCATGCCTCCCTGCTCGGCGCAAGCACTATCGCCGCGCGACGGGCCAGAACAAGAGGCCTGGGGCCACACATCGACACATATGAAATCGATGAAATTTCGCGCAATGCGGGCCCGGCGCGACAGCTTGATTATCTGGCCGCTTAGGCTAGTTTGCGCGCAAGAACTGGCCGCCAAGGCCGTGGGGAGGTTTGCGCGTGAGTGGTGAATATGTCCTCGAAACAGAGGGCCTGACCAAGGAATTCGCCGGCTTCACGGCGGTCAAGGACGTCCAGCTGCGGGTCAAGCGCGGCTCGATCCACGCGCTGATCGGGCCCAATGGCGCGGGCAAGACGACCTGCTTCAATCTGCTGACGAAATTCCTCGAGCCGACGCGCGGCCGGATCACCTACAACGGCCGCGACATCACCGCGACCAAGCCAGCCGATATCGCGCGTATGGGTCTCGTGCGCTCGTTCCAGATTTCGGCTGTGTTTCCGCATCTGACCGCGCTGGAGAACGTGCGCGTCGCGCTTCAACGCCAACGCGGCAATTCCTTCGATTTCTGGCGTCCGAAGTCGGTCCTGAACGTCTACAACGACCGCGCCCGCGAGCTGCTCGACAGCGTCGGCTTGACCGAATACGCCGACACCGTCGCGGTCGAAATGCCCTACGGCCGGAAACGTGCGTTGGAGATCGCAACCACGCTGGCGCTCGAGCCGGACATGATGCTGCTCGACGAGCCGATGGCCGGCATGGGACACGAGGACATCGACAAGATCGCCGCGCTGATCAAGCGCGTGTCCGCCAATCGCACGATCCTGATGGTCGAGCACAATCTGAACGTCGTCGCCAATCTGTCCGACACGATCACCGTCCTCACGCGTGGGCAGGTCCTGGCGGAGGGCGACTACGCCACCGTCTCGAACAACCCCGAGGTGCGACAGGCCTATATGGGAGCGGGAGATGCTTGATACGACCAGCCGGCCGCTGCTCGAAATCGCCGGGCTGGAAGCGTGGTACGGCGAATCCCACATCCTGCACGGCGTCGATTTCAACGTGCGCCAGGGCGAGGTCGTCACCCTGCTCGGCCGCAACGGCGCCAGGGCAAGACGACCACGCTCAAGTCGATCATGGGCATTGTCGGCAAGCGCAAGGGCTCGGTGCGCTTCGAGGGGACCGAGACGATCGGCCTGGCCTCGGACAAGATCGCGCGCCTCGGCATCGCCCTCTGTCCGGAGGAGCGCGGCATCTTCGCGTCGCTCGACGTGAAGGAAAAACCTGATGCTGCCGCCGCAGGTGAAACCCGGCGGCCTGCCTGTCGATCAGATTTTCGATCTGTTCCCGAACCTCAAGGAACGCCTGTCGAGTCAGGGCACGAAACTGTCCGGCGGCGAGCAGCAGATGCTGGCGATCGGTCGCATCCTGCGCACCGGCGCGACGCTGCTGATGCTGGACGAGCCGACCGAAGGTCTCGCGCCGGTCATCATCCAGCAGATCGGCCACACGATCCGCAAGCTGAAGGCGCAGGGCTTCACCATCCTCCTGGTCGAACAGAACTTCCGGTTCGCCTCGACCGTCGCGGACCGCTACTACGTGATGGAGCACGGCCAGATCATCGACAGCTTCGCCAATAGCGAGCTGGAGGCGAACATGGACAAACTCCACGAATACCTCGGCGTCTGAGGAAGCTCCGCCATGATGATCCCGCTTCTCAACATTCCGACCCAGGCCCTGTTCGGGCAGCTGCTGCTCGGCCTGATCAACGGCGCCTTCTATGCCCTGCTCAGTCTCGGGCTCGCCGTCATCTTCGGCATGCTCAACATCGTGAATTTCGCGCATGGCGCGCTCTACATGGTCGGCGCCTTCGTCGCCTATTTTCTGCTCAACCTCGCCGGGCTCGGCTACTGGTGGGCGCTCATCCTCGCGCCGATCCTGGTCGGTTTCGTCGGCGTCGTCATCGAACGGACGATGCTGCAGCGCCTGTCGGGCCTCGACCATCTCTACGGCCTGCTGCTGACCTTCGGCCTGGCGCTGATCATCCAGGGCCTGTTCCAGAACTATTTCGGCTCGTCGGGCCTGCCGTACGAGATCCCGGACATGCTGAAGGGCGGCAAGAATCTCGGCTTCATGTATCTGCCGAACTATCGCGCGTGGGTCGTGGTGTTCTCGCTCGTGATCTGCTTCGCCACCTGGTACGCGATCGAGAAGACCAAGCTCGGCTCCTATCTGCGCGCGGCGACCGAGAACCCGACGCTGGTGCGCGCCTTCGGCATCAACGTGCCGCTGATGATCACGCTGACCTACGGGTTCGGCGTCGGTCTCGCCGCACTCGCCGGCGTCCTGTCGGCGCCGATCAATCAGGTCCGGCCGCTCATGGGCGCCGAGTTCATCATCGTTGTCTTCGCCGTCGTCGTAATTGGCGGCATGGGCTCGATCATGGGCTCGGTCGTCACAGGCTTCCTGCTCGGCGTGATCGAGGGGCTGACCAAGGTCTTCTACCCCGAGGCGTCCAACACCGTCGTCTTCGTCATCATGGCGATCGTGCTGCTGATCAAGCCCGCCGGTCTCTTCGGAAGGACTGCCTGACATGACCGCGCAAGCCATTCACCCGACCAGCGCGGCGCTCGACGCATCCAAGCGGCGCGACGAAATGGTCGCCTTCGTCATCATGGCCGTGCTGTTTGCGGCCGCGCCGCTGGCCGTCTATCCGTTCTTCATGATGCAGGCGCTGTGTTTCGCGCTGTTTGCCTGCGCCTTCAATCTGCTGATCGGCTACGTCGGCCTGCTGTCGTTCGGCCACGCCATGTTCCTCGGCCTGGCCGGCTACGTCTCGGCGCATATGGCCAAACTCGGCACGATCGCCTTTGGCCCGATCAACCTGAATTTCGGGCCAGTCGATCCGGTCATCGCCATCCTCATCGGCGTCGCGAGCTCGGCCATCCTCGGCGTCGTCACGGGCGCGCTGGCGATCCGCCGCCAGGGCATCTATTTCGCGATGATCACGCTCGCGCTATCGCAGATGATCTACTTCTTCTGCCTGCAGGCGCCGTTCACGCACGGCGAGGACGGCATCCAGGGCGTTCCGCAGGGCAAGGCCTTCGGCTTCATCGACCTGTCGCACCAGATGACGATGTATTATTTCGTGCTGGCGATCTTCCTCGGCGCGTTCCTCTTCATCCATCGCATCATCAACTCGCCATTCGGCGACGTCCTGAAGTCGATCCGCGAGAACGAACCGCGCGCTATTTCACTCGGCTACAAGGCCGACCATTACAAGCTCGCGGCCTTCGTCCTGTCCGGCGCGCTCGTCGGTCTCGCCGGCGCCACCAAGTCGCTGGTCGCGCAGAACGCCTCGCTGACCGACGTGCATTTCTCCATGTCGGGCGAAGTCGTGCTGATGACCCTGGTCGGCGGACTCGGCACGATCTACGGTCCGGTCGTCGGCGCGATCATCATCGTGGCGATGCAGAATTATCTCGCAGGCTTCGGCCAGTGGGTGACCGTCATCCAGGGCGTCATCTTCGTCGCCTGCGTGCTCGCCTTCCGCCGCGGCATCGTCGGCGAGATCGCCCATCGGTTCGGCAAGTCGCTCTAAGCAAACAAAGGTCGATTCCGAACCCCGGTCGTCGACGCGCGTCATCGGCGCGCGTCGCGGTCCCTCTGGTCGTCGCCCGGCAAGCGCGCGGCGTCGACTTCGGACTTTGTCAGGAATTCACGCTCGTAGCGCTCCTCCTGGTTGCGCATCACCCACCAGCCGGCGAACAGGCCGACGACCGCGAAGCCAAGACCGATCATGCCGATCGGCCCGGCCACGCGATGCACCGCGTCGCCGAAGACGTAGCCGCCGACGCCAAAGGCGCTCGCCCAGACGATGCCGCCGGCCGCATTGTAGAAAAGGAACGCGCGCCAGCTGTAATGGTTCACGCCGGCGAGCAGGGCCGCGAAAATGCGCAGGATGGCGATGAAGCGTCCGAAAAAGACGATCTTGGCCCCGTGGCGCGCGAACATGTGCTGGCCGAAGGCGAGACGCCTGTCATCGAGCCCCACCATGGCGCCGTAGCGCTTGACCAGCGGCAGCCCAAAGCGCCGGCCGACCATGAACCCGATATTGTCGCCGACGATGGCGCCGGCCGCGGCGGTCGCGATCACGTGGACGATGTCGAGCTGGCCAGTCATACCGGCGAAGATGGCCGCCAGCACGAGGGCCGTCTCGCCGGGCAGCGGCAGGCCGGCGCTTTCCAGCATGACGATAAGGAAGACGGCGTAGAGACCGTATTGCGCGACGAGCGGCTGTATCCAGATGTGAAGCATCGCTCAGCCCGCGCCCTGCCCGGCCATGGCGCGCTCGGCTTCGTCGAGCAGCCTTTCCTCGTGATGGCGATAGAAGCGCCAGCCGAGCGCCAGCGCGATCAGGGCGAGCGCCAGCATGGCGACGCCGAAGGGGCCGGCAATACGGTGGAAGCTCGCGCCGAGCGCATAGCCGCCGAGGCCGAAGATCGTCGCCCAGGCGATGCCGCCGGCGGCGTTGCAGGCGAAGAAGCGCAGCGGATCGAGCCGGTTGACGCCGGCGAGCAGCGCGGCGAAGGCGCGCAGGAAGGCGACGAAGCGGCCAAAGAAGACAATGGCCCCGCCATACCGCCAGAACAGATATTCGCCGAGTTTGCGACGCCGCTCGTCCAGCCCGACGACATCGCCGAATCGCGACAGGATCGGCGGCCCGGCCTCGCGGCCGACCCAAAAGCCGACATTGTCGCCGAGGATGGCGCCGGCCGCAGCGGCCGCGATCACGCCGGCGATCGCCATCTGATGCGTCGTGCCGGCATAGACCGCCGCGCCCACCAGCACGGTTTCGCCGGGCAGCGGAACGCCCGCGCTTTCCAACGCGACGGTCGCGAGAACGAGACCGTAGCCGTAGGTCGCTAGCAGCGTGGAAATCTGGGCGGGGTCGAACGGATGCAAGCGGCGCTCCGAGGGGCGTCGACCGACTTACAGGAACGGCGCCGCCTCAGGCAAGTTCGCGCTCCGCTCAGGCGCGGTCGACGCCCTCGCCGAGCGTGGGCTCGACGATGAAGGCCAAGCCGCGCAGCAGCGGCAGGTCGTCGCCGGCCACCGCCTGCTGCAGGGCCTCGAATTCCGGCGCGCGCGCGTTGCTACGGAACCGCAACACGGCGGAGGCCGCCAGCGCGCCGGGCCGGACGCCGCGGCGCGTCGCCGTTTCCCGCACGCGACGGGCAAAAGTCCCGCCGATCGAGGCGACTGCGGCTTCCGCGACCTGCTCGTTGGAACAAGAGTTCATGATGTCCTGAATCACCATTGGACTCTCCCCCTGGCGCGCATTGACGACGTCTGCAGGCTGGCCCCTGAGACAGCTGAAGGATGACCCTTCAGTCTCGCCGCTGCTGTGATGATGCGCACACTAGCGGCCAATCAAGACTGGATCGTGACCGCTTCAAGGTTTGAACGCGACGGGATCGGCTACCAGACCCCGGTATTGGGCATGGAGGCCCAGGGTTCGGCCGGCGCCTTGGCGTCGCCCGCCTGCAGCAGCTCGATCGAAATATTGTCGGGGGTGCGGATGAAAGCCATGCGGCCGTCGCGCGGCGGCCGGTTGATGACGACGCCGGCTTTCATCAGCCGGTCGCACAGCGCGTAAATGTCGTCGACGCGGTAGGCGAGATGGCCGAAATTGCGCCCGCCGCCATAGGGTTCGGGATCCCAGTTGTAGGTCAGCTCGACCAGCGGGGCGTTGCGATCCCTGGCCAGCTCCACGTCCTGCGGCGCGGCCAGAAAGACCAGCGTGAACCGGCCCGCCTCGTTGCTGATGCGCCGGACCTCGACCAGGCCCAGCTTGTTGCAGAAGAAATCGAGGGACTGGTCGAGATCGCTGACGCGAATCATCGTGTGCAGATATTGCAAGGCGTCCACTCCGCTATTGCCGTGGGCGCGAACAATCGGCCAGCGCCCGCCGGAAGGGAAGCGAAAACTTGCCGCCCGCCCCGCCATGGCCTAGAGGGGCGACGCCCCTGCGGGGACCGGGAACAGCCATGTCCGAATTGCATGCAAAAAAGGAGAGCGCGGCGCTTGCCTCGATCGGGGCCAGCGCGGCGATCACGGTCGGAAAGCTCGTGGCCGGCCTGATGTCGGGCTCGCTGGCGCTCTTGTCCGAAGCCGCCCATGCGGCCGTCGACACGGGCGCGACGATCCTGACCTGGCTCGCCGTGCGGGCGGCGCACAAGCCGGCGGACGACGAACACCACTACGGGCACGGCAAGTACGAATCGCTGGCCGCCCTCGTCGAGACAGGCCTGCTGTTCGCTTTGACGGCCTTCGTGGTCATCGAGGCGACGCATCGCCTGCTGTCGCGCGACGTCTCGGTAGAGCCGAAGGCGATCGCATTCGTCGTTCTCGTCGCATCGATCGTCATCGACGCCGTCAGGTGGGTTTCGCTGGCGCGGATCGCCAAAGAAACGCGAAGCGACGCCCTGGCGGCCGACGCGCTACATTTTTCGAGCGACCTCGTCGCCTCCGTGCTCGTGCTGATCGGACTGATCTTCACCTATTTCGGCTATCCGCAGGCCGACGCCTTCGCGGCCTTCGGCGTTGCCGCTTTTGTCGCTATCGCCGGCTACCGGCTGGGGCGACGGACGGTCGACGCCCTGCTCGACACCGCGCCGGAAGGCGTCGCCGATCAGGTGCGGGCCGCTGTCGAGGCCGTCCCCGGCGTGGTCAATGTCGACTTCCTGCGCTTGCGGCCGGCGGGCCCCGTCGTGCTCGGCGAAATCGGCATCGGCGTCGCGCGCACCCTGCCGCAGGAGCGGGTCGCGCGCATTGTCGAGGAGGCGACCGAGGCCATCAAGCGCAAGGCGCCGGAGGCCGAACTCACGCTCACGACGACGCCGCTCGCGCTGGATAACGAAACGGCTCTCGAGCGAGTCCTGCTGGTGGCCTCGCGCCAGAAGCGCGCGATCCACCACGTGACGGTGCAGGAGGTCGATGGGCGACGGTCGGTTTCATTCGATCTCGAACTCGACGGCCGGATGGCGCATGGCGCGGCGCACGAGGCCGCGACGCGCATCGAGGCGGCCGTGCGAGAAGAGCTTGGCGACGACGTCGAGGTCGAAACGCATATCGAGCCGCTGGAGACGCGCGAACTCGAAGGCCACGACGCCGCCCCCGAGCTCTCGGCGACGGTCGCGGGCGAACTGGCGCAACACGCCGCGCGCGGCGGCGTGATCGGCGATGTTCACAATGTACGCGTGCGCCGCACCGACGCCGGCCTCGTCGTCAATTACCATTGCCGCGTCGATCCGACCTTGACCGTAACGCGCGTCCACGACGCGGTCGACGATGTGGACCGCCGCCTGAAGTCGGGACGCAGCGACATCTGCCGCGTCGTCGGGCACGCCGAGCCTAGGCGGAATGGATAATTAACCAATTGTTCGTCGTCCGTTCGCGCAAATTCGCGCCTCCGGAAAATTTCTGATTCATCTTCCGTTAATCGCTCTGGACAAATCGCCGCCTCGGGATTCAGATGAAATCGATTCGGAGCGATGCGGCACATGGCTCCGATCAGCGGACAAGGACCGAGGGGGCCATTCATGGCGCGTGCAGACGCAGCCAGTGTCTTTGCGCGCGCGCGGGCGCGCAGACGCGGCGCGGTATCGGGGAAGTTCCTCCCCGAGCCGGAAGCGCTTCATCGCGTCGAACCCTGGTTTCGCCGCGCGGTCGTCGTCATGGCGATCGTCTTTCTCGTATCGCTCACCGCAGCCGCCGCTTTCATTTCGGCGCGCGTTCACGAAGAGGCCCTGAGCGACGCCAATTCGGACCTCGAGATCGTCGCCTCCGCGATCGAGCATAATCTACGCGGCGCGGCCATCGCCTTGCTCGGCAAGGACGGCGGCGTCACTCTCGCCGATCTTGCGCCCGGCCGTTCGCTCGCGCGCGGGCGGCGCATATTCGTGACGGATCCCTCGGGCGCGATCCTCGACTATTTCCCGAAGCAGGCCCCTTCGCCGAAAACGCTCGCCGACGTTCTGGGCGCCGCCGAGCCGGTCACCGTGCTCGCCGACAAGGCCGGCGTGATGAAGATCCAGCTCGCCAACGGCGTTCGCGCCTTCGCGACCGTGCGCAATCTCCACGCGCCGCTTGGTCAGCTCGCAGTCGTCCATACGTTCGAGGACGCGGTCGCCGAGGCGCGCGCCAACATCATCCGCGCCGATGTTCTCCTCGGTTCGACGGGCCTGCTTCTCGCGCTGGTCGTCGCCGCCTATTACTGGCAGGCAGGCCGCACGCGCGACGCGGACGAGGCGAGCGAACGGCTGCGCCGGCGCATGGACGCCGCCCTCAGCCGCGGTCGCTGCGGCCTCTGGGACTGGGATATCGCGCGCGGCCGCATCTACTGGTCGCAATCCATGTACGAAATTCTCGGCATGGAGCCGCAGGACCGCTTCATGTCCTTCGGCGAAATGACCGCGCTGATGCATGCTGGCGATTCCGATCTCGGGTCGATGGCCGAATCGCTCGCCGGCAAGAAGACGCAGGCGCTCGAAAGCGAATTCCGCATCCGCAACGCCCGCGACGAATGGATCTGGCTGCGTGCGCGCGCCGAACTCGTCGACGCCCTGCCCGGCGAAACGCCACGTCTCATCGGCATCGTCATCGACATTACCGACCAGAAGGCGCTGGCCGAACACACCGAACGTCACGACGCGCGGCTGCGCGACGCGATCGAAACGATCTCCGAAGCCTTCGTGCTCTGGGACGCCGACAACCGGCTGGTCATGAGCAATTCGAAATTTCGCGCGCTGCACGGGCTGTGCGATGAGACCGCCGCCGTCGGCAAACCCTATGCGCATGTGATGGCCGCCGGCTCGCCGCCGCTGATCCAGACGCAGATCGCGCTCGGCGAACGTCCCGGCGCCGCCGCACGCACCTATGAGGCGCGGCTCGTCGACGGCCGCTGGCTGCAGGTCGACGAGCGCCGCACCAGCGACGGCGGCTACGTTTCGATCGGCACGGACATCACGCAGCTCAAGAAACACGAAGAGCAATTGCTCGATTCCGAGCGCCGGCTGACAGCGACCGTGATCGACCTGCGCAAGTCGCGCCAGGCGCTCGAACGGCAGGCGCGCGAACTGGCCGAACTCGCCGAAAAATATCTCGAGCAGAAGGCCAATGCTGAAAGCGCCAACCGCGCGAAGACCGAGTTCCTCGCCAATATGAGCCACGAACTGCGGACGCCGCTCAACGCCATTATCGGCTTCTCCGAAATGATGCAGGCGCAGGTGTTTGGTCCGCTCGGCTCGGACAAATACGCCGACTACAGCGCGCATATCAAGGACAGTGGCGACTATCTGCTCGGCGTGATTTCCGACGTGCTCGACATGTCGCGGCTCGATGCCGGCCAGATCGCGATCGAGCCGAAACTCTTCGATCTCGCGCAGAGCGTCCAATCCGCAGCGCGGCGCGTGGAGCTGGCCGCCACCGGGAAGGCGATCACGATCGATGCGCGCGGTCCGCAAAGTTTCGACTATTTCGGCGACCGCGCGGCGATCGAGAAATCGCTCGGCATCGTCCTGCGCAATGCGGTCAAGTTCACCGCCAGCGACGGCGCGGTTTCAATCCGCCTGCGCGCTTCGGAAACCGGCGTGAATATCTATGTCGCCGACAATGGTCCAGGCATGACGCGCGATTGCATCGCGCGTATCGGCAAGCCGTTCGAGCAGTTCCATTCGAACGTCGACAATGGCATGCGCGGCTCGGGGCTCGGCCTCGCCATCGCGCACTCCCTGATCTCGCTGCATCAGGGCCGTCTCAAGGTGCGCTCGCAACCGGGGCGCGGCACGATCGTCCAGTTCCACCTGCCGCGCGAAGCATTCAAGCGGCTAGCAGCCGCTTGAACAACGCTGCGACGGTCGCGGCGCGTTCGAGAATTTCCGCATTCAACTGTTTCTCGTCCGGCAGGCCGGCGCTGGTCGCAATCCTGCGGCGCACCGCCGCCGGCGCGGAATTCGGTTTCATGTCGACCGGCAGCAGGACGCGCTGCATCTGCACGACATCCGTATAGAGTCTGTGCGCCGCAAGCAGCGTTTCGGCGTCGCCGGCGTCGAGCACGCCTTCGGCCGCTGCGCGGCGCAATATGTCCGATGTGCCGACGACCAGCAGATTCCTGTGCTCGGCCGAATGCGCAAGGACGAGGAATTGCGCGATGAACTCCACGTCGATCAGGCCGCCGCGATAGAGCTTGAGATCTGCGGGATCGTCGTCGCCCTTTTCCTTGGCAATGAGCTTGCGCATGTCGCGTATCTCGCGCGCGAGCGTGCGTAGATCGCGTTTCTCGGCCAACGATTGTTCAATCGCCATCTCGAGGTCGCCCAGGAGACTCGGATCGCCGCAGATCGGCCGCGCGCGCGAGATCGCCATCTTTTCCCAGGTCTCGGCTTCCTCGCGCTGGTACTGGACGAAACTTGCGAATTGCACCGCGACCGGCCCTTTCTTGCCAGACGGGCGCAGGCGCATGTCGACATCGTAGAGCGGTCCGCGGCGCGTCGCCACCGTCAAAGCAGAGATGAGGCGCTGCGTCAGTCGCGTGTAATATTGCACGGCGTGCAGCGAGCGGCGCCCATCGGAATCCGGCCTGTCCGGATCGAAATCGTAGACGATCACCAGATCGAGGTCGGAGGTCGCGGTCGTCTCGCGCGAGCCGAGCTTGCCCATGGCGATGATGCCGACGCGGCCGCCTGCGACGCGGCCGTATTCGGCCTCGAACGCCTTGAGCACATGCGCGAGCGTCGCTTCGAGAAGGCAATCGGCCAACGCGGAGAATGCAGGGCCCGCGTCGACCGCGTCGATTGCGCCCGACAGGGCGCGCACGCCGATCGAGAAGAGATTCTCCTGCGCGACCAGCCGCGCCGCGTCGAGGAAATCCTCGTATTGCTCGATTGCATAGAGGCGGCGCGCGTGCTCGTCGAAATAGGCGCGGTCGAGCGCCGAGCCGAAGAAGCGCGGATCGATGACGGCGTCGAGCACATGCGGCGACTTGGCGACGATGGCCGCGAGACGCGGCGCCGCGCCCAGAACGTCGCCAAAAAGGTCACGCAAGTTCGCGTTGGAGCGCAGAATAGAAAAGAGTTCGACCGCCGCCGGCATATGGCCGAGCGCCGCGTCGAAGGCGGCCAGCGCCGCATCCGGATCGCCGGAGCCTGCGAGCGATTCCAGGAGGTCCGGCACGAGTTCGGTCAGCACTTCGCGCGCGCGCGCTGTCTGCACGGCCGCGCGGCGGCCGAAATGCCAGCCGCGCACCGTTTCGGCGGCGAACGGCGGGTCCTTGAAGCCCATGCGCGCGAGCGTCTCCAGCGTCTCGGGATCGTCGGTCACGCCGGTGAAGACGAGGCTGCCCTTCTCCGCGTCGAGACCCGGCTCGCGCTCGAACAACCGCGCATAGTACCGCTCGACCTTACGGAAATGTTTCGTGAGCCACGTCTCGAATTTCCGGTAGGTCGAATGACCGCAGAATTTCGTAAAGCGCGCGAGTTCGCCTTCGTCCGAGGGAAGGCGCTGCGTCTGCTCGTCGGCGATCATTTGCAGACGATGCTCGACGGTGCGCAGGACGGCGTAGGATTCGGTCAGTTCGTCGCGCGCCTGCGGCGACACCCACTTGTCGTCGGCGAGCGCGGCGAGCATGTCGACCGTGCGGCGGCCGCGCAATTCGGGCCTGCGGCCGCCGAAGATCAGTTGCTGCGTCTGGACGAAGAACTCGATCTCGCGAATGCCGCCGCGCCCGAGCTTCACGTCGTGACCGGGCACGACGACTTCGGCGTGGCCGCGCACGGCATGAATCTGCCGTTTCATCGCATGGATGTCGGAGATCGCCGCATAGTCGAAATAGCGACGCCAGATGAAGGGCCTCAATTCCTCGATAAAGCGCGCGCCGAGTTCGATCTGGCCGGCGATCGGGCGCGCCTTGATCATGGCGGCGCGCTCCCAGTTCTGGCCGAGCGTTTCGTAATATGAGAGCGCGCCAGGCAGCGAAACTGCGATCGCCGTCGAGCCGGGATCCGGCCGAAGGCGGAGGTCGACGCGCAGGACATATCCGTCGCCCGTGCGCTCCGACAGAATGCGCGACAGCGCCTTGGTCAGGCGGACGTAGAACGGCGCCGGCTCGCCGCCGGACAGGCGCGCGGCGGCGATATCGGGATCGTAGAAAACGATGAGATCGACGTCGCTGGAATAGTTGAGTTCGCCCGCGCCGTGCTTGCCGAGCGCGAGAATGACGAGGCCGCATTCCGCAGCGGGCTGCGCGGGATCGACGGGCTCGAACCGGCCGTCGGCGGTCGCGCGACGCAGGAGAAAGGCAAGCGTGGCGGCGACATAGGCGTCGGCGGCCGCGGTCAAGGCCCGCGTCACCTGCTCGAGCGACCACAGGCCGCCGAGATCGGCGAGCGCGATGTACAGCGCGCCGAATTGCCGCGCGCGACGCAGTCGCTTCATCAGCGCGGCTTCGTCGTCGATGGCGGCGCAGTCGGCTGCGAGCTTGCCCAGGGCCTCGTCGAAGGCGCTGTCCGGATCGCCGGTCAGCATGTCGCGGAGGCGCGCCGTGTCGGCGGCGGCGAGACGCCAGAGAAAGGGCGAGTGATCGGCAATCGCCCCGAGCAGGGCGGCGACCGCGGGGTCGGCCAGCAGCGGCGCGAGCCGCGCATCGCTGCGCGCGGCCTCGACGAGATCCTTCATCTTCGCCGTGGCGGACTTCTTGTCCGCCACCAGCGGCGCCGGCTTCAGACGCCGCCAGAATGCCCGTTCGCCCGCCTCATCCCGTCTCTGCACGCGTCATGTCTCCCTGCGGGCCGATCCTTGGCGGCGCCGATGTCGTCGCAGGAATCTCTAGCACAGCCCGCAGGCCCGGCGCATTGTCCTCGAGCCGCAGCGCGCCGTCGTGCAAACGCGCGATCGCAGCGGCAAGCGACAGGCCGAGGCCCGAGCCCGGCAGGGTGCGGGAAGCCTCGAGCCGCACGAACCGGTCGAGCACGCGGTCGCGATCGGCCGGGGGAACGCCGGGGCCGCGGTCTTCAACGGCGAGCCGCACGAGCCGGTCGTCCCGTCGCACGATGAGGCGCAGTTCCGGCGCGAGGCCAGCGGCGGCGGGGGTCCCGTATTTCAGACCATTGTCGAGCAGGTTGGCGAGCGTCTGCGCGATCAGTTCGCGGTTTCCCCGCACGACCAGCCCCGGCTCGATGGCGAAGGCGAAAGCGACGCCGCGCTCTTCGGCGGCGGCTTCGTACAATTCCGCGACATCCTCGGCGACGCGGCTCACGTCGAGCGCCTCCATCTTCGGACCGCTGCCGGATTCGGCGCGCGCGATGGTGAGCAGCGCATCGAAGATGCGCATCAGGCTGTCGGCCTCGGCGATCACCCTGTCTAGCGTTTCGTGCAGCGTGGCGGGATCGCCGGTCAGGCGCAGCGCGGCGTCGGCATTGTTGCGCAGGCGCGTCAGCGGAGTGCGCAGATCGTGCGCGATATTGTCGGAAACCTCCTTCATGCCGCGCAGCAGCGCCTCGATGCGCGCGAGCATGGCGTTGAGATTTACGGCGAGGCGATCGATCTCGTCCCCGGACCCTTCGATCGGCAGGCGCCTCGACAGATCGCCGCGCATGATGACGGCCGCCGATTCCGACATGGCGTCGACGCGAATGAGGACGCGTCGCGCAACGAACAGGCCGCCGATCGCGCCGATCAGCACGAGCCAGACGAGGGAATTGCTCAGAGCCTGCCGCAGGATTTTGCGTAGACGTTCGACCTCTTCGACGTCGTGTCCGACCAGCAGCCGATAATTGCCGGGCAGGACGAATACGCGAGCCATGGCGCGGCGCTTTGCTTCGCGCTCGCCCGGCCGCTGATAGGTGGTCGCGACCAGCCCCTCGCTCGACAGGGTGGCGGCCGGCAGCGAGGCGACATTGCCGACGATCGGCTCGCCGGCGAAAGTGGTCAGCAGGTAGATGTCGCCGCCGGGCTGGCGAATGCGCCGCTCGATCGACTGCACGACCTGCTGCACGCCGCCCTGCGCATATTGATCGGACAGGCCGCGGATGTCGGCGTCGATCGTCTCGCCGATCTGATCTTCAAGGACGCCGCGCACGCTGCGTCCGACATTCATCACCACAAGGCTCGCCGCCACGGCGAAGACGATGGAATAGACGAGTGCGAGCTTGAACGCCGTCGTGCGGAAGAGCTTGGCGAGCGCGCTCACGCGGCGCCGTCGCGGATCATGTAGCCCGCGCCGCGGATCGTGTGCAGCAGTTGCGTGTCGTGGCCCTTGTCGATCTTCGAGCGCAGGCGCGAGATGTGCACGTCGATGACGTTGGTCTGCGGATCGAAGTGATAGTCCCAGACGTTCTCCAGCAGCATGGTGCGCGTCACCACCTGGCCCGCGTGCTTCATCAGATATTCGAGCAGGCGGAATTCGCGCGGCTGCAGCGGGATTTCCTGGCCGGCGCGCGTGAGCTTGTGGGAGAGGCGATCGAGTTCGAGATCGGCGACGCGATAGAGCGTCTCCTGCGTCCCCGCGCCAGCCTTGCGGCGTCCGAGCGCCTCCACGCGCGCGAGAAGCTCGGAGAAAGCGTAGGGCTTCGGCAAATAGTCGTCGCCGCCGGCGCGCAGGCCCTTCACGCGATCGTCGACCTGACCGAGAGCGGACAGGATGAGGACGGGCGTCTCGATCTTCTGCGCGCGCAGGCTCGAAATCAGCGACAGGCCGTCGAGCTTGGGCAGCATGCGGTCGACGATCAGCACGTCGTAGTCGCCTTCGGACGCGCGCGCATAGCCGTCGAGGCCGTCCGCCGCATGGTCGGCGAGATGGCCCTGCTCGCGAAACGCCTTCACGAGATAGGCGGCCGCTTCGGAATCGTCTTCGATGACGAGGAGTCGCATGTCCGACATATAGCCGTTTCCAAAAGAAAACGGCAGGCCGGAAGGGGGCTCGGCCTGCCGTCGCCAGGGCCGCGGACAGGGCGGACCGCGGCCTGGGGTTTCGCGCTACGAGGCGGCTGCGTCGCCAGGGCGACGAAATGCGTTAGCCTCGCCGTCTTCACGCGCAGCAGCACCGCCTTCTGGCCTTCGGCGCGCGCATCCTGATCGCCGCGACGACCTGCGCGGGCGTGGAGACGGGCTTTCCGGCCGCCTCGAGGATCACGTCGCCCGAGCGCAGGCCCTTCTGGGCGCCGACGCCGTCGGGGTCGATGTCGGCGACCACGACGCCGCCTGGCCGGCGCCGGGCACGGCCGTCTGCGGGCGCGAGTTCGAGCCCGTAGCTCGACATCGACGCGGGCTCGGCGCGATCGCGCATATCGGCCTTCGCCTGCCGCTCGTTCGGCAGCTTGGCGAGCGTCACCGACACGGTCTTTTCCGCGCCGCCGCGCACATAGGTCAGATCCACCTTCCTGTCTGGACCGATGCCCGCGATCTTGCGGGCGAGTTCGCGCGGTCCGTCGATCCTTCGCCGTTGACCGCGACGATCACGTCGCCGGACTTCACGCCGGCATCGGCGGCCGGGCCGCTCTTGGCCTCTGCGACGAGCGCGCCCTTCGTGCCCTTGAGACCGAGGCTCTCGGCGATATCCTGCGTGACCGGCTGGATCTGCACGCCGATATAGCCGCGCGAGACGACGCCCTTGTCGCCCAGGTTCGCCGACGACCTGTTTGGCGACATCGGCGGGAATGGCGAAGCCGATGCCGACGGAGCCGCCGGACGGCGAGAAGATCGCGGTGTTGACGCCGACGACCTGGCCGGTCGCGTCGAAGGTCGGGCCGCCGGAATTGCCGCGGTTCACCGGCGCGTCGATCTGCAGGAAGTCGTCATAGGGGCCAGAGCCGATGTCGCGCCCCGCGCGCGAAACGATGCCGGCCGTCACCGTGCCGCCGAGACCGAAGGGGATTGCCGACCGCCACGACCCAGTCGCCGACGCGCGGCGTCTTGGTTCCGAACTGCACGAACGGATAGGTCCCGCTCTCCCCTTGATCTTCAGGAGCGCGAGGTCTGTCTTCTTGTCCGTGCCGATGATCTTGGCGCCGACCGTCTTGCCATTGTCGAGGACGAGTTCGACATCCGTCGCGTTGGCGACAACGTGATTGTTGGTCACGACACATAGCCGTCGGCCGAAATGATGAAGCCGGAGCCGAGCGCCATGCCCTTGTGCGGCTTGTTGCGGAACTGGAACTCGCCGCCGCGGCCGCCGAACTGCTTTGAAGAAGCGCTCGAGCGGATCGCCGGGGCCGAATTGCGGCATGCCATGTTCGTCATCGCCGTCAGCCGAGGCGTTCTGCACGATCTTGACGCGCACCGAGACCACCGCGCCCCTTCACGCGATCGACGAGATCGGCGAAAGGAGGCAGGGCCGGAGGGCGCGATCGACTGGTTGAGAGGAGCTTCGGCGCGCGCGGGCAGCGTCACGAGCGAGGTGTTCAGCGCGGCGCCGCCGAGGGCGAGCGCGGAGACGGCGCCCAGCAGAAAGACGCGGGCGCGCGTGCTCGGACGCGGCAGTGCGAAGCCTTCGGCGCGGACGGTGTCGGGATTGCGGTCGGTCATGAAATTCATCTCCATCGGGCGGGATCGCCCGCCGTCGATGGAGAAGATGGAGCCCCGCGCCTTACACGGGCGTGACCGCGAGATTAAGCTTTCGTAATCGGGCTGTCGGCGCGCTCGCCGTCGGCGACGAGCCGGTCGAGTTCGGCGCGCTCCGTCTCAGAAAGCGCTGCGTTCGGCGCCGCCGTCCGCGCGCGCATCCGCGCCAGCGTGAAGCCCGCCGCGCCGAGCAGCACGAGCACGGGCGTGATCCACAGGATCAGCGTATAGGGCTTGAGCGGCGGCTTCAGCAGGACGAAATCGCCGTAGCGCGCGACGAGATAGTCGCGGACCTGATCGTCGCTGTCGCCCTTCTTCAGGCGCTCGCGCACCAGCAGGCGCAGGTCTTTCGCGAGCGGCGCGTTCGAATCGTCGATATTCTCGTTCTGGCAGACCATGCAGCGCACGCCGCCGGAAATTGCGCGGGCGCGATGCTCGAGCGTCTGGTCGGCGAGCATTTCGTCGGGCTGTACGGCCTGGGCCGCGAAGGGCGCGGCGAACGCAAGCGCAAATGCAAGAATCGCGGATCGCAGGAACATTGTTCGGCGCATCAACTACCGCCCTTCTGGGGGGCCTTGGCGCCGCCCTTGCCCGGCGCCTGACCTTCGTTCCAGACGCCCTGCTTCTTCAAGGCGTCGGCGACTTCGCGCGGCATGTAGCGCTCGTCGTGCTTGGCCAGCACATTGTCGGCCTTGATCGCGCCGTTTGCGCCGAGCGCGCCCTCGGCGACGACGCCCTGGCCCTCGCGGAACAGGTCGGGAAGAATGCCGTCATAGGTGACGTTCACATCCTTCTCGCCGGTGTCGGTGATCGAGAAAGAAACCTGCTTGCCGGCGCCGCGCACCAGCGAACCGTCCTTCACCAGCCCACCGACGCGCACGCGCGTGCCCGGCGCCAGATGCTTGGTCGCCAGTTCCGTCGGCGAATAGAAGAAAACGATGTTGTCGCGCATGGCGAACAGCACCAACCCGAGCGCGCAGCCGAGCGCCGCGAGGGCGGCGGCGATGAAGACGAGGCGGCGCTGCTTGCGGGTCATGATCGGTTCGATGCGTTCTGGCTATATATGTGGCCGGGCGTTGCGCAGGTCTATACCGCCCCGGCCGCCGCGCAAATGGGCGAATTGTCTCAGCAGGCTTCATGAAAAAGGCCGCTGCGCGCAGCGGCCTAGATCATCGAGCGCCGGATGCTCAGCCGACGATCCGCCATGCGCCGTCCGGGCCGCGGCAGGCCACGCCTTCGGCGGCGCGCGGGCGGCCGTCGATGTAGATGCGGTGCGTGTAGGTCCGGCAATGGCCGCGGGTGTCGTCGAATTCGGCGCCGGGGTCGATGTAGCCGTAAGCGCGCTGGCCGCGCCAGGGGCGGCGCTGACCGGACTCGAACGCCGCATGTCCTGCGCTTCCATCGCGGCGATGCGATCCTGCTCGTCGAGATCGCGGCCGATGGCGTTGCCGGTCAGGCCGCCGAGCGCCGCGCCCGTCACCGCGCCGACGACCGTGCCGCGCGAACCGCCGAGCGCGCCGCCGATAATGCCGCCGGCGATCGCGCCAGCGCCTGCGCCGACGACCGTGCCGCCCGCCTCATGCGGGGCCGGAGGTCGAGCGCAGCCGGACAGGGCGACAGGCCGACGAGGCCGATACAAGCCAGGTTCAGAACTTTCACGTGCGAAATCTCCTTCGGCCGGAGCAGGACTTCGGCGCGGCGGGCGCATCAATAGCAGAAAATCGGGCGAAAGTCTGGCGTCACGCCGCCGGCAGCCGCAAAACCGCGCGAAGACCGCCGAGCGGGCTTTCTTCCAGCGCCAGCGCGCCGCCGTAGGCGCCGGAGAGATCGGCGACGATCGACAGGCCGGAGGCCGGAGCCGGGCTTGGTCTCGTCGAGCCGGCGGCCGCGGCGCATGGCTTCGGCGCGCATGTCCGGGGCGGCAGGCCCGGCCCGTCATCGTCGATGGCGACGACCAGCCGCGAGCGGCCGGCGGCGGCCGGTTCGAGCCCGAGCGACAGCTCGACCTTCGAACTTGCCCATTTGCAGGCGTTGTCGAGGAGATTGCCGACGAGATCGTCGAAATCCTGCCGCTCGCCCAAGAATCGCAAGTCGGGCTTGGCGGCAGGGAAGACGATCTCGCGGTCGCGATAAATCTTGCGGAAGGTGCGGGCGAGCGCCTCGAGCGCGGGGCCGACCTCGGTCGTCGCGCCAATGGCGCCGGCGCGGGCGGCGGCGCGGGCGCGGTCGAGATAGAAGGACACCTGATCGCGCATGAGCGCCGTCTGCTCGCGGACCTTGCCGGCGAGCGGATCGTCGGAACCGCCCGCCTCGTTAATGAGCACGCTGAGCGGCGTCTTCAGCGCATGGGCGAGATTGCCGACCTGGGTGCGGGCGCGCTCGACGACCTCGCGATTGGCGGAAACCAGCAGGTTCAGTTCGTCGGCGAGCGGGGCGATTTCGCTGGGATAGTCGCCCTCGATACGGTCGGCCGCGCCGCGCCTGATGTCGGCGACCGCCGATTCGAGCCGGCGCAGCGGGCGCAGGCCGAAAGAGACCTGAAAGGCGGTGGTGGCCAGCAGGCCCGCCGCCAAAAGCACGAAGGCGACCGCGAGCGAAACCTCGAACCGGTTGATCTGCGCCTCGAGGTCCTCGGTCGTGGCGGCGACCTGGATGAGATAGAGGCCGGCGTCGCCGACCGAAATCTGGCGCTCGACGATGCGCAGCGCGCGCCCGTCCGGCCCTGCGCCATAGCCCGCGCGCGCGCCGCCCAAGCCTGCCGGCACGCCGCTTTCGGCGAGTTTCGGCAGGCGCGCGGCGAACAGCGAGCGCGAGGCGCGGATCTGCGGCTTCTCGCTGTCGAGCCGCGTGATCTGCCAGTACCAGCCGGACTGCACGAGATCGAACTGGGGGTCGCCGAGTTCGCCGGGATCGGTGCGCTGGTCGTCGCCGGAGCTGGCGACATCGGCGACCAGCGCGCGCAGATAGACGTTGAGGCGCTGGTCGAAACCCGCTTCCGCGGTGCGGCGGTAATAGGCCGTCAGCAGAACGCCGGCGACGCCGAGAATGATGACGATCCACGCGGCGGCCGCGAGAAACAGGCGACGGGCGATGGAGCGCGGCGCGACGAGCGATGTCCGCATTATCGCGTGGCAGGGCCGGACGCGCCGGCCTGGCCCTCGGGCGGCGCGACGAGATAGCCGAGGCCGCGCACGGTCTGGATGATCTCGGCGCCGAGTTTCTTGCGCAGGCGGCCGACGAAAACCTCGACCGTGTTGGAGTCGCGGTCGAAATCCTGATCGTAGAGATGCTCGACGATCTCCGAGCGCGAGACGACGCGGCCGGTATGGTGCATGAGATAGGCGAGCAGCCGGTATTCGTGCGAGGTGAGCTTGATCGGGGCGCCGTCGACATGGACGCGCCCGGCCTTGGTGTCGAGGCGAACCGGCCCGCAGACGAGTTCGGCGCTCGCATGGCCGGTGGCGCGGCGGGTCAGCGCGCGCAGGCGCGCCAGCACTTCCTCGAGATGGAAGGGCTTGGTGACGTAATCGTCGGCGCCGGCGTCGAAGCCGCGCACCTTCTCGCTCCAGCCGTCACGGGCGGTCAGAATCAGCACCGGCATGGTGCGGCCGGCCTTGCGCCAGGCCTCCAGCACGCTGACGCCATCGACCTTGGGCAGGCCGATGTCGAGCACGACGGCGTCATAGGGCTCGGTCTCGCCGAGAAACTGCCCTCCTCGCCGTCAAAGGCGTGGTCCACGGCGTATAGCCGGCGCGGCCCAGCGCCTGCACGAGCTGGCGGTTCAGATCCTTATCGTCCTCGACGACCAGCAGCCGCACGCGCGCCCTCCCTGCTCTACCTGCGGCCCCTGCTGGGCCGTGAGGCGGCCAGAGCGGGCGTCGACACGGCTATGTATCAGCCGGCCGTCGCGGCGCAACAGGTCGATTTCGTAGACATAGACGTCGCCCTGGCGGCACAGCTTGACGGCAATCGCCTCGGCGCGCTGCTCGGCCGCCTGCGCGCGCAGGAGAGCGAAGGGGTCGGCGAGCGCCATTGGCGAGAATCTTTTCGCGCGTCTCAGGCGCGCTGAAACAGAACGCGCGCTCCGGGCACTGGCCGGTTGTCGTCCTGGCGCGGCGGCTCCGCCGGCGGCGGACATCGCCAGGACCAGAAGCGGGATGCCGAGATAACGCATGTCGCCAATCTGTCGCGGGCGGGATGAATGACGCCTGAATGGTGACGCAAAAGCGCCGGGTTCACAATCATCGCGCGCCGGGCGCCCCTGCCCCGCGCATCCCGCCCAGCGCCTCGCATATCGCCGCCGAGACAGCGTAGACCTTGCCGGTCCGGTCGATCGCGGCCTGCCCTGCCTCCACGATCCCGGCGATTTCCTTCGACAGCGCCGCGCCGGAGACGACGAGGCCGCAATCGATGGCCGCGGCGATGGTCTTGAGATTGGCCGCCGCCTTCTGCGCCTTGTCGGAGGCAAGCCAGTCGGCCGCCTGCTGCGTCTGGGCGCAGCCGGCGAGCGAGCGCCAGCGCGAGCGCCAGCGCGGTCAGTTTTTTTCATGGTCAGGCTCCTGTGGAAATGTTGACGCCGTCGTCGCCGCCTGACGCCCTGGTCATGGCGGGCGAAGCGGGATCGGCCGGGCGAAGGCTGAGGATTTCGGCGAGCGGGGCGAGGCGCAGCGCGATCGCCGCGCCGCTCACGCCGGCTGCCGCGGCGAGTTCGAGCTCAGCGAGCACCGCCTGTTTCGCCGCCGCCCTTCCAGTCGTGCGCCTTGAGCGCAGCGAGGAAGCGCGGCCCGTCGTCGCGCGCGCGAGCGCGACGGCTGCCTCGATGCGCAAGGATTGCGCGACTGGCGAGAGCGTCACGGCGTCGGCGCGCGTCGCGTCGGGCTTTCCCACCGGGCGTCGTCGTGAAGAAGCGCATGAGGATTGCGACGACGCCCGAGACGAAGAAGGCGCCGGTCGGCCCGATCAGGCCGCTCCAGTCGACGGCGCCGAGAAATTGCAGGGCGGCAGGCCCGATCGCGAGAACGAGGCCGACGAGAATGGTGCGATAGCCTTTCGCGAGATCCGTTCCTTCAGGTTGCACGAGATTGACGAGACGCGCGCGCGCTGCGTCCGGCGCGTCGATGAAATGCGCGGGCTCGCCGGCCGCCGTGCGATCCGCGAGGCGTTCGCCCGGCAGGCGGCCGGTGAGGAACCAGGCGCGGTCGCGCTTGCGACGCGCGACGAGCCTGGCACGACACGGCCGCCGGCCTTCGTCAGTCGAGAAATTTTTCCGCCGCCTTCGCCTTGTCGCCGGCGAGATAGGCGCGCAGCAGCGACGACGAACGAAAGGCGCCGAGACCGATGTTGAAGGCGAGATCGACGAGCGCGTCGAATTCGCGCTGCAGGACCTCGCCCTTCGCCCTGCGCGAGCGCGCCGGCGACGCCGCGCTCGAACACGCGAAGGTCGCGCGACAGGATTTCGTCCGCCTCGGCCTCGGTGATCTTCATGCCGGGCGAAACGCGCGGCGCGCCGCGCCGCGCGCGGTGTGGCCGCCGTAGCCGATCGTCCAGACGCCGACGCAATCGCGATAGGCATTGAGACGCAGGCCTTCGCTCGGTTCGACGATACGCCGCCGGCCCGCGGCCGACATCGACATGGTCATGGGACGTTCTCCAGAAGCAACACAGGTCGTCGCGCGGCGATGCGCGGGCGCGAAGGCGTGCGGGAATGAATGGAACGGCGGCTCAGCCGACCTTCCAGGAGCCGTTGGCGTAGTAGACGGGCGCGCCAACGCTTCCGCCGCCCGTGACGGCGGCGCCGAATACGGGATTGAGCGCATCGCTCACGAAAGCGCGCATGCCCGTCGCGCCGCTCGGCAGGGTCGCGACCGTATAGGCGCCGGTGGTCATGGTTTTGGCGACTGCGACGGCGCCCAGGAAACCTGTCGTCGAACTGGCGCCGCCGACCGTCAAATCGCCGATCGCCGACGTCATATAGTTGAAGGTGTCGATGTAGGAACCGATGACGCGCAAACCCGCGCCGCTCTCGGACTCGCCGAGAAATATCTGCTTGTTGCCGGGCGCGTTGTAGACCGACATGAACACGGGGCCGTTCGCCTCGTCCGCGCCGCCGACATAGCCCGCGCCGGTGAACTTGAGGCCGACTTGCCCGGGCGTGCTCGTATAGGCGTGGAGCAGAGCCTGCGGCGCGGCGACGCCGAGGCCGAGCCATCCGGTCGCCGGATCGATATTGATCGCCTCTTTCCAGCTCGCGCCATCGGCCGACACCTTGATGTGGAAATGATCGTCGCCGGTCAGGCCGGTCTCGGCGCGTCCGGACCAATTGGACTGGTAGAGCTGCGAAACCGTATTGGCGCTGGCGCTCTTGTTGAGCGTGAAGCGCAGGTCGCCGCTGCCGCCGTCGGCGGGCGATTTCGCCGCGAACAGCGCAGCGTTGACCCTGGCCGAAATCGGATTGGCCGTATCCGCGGTCGCGCCGACGCCGAGCAGCGACAGGTTCTGCAGCTCTTTCACCGTCAGGCCGAAGTCGCTCCAGGCCGCACCGTCATGCAGCAGCAGGATCTTCTCGGTCTCGACATAGACGCGCCAGCCGGCGCGCGGCGCAAGGAAGGCCCAGCCGCCGTCGTCGAAGGCGGCGATCGCGCCGTCATGTCCCACGAATGCGCCCGTCGCATTCGCGCCGACGAGATAGCGGTCGCCTTCGGCGGGCGCCGCGGGCGGCGCAATCTGGTTGCGCGCCTTGACCGACAATTGGACGAGCGCATCGAGCGCGACCAGCGCCTCGTTATGCGTGACGTGCTTCTGCAATTGCGCCGCATCGATATAGGGCAGCGCGAGCCTGGTGCTGTTGGACATGATGCCTCACTGAACGGGAACGTGGGCGACGAGCGGAAAGCCGGGACCTACCGACGCGCTGACCTGCCGTATGGTCAGATCGAGCGCTGCGGGTTGCGACCCGAAATCGGCGTTGATGTCGGCTGTAGCGTAGAGAACCGACGGCGACGCGCTCACAATCTTGCGCGGCCCGCCGGACGGTCGCGCGATTTCGATGCGATAGCTTTCGACATCCTCGCCGAGCGGAATCTCGATCGGCTCCCAGGCGTCGGCGTCGATGCGGCCGCGACGCAGAAAGGAGATTTCGATTCCGGCCGGCGCCGCTCTCGCCTGCGGCCGCACCGGCGCATAGGGCCGGAACGCCTTGTCGGTCGCGGTCGCCGGAACGGAGACGTAGTTCGCATCGCTCGCGCCGCTGATTGCCGGGCCGACGCGCAGATCGAGCGTCACGCCGACCGACGACAGACCTGCGGCGAGCGGCACAACTGCGCGATCGAGCAGGACGACCGTGGCGCCGGCCGCGACGGTTCGCGCGGCGAGCGCCTCCTCGCCGCCGAGGCCGCGCAGCAGCCGCGACAATCTGTAGGTGTCGCGCGCCACGAGTTCGGCATGCGCGAAGGCGAAGATTTCCCAGGCGTCGTCGGCGCCGCGGATCGCCATGGTCGCGCGGCCATCGAGCGCCAACGCATCGCCGACGCCGGCAAGCGCGCCGGAGTGCAGTTTGATGGTGAGGTTCGCGCCGCGATCGAAGCGACCGACGGGACCGGGTCCGAGTTCGTCGAGCGTTTCGCCGATGGTCGCCGGCGCCGACAGGGTCAGCAAGGGATCGAGACTGAAGCCGTAGTTGCGATAGACGGTCAGCGCGCCTGGCCATGGGTCCGCGCAGGCGGCGATATATTGCGTCGTCGTCGGCTGGTTGCGCGCGATCGCCAGATCGAGCGTGACGACATAGGGCGGGCCAGGCGCGCGCGGCTTGCTGCGCTTGCGACGCGTGTAAGCCGGCGGCGCGCGGTCGTAGATCGTCGGATCGACCGAGCGCGCGAAACATTCGCGCACGGCCCCTTCCGTGATGCGCGTGATCTGCCAGGCGCGCGCGCCACTGTCGCCGGGCAGGGACACGATGTCGCCGGGTTCGATGGCTGCGGCCTGCGGCGCGAGGCGAAATTCCACGGTTTCGCGCGCGCGCCAGGCGTCTTCGAGCCAGATGTCGGCGATGCGCTGCGCCGCCGCGCGATGCGTCATGACCGCGGTTTCGTTTTCGCTGCGCCGTTGCGACCAGCCCTCGATGCGACGCGACAGAACGGTGGCGACTTCGTAGTCATTGTCCGCGTCGCCAAATGTCAGGGCGAGTTCGTGCGGCAATTCGCTTTCCTGCGCGCGCGTGACGCGAACGAGCGCGCCCTCGCGATCGGGCGCGAGATCATTTTCATTGAACACGCTTGAGGGCGCACGCGCGCGCCGCAGAAAGCGGATTGCGCCACCAGAGACGACCGGATCGAAAGCAAAGGCGCCGGCCAACGGCTCGATCGCGGCGCGCGCCGACATGGCGCGATCGAGCACATAACCGTCGACGAAACCACGCACGTCCGGGCGCGGCGCCGAGGCTGCGTCGTCGATCGCGGGCGCGGCGAGTTCGCTCACCAGCGCATCCAGCGGCGCGCCTTCGAGGCGCCCGTTGAGCCAGTGGCCAGTCTCCCAGTTGGGCGCGTCCGCCCAGAGCAGGCCGACATCGGGAAAGGCGGGAAACGGCCGCGCGTCCCAGGCCCAGATGTGAATGCGCGCGGCCTCCACCATGCGCCCGCCATAAACAGGCGATTGCGGATTGCAGGCGGGATCGAAGCCCGGCATGGCCGGATCGAAACGCGCGAGCGTCGCCTCGATGAAGCGCGCCTGCATCAGGTCATCGCGGAAGCCGCGTGAAAAATATGGCAGGCCGCTTTCGCTCGACTTTACGTCGGGAAAGACATTCGGCGCATTGGCGCCGCGATCGACGGCAGGACATCCGGTCTCGACCAGCCAGATCGGTTTTCCACGCGCGATCCAGTTCGTCGCGCCCGGCAATTCGACGCCGCCGACGCGTTCGACATGCGCGTTCGACCACCAGCCGACGAGATCCTTCTGGCGAAACATCCATGGCTTGCCATAGGCGCCGTCCGTGATCGGCGTGCGTATCTGGTTCCTGCGCGCTGCATCGTCGGCGTAATACCAGTCATAGGCTTCGCCGGCGCCGATGCGTCGCGTGAGATAGGCGAGATCGTAGATGTCGTCGGCCTCGGCCGCATCGAGATGCGAACCGTCGCGCCAGTCGGACAGAGGCCAGTAGGCGTCGATCCCGACGAAATCGACAGCTGGAGACGACCAGACGACGTCGAGCGGAAAGCGTACTTCCGCGCCGCCATCGAGCACATGCGCGCCATATTCGGTCCAGTCTGCGGCGTATGAAACTTTGGTCGCGGCGCCGAGCCTAGACTTCACATCCGACGCCAGCGTCGCGAGCGCCTGCACGGCCGGATAGATTCCAGACGCAGAACGCACGCGCGTCAGCGCGACGAGTTCGGAACCGACGAGAAAGGCGTCGACGCCGCCGGCCTGCGCACAGAGATCGGCGCAATGCAGGATGAAGCGGCGATAGGACCATTCGCTTGCGCCGGGCGAAGCCGAGCCGAAGAAGGACGCGACCTGCGCGGCGGCGGCCGGCGTCGCATCGACGCTCGCGGGCCGGCCCGGCGCGGGATCGCAGACGATGCGGCCGCGCCAGGGATAGCCGGGCTGCGTCGCGCTTCCGGTCCAGGGGTCGGCGAGCGCATTGTCGGCCGCAAGATCCATCATCACGAAGGGATAGAAAACGACCGACAGGCCGCGCGCCCTGAGATCGGCGACGGCGGCGACGACGCTGGCGTCGGACGGCGTGCCGCCGTAGGCCGCGACGCCATCATTCTGAGTGACGAGACGTGCGCTCGCGCGCGAGAGGCCCGCGACCGACCAGTCCGTGCTGAAAATGCCCGGAATGGTCTTGAAGGCATTGTCGACGCGCGGCGCGATCGTGCATTGGCCGGCGCGCAGATCGTCGCCGAACCAGGCGACGACGAGCGCGACGCTTTCGAGATTCGGGCACAGGGCCTGCAGCGCGTCGAGCGAACCTTGCCAGTCGGTTGCGGCCCAGGACTGGCTGCGATTTTCCTGCACGGTCGTTCCGGGGCCGGGATAGCTCGAATGCAGCGTCGGCTGGTAGCCAAACTCGGTCGCGCCGGGGATGATGTCGACGGCGCGGATCAACTTCGCGACGCCGTCGACGGGGCGCACGACCTCGAAGGAGAGCTGCGGCACGCGATTGCCGAAGGCGGCGAGCGGCATGCGTTCGAACACGACATAGGCGAGGCCGCGATAGGCGGGAACGACGTCGGCGCCTTCCTTGGCGACGATGAGGGGATCGGGCTCCTGCGCCTCGTCGCCCTTGTAGACGCGCATGGTCACGGTCGTGAGATCGAGCTCCTGACCATCGGCCCATACGCGACGCACGAAAGCGATCGGGCCCTCGCACAGGCCGACCGCGAAATTGGCGAAATAGCTGTAGCTGATGTTGACTTGCGCGGGCCGCGCCGGCGCGGTCGCCTTGCCGCCCGAGCCCGGTATGAAAGCGACGTTGGTCTGTTCGAGCAGGCGCGTCGCCCAGATCATCTGGCCGCCGATGCGCGCGCGCCCGTAGACGCGCGGTAGCGGCGCGCCTTCCATCGACGTGACGCCCGCGACCTTGGTGAGCCGCGGTCCGATCTCGATGCGCGTGTTCGCCGCCGAGCGCGGCGCCAGCAGTGCGCCGCCGAGGCCGCCGAGCGCCTGACCGGCGAGCGCGCCGAGCGGACCCGCGAGGAATTGGCCGACGGCCGAGCCGACGGCGGCGAGAATGAGCGTGGCCATGAGAGGTGCCCGAAGGATCTGACGAGTGAAAGGGAAGTCCGCGCCTAGTCGGCGTCGACAAGCCCCGGAAACGAGTAGACGCGCGCAATACGATGGCGCCAGCCGCCGATCGCGACCTCCGCCACGCAGGCGCCGTCATGCGCATGGATCATGCGCCGTTCGTCGGTCGCGATCGCGAGATGTTTGGCGGGTACGCCGTCGTAGAAGCGGAAGACGAGCACGTCGCCCTTGCGCCATGCGCGCGACGCAACGCGTTCGAAATAGCGGTCGCCGAGTTCGAGCAGCGTCTCGCCGCCGCCCGCCTCCGCCCAGTCGGGCGAATAGGGCCGCATCGGCTCTGGCTCGGGACCGACGAGTTCGCGCCACAGACCGCGCACGAGCCCAAGACAATCGCAGCCGACGCCGCACAGCGAGGCTTGATGGCGATAGGGCGTGCCGAGCCATTTTCGCGCGACCGCGACGACGTCTTCCCGTGTGAGGACGCTCATTGGAAGAGGCTCCCGCCGTCCATCGGCGGCCCGTTCGTATTCGGATAGGCGGCGACGACATCATTGCCGGGCATGTGCGGAAAGCCGCGAAAATTGGCGATATTGTCGAATTTCGCGACGCAGGCTTCCGGGCTCTTGTCGCAGCCCGCCCGCAGCGTGACGCGTGCGCCGACAGCGAGCGTCGAGACCGGCGCGCTCCACAGAACAACCCGGTCGCCCGCCGCCGCCCTGTCGTGCAGCTTGATCGCATGGCGCTCGCCGCTCGCAGACAGCAGGGCGCCGTCGGTGAAATAGCCAGCGGCGAATTCGGACTCGAGCGCGACGACGAAGGCGCCGCCGGTTTCGACAGCGACAATCGTCGCCCCTGTCGAATAGAGCGGCGCAGTCAGATCGACGGTACATTTCATATCGCCGAGATCGGCGGCGCAATTGCGCTGGAACTGGCGGCCCTGCTCCTCATCGAAGCGATGCGCGAGCGACCGCAATTCCGCGACGAAAGAGAATTCGGAACGGCGGACCTCGCCGATCGTAGCGATGTCCATCAACACGCGGCGCGCGACATCGCTCCAGTCGACGAGCCAGATTTCGACGCTTGCGCCGTCGTAGACGCCGGCTTCGAGATCGGCGTCGGCGAGCGCGGAATCGTCGAAGGCGCCGTGCACCTCGCCGCCGGCGACCGCAAAGCCCGCGGCGCTCTCGGCCTGGGCGGCGTCTAGGCCTGTGGTTGCGCGAAAGGTCGCGCCGGCGAAAGCGAGGTCGCGGTCGTGATCGGTGAAGCCGAGCACGGCTCCGTCGCGTCGCGTCAGGCGCCAGCAGTGGCAGAGCGTCGTCGCGTCGGCGCCAAGAGCCGCAGCGGTTTGCGTATTCGTCTCGCGCATCTGAACCTCACGGCAGGATTTCGAGGATCGGGATTTTCGGGATTTCGCCGGCCTCGAAGCCTGTGTGGTCGATGTCGAGAAAATCCGTGTCGAAACGCGCGGGCGTGTCGAACAGGAAGCCCGCCGTCACCGTCGCGCCCGCGGGCGGCGCGGTTGCGAGCGTGATCAATCCGGTCGTCGCATCGACCGAGAATTGCGCGGGCGCGAGTTCGCCGCCCGCCACGGCGACGCGCAGACTGCCGGCCACAGGCTTCATGATTTCGCGCGTATAGGGCGCAAAGGCGCCGCCGTAGGTCTTGGCGAGCTGAAACGTATTTCGCGCGCCGTCGCCCTGCCCGATCGCCTGATCGCCCGCCGTCGGCGCCTGGCCCGGCGGCGCAGAGGAATGGTCGGCGCGATCGCGCCAGCGAAAGCCGTAGAGCCGGCCGCGCCGCTCCTCGAAGAAATCGACGATGTCAGCGAGATCGGCGAAGGTCTTGACGCCATAGCCCGCCTCCCAGCGCCGCCGCGAGCGCGCCCAGCGCGCATTGCGCCGTTCGCGGTTGGAGCCGAGCGTCACCACATCGGTGCGCCGTTCGGGCCCGCCGCGCGCACCGAGCGCGATATCGAGCGGAAACAGGATTTCGTGGAAACCGGTCATGAACCGCCTCATGCGCGCGAAGGCGCGAACTTGATCCAGAACAACGCGCCAGACGGCGCGGCGGCTAGGCTTTGGCCACAATCACAAGGAGACGATCAGGCATGTCGCATGTTGCGCACGAGTTGACCGACGAATTTCCCGCAAAGATTCAAGCCATTCACAGTCTCAGAACGACCGACGCGCATTTCGCGCGGATTGCGGATCGCTATCACGAGCTGAACCGCACGCTGCATCGCATGGAATCGAACGTCGAGCCGGCCGACGATTTCACGATGGAGGACATCAAGAAGGAGCGCCTGAAGCTGATGGACGAGATCGCCGTCTATCTCAAAGACTGATCCTCAGAGACCGCGACGCCCGCGCGAAACCGCGCGCGCGAGCGCGGCGGCCACCTGCGCTTCCGAACGCCGGAAACTCTCGACATCGGGCGTCTGGATATTGACCGTGACCTGCGTCACGCGTCCGGAGGCGCCATTGGCGATCACGCCGAGCTGACCGTTGGGGCCGCGCGCGAGCGGCATGATCGCTTCCGCGCCGCGCTCGCCCATCAGGCCGAGCGAGCCGCCGGCGCCGAAATAGGTCGGGCTTGCGACAATGCCGCCATCGGCGAAGGGCGCGACCGGCGCGCTTCCCGCGACGCCGCCGAACAGGCCGCCGAAAATCGACGACAGGCCCTGATTGAGAAAGCCGGCGCCGACGCTCGCCAGCATCTGCGCCAGCGACGCGGTGATCGAGGCGAGCGTCGCATTGAAGGCGCGCCCGCTCGCCGATGCGCTGGCGAAGGCCTTGGTGAGCGATGCCGAGACGTTGCCGGCTGAGGCGTTGATGCCATCGAGCTGGGCGCGTAGCGCGGCCAGATCCTGCGCGGCGAAGGCCGACAGGCCGGCAAGGCTGTCGGCCTGCCATTCGGTCGGCGTCGAATAGGTCGGAATGCTTCGCTTGGCCATCTTGTCACCGATCCGGAAAGGCGCGCATCAGCGCGTCGAGTTTTTCGCGCGACGGCGCGACATCGTCGCGCGCGCCGAACAGGCCCTGCGCCGCGGCGTGCAATTCGCGCGGCGTCGTCTCCCAGAATTGGCGCGGGGCAAGCCGCAGGACGCCCAGGCCGAAGCGCATGGCTTCGGGCCACGGAAATTTCGCACGGGAGGGATGCGTGGTTTCCGTTGTCAGGCGTCCTGCGGCGCCGGAGGGCGCGGCGCTTCAGCCGGCCCGCCGAATGTCGCGGCGATCAGATCGGCCGCGATCCGCACATAAGCGTTGAGTCCGCCCGCGACGCGCATCGCGGCGACCTCGTCGTCGCTGACGGCGGCGCCCGCGCCACGCAGGCCGCTCGCGATGATGATCACCAGGTCGCGCGCGGAAAGCCCGCCGCGCTGGAAGCGTTCTGCGAGCGCGATCACGTCTCCGGCGCCGAAGGCGGCCTCGAGTTCGGCGAGCGCCCCGAGCGTGAGACAGAGGGTGCGGCGCTCGCCGCCGATCTCGGCTTCGATCTCGCCGCGCAACACATTCGCCATGGCTCAGAGCGCCGCGAAGGTCAGCGCGCCGGCCGATTCCAGCGCGATGTCGAAGGTGATTTCGGAGGCATGTTCGCCACGCCAGTCGAGGCTCGAGATCTGGAACGGGCCGGCGATCACGCCGAAGTCGGGAATGACGATCTGCCAATTGCGGATCGCCCCATCGAAAAACACCTGGCGCACCAGCGCGTCGGAAGCCTGATCCTTGAAGACGCCATTGCCGGCAAGGCTCGCGCGCCGCACGCCGGCGCCGCCGAGCAGCTCGCGCCAGCGGCCGACGGATTCAGCATCCGTCGCATCGACCGTATCCGCATTGAGCGAGAGCCGGCGCGTGCGCAAGCCTGCGATCGTCACGAAGACGCCTGTCCCGTCGTCGATCTTGACGAGCAGATCCTTGCCTTTCTGGGCGGCCATGTGTTTCTCCTTGAATTGGACCGCGAGCCTTCAGGCTCGCATCGCCGGATCGAGAAATTGCGAGCCTGAAGGCTCGCGGTCCATCAAATCGCTTCTGTCGTCGCGCGGAACCGGATGTCGGCGCGCGCGTAGCGGCCGTTCTGTTCGCGCCGCGTCGCCAGGGCGAGGAAGCGCAGGTCGATCAACTTGTGGCCGGCCAGCGTCAACGCGGCTTCGTCGAGCAGCGCGATCACGCGATCGGCTACATCGAGCGCCTCGCGCATGCCGCGCGCATCGGACCAGACCGTGACGACGAAAACCTGCTCGGCGCCGCGCGAGTCCTGCGCAGACCAGTCGCGCGCTTGCGCATCCGAGAAGGCGATGCGCGGCGCGGGCGCGCCGGGCGGGGCTTCGTCATAGACATGCGCGCCGCCGAGCAGCGCGGTCAACGCGCCGTCCGACGACAGAGCAGCGAGAACGGCGCGCCGAAGCGCGAGAACGGGCGAGGACATGGGACACCTGCGAGTTTGTCAGGCTGCGAATTCCTCGCAGATGCAGACGAGAAAACGACGCTGGCCATCGGGATCGAAGGCCGCGCGGATGAGCAGCGCGCGCGCGCCGACGCGAAAGCGCATGGGGCTTGCGACATCCGGCCGCCAGCGCATGACGACTTCTGACGTCAGCACGCTTTCCTGCTCGCCGGCGACGAAGACTTCCGCGCCGCGCCGCGGCGCGATTTTCGTCCAGACCGAGGCGATGGGCTGCCACACACGCACAAGCGAACCTGCATCGTCGACGGAATCGACGGGCGCCTCCAGCAGCGCGCGCGCGCGCAGTTCGCCTTCGCGGACGAGCCGGCTCACGCCAGCCTCCCGCGCCGGAACGGCGCGATCAGCGCGGCGGCGCGCGGCGGCAGATTGTTCGCGTCGGCGGCGGCGACATCGCCGCGATTGTCGAACCAGTACGAAACCAGCGACAGGATTGCGTGACGCAAAGGCGCGGGCGTGTCCTGCGGATCGCCGTAGCCGGCGACGACATCGATCTCGATGCCGGCCACGGTCGCCGTTGGCTGCGGCGGCGTGATGGAAAAGGCGATGCGCGCGCGCTCGGGCGCGCCGACGAGGCGCCAGCTCGATGTCGGCAGCGTCTGCGACACGCCTATGGAATCATAGATGCGGATCGCCGCGACCGACTGAACCGGCACGAGTGGAAGGACGACTTCGCCCGGCAGGGCGGCCGGCCGCGTCGACAGCAACGTCCAGCCTCCGTCCGCGCCCGCATTCGGCCAGGCGTCGAGCGTGAGGCGCCAAGTCTGCGTGACTAGCACGCGGCGCGTCGCCGATTCCACCAGCAGGCGGCCGGCTGAAATCAGCGACGCGATGGCGCTGTCCTCGTCGTTCGTGTCGACGCGCAACCAGGCGCGCGCCTCCGCCAGCGATACGGGTTCGGCCGCGGGCGGCGCGATCAGGATCGACTGCATCATGTCTCGTCCCTGCTTTCGCAGCGCGCACGAGCATGGCAGAAGGAGCCATGTCCCGTGCACGCCAAATCCTCTGTCTTGCCGCGCTCGCGCTGTCGTGCGGCCCGACCGCCGCGCTCGTCGGTCCGACGAGCGAGGCCGGCGCCTATGCGCCGCATGTCGTGATGGCGCTCGCCCAGAGCGGGCGCGGCGCCGGTTTCTGCAGCGGCGCCGTGCTCGCGCCGAATGTCGTTCTCACCGCCGCGCATTGCGTCGCCGCGCCCCAGGCGACGCGCGTGCATTTCCGCGACGGCTCAGGCGCTCCGGTGCTGATGGAAGTCGCGCGCGTCGCGCGGCATCCGGGCTTTCGCGCCGACGCCGTCGCTGCGCGCGCAAGATCGATCGATCTCGCGCTGCTCGAAACCAAAGAGCCCCTGCCCTCGTCCTTCGCTCCGGTCGCAATCGGAGAAGCCGCGAACGAAATCGGCGCTGCATTCGACGTCGCCGGCTTCGGCGTCGCGAAACCCGGCGTCGCCTCGACATCGGGCGTGTTGCGGCGCGCGCGGCTGTCGCTGCGCGCGCCCTTGTCGAAAGTGCTGCTGTGGCTCGACAGCGCCGACGGCGCCGGCGCCTGCACCGGCGATTCCGGCGCGCCGGTCTTCGCGAACGGCGCGCTCGTCGGCATCGTCGCCTTCGCGCAGGGACAGAAGGGGCGCGGCTGTGGCGGCCTTACACAGGCCGTGCGCGTCGCGCCCTATCGCGCCTGGATCGCGCAGACGATGGCGGGGTGGCGGTGATTACGACACGCCGAACTTCATAAGCTTGATCGCGTCGAAATTCTGCACGCCGCCGCCGACGCGCTTGGTCGTGTAGAACAGCACGTAGGGCTTGGCCGAATAGGGATCGCGCAACACGCGCACGCCGACGCGATCGACCACGACATAGCCGCGTTCGAAATCGCCGAAGGCGAGCGAGAGCGAATTGGCCGCGATATCCGGCATGTCCTCGGCCTCGACGACGGGGAAGTTCATCAGCGTCGCCTGCGCGCCCAGCGTCGCCGGCGGCTCCCAGATATATTCGCCGGTCGAGGTCTTGAACTTGCGGATCGCGGCCTGCGTCTTGCGATTGACGACGAAGCGCGCATTCTGGCGGAAGCCCGCCTTGAGCGCATAGACGAGATCGTAGAGCACGTCGGACGGGTTGGAGGCCGGGAAGTTCGCGGACACGCCGGTCGCAACGTAGCCGATATTGCCGAAGGACCAGGTGGCCTGCGGCGTCGTCGTGTAGGCCAGAAAACCCTTGGGCTTGTTGACGCCGTCGCCCGACACGAAAGCCGCGCCTTCCTGCTCGGCGAAGACGACCGCGACTTCGTCGGCGATCCACTGCTCGATGTCGACGACGGCGTCGTCGAGCAGCGTCTGCGTCGCCGCCGGCATGGCGTAGAGCTCCATGGCCGGGAAGGTCAGATCCGCGATCTGCTGGTTGGCGGATTGCGGGCGCGGATCGGTTTCCGCCACCCAACCCGAGGCCGGACCAGTCGTGGAGAAGGCGCGCTTCAGCGACTGGCCGGAAATTTCCACGACATTGGCGATGGCGCGGATCGGAGAGACCGTGGACATGCGGCGCAGGATTTCGCGTTCGGCCGGCACGGGCACGAGATAGCCGCCGTCCGGGCCCGAGCCGCGGCTCATCGCCTTCTGCTCGATCGCCTTGAGGCCGCCCGCCTCGCCGGCGCGCATGTAGAGGCCGAAGGCCGCCTTGTGCTCGCGTTCGACGTGATCGGTCTTGACCGAGCCGCCGAGGCGCGGCCGCGCGTTTTCCAGCGCGAAGCGGTCGAGACGGCTCTTGGTCTCGTCGAGCGCGCGATCGATGCGCGTCAGCTTTTCTTCGGTGATCACGTCCGACGTCAGGCGACGCTCGATCTGGCCGAGCCGTTCGTCGTTGGTTTCGCGGAAGGCCGCGAAAGCGCGGTGCAGATCCTCGAAGGCGGCGGCCTCCGAAGCGTAGGACTTGTTTTCGAGATCGTGCATTGATTTCACCTCACAACAGATGCGCCGTCGCGCGAAGACGTCCCGCGCCGGACGGCGAAACGCGGGTCAGCGCCTTGGGGCGCAAGAGGATTGCTCTTCACCTGGGTCACGCGCGCCTGCGGCAGCATGGGGAAGGTGACGAGCGAGATTTCCCAGAGATCGAGTTTCTGCAGATGACGCAGGCCGGTCTTGCGGTCCTGCGTCGCGCGCAGGGTGCGGAAGCCGATGGAGAGGCCGTCGACCTGGCCCTCGCGCATCAGCGCGAGAATTTCGCGGGCGCGAGACACGTCGAGGTTGAGACGGCCCTTGACCTTGAGACCGCGCGTGTCTTCTTCGACCGAAAGCCACGCGCCGATCGGCTCGGCGGGGTCGTGCTGCCACAGCATCTTGACGCGATCTGCGCCGCGCTTGCGCAGAGAATCGCGAAAGGCGCCGGCCAGCACGACGTCGCCGCCGAGATCGGCGACGCCGAACAGGCTGGCGTAGCCCTCGAACAATCCGGTCGCGCTGACTTCGCCGAGCGCGAGCGGCGCGCGTTTGCTTTCCGGCGCGCGCGCAGCGCTCGCGGCGTTTCTTGCGTGAGCGCGCGCGTCAGCGCTCGCGCCATGCTGGCGCGGTCTGCAAATGCCATGAGTGAACTCCGGGAAATTCGGACCGCGAGCCTTCAGGCTCGCTTCATTCCGCGCTCGTCGGCGAGCCTGACGGCTCACGGTCCGCGCGCTCGTGCTGCGCCAACCGTTCGAGCGTGCGCCAGAAGGCCTTGATCAATTGATCGGGATCGCGCCGGTGCGACGCGCGACGCGCGCGATGAAAAAATCGAAACGTCATGTCAGCCCTCGCGGCCGAAGCGGCGGTTGAAGCGCGCGAGCTCGCGCAGGAAAAATTCGAAGCGGCGATTGGAGGCCGCCAGTTCGCGCAGCGCGTACCACAGCATGGTGGAGGCCACGCTCGCCCAGAGGAAGAGCGCGATATGCGCGAGATCGCCGCGCGCGGCGATCAGGGCGAGGAGGTCGTTCATGACATCTCAATCGACGTTCAGCTCAATTCGGCCGGGCCTCAGAGCAAGCGCACTGCTGTCGCGGTGAGCGGATCGACGTCGATGATTTTCTTCTCGGCTCGCGCAACAATTTCCGAGGGAATCTGCATGGCGTATTTGACTCCATCCGCCTCCCAGATCGCCTCCGCAGGAACATTGCGGACATGATGCGCGCCGAGATCGAGACCAGGGCCAAATTCCGTCGTCTTGCCGTCGCGATCAGTCTGCGCGCGCCTAGTGCACCAGCCGAAGGTCACGATCCAGTTCCCGCCGTCCACGCCCGCTACATGATCCGCGAAAGCTCTCGCAAGTTTCAACGCCGCAGGCGTCAACTCAACAACTCCTGGCGTCACGAAATATTTCATATCCGATGCATTGTCCTGTTGCATGTCGCAACCCCAGCGTGTCGATAAGAGATCAGAATGGATCCGGGATAAGCCCCGGCGCTTCACCGAAACTTTCTCGCGTGATGGTTTGCCCGCCGCGGCATTCGTATTCTGCTTTGTACGACTTATTGCCATAGTCGTCCGTGAAACGGGAAATAGCAAAGGCGACGCATATCCGGATCACCAATCCGGCAAGCATACTCGACAAGTCGCCGCCGCCACCGTCGCCGGATGTCCATTGGCCGCCCTCGGCCGTTCCGGCCGGCGCGCGAGGTCGATCGGCGGAATATCTCCTCTCCGGCGCAACAGCGCCCTTTGCGGTCGGCGCTTTCCGCGCCGCAAACCCCAACAACTCCCGCTTCTCGTCCGGCGACAGGAACGTCGCCGCATCCACGCGCGCCCATTCGGCGGCGCGCTCCGCGCTGAGCGCATCGATGCGATCGACATCGTAATCGAAACGCAAGCCCGGCCAGGCGGGCTGCAGCCAGTGCTCGAAGGCGCGCTGCAGGCGCTGCACCATGGGGATGACGGCCTGGCGCCAGAAGGCGGCGTTTGCTTCGACGTAATTCGCGCGCGTGTTGTCGCCGGGCAGGCCGAGCACCAGCGGCGGCACGCCGAAGCAGAGCGCGATCTCGCGCGCCGCTGCTGCCTTGGCCTCGATGAAGTCCATGTCCTTGGGCGAGAGCGACAAGGCCTTCCAGTCGAGGCCGCCGTCGAGCAGCAGCGGACGGCCGGCGTTGGCGCTGCCGGAAAAATTCTCTTCGAGTTCGCTCTTCAGGCGATCGAATTGCGCGTCGGTGAATTGCGCGCCGTCGCTTGCGCCATAGACCAGCGCGCCGGAGGGGCGCGCGGCATTGTCGAGCAGCGCCTTGTTCCAGAAGCCCGCGGCATTGTGCGTGTCGATCGCGACGTGGGCGGCGGCGAGCGGCGGCAGGCCATAGTGATCGTCGAGCGGATGGCCGAGGCGGATGTGCATGATCGGCTCGACGCCCTCGCCGCGCATGTCGTAGCGCACGCGGTCGCCGGCAAACATGTATTCGTAAGCCGCCGGCCAGCCATTGGGGCCGGGCGAGACCGTCATGCGGTCGCTGCGCAGCGCGTAGATTTCACGCACCTGCCCGTCCACCTCAGCGCCCTCGATATAGGCGTTGCCGAACAGCAGGAGATTGACGACGAGGCTCTCGATCAGATCGGTCGAGGTCTGCGCGGGGTTGGGGCGCGCGAGAAGGTCGAGCAGCGGATGCGAAGTCAGTTCAGCCCTGCCCTCGTAGAGGCGCCAGGGAATGGTGGCGGCGCATTCGGCGACCATGCGCACGCAGCGATGCACGACGGCGTTGCGCTCGAACCCCTCGCGGGTGAGCGCGACATAATCGCGCGGCGTCCAGCGCGCCGCGCCGATCGTGTGCAGCGCGAGCAGGGCGCCTGCGCGCGAACGTTTTTCTTCGCGCGACGGCGCGCCGAACAGGCGGGAAAGAAAGGACATGCGGGTTCTCTTGTTTGATGTCGTCGTCCTTCTCCCGCTTCGCGGGAGAAGGGAGGGCGGGGAAATTCACAACCTACGCACCCTCGGCGTCGCGCGTTTGCCGTCGAGCGCCAAATGCGTGATCGCCCAGACGAGCGCGTCGAGACGATCGGGGCTCGCGCCGTTCAGCAAACCATCCGGCCCGAGCGAACACATTTCGTCTTCGAGCTCCGGAAAGGCGCCGACATGGCGCACGCGGTTCTGTTCGTAGAGCAGCGCGACCGGCGCGGCGCGCAGATATTTGCCGCGGGTCGCGCGCACCTTGGTCACGGGAACCGAACTATCCGCCTGGGCGATGACGCTCGCCACCATGTCGCCGCCCTGGTTGACCTCGACGACGAGCGCGTCGGCCTGCAAGTCGTGATAGAGCGCAACGGCGCGCGCTGCCCATTCGGCGGGCCGCGCTGCGGCGAGCGTCGCATCCGACAAGACATAAACGAGCCCGTCCGCATCGAGGCCCGCCGCGACGATGCCGCATTTGTCGGCGCGCTTGTGCGCGGCCGCCGGCGGATCGACCGCGACGACGATGCGCGCGAGAGGCGGCGCGCCCGCAATGCGCGCGCGTTCGATCATCTCGCGCGACCAGAGCGCGTCGGCGCGTTCCTCGACGATCGCGCCGTCGATTTCCTGGCGGCCGAGCCGCGTGCCGCCATATCTCTCCTCGATCGCGCGCAGGAAACCCGGCGCGAGATTTTCGGCATTGGCGCGCATGGAGGCGCGCGTCACGGCGTTGGCGGGATCGGCCATCAGCTTCTTCAACAGCGCGAGCGGACGCGGCGTCGTCGTCACCATGGCGCGCGGCCATTCGCCGAGCCGCAATCCGAATTGCAACATGTCCCAGACCTCCTGCGCATGGCGCCATTTCGCGACCTCATCGCACCAGGCGGCGTCGAATTGCGGGCCCCGCAGGCTTTCGGGATCTTCGGCCGAAAACACCTGCGCGATAGCGCCGTTGCGCCAGGTCAGACGCCGGCGCGAGGCCTCCCATTGCGGGCGGTCCCACTTGCCGTGCGCAGCGAGAATTCCCGAAACGCCTTCCACCATCACGTCGCGCGCGTCGGCCCAGGTCTCGCCGATCAGCGCGATGCGCGCGACCGGCATGTCGGCGAAGTCGACGAAGCCTCCGGCCATGCCGCGCACCCATTCGGCGCCGGCGCGCGTCTTGCCCGCGCCACGTCCGCCGACGAACAGCCAGGAACGCCAGCGCGCGCCATTGGCCGCGGCGCCCGGCGGCATCTGCATGCTGTGCGCGCGAAAATCGAAGAAGGAGAGGATGGCCTCGAGTTCATGCGCCGAAAAGCCGGCGAACAGCTCAGGCGCCTTCCCGATCCTGGCGCAATCGATCAATCCGTCGCGCAAGTTCGCGGCGCAGTTCGGCGAGATCGAGAGGGGGAGCGTCGGCGCCGTCGTCCCGTCGCTCATCCTGCGTCGTATCCTTTTCCAGCGCGCGCAGGCTCTGCAGCGTGCGCGTCAGGCTCGCCATCAGGCGCGCCGTTTCATCCGGGTCCGCTTCGGGGCCGCGCGTCTGCGCGGATTCGAGCGCGCCTTCCAGCATCTTGCGAATGCGTTCGATCAATGTGGCGATATCGACGACGCCGGGCGGCGGCGGCGCGGCGCGACGCGCGGGCTTTTCCGGCCTGTCCGGCGCCGCCGGCTTCCTGGCGGGGCCGATCTTGCGCTGCGGCCGCTTGCGCGGCTTGTTCTTTGGCCGCGTCGCGCTGCGCGCGCGCCAGCCGCATTCGTGTCGCAACGCGTAAAGCTTCTTTTCCGACACGTTCTCGTCGGCGACGATCGCGGCGATGGTTTCGGCGCCCTCCTCGTAACGGCGCCTCAGGCGTTCGATCTGTTCGGGCGAAAAAGCGTCGCTGGCGGCCATGGGATCTGCGGCGGCAATGCGCGGCGGCGCGCCGGCGAGGCGTTCGTCGCCGCGCCGCCGCAGAGCGCAAATGTGGAGAATGCCTGGACCCTACCCGACGAGCGCAACGGTGTCAAGGAAAAAAATCTTATTTTCGATGTCGCGCGCTTTCCGGCACGCCCGCGCAAACGAAAACGCCCCGGCTTTCCGGCCGGGGCGCCTTGGTGGGGGACGCGTAAGTTTTCCTACTGAACCAGCCGCAGCGTGCCCGAGGTCGCGGAGACCGCGATCGCGGAGAAGGCGCTCTGCAAGGACGCGGAATCCGTCGCCACATAGGAATAGGTCGTCTTGCTCGCGCAGTTCTTCAACAGATCCTGCGCCGCGGTCTGCTGCGCCGTCGTCAGATAGCCGGTATGATTGAACACGACCGTGTAGATGATCACGCCGGCGTTCTTGGCCGCCGTGCAGGCCGCGGTCAGACGATTGTCCATCAACGTATTGAACTTGGCGTAGGTCTGCACGTTGTTGGTGCTCCACAGACGCGCGCCGCCGAGGTAGCCATAGGCCGAATAGTCCGACACGTTGGCCGTATTGTAGCCGGCCGAATTGTTGCCGTTGTCGATCAGCTCGTTGACGCCGTCGGTCATCAGCACGATCACCTTCTGCAGGCCAGTCGTGCCGTAGGCCTTGCCGTCCTGGTAGGGCTTGTTCGGCGACAGCGAACGCCAGGCCCAGGCAAGGCCTTCGGAAATGATCGTGCCGCCGCTTTGCCAGTATTTCAGGCCGTCGATCTTGGAGCGTCACCGCCGCCTTGTCGTTGGTCAGGCGCAGGATCGGGTCGGGGCAGCCCATGTTCGGGCCGTAGGTGTAGCCATTGCCGTCCGGGGTCTCCTGGATGATCGCGGCCTTGGTCGAGCTGTTGTACTTGAGCAAGAACGAGCCTGCGCCCCACCACAGATTGGAATCGAGCGCGTGCCAGCCCCACGAGCTGTCGAGCGAGCCGTCAGCCAGGTAATTGTTGTGGAACCCCTTCGTCGTGGTCGAATAGGCGCCCGGGCTCACCGCATTCCAGGTCCAGGGCGAATAGTCGGGTTCATCGGGCGCGAAATAGGGCACGTAGAGCGACGCCTTGTCGCTCTGGGTCGGCTCATCCTCGCTGATGTCGAAGTCCTTGTTCGCCGACAGGCCCCAGCCCCAGTTGGAATTGACCCATTGCTGTTCGGACTTGCTGAGGCGGGCCTCGACGCAGCCCTTCCAGGTCACGGGCAGGCCCGCGGGCGTCAGGACGCGCTTGTAGAGGTCGTAGTGGCTGACCGTGTCCGGATTGGCGAGCCAGTCGCAACCGCCGGTCGACAGATAGCCCCAGATGTCCTTGCCGACCGTCTGGAAGCCCGTCGGCACCTTGTACGTCTTGTGGGACTGGGGCGACGTCCAGCTGTAGGTCGAGTAAGGCGCATTCGTGGCGGGCGTACTGTCCGCGTAGGCCGCCTTGATGCCGAACAGCTCCTGCGCGAGGTTGCGGATCGGCTTCAGGATGTCGAGAATGTCGCGCGCATCGCCGGAACCGCCCGAACCCGCGCCCCCGGAGCCGCCGCCGCCCGAGCCCCAGTTCGGAATCGTGCAGGACGAAAGCCCCCAGCTGACCCACGCGCCGCGCTGCCAGATGCCGTTGAACGGGTTGGCGCTGTTCGTGTCGATATAGGCGGTGACGTTTGTCTCGTCGGTCAGGCCGGGATTGACCACGGCGACATAGGGCACGATGCTGACGCGCGCGGCCCCGCCGCCGGCGCCCATCACCGTGTCAACCAGCGTCTTTGCGGCGGACTTCAGGTCCGCCATGTTGTTGGACATGGAGCCGGTATTGTCGAGCGCCAGCGCCATTTCCAGCGGCTTCGAATTGGAGACGCTGTTCGACGTGGCGCGCGACGTGACGCTGAAATTCATCGAGGACTTGCCCAGCGCCTTCGCAATGATGGTGGGCATCGCTCCCGAGACCGTGACCTGATAGAGACCGGGCGAAACGTCGGTTTCGGTGATCGTCAGGTTGAGCTTGGCGGCGCCGGCGCCGAAATAGGCGTTCGCGGTGTTGCTGGCGATGGTCTGGCGGGTCGCCTGGGTGGCGCCGGCCTGCGCGCCGGCCGCCAGAACGGCGGCGTCCGCGGCGGCCTGCGCCTTCGAGACCATGTCGGTGCCGCGGCTATACTCGATCGAAGCGCCGACCAGCGCCAGCGTCGGAATGGCGATGATCGAAAAGAGGATCGACGCCGTGCCCCGCTGATCGCGACACAGGTGCGCCGTCGTGGAGAGAAGATCGATGAATTGGCCACGCCGGGGCATGTCGGTTTCCGCGTTGGAGATTTCCGTGTCTGCCTACCTACGCGAAATGTCTCAAGTTGATGTGAATAGGCTCACCGCGTGGATACTAATTGAAATTAACCAGTCGGCGACCGCTCGAAGCGACTTGGAATTCATGACGTTGGGGCAGAATCACGCGACCCTGGGATGTTAAGCGCAAGCGTCGAAAGCAATCAGAGCGAACCGCTTGTTGCGCCTTCGGGCGCGCGGGATCGCGGCAATCCTGCCTATTTCGCGGGCATCCTCGCCGTCGCGATCCTCGTGCACGCGATCGTGATCGGCCTCGTCGCCTGGAGCGAACTCGGCGATCGGACGGCCGGCGCGACCGCAGCCGTGGAAATACCCGTGGAAATGGCGACGGCCGAAGAAGCAAACGACCGTGCCGAAATGCGACAGGCGGAGAATCCGCCGGGCCCGCCAGCGGCGATCGAGCCGCGCGACGACCAGCCCCGCGAGCCTGCCGAAGGACAGCCGCAACAGGCTGGACCCAAAGGAGAAACCGCCCCGCAGGGCAAGGTGGTCGAGCGCCCGAAAGACTCGGACCTGCCCCAGGCCGCCCGGACGCGCGCGCCAGAAGCCAAGCCGGACGAGATCAGGCCGGACGAGACGCGCGAAAACGCCGTCAATCCGTTCGGCGGGCTGGCGAGCGTCGAAAAGCCCGCGCCCGTCGAACCGACGCCGACATTCCTGTCGCCGCAATCCACGACAGCGGCGGCGCGGCCGCGGCCAGCGCAGGACCCGACCAACGACAATTATCGCGCGAAGGTGCTCGGCAAGGTCGCCGCCAACATGATCGACCCCGAGCGTCCCCGCCCCAAGGCGCTGGCGATCGTCGGATTTCGCGTCGACGCGCAGGGCGGGCTGGAATCGGTCTGGCTCGCCCGACCCTCGGGCCATGCCGATCTCGACGCCGAGGCGGTCGACATGGTGCGGCGCTCGGCGCCGTTCCCGCCGCCGCCGGCCGGCGCCGATCATAATTTCGGCGCGGCCATCGCCTTCGGCGGGGATTGAAGGTCAGCTGCGGCCCTTGCCGCCGAGTTCGAGAATATAGGCGGCGAGCGCGTCGACCTCGTCGGCGCCGAGAATCAGGTTCGGCATGTTCCGATGCGAGGAGCGCAGGAACACTTTGAGCGACAGTTCGGTGGTCGAGGGCATTTTGGCGATCTCGACGAAGCTCGGCCCTTCACGGCGCGCCGGCGCGCCGGCGCCGACGTCGTGACAGGCGGCGCACTGGGCCTGCGCCACCTTGCGCCCGTCGGCCGGCTCGGCGAACGCAACGCCCGCCACGCCGCACAGGGCAAGGCCGGCAATCAAAGCTTTGAACATCGTCTCGGCCTCCGTGTCATGTCCGGGCATCATACAGGGAAAAGCGACGCTTATGGCCTGCCGCCCATCGCCGCACGCGTCACGTCTTGCGCGCTTTCGGCGCCCTGCCCGCCCCCTTCGGCCATTTGCCCGGCCAGGAGACGATGAAGTCCGGCAGATCGTCGATGGCGACATCCTCCTCGAAGGCCGAGACCTTTTCGTGGCAGGAGACGCCGGCGCGCCGCACGCTTCCGGGATCGCCCGAGACGAGCGGGTGCCAGGCCGGCAGGTCCCGGCCCTCGCGGCGCAGGCGATAGGCGCAGGTGGGCGGCAGCCAGGCAATCGTTTCGACGTTTTCCGGCGTCAGCTTGACGCAATCGTGGACCTTGCGGGCCCGGCGCGCGTAGTCGCGGCAGCGGCAGGTCCCCGAGTCGAACAATTTGCAGGCGACGTCGGTGAAATGGATTTTCCCGGTGTCCTCGTCCTCGAGCTTGACGAGGCAGCAGCGGCCGCAGCCGTCGCACAAAGCCTCCCACTCGCGGCGGGTCAGCGCGCCGAGCGGCTTGCGCCAGAAGGGCTCCGGGGTTGCGGCCTGCCTGCCGCTGTTGCGTCGCATTTGCGTCATTCTGGCGCCGAACCCGAGGGCACGAATTGTGCTTGATTGCACGCTCCGCGCAATGCGCGTCGTTGCGCTCGGCGTCAAGTCGTTTAGAAAGCCTTAACCGGGAGTTTGGACGTTGCGGCGCCAGGGAAAAGATGGCGGAATTTTCGCAAACCTGCGCAAGCGCGTGGGGCGCGCCGCGCTGGCGGTCGACTCCTTCGTCGATTCCTGGTTCTTCGAGAGCAGCCGGCGCACGCGCGACAATTTCGCGTCTTTCGCCGCCTTCATGGACCGCTTTCACGTCTCGGGGCTGAAGAGGCTCGGCGTCGAGCTCGGATGCGAGACGCTCACGCTCGGGCTCGGCGGCCTCCTCGTCGCGCTCACCTTCGCCCAGCTCGCCTTTCGCGAAACCTCGGACGACTGGCTGAAGAAGCAGGATCTCGCCGTCACTTTCCTCGACCGCTACGGCAAGGAAGTCGGCAAGCGCGGCATATTGCACGACGATTCGATCGCGCTCGACCAGCTGCCGGACCATCTGATCAAGGCCGTGCTGGCGACCGAGGATCGCCGTTTCTTCGAACATTGGGGCGTCGACCCGATCGGCACGCTGCGCGCGCTCACCGCCAATGCGCGGGCGAGCGGCGTGGTTCAGGGCGGGTCGACCCTGACGCAGCAGCTCGCCAAGAACCTGTTCCTGTCCAACGAGCGCTCGATCGAACGCAAGATCCGCGAAGTGTTCCTGGCCATGTGGCTGGAGGCGCGGCTGTCGAAACGCGAGATCCTGAAACTCTATCTGGACCGCGCCTATATGGGCGGCGGCACGTTCGGCGTGCAGGCGGCCGCCGAATTCTACTTCGGCAAATCGATCAAGGACGTCACGCTCGCGGAAGCCGCGATGCTCGCGGGCCTGTTCAAGGCGCCGACGAAATTCGCGCCGCACATCAACCTGCCGGCCGCCCGCGCGCGCGCCGCCGACGTGCTGAACAATCTCGTCGAAGCGGGCTTCATGACCCAGAGCCAGGTCTTCACGGCCCTGCGCAATCCCGCAACGCCCGTGGAGCGCGAACGCGTCGATTCGCCCGACTGGTATCTCGACTGGGCGTTCCAGGAAGTGAAACGTCTGGCGCTCGACGGCAAGCTCGGTTCGGACCGCGTGCTGACCGTGCGCACGGCGCTCGATTCCCAGGTGCAAGCCAGAGCCGACGAGGTGATCGAGGAGCAGTTGCGCGAACACGGCCGCGCCTATCACGCCAAGCAATCGGCGATGGTCGTGCTGGAATCGGGCACCGGCGCCGTGCGCGCGATCGTCGGCGGGCGCGACTATGGCGCGAGCCAGTTCAACCGCGCGACCGACGCGCTGCGTCAGCCCGGCTCGTCCTTCAAGCCGTACGTCTATCTCACCGCGCTGCTCAGCGGGAAATTCAATCCGAGCACGATCGTCGTCGACGGGCCCGTCTGCATCGGCAATTGGTGCCCGAAGAATTACGGCGGCAGCTATGCGGGCTCGCTGCCGCTGACCAATGCGCTGGCGCGTTCGCTCAACACGGTCGCGGTCAAACTGTCGATCGCGATCGGCGACCAGAAGAAGGGCGTCTACCAGGCCGCCAAGGAAGGTCGCGCCAAGATCGTCGACACGGCGCGCAAGCTCGGCGTCACCGCGCCGCTGATCGACACCGTCTCGATGCCGATCGGCGCCGACGAGGTCTCGCTGATCGAGCATTCGGCGTCCTACGCCGCCTTCGCCAACGGCGGCAAGCGCGTCTTCCTGCATGCGGCGGTCGACATCCGCAACAGCAAGGGCGACGTCATCTATCGCTACGACGACGACGGCCAGAAGCCCGTGCGCGTCTTCCCCGAAGAGAAGATCGCCGAGCTCGACAGCATGCTGACGCAGGTCGTGCAGGCTGGCACCGGGCGGCGCTCCGAACTCGGCCTCGGCTTCTCGCAGGGCGGCAAGACCGGCACGACGAACGGTTACAAGGACGCCTGGTTCTGCGGTTTCACCGCCGTGCTCGCGGGCTGCGTGTGGTACGGCAACGACGACGACACCGGCATGGCCAACATGACCGGCGGCTCGCTGCCGGCGCAGACCTGGCACGACGTCATGCAATTCGCCCATCGCGGGCTCGAGCCCAAGCCGCTGCCGGGCGTGCCGCTGCCGAGCGCGACGCCGGTCGCGCAGGCCGCGCCCGCCGGCGCGGCCAAGGGCCCGGCCGGTTTCGTCGTGACCGCGCCCTCTTCGCTGTCGCGCCAGACCGACGAGGCGCTCGGCGCCGTGCAGCGGCTGTTCCGCGCCGCCGACGGCCGCCGCGCCGATCTCGGTCGCTCAGGCGCGGCTCGCCGCTTCCGCGCGGTCGGTTCGGACGAGTAGCGCCCGATGAGCCTGGCGGATTACCAGAGCGTCGAAGAGACACGGTCGCGCCTGAGCGCCTACGCCAAGACCGGCATCGCGGGACTCGTCGGCGTCGGGCTCGGGCTCGCCGCCACCTATGTCGCGACATTCGGCGCCTTGCCGTTCGGCGCGGCGCATTCGGGGCCCTGGACCTCCTGGCCGAAGGCGGGCGCCGCCGACGCCGATCCTTATGCGCGGGCGATCATCGCGCGACAGGCGACGGCGCCGCTCGGCAATGGCGAAGGCCTCGCCTTCGTCGCCGCGACCGACGACGCCGGCCGGCCGCTCGACGGTTCGTGCGAATACAGGATCGCCGGTTCGCCGCCGGTCGCGCGCCTGTGGACGATCAATCTGTTCACGCCGGAAGGACATCTGCTCGCGCCGGGCCCCGGCCGCCGCTCGCTATCGTCCGATCAGATCCTGCGATCGGCAAAGGGCGATTTCGAAATCGTCGTCGCGCCCTCGGCGCGCGCCGGCAACTGGCTGTCGACGCCGAACGGCGCGCCGTTTGCGATCTCGCTCAATCTCTACGACACGAATGTGAGCCCGACGCAGACCTCGCTCGAAGGCCTGAAGCTGCTGTCGATCGCGCGCGGAGACTGCCTGTGACGCCGCGCCTGCGTGGACCGATCGTGCTGCCCTGGGCGCTGGGCGCGCTGTTCCTCGCCGGCATCGTGCATATTTCCTCGGTCCTGCTGATGCCGCGCTTCGCGCAGAACGACGCCTATGTGCGGCTCGGCGGACAGACGCGCGGCACGGTCGCGCTGCCCGATCCGTCCGTCGCGCAATCCATGCCGTTCCAGGATCAGCGCGCGGAATATTCCGTCTGCCATTACGATCTCGACCTCGGCGCGGCGCGCGTGCGTTCCGAGGTGACGCCCGATGCGCTGGTGGCGATTTCCTTCCACGATCGGACGGGACGCATTTTCTATTCGACGACGGATCGCGCCGCGCTGCGCGGGCGCATCGACGTGCGGCTGTTGACGCCGCGCCAGCTCGACAGCGTGGAAGCGAGCGATCCGGAAGACCAGGCGCCGCAGGAATTGCGACTGACGCCGCCGACGTCGACCGGATTCGTCCTGGTGCGCGCCCTGATCGAACAACCCGGCGGGCGCGCCGCCGCGCGCCAGGCGGCGAACGCCGTCATGTGCAGCACCGAGCGCGAATAAAGCGAAGGAGCGCGCCGACGCCCGATCGTCTCAAGCGCGCTTGCGCGGATTGCGGCGCGACTGCGTCTGCTTGCCGCTGCGACGCGGCGTCTTGGTCGCGGCGATTTCGCCGGCGTTTGCATCGGCGTCGTCCATGCGCATATAGCGGACGCCCGTGAAGAAAAGAATCTGGGCGCTCTCGGCGTAGCGCTTTTCGACTTCGTGCTCGCTGCGGGGCCGCGCCCGGAAAACAAGGATCTCGGCCATTTGTCCCTCTCCGAGGCGCGCCGAAGAAAGTCGGCCGGATGCGCGCCTTGTCGCAAGTGTCGGATAGCGATGGTTAACTTTGTGTCAACGAATGCGATTCATTCCTGAAACCATCTTCGCTGACGCAAGCATGCAACACAATGGACGAGACGCTGCGGAAACGCCTGGAAATCCTAACCGCAGGAGGCCGGGCGCAATCTCTGGATTTCGAAGGCGTCGCCGCGCGCGTCGCCACGGATCGCTTCCTGGCGATCGAGGCGCCCGACGCCGAGGCCTGCGCGCGCTTTGAAGAAATGATGCTCGGCGCGCTCGCGCATGTCGACGCGGCGACCGCGCAGCGGATCGCCGAAAAGCTCGGACCCTGCCCGGCCGCGCCCTCCGCCGTGCTCGCCAGGCTGATCGCGCTCGGGCCCGACAGCGCGGCGCGCGTGCTCGCCGCCGCGCCCGGTCTTCCGGCCGCGCTTCTGCTCGAACGCGCGACATCGGGCGAAGCGCGCGAAGCCGTCGTCATCGCGCGGCGCGCGGACATCGACATGACGATCGTCGGCGCGCTCGCGCGTCGGCTGGAGCCGGAAGTGCTGCGCGCGCTCGCCACTAACACGACGACCCGGATCGATCGCGGCGCGCTGTTCGCGCTGATCCAGCGCGCGCGCGTCGACCTCGAGCTCGGTCGCCTGCTGCTCGCGCGCGCAGACACGACGTTCGACAGGACCATGCTGTTTCTCTCCGCCGACACGAGCATGCGGCGAGGCATCCTGCTCGACGCGACCCGCGGCTCGCTTGCCGGCGCCGACGATCTCGCGCGTATGCTCGACGCTGCGCGGTTCGACGCTCTCGGCGCGGCGGAGGCGGGCGATCTCACGCGTTTCTCGACCATCCTCGCACGCGCCCTGCGCGTCGCGCGTTCGGCGATCGAGCGGCTCGCGCTCGATGCAGGCGGCGAACCGTTCGCCCTGTTCTTCGCGGCGATGGGTCTGTCGGCGACCGAAAGCCAACGGCCGATCCTGTCGCTGCGCAGCGACCTCGCCGCCGCTCTCGCCGATCCGATGTCGGGAACACGCCTCGCTCTGCAGGCGCCGCCGCGGGCTGCGGGCGCCATTCTCGCCGCGCTCCTGCCGGGCCGGCCGCGGCCGGCGACAGCGGGCGAATATGCGCAGAGGGGCGCGCGGGCTCAGGAGAGCGGCGCGCCGGCTCTCGGCGCGACGACGGCGGCCAGGGCCGTCAACCGGGCGTGAGAAAATCGCGGCCCTTGCGGTCCTCGATGTCGACGATCCACAGATCGGGATCGAATTTCATCTCTCGGCGTAGACGCTCCTCGACGACGAGATTGTCGATCCACTCTTCGTCGTGCATGCGCCGGAACAGGCGATCGCCGTCAGCGCCGATCTCGCTCTGCGGCGCCGGGCCGAACAGGGCCGAGCTGCCATCGAGCCGATCGACGCGCACGAAGATCGCGCCAGCTTCCGGCGCGCCGCGACGTCTGAGAATGGCGTAGGCGCCTTCGACCTGCGCGCGGCGGATCAGCGCCGCGACGAAAATGTCGGCGCGCAGCCGCACGTCATCGCGCCTCGCCGGCGGCGCTGCGCAGCAGTTCGCGTTTTATCGCGGCGGTCAATTCGCCGCGCGCGGGCATTTGGCGATCTCGCTCGAACTGGGCGATCGCCTGACGCGTTGTCGAATCGAACACGCCGTTCGGGCGGACGACGAAGCCGAGGCGCTGCAACGCGCGCTGGGCGGCAATTACGTCAGAAGCGACAGGTTCGCGCGCCTTGGAGGATGACGCGCGCGGCTTTTCGATCAGAGCCGCGATCGCATCGTTGCGACGCGGCTCGGCGCGCGCCGGCTTTGCGCGCTGCGGTTTCTCGACCTTCGGCGCTTCGGCGGGCGCAGGCTTTTCGACGCGTGGCGCCGGCGTCTCGGCGCGGGCGAGCTCGCGGGCGATCGGGTCGGCGCCGCGATTGATTTCGCGCGCGATCAGATCGACCTTGCCGCCGCCGCCCGCGACACGTTGCGGCTCCGGCGGCGTGATCTTCGCGGCGGGTTGCGGCTGGGCCTCGACCACGCGCGGCGGCGGCAGGGGCTGCAGCGGTTGCGGCTGCGCCTGTCGCGCGGGCTGCGTTTCGGGTTCGGCGAGCGTGATCTTGAACAGCGGCGCGGAGCGGCGCTGATCCTGCAGGAAGGCGGCGTTCACGACAATGGCCAGCGACAGCGCGGTCAGGCCGAATATGCCGACGCGCGTCGCCGAAATGCGCGCGCGTTTCTTCGGCGCGGCGGACTGCGGCGCGTCGTCGTCATAGTTCAGATCGAAGTCGAGTTCTTTCCGCGCAGCCTTACGCAATTTTCTTCACCGGTTCCTGATGTGCGGGTTCAAGCGACGGCGCGCCGCCGCGACGTGCGAATGTCTCGATCTTGGCGAGGCGCGAACCGCCGTGCGCGGTCGTGCAATGCGCGGGCAGGCTGATCGTCACCGTCGTGCCCTGGCCGACGACGCTCTCGACCGAGATCGCGCCGCCGTGCAGGCCGACGAGGCCGCGCACCAGCGAGAGGCCGAGGCCCGTGCCCTCGTAGGGACGCGTCGTCGAATTATGCGCCTGGAAGAAGGGATCGCCGATATGGCCGAGATCCTTGGCGGCGATGCCGATGCCGGTGTCGGAGACGCTCATCACGAAATTATTGCCTTCCGGACGCGCCGAGAGCGTGACCCTGCCGCCGGCCGGCGTGAATTTCACGGCGTTCGACATCAGGTTGATGACGATCTGCTTGCAGGCGCGCTTGTCGGCGACGATCTCGTCCATGGCGCGCGGATAGTCGCGCACGATTTCCACCTGGGCCTGCGTCGCCTTCAGCCCGATCATGTCGCAGCACTGGTCGAGCAGCGGCGGCAGCGAGAAGGGCTCGGTGACGATGTCGAAGGAGCCGGCGTCGATCTTGGAGACGTCGAGGATCGAATTGACGACCTCGAGCAGGTGGTGGCCCGAGGAATGGATGATCTGCGCATATTCCTTGCGACGCGCGGCGTCGGTCGGGACGATGTCCTCGTTGGTCAGGATTTCGGCGAAACCGATGATGGCGTTGAGCGGCGTGCGCAATTCATGGCTGACGTTGGCGAGGAAGCGATCCTTCCAGATATTGGCCTGTTCGGCGTGTTCGCGCGCGTGGATGATGTCTTCTTCGGCCTGCCGCTGGCGCGTCACGTCGCGCACGATGGTGACGACGGCGGCGCGATCGTTGGGGTCGCTGGCGCGGCGCTCCTGCGGCAGATTGTGGGTGCGCAGCTCGATCCACGCGAAATTGGGCTCCGTGACGGCGGCGTCCTGGCCTCTGAGCGCGCCGCGACGCAGGCGCACCTGGCAGGTGGCGGTCGCGTTGCCGGCGAGCGCGTCCGCGATGGCGCTGAGGAAAGCCGGGCGATCGGCGACATGAATGCGTTCGAACAGACCGCGGCCCATCAGCTCGCGCGGCGACAGCCCGAACATGACGAGCGCTTCGTTGCTCGCGTAGACGACCGAACCGTCGCGGTCCTGCCGCAGCACGAGGTCGCCGATGGTCTGGGCGAGCGCCTCGTGGCGCAGGGTTTCGCGACGCTCACCGTACATGGCGACAGCGCCGACAAAGGCCATCGACCAGCCGAGCGCGCAGGCATAGGCGATCATGGCGGCGAGAACGGCGGCGAGCGCGGCCCCGTTCAGGGCCGGTCCGGCGGCGGAAGCATACGAGAAGGCGGCCACGGCGACGCCGACGCCGGCGAGCGCCGCAGTTGCGAGGACGAGCCGCGTGTTGGAGGAGCTGGCCGCCTCGAGTACGGCGAGCAGCGCGGCGACGAAGGCGAGCGCGACGAACGAGGCGCCGCCGCAAGCGACAGCGGCGGCGAAAGCGAGCAGGCCGCCGACCGAGACGATTTGCGCCGTATCGAGCGAGGCGCCGCGCGACAGCGCGAAAATGGCGGCGACGGGCGCGAGCAGGGCCGCGAAGGCGGCGCATTGCCAGAGCGGCGGCGGCGCAACCGCCAGCAGCCAGACCGGCGCGGCTATCATGAGAACGGCCGAAAGCCCGAGACGCACAGCGACGAAGGCCTTGAGCCTCGCGCGTTCGACCGCGCCCGCTGGCGCCTGAGCAATCGCGAAATCTGCGATACGCTGCTCGATGACGGATACTACGCTCACGCACACCCCCTGGGGGGAAGGACTGCCATCCCTTTCTCCCGCAGCCAATCTTGCAGAGCCGCCTTAAGTGAAACCTAAATTGCGAGGGGTCGGGGCTTCCGGCCCGCCACAAATCCGCCTGCGACGGGTTTCGAGGCGCGAAATCCGGTCCTTATGGTTTGCAACCCGTTTCCAAATGCGGTCGGACCGGCCCGTCAGGGTAAACACGGGCCTAACGCGACATGCGCAATTCGCCGTCGCGATTTGACGTAAATGCAGCGCGTCGACGCTAACAATAAGCGATCTGTTGGAAACGACCGGGTCGATGTTGTTCTTTCTCAAATCCGCATTCTGGCTGTCGCTCGTGTTCTATTGCATGAGCTGGCCCGGCGGCGAACGGCCGGAGGGCCTCGCCCGGCAGGCGGCCGGCGAGATCGCGCAGCGCGCGCAGACGGCCGCGATCGACGCCGCCGTTTCCAGTTGCAAGACGGACCCCGCGGGATGCCTTTCGCTCGCGGGCATTGCGGCGCGCGGCCAGACGTCGGCGCGCCTGCCGTTACGCGGCTCGATGACGGACTGACCCGCGTCAGACCGCAATTGCCTCGTGATTTGCCGCGCTGCGCACAATATAGAGGGGCATGACGCTCGAAAACGCATCCGCCCCGCTCGCCGAAATCATCGAGAATTTCGAATTCCTCGATGATTGGGATGACCGCTACCGCTATCTGATCGAACTCGGCCGCACGCTGGCGGCGCTGCCCGAGGCCGGGCACAACGAGACGAATCGCGTGCGCGGCTGCGCGAGCCAGGTCTGGCTGGAAACACATGTCGACAAGGATGACGCCGGCGAGCCGCGCCTCACCTTCCTTGGCGACAGCGACGCGCATATCGTGCGCGGGCTGGTCGCGCTGACGCTGGCGATCTTCTCGGGGCGCACGGCGAGCGCCATTCTCGCGGCCGACGCGCATGCCGTGTTCGACCGGCTCGGGCTCGGCGCGCATCTGACGCCGCAGCGCTCGAACGGCCTGCGCTCCATGGTCGAGCGCATCAAGGCCGACGCGCGCGCCGCCCTGCAGGCGGCCTGAACCCTTCAGATGTCCGGGCGATAGCCGGCCGCGCCCCAGCGGCGCACACGGCCGCGCTCCGGCCCCTGCGCCGCCGACGCGAGACCATAATGCGCGGCCAGCCGGTCGAGCGCGATTTTCAGCACGACCTTGGCGGAGCGCGGCGGCCAGCCGCGTTCGCGCTCGACGGTTTCCAGCCCCTTCTGCAGGCCGCAGACGTCGAGCAGCAGATTGTTGAGCTCGCCGCCGACGGTTTCGGCCGCACGCTCCAGGCGCTGGCGCGCGGCAATGGCGAGATCGGAGACATTGAGATCCTGCGGGCCGCGCCGCCCCGAGCCGACCGCGCCCGACCAGTCGGAGGTGACGCGCTGGCGGATCTGGGCGATCTCGACGTCGCGGCGGAAACGCTCGCCGGCCTCGACCTGCGCGGCGTCGAGAAAAGGCGCGCCGTTGCGACCCCTCCGACGCGCGAGCCAGGTGAGCGGACTTTCGGCCTCGTCGACGGCGACGGGCGTTGCGCCGGGTTCGAGCGCCCGCATGACGAAATCGCCGTGCTGCGCGCGATGCGGCGCGACGCCGGCCGGCGCGGCGAGACGGCGTGCGAGGTTTGCGCCCTCCTCCGCCAGTTCGAGCCGCGGCGGGACATGCGTCGACCAGCGCGCCAGCGCGCGGGCCGCGAGTTCGTCGCCGGCGGCGACCGGCGCATTGGCGATGATCGCGGTCACGCCGTTGCGCGGCGCGGCGACGACGAGAAAGCCATCGCGCAGATCAGCGCGCGCAGGCGCGGCGCCCTCCTGCGCGAGCGCCGCCAGCAGGCGACGCGCGTCGCGGCCGAGTTCGCCCATGCCCGAAAGCGCATCCGACGGCTTTCGCGCCTGTCCGTCCCTGCCCCGCCCGCTCGCCTGTGACGCGCGCTTGCCGTTCCACGCCATGACACAACCCCCATTCCCACGATCGCGACCGCAATCCAGGAATAGAGCTAAATAGGATTTTTCTCCTTGTCAACGACTTTTGTCCGACTCACGACGCAGAAAAAGCCCGAAGCGAAATTCGCTTCGGGCTTTCGGCCTCCATCAGGAGACCGCAATCCGACGACTGCGCCGAGACTGTGCTTACTTCGACCGGCGACGGCGCTGCTGGCCGAGGCCCATCTGCTTGGCGAGATTGGAGCGCGCCTTGGCGTAGTTCGGCGCGACCATCGGATAGTCGACCGGCAGACCCCATTTCTCGCGATAGGCGTCCGGCGAGAGATTGTATTGCGAACGCAGGTGCCGCTTCAGCGACTTGAACTGCTTTCCGTCTTCCAGACAGATGATGTAGTCGGGCGTGATCGACTTCTTGACCGACACCGCCGGCTTCAGAGGCTCGACTTCAACAGGCATCGCCTGCTCGGTCACGCGCATCAGCGCCGTGTGTACGTCACGAATGACATTCGGCAATTCCGCGAGGGGCACCGAATTATTGCTGACATAAGCCGACACGATGTCGGCCGCCAGCTCGATGTAGGGGGCTTGAGCTGTAGTTTCTGCCATCTCAGATTTCTTTCCAGAAGATCCGCTTCTGCGGCGGACTATCGACAGGTTGCGCAAGTCGTGTGCATGCCCAAGGGCGCATCCTTGAAACCGAATCCGAATTGCAGGCTAAATTTCTACGCTAGAAAGTACGACTGATCAAGTTGCGCGAACATTCTAACTGCTCGACGCAACAAATTTTGAAGCATAGCATTCAATTCAATTGCAATTGTGAAAGCTCGCCGTTTCCGGCGCGCGGACACGATCCGGAAACACGAACACTTGAACGGCGCCGTCGCCACGGCCCCTTGCCGCCCGGAATGCCGCAGCTTACCTAGCGGGGACGAAGGAGGCGGCCATGAGCAGCGACACGACCCGCGCGAAGATCACGAAATCCGACAGCGAGTGGCGCGCACAACTGACCCCCGAACAATATAGGGTGACCCGCGAACACGGCACCGAGCGCGCCTTCACCGGCCCGCACTGGGACGAGAAGGCGGCCGGCGCCTATACCTGCGTGTGCTGCGGCGCGCCGCTGTTCGATTCGCAGACGAAATTCGATTCCGGCACGGGCTGGCCGAGCTTCTTCGCGCCGATCGAGGCGGGCGCCGTCAGCGAGCACGAGGACCGCAGCTGGTTCATGCGCCGCACGGAAGTGCGCTGCGCGCGCTGCGACGCGCATCTCGGGCATGTCTTCCCCGACGGGCCGAGGCCGACCGGCCAGCGCTATTGCATGAATGGCGTGGCGCTGAATTTCGAGCCCGAAGCGACGAAAGAGAAATAGGAACAGACATGACCGACCTGACCGCGCCCGCGACGGCCCGACCGCCGCGGGCCGAGCGACGCCCGCACGTCACGAATATCCACGGCGTCGAACTCGTCGACGACTATGCGTGGCTGCGCGCCGTCAACTGGCAGGACGTCCTCGCCGACCCCGGGAAAACGCCCGCCGACATCCGCGCGCATCTCGACGCGGAGAACGCCTATTGCGACGCACTGATGGCGCCGACCAAGGCGCTGCAGGGCGAACTCGTCAAGGAGCTGCGCGGGCGGATCAAGGAAGACGATGCCGACGTCCCGTGGCCGGATGGGCCGTTCGACTATTATTCGCGCTTCCGCGAGGGCGGACAGCATGAGCTGATCTGCCGGCGACGGCGCGGCGGCGACGAGCAAATCCTCGTCGACGGCGACGCCGAGGCGAAGGGCAAGCCGTTCTTCGACATGCGCGCGGCCGAGCACGCGCCGGACCACGAGCTGCTCGCCTGGAGCAGCGACGACAAGGGTTCCGAACTCTACACGATCCGTGTGCGCGATCTCGCCACGGGGCGCGACCTCGATGACCGCGTGACGCATTGTGACGGCACGATCGTCTGGGACGCCGACGGGCAGTCCTTCCTCTACGTTCGCGTCGACGACAATCACCGCACCGCGCAGGTGTTCCGCCACAGGCTAGGGGCGCTGGAGAAAGACGACGTGCTGGTGGTCGAGGATCTCGATCCCGCCTGGTTCGTGCATCTGCATCGCAGCCATTCGCGACGCTTCGGCGTGGTGTCGATGAGCGGCCACGACGCAACCGAAGTCTGGCTGATCGATCTCGCAGACACGAGCGCGCCCGCGCGCCTCGTAACGGCGCGCGAGGCCGGCCATCGCTACGAGGTCGAGCATCACGGCGAGACGCTCTATATTCGCAGCAATGCGGACGGCGCCGAGGATTTCAAGCTCGCCGCGGCGCCGCTGTCCGCGCCGTCACGCGAAAACTGGCGCGATCTCGTTCCCTTTCGCGCGGGCCGCATGATCGTCGTCGTCGCCGCCTATGCGCGCCACCTCGTGCGGCTCGAGCGCGAGAACGGATTGCCGCGCATCGTCGTGCGCGACATCGCGAGCGGCGACGAACACGACATATCCTTCCCCGAGGAGGCCTATTCGCTACGCATGATGGCCGGTCTCGAATTCGACACGAATATTCTGCGCTTCGTCTATTCGTCGATGACGACACCCGCCGAGACCTACGACTACGACATGGTTTCGCGCGCGCGCACGCTGCGCAAGCGGCAGGAGATTCCGTCAGGTCACGATCCCGCGCGCTACGTGACGCGGCGCATCTATGCGAAGGCCGCCGACGGCGCGGACGTGCCGATCTCCATTCTCGCGCGCGCCGATCGCTCAGGTCCTGCGCCGTGCCTGCTTTACGGTTACGGCGCCTACGGACATGCGACGCCAGCCGCCTTCAGCGCCAACCGGTTGTCTCTCGTCGACCGCGGCTTCGTCTTCGCCATCGCGCATGTGCGCGGCGGAACCGACAAGGGCTGGGCCTGGTACGAGAATGGCAAGCTTCAACACAAGCCGAACACATTTTCTGATTTCATCGCGTGCGGGCGCCAACTGATCGAGGACGGCTTCACGCAACAAGGCCGCATCGTCGCGCAGGGCGGCAGCGCCGGCGGCATGCTGATGGGCGCGATCGCCAATATGGCGCCGGAGCTGTTCGCAGGCGTGATCGCCGACGTGCCCTTCGTCGACGTGATCAACACGATGCTCGACAAGGACCTGCCGCTGACGCCGCCGGAATGGCTGGAATGGGGCAATCCGATCGAGGACGCGGCGGCCTTTGCGACCATGCTGTCCTATTCGCCTTACGACAATGTCGGCGCGAAGCGCTATCCGCCAATCCTCGCGCTCGCCGGCCTCACCGATCCGCGCGTGACCTATTGGGAGCCGGCGAAATGGGTCGCCCGCCTGCGCGAGCGCATGGCGGGCGGCGGGCCGATCCTGCTGCACACCAACATGGACGCCGGCCATGGCGGCGCGTCTGGCCGATTCGATCAGCTCGGCGAGGTCGCAATGGAGCAGGCCTTCGCGCTCGCCGCCGTCGACGGCGCCTTCAAGGCCGAAGCGTGACGATCTTCAGCGCATATCCTGACCGCAAGAGCCTGCAACTCTTGCGGGATATGCTCAGTTGCGCTTCTCGACGAAGCGCTTCAGTTCGGTGAGCGACGCAAAGCGCATGACGCCTTCCGGCGTCTGCGCCTCGATCGAACCATCCGCGAACATCAGGTAGTTCGTGTCGCCCGATGAATAGCGCCCGACCACGGCCGGCTCCGGCTGGGGCGGCGAAGGCGGCGGCGCCTCGACCGGGGGCGGTTCGTCCTTCGGAAGGGCGTCGCGCCCGAGTTCACGATCGAATTCGCGCGCCGTTCGCTCGAGCCAATCGTCATAGACCGGTTCGTCCAAAGGCGCGGGCGGCAGCGGCGCGTCAGCCGCGCGCGCCGGTTCCGGCTCCGGCTTCGCGGGCTCGGCCTCCAGGGACGGCGGTTCGATCGGCGGCGGTTCGGGAAGGATGAGCTTATCGAGCGGTTCCGGCGCCACGACGACCGCTGGCGTTTCGAGCGGCGGCGCAGGCGCTTCCCCTGCCGCCACGACTTTCTCTTCGACCTCCTTTTTCACTTCCTCTTCGACGCCGGGCGATGCAGGCGGCGCGATTTCCGCGGCGGTTTCGAGCGGAGGCGGCGACGGCGCGAGCGCCTCGTCCAGTTCAGCGTCGAGCCCGTCGAGGGGGTCGCGACCGCGATCCTCGCTCCGGCGCAGCAAATCACTGACGCTCGGCGGCGTCGCCGGACGCATGCGCGGCGTATCGACTGGCGCATCCGGCGCCGCGCCCGCCGCCTCCTCGGCCAATGTTTCGTCACGGGCGAGCGCGACGCCCGCGGCGGCGATGGCGCCCGAGCCGGCGGCGATGGCGCCCGCGCCGGCGGCGACGATGCCGGCCGACGGCGCTGGCGCCGCCGGCTGCTGGATCGGGCTCGCGGGCGCCTCGTCGACCGGAGCCGCCCGTCGGGCGACGGCGCCGTTCGCCCCGGTGATGCGCATGACCGTCCAGGCCAGCATGGCGACGATCAGGCCGCCGGACAGCATGACGGATCCGGCGATCACTGCGGCCCAGCCGCGCTCGGCCTGCACAATGTCCCAGCCGGTCCACATCCACTTCGCGCCGAAGAGCGCGAGCGCGACGCCGACGACAAGAGCGATCCAGTCGATGGCTTTCTTCACGGCGCGGGCTCCTCGTGTCAGAATCGCTACAATAGTTCCCGCAGACCTCTCAGCAAAGTCCGACGTTCTTCTGTGCGCCGCCTCGCGCGGGTTGCCGCGCCGGCCGGTTCTTCCTAATTATGGTCGCGTCGGGCGGAGAACCTGCCGTCCATCGCACGCCTTTCGGAGTTCCTCTCATGTCCTTCACCCTGCCGCCGCTGCCCTACGCCTATGATGCGCTCCAGCCCTACATGTCCAAGGAGACGCTGGAATATCATCACGACAAGCATCACAACGCCTACGTCACGACTGGCAACAATCTGATCAAGGGCACGGAATTCGAAGGCAAGTCGCTCGAGGACGTCGTGAAGGGCGCCTACGGCAAGAATGCGCCGCTCTTCAACAACGCCGGCCAGCACTACAACCACCTGCATTTCTGGAACTGGATGAAGCCGAACGGCGGCGGCAAGATTCCCGGCGCGCTGGAAAAGGCGATCGTCGACGGCTGCGGCTCGATCGACAAGATGAAGGAAGACTTCATCGCCGCGGGCGTCGGCCAGTTCGGCTCAGGCTGGGCGTGGCTGGCCGTCAAGGACGGCAAGGTCGTCGTCATGAAGACGCCGAACGGCGAATGCCCGCTGGTGCATGGGGCGACGCCGATTCTCGGCTGCGACGTGTGGGAGCATTCCTACTACATCGACTATCGCAACCGCCGCGCCGATTATCTGAAGGCCTTCGTCGACCATCTCGTGAACTGGGATTACGTCGACGAAATGTTCCAGAAGACGCGCTGACCGCGACCACGCCAAAAGAAAAGCCCGGGCCTTCGGCCCGGGCTTTTTTGTTGCGGGAAGGCGCGCCGGATCAGGCGGCGGCGACCTTGCGCAGGAAGTCCTCGATCGTGTCGCTGAGGTCGCGCGATTGCGAGGCCATGTCGTCGGCGGCCTGATGCACCTGCGCGGCGGACTGGTCGGTCTCGCCCACGGTCATCTTCAGCTGCTTCATGTTGGTGGCGGCGCTCTCGGTGCCGCGCGCGGCCTCGCTGACGCTGCGCGCGATCTCATTTGTGGCGGCGGCCTGCTGCTCGACAGCGACCGCGATCGAGGCGGTGAAGCTCTCCGCGTCCTTCATCGTCGCGGTGATCGCGCCGATCGCCTCGACCGAAGTCGAGGTCGCCTGCTGGATCGCGGCGACATGCTCGGCGATACGTTCGGTGGCGTGCGCGGTCTGGCCGGCGAGCGCCTTCACTTCCTGCGCGACAACGGCGAAGCCGCGGCCCGCCCCGCCGGCGCGCGCGGCCTCGATGGTGGCGTTGAGCGCGAGCAGGTTGGTCTGGGCCGCGATCGCCTGGATGAGGCCGACGATTTCGCCGATGGCGTTGGCCTTTTCGGCAAGGCCGCCGATCGCGCCGGCGGTGACCGTGGTCGTTGTCGAAGCGTCCTGCACATGCTGGCGGGCGCGGCCGATCTGCGTCTCGATCTCGGTGATCGACTGGAACAATTCCTCCGACGCGCGGGCGACGGTGGCGACGTTGCGCGAGGCCTCGCTCGTGCCGGACGCCGCCGCCTCGGCGCGGCCGTTGCTGTCGCGCGCGATCGTCGAGAGGCTGTCGGCGGCGACCGCCATCTGTTCGGCGTGGCTGGAGACCTGCGACAAGAGCCCGCCGACGGTGGCGCGGAAGGCGTCGATCATGCTTTCGAGCGAGATGCGCCGCGCGCGGTCGTTTTCGACCCGCGATTCCGCGGCGGACTGCAGGTTCTGCCTGTCGATCAGCCCCTGCTTGAAGACCTCGATGGAGCGCGCGAGATCGCCGATCTCGTCCTTGCGGCGGCGATGCGGAACCTCGGCGCCGAGATCGCCCTCGGCGAGTTCGGCCATGGCGCCCGACAATTGCGTCAGCGGCGCGACCACCTTGCCGACCAGATGATGCAGCACCACCGCCACCGCGGCGACCGTGATCAGGGCTTCCGCCAGCCAGAAGACGAGATCGCGCGTCGCGCCCGCGTCGGTCGGGCCGAATCCGACGACCGCCACGAAGCGGCCGACCTGCTTGCCGTCGCTCCGGGTCAGCGACTGCGCCAGCAGCGCGCCCGAATCGAGAGAGGTCGTCGTCTGCGGGTTCGAGGGCGAGACGCCGGAGCGTTGCGTCATGTCACGCAGGGCTTCGTCCGGCGGCGCGGCCAGCCGGTCGCGCCGCAACGAAACGAATATCTTGCCGTCGGCGCCGAGCACGGTCACCGCGCCGATCGACTCGTGATTGAGGAAGCCGGCGAGCAGGCGTTCGGCCGCCTGCTGGTCGCCCGCGGCGGTCGCGTCGGCGAGGCTCGGCGCGACGAGGCCGAGCTGGCCGCTACTGCGTTCGAGCAGATCTGCGACGGGCGCCCTGCCAGGAGTACCAGTTGGCGGTCAGGGCGCTGGCGAGCGCCAGAGCCGCAACGAGGCCCGCCGCCGCCATGACGATGCGGTTGCGAATCGAATCCGAGCGGGCGGCGCCATTCGACGCATTGTCCCGACCGAGAAACCTGATGAAATTCATGGGCGGCTCTGGCGTGGAGGAACGGCCCGCGCGCGCGCCGTCCGGAATCGTGACGGCGCAAGTGTGGCGGCGCGCGGTTAAGGCCGCGTTAACCACGCCCCATGACCGACGAGGCGCGCGTCTTTTTCGACGAGCAGCGCGGCGAAATCGTCGGACAGCAGAAAGGCGAGTTCGCCCTCGCGCGCATCGGTCACGGGATCGAGCCGACGCAAGGCGTCGTCGACGCGGCCGGGGTGGCACATGACGAGATGGCGCGGACCGGGCGCGGCAAGGTAGGCCGCGAACCGGCGCGCGTCCGTAGCGCCCCGGGGCAAAGTCCGAATAGCCGGCGAACCCCTGGTTGAGCGGATGGCCGGCCTCGCGCGCCGCGCGGCGAAAGCCCGTGGCCAGCGCATTGACCTTCATCGCCTTGGCGGCGAAGGCGCGACGACGCGCGATGCGCCCCGGGGCGTCGGAACTGTCGCGCAAGGGCGTGTGCTGCAGGTTGCGTTTGGCCAGAGCGGAGAACAGCGCGCCACGCACGCCGGGCAGGACATGGACGTGCTGATGGCCGTCGACATGGGTCGGCGGCGCGCCGGCCGCCTCGCAAAAAGCGTCGATCTGGCGGAGGATTTCCGCCTCGATCTCTTCGCGCGGCAGCCGGCGCGCGAGGGCCGCGGCGGCAAGAGCGCCGATTCCGGGAAACTCGCCGCCCGGCGCCAGACGCGGCATGGCGCCGAGCGGCGCGCCGACCGTCAGCGTCACGTGCAGGCCGAGATCGACCGGCAGGCGCGAGGCCGACCAGTCGCGCGCCGCCCTCTTCCAGTCCGGCAGCGAAGCCATGGCGGAGGCCGCCGAAATACGACCCGCCGCGGCGACTTCGAGCAGGCCGCGGCTGACCGCTTCGGTCATGCCGTAATCGTCGGCGCACAGGATGAATTCGAGTTTCGCCATAGCCTCCATCCGCGTGGTCCGCGCGAGTTTACCTTGCGACGACCGGAATTCGCAGCCCGCAAAATCCGCCTTCCCCTTTGCGCGCGCGCCCTCTAAGCCTAGACGCCGCAGACAGAACATCCCGCCTGGAGACGCCCTTGGCCCCCGAGGCCCCAAAGACGCCGGAATTGACCGTTCTCGTGCCCGTCTTCAACGAGGCCGAGAACATTCCGCTGCTGATCGATCGCCTCACGCCGGAGCTCGAACGCTGCGTCGCCTCGCACGAGATCGTCTTCGTCGACGACGGCTCGCGCGACGCGACGCTGCAGGCGCTTCGCCGCGGCGCACGAGCAGGATCCGCGGATCGACGCCATTTCCTTCAGCCGCAATTTCGGCAAGGAAGTCGCGATCGCCGCCGGACTCGACCATGCGCGCGGCCGCGCCGTCGTGATCATGGACGCCGATCTGCAGCATCCGCCCGAGACGATCGCCGAAATGGTCGCCAAATGGCGCGAGGGTTATGAGAACATCTACGGCCTGCGCCGCGATCGCGCCACGGATTCGGCGCTGCGGCGCGCGCTGACGCAGCGATTCTACCGCCTGTTCGCGCGGCTCGGCGAGACGCGGCTGCCGCCCGGCGCCGGCGATTTCCGCCTTCTGGACCGCAAGGCGGTCAATGCGCTGATGCGCATGCGCGAACGCGCGCGCTTCAACAAGGGCCTCTATTCGTGGATCGGCTTCAAGTCGACCGGCGTGGCCTACGACGTCGCCGACCGCGCGCATGGCGAGTCCAAATTCACCTACTCCAAGCTGACACGCTTCGCGCTCGACGGGCTCATGTCGTTTTCGACCGTGCCGCTGATGGTCTGGACCTTCATCGGCGTGACCGTTTCCTTCCTGTCGTTTTTCGCCGCCGCCTATATGGTCGTCTCGACGCTGATCTACGGTACGGACGTGCCGGGCTACGCATCGCTGATCGTGTCGATCAGCTTCCTGTCTGGCATCCAGCTGATGTCGCTCGGCATTCTCGGCGAATATGTCGGGCGCATCTTCGCCGAGGTGAAAGGACGACCGCTCTACATCGTTTCCGAACACCTGTCCGTCGACGAACGCGACCGCGCCGCGCGCGCGGTCGGCCAGCCGCGCGGCGCCGAATGATCCGCAACCTGCTTTCCGTCGGCGGCTTCACGCTGCTGTCGCGCATCACCGGTTTCGCGCGCGATATCGTGCTTGCGGCGACGCTCGGCGCGGGGTTGATGACCGACGCCTTCGTCGTCGCCTTCCGCTTGCCCAACCATTTCCGCGCAATCTTCGGCGAGGGCGCGTTCAACGCGGCCTTCGTGCCCTCCTATGCTCGGGTGCTCGAAACCGAGGGCGCCGCGGAAGCGCAAAAATTTTCGAGCCGCATCTTCACGCTTCTGCTCGCCTCGCAGATCGTTCTGCTCGTCCTGGCGCTGGCCTTCACGCCGTTTTTCGTAGACCTGCTCGCGCCGGGCTTTCGCGCCGATCCACGCAAGTTCGATCTCGCGGTGGCGCTGACGCGCGTCACCTTTCCCTATCTGATGTTCGTCACGCTGGTGACGCTGCATTCGGGCGTGCTCAACGCCAACGGCAAGTTCGCGGCGGCCGCCTTTGCGCCGGTGCTGCTCAACCTGACGATGATCGTCGCGCTGGCGCTCGCCTTTCTCTTCCCGAACGCCGGCTATGCGGCGGCGACCGGCGTCGCAGTCGCGGGCCTCGCCGAACTCTTTCTGCTCGAAGTCGCAACCCGGCGCGCGGGCGTCGGCTCGAGCCTGACGCGGCCGCGCTGGGACGCCGACGCCAAACAATTCTTCAAGGCGCTCGGGCCGGCCGTGATCGGGTCGGCCGGCGTGCAGATCGCGCTGTTCGCCGACACGATCATCTCCTCGCTGCTGCCGACGGGCGGTCCATCGTCGATCTATTATGCCGACCGCATCTACCAATTGCCGATCGGCGTGATCGGCATCGCCGCCGGCACCGTGCTGCTACCGGAGATGAGCCGCGCCTTCGCCGCAGGCGCGCCCGAAGAGGCGATCCGCGCGCAGAACCGCACGATGGCGCTCACGATCGCGCTCGCCGCCCCCTTCTTCGTCGCCTTCCTGACGATCCCCGAACTGATCATGCGCGCGGTTTTCGTGCGCGGGCGCTTCACCGACGCAGATGCGCTGGCCTCGGCGCACGTGCTCGGCGCCTATGCGATCGGCCTGATCGCCATCGTCCTGATTTCCTCGGCGCGCGCGAGTTTTCAGGCGCGCGGCGACACGACGATTCCGATGGTCGCGTCGCTGACCGCCGTCGCGCTCAATGTCGCGCTCAAGATATTTCTGTACAAGCCGCTCGGCGCGCCGGGACTTGCGCTCGCCACTGCACTCGGCGCCTGGATCAATTTCGGCATACTCGTCGTGCTCGCGTTGCGCGCCGGCGCAATGCGGCCGAATGTCGTGCTGACGAAAGTCGCCGCCGCAAGCGCGATCGCCGCGCTGGTTCTCGCGGCGATCGCAGTCTTCGGCGAGCCGGCGGCGCGCAAGCTCGTCGCGGGTCTCGACGGTTTCGCCGCGCTTGCCGAGCTCTCGCTGCTCGGATTTGGCGGCATGATCGCCTATATTGTCGTCTTCCTCGTCGCGGCCAGGGCGATCCGCCTCGATCTGTCGGCGTTGAAGGGCGCGCGGCGGCGCGCCGATGCTGTCGCCAAGCCAGAGGCCACGCCATGAGCGAGCACGCGCTTTACGTCTTCGACGCCTATGGCACGCTGCTCGACGTGCATTCGGCGGTCGCGCGGCATCGCGCGCTGGTCGGCGCCGAAGCCGATCGGCTGTCCGACATCTGGCGCACGAAACAGCTCGAATATACCTGGACACGCTCGCTGATGGGCGCCTATCGCGACTTCTGGGCTTTGACCGAGGAGGCGCTCGATTTCGCCGCCGCGCGCTGCGGCGGCATTTCGGCCGAGGCGCGCGAAAAACTTCTGTCGGCCTATGAGACGCTCGACGCCTTCGCCGATGTCGCGCCGACGCTGGCTGCGCTCAAGGCGCGCGGCGCCAAGCTCGTGATCCTGTCGAACGGCACGCCGGCCATGCTCGACAGCGCCGTGCGCTCGGCCGGACTCGGCGATCTGCTCGATCCCTCGATCTCGGTCGCAGACGTCGGCGTGTTCAAGACGGACGCCCGCGTCTACGAGCGCGTCGGCGCGCGCTATGGCGTCGCGCCGCAGGCCGTCTCGTTCCAGTCGTCGAACCGCTGGGATATCGCCGGCGCAACAAAGTTCGGGTTTCGCACGGTCTGGATCAACCGCGCCAAGGCGCCGGACGAATATCGCGACCTGCCCCCGGCGGCCGTTCTGGACGGGCTCGCCGGGTTGCTGACGCTTTAGTCAGGACCGCGAGCCTTCAGGCCCGCGGTCCAGTCATAAGCCTCAGCCCTTGCCCATCATCTGCGCGAGGCCGGGGATGCCCTGAGCGATCTCGCGAACGCGGTCGGGGCCGATCTGCTCGCCCCCATATTCGAAGATCTGCTGGCCGACGCCCTTGATCTGGTCCATGTCCAGCCCCTTTTCCTTGAGCTGGCCGGCGAGCGCCATCATGCCGCGCCGCCGGCGCCGCGACCGCCGAGCATGCCGCCGAGCGCGCCCATCAGGCCGCCGCCGCCGCCGCCGGCGTTTTCTCAACCGCTTCGTCGCCGCCGGAATGGAATTGATGAGATCGCCGATCGCGCCCTCGGGCGCATGCTTCTTGAGAAAGCCGAGAATCAGGCCGACGGCCTGGCGGGCGACCGAATCGTCGATGCCGGTGGCGGCGGTAATGCGCTGAATGAGCTCTTCCATGACAAATCCTTGTTAGCAATCGTGCGGCCGCGCTGGCAAATGCCGGCGCGGCCGGAATGCGCAGATTTGTTGCGTCGTCTGATCGAAAAGCAAGGCCGAAAAGCGCGGAATGGCGGCGCAAAGCGTGGCGCGCGGGCGCCACTTGCCGTATAAGCCGGGCATTCGCATTTATTGCGCGTGAAGCCGCGCCAGCAGGAATGGAGCGATCCGTGACGGACGATCCCAATCAGGTCGAAGGCAAAATTCTCGTCGGCAAGAGCGGCAGCGGCGCCTCGGGCGTCTTCCGCTATCTCAACCTGCCGCTCGGCAACCGCCACGGCCTCGTGACGGGGGCGACCGGCACCGGCAAGACGGTGACGCTGCAAAAACTGGCGGAGGGCTTTTCGAACGCCGGCACGTCTGTCTTCGCCGCCGACGTGAAGGGCGATCTCTCCGGCATTTCGCAGCCCGGCGATTCGAAGCCGCCCTTCGTCAAGCGCGCGCAGGATCTCGGCCTGACCTACACGCCCGACAATTTCCCGGTCGTGTTCTGGGACGTGTTCGGCGAGCAGGGCCACCCGGTGCGCGCGACCATCGCGGAAATGGGGCCGCTGCTGACCGCGCGCCTGCTCGAACTCAATGATACGCAGGAGGGCGTGCTCAACATCGTCTTCCGCGTCGCCGACGACAACGGCCTGGCGCTGCTCGATCTCAAGGACCTGCGCGCGACGCTGCAATTCGTCGCCGACCACGCGTCCGAACTCACCACCAAATACGGCAATGTCGCCACCGCCACTGTCGGCGCGATCCAGCGGCAATTGCTGGTGCTGGAGAACCAGGGCGCGGAAAAATTCTTCGGCGAGCCGGCGCTCGACATTTCCGACTTCTGCGCACCGACCGCGACGGGCGCGGCGTGATCAACATTCTCGCCGCCGACAAGCTGATGCGCTCGCCGAAACTCTACGCGACCTTCCTGCTGTGGATGCTGTCGGAACTGTTCGAGCACCTGCCCGAGGTCGGCGATCCCGAGAAGCCGAAGCTCGTCTTCTTCTTCGACGAGGCGCATCTCCTGTTCGACAGCGCGCCCAAGCCGCTGATGACCGCGATCGAACAGGTCGTGCGCCTGATCCGCTCCAAGGGCGTCGGCGTCTATTTCGTGACGCAGAATCCGCTCGACGTGCCGCAGACGGTGCTCGGCCAGCTCGGCAATCGCGCGCAGCACGCCTTGCGCGCGTTCACGCCGCGCGACCAGAAGGCGGTGAAGGCGGCCGCCGAAACCTTCCGCCAGAATCCGAAATTCGACACGGCGGAAGTCATCATGCAACTCGGCGTCGGCGAGGCGCTGATTTCCATGCTCGACCCCAAGGGCACGCCCGATATGGTGGATCGCGCGCTGATCGCGCCGCCCTCCGGTCGCGTCGGACCGGTAGCGACGCCGAGCGCGCCGCCACGATCAAGGCGAGCCCGCTGCTGGGCAAATACGATACGCCGATCGACCGCGAATCCGCCTTCGAGATCCTGCAGAAGCGCGCGAGCGGCCATGCGGAAGCCGCGGGCGGCGAGGAACAGCCGGCGGAAGCCGCGAGCGGCGGCGGCATTCTCGGCCAGATCGGCGGCATGCTCGGCAGCGTGCTCGGCGGCGGCGGAACGACGGCGCGGCGGCAAGCGCCAGCGCATGTCGACCGGCGAGATGATCCGTGCGTTCGGCGGCGCAATCGGCCGCGCGCTCGGTCGGCACGCAGATCACGCGCGCGATTTTGCGCGGCGTGCTGGCGGCCTGTCGCGGTGATCGCGGCTGAGATGCCCATCTACCGCGATCGTCGCAGCCGCCGTCGCGGCTGGCTATTCGGCGCGTCTGGTTCGGCCTCCTGGACGGCCGCGGGCGATTGGCCTCGGCCTGATGTCCGCCGACACGCCGCAGCGCGGCAAGCGCCGATCTTCGCGCTCGTGTCTTTCCTTCGTCGCCGAACTCGTGATGGCGGCGATTCAACGGCTGCTGACGCATCTGGCGGCCGAATTCGGCATGGAGCCCGCGCTGATCGGCCGCCTTCTTGTTCGGCTCGGCTTCATCGCGCCGACGATCGCGACCAATTCGCCTACCAGAAGCGCCATGCGGTTTACGCGGTCGACCCGGCACTGGCTCGGCGTCGCTTGATCCGGCCGCGGTTCTGTCGCGCTCGGCTGAGTTTTTGACGCTGCTTCGAACAGGCGCGCGATCCGCCAACGGAGTCGGCGGCGATGGCATCGATCGAAAGTACTGAAAACTCGACGCCGACAGGCAGGGGCTCGACTGTTGCGCTTCTGCGATCCAGTCATCTCGACCGATCCGGCTCGCCGGAGATGCGAAGGCTGCGGACTGGCTGCGGATTCAGAGTCGGCTTCGAGGCGAGCGTTCGCCCGACGGCTGGCCATCCGATGGTCGTCGCGCATATCGGCGAAGCGCGCGATGCGCCGCACGTGCTGTTCTATGGCCATTACGACGTGCAGCCGGTCGACCGCTGAATCTTGGGAAAGCGATCCGCTTGGTCCGAAAATCGAGACGCGCGACCGGCCGCAAATCTTCGGACGCAGCGCGCCGACGACAAGGGGCCAGCTGATGACCTTCGTGGAAGCCTGCCGCGCCTTCGTGGCGACCGGCGGCCTGCCCTGCGACGTCTCGATCATGCTGAGGGCGAGGAAGAAACTGGCTCGCCGTCGCTGCCGGCCTTTCTCGCCGCCAACAAGAAGGAGCTGTCCGCCGATCTCGCGCTCGTCTGCGACACCGGCATGGGACCGCACGACGCCGGCGATCACCACCATGCTGCGCGGGCTGACGCTGGAGGAAGTGACGATCAAGGCCGCCAGTCGCGACCTGCATTCCGGCCTCTACGGCGGCGCGGCCGTCAATCCGATCCATGTGCTGTCGAAGATCATCGCCGACCTGCACGACGCCAAGGCGGGGCCGCGTGACGCTGCCGAATTCTACGAGGGCGTGGAAGACCTGCCCGGACGATGATCGCGAGCAATGGCGCGCCTCGATTTCGACGAACCGCATTTCTTGAGCGAGGTCGGCCTCTTCGATTCCCGCGGGCGAAGCAAACCGCAGCGTGCTCGAACAGATCTGGGCGCGCCCGACCGCGGACGTGAACGGTGTTTGGGCGGCTATACGGCCAAGGGCTCGAAGACCGTGCTGCCGGCGCAGGCGACGCGCGAAAGTTCTCCTTCCGTCTCGTCGGCAGGCAGAACCCCCAGGCGATCGCCGATAGCTTCCGCGATTTCGTGCGCGCGCGCCTGCCGGCGGATTGCGAGGCCGACTTCCATTCGCATGGCGCGAGCCCGGCGCTGCAATTGCCGTTCGGTTCGGAATCGCTGTCGCGCGCGCCGCGCGCTGTCGCAGGAATGGGGCAAGAGGCGGCGATGGTCGGCTCGGCGGGTCGATCCCGATCGTCGGCTCGTTCAAGCGCGATCTCAAAATGGATTCGCTGATGGTCGGCTTCGGCCTCGACGACGACCGCATGCATTCGCCGAACGAGAAATACGAACTGAGCTCGTTCCAGAAGGGCGCGCAGCTGGGCGCGGATTCTCGCGGCGCTGGCGGCGTGAGCGAGGCCCCTCCTTTCCGCCCCTTCGTCGCGTGTTTGGAAAGGCTGCTTTACCTTTACCAAGAGCTCAGCGGCTTTATAATTTCTACGCTGCAACTGGGAGCATTCATCCCGGCATCGGACAGATTCCGCTTCCCAAGGCAGCAGAATAGACTTTGGATTCGATCGAACAAATTATTAGTGGTGCGTTTGCTTTAGCAACCCTCATGTCAATCGGACTCGGGCTCTCAGAAAACATTCGCGCCATTCCGTTGCGCGTCGTCATCGGCGGCGTCGCACTGCAGATCGTCCTGGCGCTGCTCTTCATCAAATTCCCGCCTGCCGTCGCTGCCATCCTCAAACTCACACATGGCGTCGAGGCGTTGCAGCGCGCGACCGACGCCGGAACGTCGCTCGTCTTCGGCTTTTTGGGAGGTGGCCCGCTGCCCTATGCGGAGACGAAGCAGGGCGCCTCCTACATCCTCGCCTTCCGCGCCTTTCCGATGGTGCTGACGATTTCCGCGCTGGCGACGCTGATGTTCTATCTCGGGCTGATGCAGAAAATCGTGGCGGCCTTCGCCTTCCTGCTGCGCCGCGCGCTCGGCGTCGGCGGGCCGCTGGGCGTGGGCGCGGCCACGCATATCTTTGTCGGCATGGTCGAAGCGCCGCTGATCGTGCGGCCGTATCTCACCACCATGTCGCGCGGCGAATTGTTCGCGCTGATGAGCTGCGGCATGGCGGGCATCGCCGGCACGGTCATGGCGATCTATGGCGCGATCCTGTCCAGCGCCGTGCCGGGCGCCCTGCCCGCCATCATTTCCGCCGCCATCATCTCGACGCCGGCCGCGCTGGCCCTGTCGGCGCTGATGATTCCGTTCACGCCCGACGAGCGCGCGACGCAGATCAAGATCGAGGACCCGCCCGCCAACGCCTTCGAGGCCATCGTGCGCGGCACGATGGACGGCGTCAAAATCTTCGCCGGCATCGTGGCGCTGATGATCGTGCTGGTGGCGCTCGTCCATCTCGCCGATTCCGCCCTGTCGCTGCTGCCCGATGTCGGCGGCAAACCGATTTCCATTCGCGCAGCGTTTGCGCTGCTGTTCCGGCCGCTGGTCTGGCTGATCGGCGTGCCCTGGCCGGAGTCCGAGACGGCCGCCATGCTGATGGCGACCAAGACGGCGCTCAACGAATTCGTCGCCTATCTCGACCTCGCCGCGCTACCGGAAGGCGCGCTGTCCGCACATTCGAAACTGATCATGACCTATGCTTTGTGCGGCTTCGCCAATTTCGGCTCGCTCGGCATCATGATCGGCGGCATGACGACCATGGCGCCGGAACGCCGGCATGACATCGTGACGCTCGCGCCGCGCTCGCTGGTGACGGGCACGCTGGCGACGCTGATGAGCGGGGCTGTGGTGGGGATGGTGGGGTAGGCGTTCGCCAAATCGCCGTCTGCCGCCCTCCCCCTTCCCTCCCCCCTTCGCATATGCAAAAACGCCCTCGCATTTCTGCTGGGAAACCTGCCGCCATGACCGCTTCCGACATGCCCTATGCCTCAGCCTTTCCGCCCGTGGAGGAGGCCCGCTGGCGGGAGCTCGCGACCGCTGCGCTCAAGGGCGCGCCGTTCGAGAAGCTGGTGGGCAAGACCTACGACGGGACGGCCGTCCAGCCGCTCTATGCGCCGGCCGGCGCCGCCGCCCAGCCGGGCCGCGCCCATTCCGGCCCCTGGTCGATTCTCGCGCGCGTCGACGCCGCCGACGCGAAGACCGCCAACGGACTGGCCCTGACCGATCTCGAAAATGGCGCGGGCGGGTTGCAGCTCGCCTTTGCAGGCTCTGCCGGCGCCTATGGTTTTGGCCTGCCGGCGACCGAGGCTGCGCTGGAAGCCGCGCTCGCGGGCGTGTTTCTGGACGCAGGCGCCCCGATCGAGATCGACGCGCCGGGCCATGGCCGCGATGTCGCGATCGCGCTGGCGGCCTATGTCGCCAACCAGAAGATCGACCCCAAGGCGACGCTGATTTCCTTCGGCCTCGATCCACTCGGCGCGCTGGCCCGCGGCGCCGTCGCCCATCCTTTCAGCGAGATCGCGCCGCATATGGTCGAAGCGGTCAAGACGCTCTCGGCGGCCGGTTTCGCCGGTCCCTTCTGCGTCGCCGACGCGCGCATCGTGCATGCCGCCGGCGGCACGGAAGCGCAGGAACTCGCCTATGCGATTTCATCCGGGCTGACCTATCTGCGCGCGCTGGAAGGCGCGGGATTGTCGCTCGAAGCCGCAGCCAAGGCGATCTCGTTCCGCCTCGCGGTGGACGCCGACGAATTTCTGGGCGTCGCAAAAATTCGCGCGCTGCGCCGTCTGTGGGCGCGCGTGGAAGAAGCCTGCGG
>JACKJE010000010.1 GCA_020638135.1 Methylobacteriaceae bacterium | reverse complement strand
GCGCCGTTCGGGCCGATGATCGCGAAAATTTCGCCGTCCTGCACCGACAGCGAGACGCTGTCGATCGCAGTGAGCCCTCGGAAGCGCTTGACGACGTCGACGATTTCGAGAAGCGCGCTCATTGCTCGCGCGCCCCGAGGCCGAGCTTGCGCGCGATCCACGGCCACAGCCCGTTGGGCGTCGAGGCGATGATCGCCATCAGGATGAGTCCGTAAACCAGGGCCTTGACGCCCGGCGCGCTGAGGCCGATCGCGCGCAGGCCGTCCGTCAGGGCGGAGCCGAGCGGCACCAGCAGAAAGGCGCCGACGAACGGGCCCATCAGCGTACCGAGGCCGCCGATGATCGGCGCGAGGATGATCTCGATCGACTTGGAGGTTTCCAGAATCTGCGCCGGGAAGAGATTGTTGGTCCAGAAGGCGAGATAGACGCCGCCGACCGCCGTCATGGCGGCGGAGATGAAGAGCGCGAGAAACCGCGTGCGGTTGAGATTGACGCCGAGCGCGCGCGCCGCCTGCGGGTCCTCGCGGATGGCGAGAAAGGCATAGCCGAGTTTCGAGGAACGCAACATGGCGGCGATTACGAGCGAGGCAACCGCCATGGCGAGCGCAAGATAGTAGAAAAAGAAGGGTCCGCCGCGCAGGTTCCACCACTGATCCGACAAAGAAGCGTTGACTGGCAGGAAGAAGCCCGCGGCGCCGCCGACGAAGGACCAGTTGTCGAAGCCGATGCGCACAATTTCCGCGAAGGCGATGGTGAGCAGCGAGAAATAGACGCCCTCGATGCGGAAGCGGAAGCCGAGCCAGCCGAGGATGGCCGCGGCCCCTATCGCCAGGGCCATGGCGATGAAGACGCTCAGCCACGGCCCGACGCCGAAATTCACGAACAGCACCGCCGAGGCATAGGCGCCGAGGCCGAGATAGAGCGCGTGGCCGAGCGACAGCAGACCGCAATAGCCCATCAAGATGTTCCAGGCCTGGCCGAGATAGGCGCCGAGCAGCGACAGCAGGATGATGGACAGCGTGTAGCGGTCGACGACGAAGGGCGCGACGAGCAACGCCACGCCACAGACGATCAGCACGATCGTGCTGCGCGGCGTGAGAAAGGACAGCGCGCCGCTCACGATTCGGCCTTTCCGAACAGGCCTTGCGGGCGCAGCGCCAGCACGAGCACCAGCAAACCGAAGGACACCATGCTCTTGATGGCGGGCGAGACGACGAGGCTCGCCACCGCTTCGGCCACGCCGATCAGCAGGCCGCCAGCGAGCGCGCCGGTCATCGAGCCGAGGCCGCCGACGATGACGATGGTGAAGGCGAGCAGCGTCAGCGAGGGCGCGAGCATCGGCGTCATGTCGGTCAGCGCCATCATGATCGAGCCCGCCGCGCCGACGCAGGCGAGCCCGAGGCCGAACGAGATCGCGTAGAGCCGCTTGACGTCGAGGCCGACGACGGCGGCGCCGGTCAGATTGTCGGCGGACGCCCGGATCGCCGTGCCGGTCGAGGTGAAGCGGAAGAAGGCGAAGAGCGCGGCGGTCACGGCCAGCGCGGCGGCTGCGCCATAGACGCGCACCTTGTCGATCAACGCGCCGCCGACCGTGTAGGAATCGAAGGAATAGGGCAGATCGACGTGTTTCGATTCCGGCCCGAACGCAAGCAGAAGGCCATTGGTGATGACCAGCGCGACGCCGACCAGCAGAATGAACTGCTCGTGCTGCGGCCGGGTGACGAAGGGCTGCACCATGCCGCGCTGCATGGCGTAACCCAGTATGAAGAAGGCGACGGCGAGCGGCAGGCTGGCGATGATCGGATCGACCCCGGCGAGCCCGAACAGGACGAAAGCGCAGTACATGGCGAGCACGGCGAATTCGCCATGCGCGAAATTGACGACCCGCACGACGCCGAAGATCACTGACAGGCCGAGCGCCATGAGGCCGTAGACGAGGCCGGACAGAACGCCCTGAATCAGGACTTCGATATAAAGGGAAACGGACATCGGGGACCGCTGCGCGCGTGAGACGGCGCCGCCTCGGCCGTAGCGCGAGGCGGCGTGTCCCTAAGCGCCCTTACTTGCGGCCCTGCCAGGCCGGGAAAGGCAGGATCGGCTTGGCAACCGCAACGTCGGCGGGATAGACGACCGTCGGCTTCTGGCCGATGTTCTGCACCGAGGCCGAGCCGATGTTGGGATTGTCGCCCTTCTCGTTGAACACGATCGGGCCGCCGATCATCACGTGATCCTTGATGTTGGTCGCCTTGATCGCCTTCATCAGCGTCTCGCCGTCGCTTGCGCCGGCGCGCTTGAATGCGTCGGCGGCGATCAGCAGCGCCTCGAAGGTGAAGCCGGCGTTGAAACCGTCGAGATCGAAGCGGTGATTGGGGTTGGTGGCCTTGAACGAGGCTTCCAGCGCCTGCGTCATCTTCGACTTCACGTTGAACCAGGGCAGATTGTAGATGAAGCCATCGGCATAGGGGCCGACCGCCTTGAAGAATTCCTCGTCGTAGAGGCCGGGCGAACCGGGCGACATGATCGCCTTTGGCTGGAACTTCTGGCGCACCATGTCGCGCGTCAGCTTGATGGCGTCGCCGGCGCGCGTGACGATCATCAGGAGGTCCGGATTGACGCCGCGCACCTTGGTCACCTCGACGGAGAGGTCCTGCGCCTTTGGATCGTAAGCAATGCTCTCGACGATCTTGAACGGCATGTTCAGAGTCGGGAATATCTTGCCCATCGCCTGCGCCTGCGCCGTGCCGAACGTGTCGTTCGAGTGCATGAACACGGCGGTCTTCAGGTCCATATTGGCGGCCTTGGAGATTTCGCCGATCAGACGCAGGCCATTGGTCACGAGGCCGGGGCCGGTCATGAAGTTGCGCACCAGATATTGGTAGCCTTGGCCGGTGAGCTGCGGGGCGGAGGCGATGTTGCAGATCAGCGGCACCTTGCGCTGCTCGCAAACCTGGGCGATTGCGATCGTATTGCCGGACTCGAAGGCGCCGATGACGCATTGCGCGCCGTCGTTGATTGCCTTTTCGGCCTGCGTGCGCGACACATCGTTGGAGGATTCCGTGTCGATGTGCATGATCTCGACGGCATAGCCGAGGTCAGCCAGGACCTTCGGTGTCGCAAGCGCGCCGCGATAGCAGCTCTGGCCGGCCTGCGCGAAGAATCCGGAGCGCGGCAGCATGAGGGCGATCTTCAGCGCCTTGCCCTGCGCGCGCACGATGGCGGGAGCGGCAATTGTCGCGCCTGCGCCAGCCAGCAGGCTGCGGCGGTCGATCAATCCGGTCTTGGCGATCATCATTCTTGCTCCCCGGTCGCGCCCTGCCTCAGACGGCGGGCTGAATATGGCCATGCTAGCGGCGGGAACCATACAGCGCGCGCCCGCGCGCGCAAGTCTCCAACGAACTAGCGGCAACGTCCCGCGATGCGGCAAATCGTCAGGCGAACGGGTCGTCGATCAGGGGGTCGGGCTTGGCGATCTCGGTCAGGCGCGCCGTGTCCAGGATCGCGATCTCGCGTCCATGCGCTTCGACACCGTGGGCGCCGAGCGCCGAGAAGGTGCGGGAAAGATTTTCGGGCGTCGTGCCGATATGCGAGGCGAGCTTGCGCTTGTCGAAAGGCAGCCGCAGCCGCCCGCCCGCGCCGCCGGGCTCCATCTCGCGCAGCAGCCAATTGGCGAGCCGCTCGATGGTGGGGCGGAACTTGCGATCTTTGAGCTCCTTCAGCACGCGTCGGTAGGCGGTTGCGAGTTCGAGCACAATCGCGCGGGCGAAAGCCGAATCGGCCTCGATCGCGGCGCGCACCGTCTCGGCCGGGATCATCAGGACGCGCGCGACGCTGAGCGTGCGGGCCGAATTGAGATACAGCGCGTCGCGGGCCACCGCCGCGAGAATGAAGGTCGAATAGGGACGCAGCAGCGAGAAGCCCAGTTCGTCCTTGTCGCGCTCGGAATAGAGTTCGACCAGACCTTCCACGACGACATGCAGGAAATCCGGCCGGTCGCCTTCGCGGATCAGCTCGACATGCGCGGGAAAGCGCTGGAGCATGGCGCCGGCGACCAGTTCGTCGAAACGCGCGGGGTCCATGCCGCGGAACAGCGGCAGCGTCTGGACGTGATCGATGTCGGCCGGCCGCACGGCGGCTAACCTCCTACGGCTTCCTGTTCCATGTCGCGCGTCGACAGGTCCTCGGACGTCATCCTCGAATAGACGCGGGCCATCTCGCGCATCAGGAACTGGGCGGGCACGTCGTGGAAGGAGCCGTGATCCTCGACATATTGCATGAAAGCCCGGCCGGCGCCGTCGAAGGGATGCAGCAGCGCGTCGTCGTGCCCGTCGAAATCGAGCGGCTTGACGCCGAGTTTTTCGCACAGCGAAGCGTTGAAGGTCGGCGTCGCCTTACGCCAGGCGCCGTCGACATAGACATGCGTGTAGCCGTGCCAGGAAAACAGGTCCGTGCCCATGCTCTCGCGCAGCTTGTCGGTCGTCAGATGGTTGCGCACATCGGCGAAGCCGACGCGCGCGGGAATGCCATGGACCCGGCAGGTTGCGGCAAAGAGCGCAGCCTTGCCGACGCAATAGGCGTTGCCGGCCGCAATCACGCTGGAGGCGCGGAAGGTCTCGGGCGACCGCATGTTCACGTAGGGATTGTAACGGATCTTGTCGCGCACCGCCTTGTAGAGCGCTCTCGCTCTGTCGCGGTCGCTGGCGTCGGCGGGCGCATTCTCACGCGCGAACGCGACGACGGCGGGATGTTCGCTGTCGATGTAGTCGCCGGGATCGAGGAACAGGCGGCGCTCGGAATCGTGGAGAATGTCGGTCATCGCCGCATTCTAACAACGCGGCGTGGAGAATTGCACCTCCCGCGGCGCCGATCAAAGACGCAGCAACCGGCCAGCGATTCGGCCGGCCGGCTGCAATGTTCGTGTTCAGGCGCGAGCGGCTTGTTTCCAGGCATTATAGGCGATTGCCAAGGAAATGACGGCCCACATCGTCAAGTATTCTACGCCGCCAAGGTTCCACAGCCATCCCGCGCCCTTGGTCGCGAATACGGCATAAGCGGCGACCGCCATGCAACCCGCCGACAGCAGGCCGGTCCAGCGCAAATAGAGGCCAAACGTCAGCGCAACGCAGGCGATCGTTTCCACGACCAGCGCAAGGCCCACGAAGAAAGGCGCAGGAACCAGCCCGGCCTTGGCGAAGAAACCGAGCGCGCCGGCCATTCCGAACACCTTGAAGAGGATGTGCGGCAGATAGAACAGACCGGCGACGATGCGGATCACGTTCAGTGGCTGCGCAAGATCGAAGGGACGCGGCGCGACCGCGGGCCCAAGCAGCGATTTGAGGGTTGAGGACTGAGTGGCTGTAACGGACATGGCGACTGCCTTTCTCGATGGTTATGCGCCATCATGATCGGCATCACGGAATAACTGTCTTGCGTTACATCAAGCTTGGTAGCCAAACTATGCAATTGTGCAATTGCGAGGACGCAATCGCTTAGTAGTCGACACGGACCAAGAACAACCCTTCGGGCGGCGCGACCGCCCCGCAGCGGGCGCGATCGCGGGCGTCGAGCGCGGCTTTCAGATCGGCGGCCGTCCATTTGCCGGAGCCGACATGTTCGAGCGAGCCGACCATGGAGCGGACCTGCCGGTGCAGGAACGAGAGCGCGGAGGCGCGGATTTCGATCATGTCGCCGGCGCGCGCCACATCAAGCCGCTCCAGCGTGCGCAGCGGCGAATTCGCCTGGCATTCGGCGGCGCGGAAGGTCGTGAAATCGTGCCGCCCGACCAAGGCCTGCGCCGCCTCGTGCATCGCTTCGGCGTCGAGTTTTCGCGCGACGTGCCAGACATAGCCGCGCGCGTGTGTCGGCGGCGCGCGGCGGTTGAGGATGCGGTAGAGGTAATGGCGTTTCGTCGCGGAAAAGCGCGCCTCGAAATCCGACCCGACCTGTTCGGCTTCCACGACGGCCACTGGGAACAGCCGCAAGTGCGCGTTAAGCGCGTCGCGCAGCCGGTCGCCGCGCCAGTCGCGGGCGAGATCGACGTGGACGACCTGGCCCGTGGCGTGGACGCCGGCGTCGGTGCGGCCGGCGGCCTGGATCGGCGCCCGCGTCCCGGTCAGGCTCTCGATCGCCGTCTCGACCGCTTCCTGCACCGACAGGCCATTTGCCTGCCGTTGCCAGCCGACGAAGGGGCGGCCGTCATATTCGAGGGTGAGTTTGTAGCGGGGCATGGCTAGCGCGGGCCCCCTCCCCAACCCTCCCCCGCTTCGCGGGAGAGGGAGAGGGCGCGCGCAGACCCGGTCCTTGTGCGTTCACGAGCAAGAGCCGTCCCCTCTCCCGCGCGCGCAGCGCGTGGGGGAGGGAAAGGGAGGGGGCCTGTCGTCACCCGAGCCTCGCGCCTGTCGCCAGCCGCGCGCCCCGCGCGAAATCGGCGAAGGTCATGGCCGCCTTGCCGCCGCGCTGGACCTGAACGAGCTCGATCGCGCCGTCGCCGCAGGCGATCACGCCCTCGCCGATCAAGGTTCCCGGCGCGCCGGCGCCTTCGGCCATCCGGCTGCGCAGGACCTTCACCCGCTCCGGCCCCTTGCCCAGATCGGCCTCGAACCACGCGCCGGGGAATGGCGAGAGGCCGCGGGCGAGATTGTGGACCTCGCGCGCGGGCTTCGAAAAATCGAGCCGCGCCTCGGCCTTGTCGATCTTGGCGGCGTAGGTGACGCCCTCCTCCGCCTGCGGCCGGAAGGCGAGCGAACCGCGCGAGATCGCCGACAGGGCGCGGGCCATCAGATCGGCGCCGACCTTCATCAGCGCGTCGTGCAATTCGCCCGCCGTCATGTCCTGCCCGATGGCGACCCGCTCGGCCATGCCGACGGGGCCGGTGTCGAGGCCTTCGTCCATCTGCATCACCATCACGCCGGTCTCCGGGTCGCCGGCCATGATGGCGCGCTGGATCGGAGCGGCGCCACGCCAGCGCGGCAGCAACGAGGCGTGCAGGTTGAAGCAGCCGAATTTCGGCGCGTCGAGAACATGCTTTGGCAGGATCAGGCCATAGGCGACCACGACCGCGCAATCGGCCTCAAGCGCCGCGAAACTCGCCTGCTCTTCCACGCTGCGCAGGCTTTTCGGCGAACGAACGGGAATGCCGAAGCGTTCGGCGACCTTGTGGACGGGCGAGGGCCGCAGGTCCATGCCACGGCCGGCCGGCTGCGGCGCGCGGGTGTAGACGCAGCAGACCTCATGGCCCTGGCCGACGATTTCCGTCAGGACGGGAACCGAGAAGTCCGGCGTGCCCATGAAGACGACGCGCATCGGCGTCGCCTCACAGCTCGCGGGAATCGTGGGCGGGGTGGCCGGGTTCGTTGGCGTTCCGGCGCGCGATCTTCTCGTATTTCTTCCAGACGCGCTCGCGTTTGAGGCGCGACAGGTGATCGATGAACAGAACGCCGTTCAGATGGTCGATCTCGTGCTGGAGCGCGGTCGCCAGCAGGCCGTCGGCCTCGATCTCGTTCTCGCGCCCCTCTCGGTCGAGATAGCGCGCTTTCACGCGAGAAGGCCGTTCGACGTCCTCATAATATTCGGGGATCGACAGGCAGCCTTCCTGATAGACGCGCTTTTCCTCGGACGACCAGACGATCTCCGGATTGGCGAAGCAGATCGGCCGGGCCTCCTCGCCCTCCTTGGCGGTGTCGATCACGACGACGCGCCTGGGGATCGCGACCTGGATCGCCGCGAGCCCGATGCCGGGCGCGTCGTACATGGTCTCCAGCATGTCGTCCATCAGCCGCTTGACGTCGTCGTCGACGCGTTCGACGGGCTTGGAGACGAGCCGCAGGCGGTTGTCCGGGATGCAGATGATGGGTCGGATGGCCATGTCCGCTCACATAAGCGCGGGCGCCGGTCCGGTCAAATGCCGGGGCGCCCATTTGCAGGGCGTGGGCCCTGTGCGCTAAAGCCCAGATGAGCTTGCCCGGGACGGATTGTCGTTTTGCGGGCGCGCGCACACTATATTGCCTGCAACAGGCCGACGGGCGCATCGGCAACAACCGGGTCGGGAATGGGTATCGACAAACTGCTGGGCGGCGTTCCCCGCGACCAGCTCGCTGCGGAACGGGCGATCGCCGAGTTCCGGGCGGGCCGGCCGGTCGTCGTCGAGACGGCCGCGGGAGCGCTGCTGACTGCGCCGGTCGAAGGACTGGACAGCGCCGGCGTCGCCGCGCTCGCCGGTCTGGCGGCCGGCGGGGCGCGTCTCGTTCTGGCCGGTCCGCGCCTCCATCGGCTCGGCGCGCCGGACCGGGCGGCGGCCGCCCTGGCGCTGCCAGCGCCCGACCTCGCGGAGATCTCCCGCCTCGCCATCGACGATGGCGCCACTCTGGACGCCCGATTGCTGCCCCTCGCCCCCGGCGAGGAAGCGGGCCTCCGCCTCGCCCATCTCGCCGCCCTGCTCCCGGCGCTCGTCGTCGTCCCGCTCGAAGCGGGCGCGCTGACCGATGCGCCGGTCGTGCGCGTCGCCGAGGCCGCCGTCGCCGCCTATCCGGCGCGGCGCAGCGCGGCCTTGCACATCGTCTCCCGCGCGAAAGTGCCGCTCGAGGGCGCGCCGCAATCCGAATTCGTGATCTTCCGCGGCGGCGAGGGCCTGCGCGACCAGGCGGCCGTCATCATCGGCCAGCCCGACCTGTCGCGCCCGGTCGCGGTGCGGCTGCATTCGGCCTGCCTGACCGGCGACCTGTTCGGCTCGCTGAAATGCGATTGCGGCGACCAGTTGCGCATGACCGCGCGCGCCATGGCGGATAACGGCGGCGGCGTCATCCTCTATCTCGACCAGGAAGGGCGCGGCAACGGGCTCGCCAGCAAGATCAAGGCCTATCGCCTGCAGGCGGAAGGCCTCGACACCTACGACGCCGACGAAGTGCTCGGCTTCGACCACGACCAGCGCGGCTTCGGGTTTGCGGCCGACATGCTCCGGCAACTCGGCGTGTCGCGGGTCAAGATCCACACCAACAATCCGAACAAGATCGCCGCGCTGGCGGCCGCCGGCCTCGAAGTGGTGGAGCAGGAGCGCGTGATCGGGCGACGGACGCCGCAGAATATCGGCTATCTCGCCGCCAAGCGCGACCGCGCCGGCCATTCCATCGATGCCGAACTCGAACCGCCCCTCGTCTGACGACCGCAGACCGGAGAGGGCGCGCGGCGGATATGTGTTCGCCGGCCTCGTCTTCGCGCTCGTCTGGCTTTTCCTGACCTGGCCCTGGCTGTCGGGGCGGGTGACGATCCCGTGGGACGCCAAGGCGCATTTCTACCCGCAGTTCGCCTTTCTCGCCCGCTCGCTCGCCAGCGGGCAGAGCCCGTTCTGGACGCCGAACATATTCGACGGCTGGCCGCAGATCGCCGATCCGCAGTCGCTGATCTTCGCGCCTGTCTATCTCCTGGCGGCCCTGCTCGGCCCGGCGCCGTCGTTCCGGCTCGCCGACGGCGTCCTGTTCGGCATGCTGGGCCTCGGCGCGCTCGGGGTTTTCCTCTATGCGCGCGATCGCGGCTGGCGGGCGGAGGGCGCGCTGGTCGCGGCCATCGCCTTCGCGTTCGGCGGCTCGGCGGCCTGGCGGTTGCAGCATGTCGGGCAGGTGATGAGCCTTGCCTGGTTTCCACTCGCCCTGTTCGCGCTGTCGCGCGCCCTCGACAGGGGCTCGGCCTTCTGGGGCGCGGCGGCGGGCCTGTTCGCCGGCCTGATGGTCGGCGGGCGCGACCAGATCGCCTGGCTGCAGACGCTGATCCTGACGGGCTTCGTGGCGCAACGGCTGTTTCGCGGGGCGGGTTTCGCCGCCAACCGGCGATCCTTCCTGCGGCCGCTGATCGCGGGAACGCTCGTCGGGCTCGTGGTCGCGGGCGTTCCGGTTGTTCTGTCGGCCCTGCTCGCGGCCAGCTCCAACCGGCCCGACATCATCTTCAGCGAAGTGGTGAAGGGTTCGCTGCATCCGGCCTCGCTGCTCACCGTCGTCGCGCCCGACCTCTACGGCGTCGCCGGGCCGCTCGCCTATTTCTGGGGGCCGCCGTCGCCGGCCTGGGGATCGACCAATCTGTTTCTCGCCCGCAACATGGGCGAGGTCTATTTCGGCGCGCTGGCGCTGGCCGCCGTGATCGGCGCCGGCCTGCCGTTGCGGCGCGCGCAGGGCGATGCGCGCTTCATCGCGGTGATGGCGCTGCTGCTCGGGCTCTATGCGCTCGGCCGCTACACGCCGGCCTTCGACTGGCTGTTCCATCTGCCGGGCGCGGGCCTGTGGCGGCGGCCGGCGGACGCCACCTTTCCGCTCTGCGCCCTGCTCGCCTATCTCGCCGGCTACGGCGTGCATCGCATCGCCTCGGGCGAGACGCGCTGGCGGCCGACGCTCGTCGCGCTCGTAATCCTCCTCCTGCTCGGCGCAGGCGCGGCGGTTGCGGTGTGGAAGGATCGGCTGGCGCAGGCCGTCATGCCGCTACTGATTGCTTGGGTGACCTTCGCGCTGGCGCTGGCTTTGCTCGAATGGATCGCGCTGCGCGGCCGGAAGCGGCCGATGGCGGCGCTCGCGCTGATCGGCCTGTTCTGCGCCGTCGATCTGTCGATCGGCAACGGCCCGAACGAATCGACCGCGCTGCCGCCCGGCCGGTTCGACTTCCTGCGGCCGGGCACGAACAACACGACGATACGGCTGTTGCGCGAGAAACTCGCCGCCGGCGCCGCGCCCGACCGGCGCGACCGTATCGAACTCGCCGGCATCGGCTTCGACTGGCCGAACGCCAGCCTGTCGCAGAACTTCGATCACGACCTCGGCTACAACCCGCTGCGCCTCGCGCTGTTCGAGGATTTCACCGGCGCCGACGACACGGTCGGTCTGCCCGAACAGCGCGTCTTCTCGAAGGCCTTTCCGTCCTATCGCTCGATCGCGGCCGATCTCACCGGCCTGCGCTTCATCGCGACCGGGGCGCCGATCGAGCAGATCGATCCGACCCTGAAGCCCGGCGATCTGATCTTCGTGGCGCGCACCGCCGACGCATGGATCTACGAGAACCCGCGCGCCATGCCGCGCGTATTCGTGGCGACGCAGGCGCTCGGCGCCGATTTCAATGCGATCATGAAGACCGGCGCCTGGCCGCAGGTCGATTATCGCTCGACCGTGCTGCTCACCGAAGGCAGCGACCAAACGCCGCGCCGGACGGGAACGGCGCGCATCCTGAGCTACGCCAACACACACATTGCGATCGAAGCCGACGCCCCCGATGGCGGCTGGCTCGTTCTCAACGACATCTGGCATCCCTGGTGGAGCTGCGCGCTGGACGGCGTTCCTGCAACCATCGAGCGCGCCAATGTCGCGTTCCGCGCCGTTCGCCTGCCGCCGGGCCGACACAGGCTCGACTTCCGCTTCAAGCCGTTTACCTCACTCGCGCGCGAGGCCGTCGCCGGGGTTGCGAAGCCATTCCGCAGCCCCTAAATCGCAGGGCGTCTGTCGCCGCGTCGCCATGCCTTCGCCGGCTTGTTCGTTCAAGAGCGTGAGGCATGAGGGAAGAGGACGCCGACACAGCCGCGAAATCGTTCGGCGCCAACAGCGAAAGCGTGGCCGTTGGCGAACGGCCGTGGAGCGAGCGACGCGCGATCATCGAAGGCCGCAGGCGCCTGTTCGACCGCAAGCATCTCGGCCGCACGATCGGCGCGATCCTTTCGATCGGCATTTTCGCCCTGTCGATCTTCGTGCTGGCGCGGGTCGTCGCCAATCTCGACATCGGGGCGTTGCGCGCCGCGATCGCGGCGACCAGCGCCGAGCAAATCGCGGCGGCCTGCCTCCTCGCCAGCGTCTCCTATCTCGCGCTGACGGGCTACGACGCTCTGGCGCTGCGCCAGATCGGCACGCACGTGCCCTATCGCACGACCGCGCTCGGGTCGTTCACGAGCTACGCCATCTCGTTCACGCTCGGCTTTCCGCTGATCACCGCCGGCGCCGTGCGCTACTGGATCTATTCGCGCGCCGGGCTTTCGGCCGGCAAGGTGGCGAGCCTGACCGTCGTCGCCGGCGTGACCTTCTGGCTCGGCATGGCCTTCGTCGCGGGCGTCAGCATGGTCGCGCGCGCGGAATCCCTGTCGTGGATCGACAACCTGCCCTGGCAGATGAACGCCGTGATCGGCGCCGGCGTGCTGGTCGCGATCGCCGCCTATGTCGGCTGGGTCGCGGTCGCGCCGCGCCGCGTGCGGGTGCAGGGCTTCCGGCTGCGCCTGCCCGGACCGCTGGTCACGCTCGGACAGATGGCGCTCGGCGTCATCGATCTCTGCGCGGCGGCCGGCGTGCTCTACGTGCTCCTGCCCGCCAAGACGCCGATCGACTTTCCGAGCTTCGCGGCCACCTATGTGCTCGGCTGCATTCTCGGCATCGCCAGCCACGCGCCGGGCGGCATCGGCGTGTTCGAGGCGACGATGCTGAAATTCGTGCCGGCGCCGAGCACGGCGTCGCTCTTTGCTTCGCTGCTGCTCTTCCGCATCATCTACTATCTCGCGCCCTTCGTGTTCGCGCTGGCGCTGCTCGGCGCCAACGAGGGGCTGCGGCGCTGGACCGCGCTGCGCAAGGCGATCGAGTCCGGGCAGAGCAGCGACGACGACTGAGGCCGTCTATTCCTCCTCGCCGCCGTCGCCCAGGAAAGACGCCGCCGACAGAACGATCTTGCGGTCGATCGCGCCGACCGTCCCGGCATCCTTGCCTTCGTAGGGCGTGACGTCGAGCAGCGCGCGGATGACCTCGATGCGCGTGCGGCGCTTGTCGTTTGCGCGCACGACTGTCCAGGGGGCGGGCGCGCTGTCTGAGCGCGCGAGCATGCGTTCGATGGCGCGCGAGAAATCGTCCCACTTGTCGAGCGCCTGATAATCGAGACCGGACAATTTCCATCGCTTGAGCGGATCGTGATGGCGCGCGTGCAGGCGCTTCATCTGCATCTCGCGGCCGATCGTCAGGAATATCTTGACGATGCGAATACCGTCGCGCGCGAGCATGTCCTCGAATTCCGGCACGCGGTCGAGAAAGGTCTGCGTCTGCGCTTCCGTCGCGAAGCCGAAGACCGGCTCGACGACGGCGCGATTGTACCAGGAGCGGTCGAAGACGACGATCTCGCCCTTGGCCGGCATGTGCGGGACGTAGCGCTGAAAGTACCACTCGTCCTGCTCGCGCGGCGTCGGCTTGCTGAGCGCGACGATATGGGCCTTGCGCGGATTGAGGTGCTGGGTGAGACGCGCGATGGTCCCGCCCTTGCCGGCGGCGTCGCGGCCCTCGAACACAATGACGATGCGCTCGCCCTTGTTCTGGACCCAGTCGAGCAGCTTCAGCAGCTCGATCTGCAGGCGCCGCAGCTCTTTCGCATAGGCCTTGCGCTTGAGCTTCTTGTCATAGGGATAGCCGCCGGACGTGAGCGCCGCCTTGTCTATCGCCTTGGGCAGGTCGGGCGCGTCGATCGCGAAAGCCTTTACCGCCTCCGCCGCCTTGCTTCGCTCTGTCGCTTTGCCGTTGCTCATGATCTATGAGCTTACGCGAAAGGAAGGTTTGGGCAAAGAATGGCGGACCCGATCGAAAGTCCGGCGACGCGCGCGGTGGAAGCGCTGGTGAATGCGCTGCCCGATCCCGTCTTCGTGGTCGGCGCCGACATGCGCGTGGCCGCCGTCAATCCGGCCACAGGCAGGCTTCTGCCGGCGCTACGCAAGAACGACCTGCTCGTGCGCGGCCTGCGCGCGCCGGAGGTTTTGGACGCGATCGCACGCGTGTTCAAGACGGGGCAAGCGCAGTCGACCGTCTGGCTCGACCGGTTTCCGATCGAGCGCCACTTCGAAATCCATCTCGCGCCGGCGCAGTTCGGCGCAAATCGCGTCTGCGTCGTCGCGCTGCGCGACGTGACCGAGAGCCGGCGAATCGAGCGGATGCGGTCGGATTTCGTCGCCAACGCCAGCCACGAATTGCGGACGCCGCTCGCCTCGGTGCTCGGCTTCATCGAGACCCTGCAAGGCCCGGCCAAGAACGACGAGGCAGCGCGCGAGAAGTTTCTCGGCATCATGGCGGACCAGGCGCGCCGCATGGCCCGCCTCGTCGGCGATCTTCTGTCCCTGTCCCGCATCGAGCAGAACCTGCATATCCGGCCGAGCGCGGCCATCGACCTGCGCGCGATCGCGGCGCAGATCGTCGACGGATTGCGCACGCTGGCCGACGAGAGCGGCGTCGAGCTGCGGCTGGCGTCCGGACCGGCGGTGGTCGTGCTCGGGGACCGCGACGAGCTGTTGCGACTGGCGGAAAACCTGATCGAGAATGCGGTCAAATATGGCGCGCCGTCTCCGGTCGACGTGACGGTCGAGGTCAGGGACGGCCAGGGCGCCCTGATCGTCGCAGATCATGGTCCGGGCATAGCGGCCGAACATCTGCCGCGCCTGACCGAACGATTCTACCGCGTCGACGCCGGGGCGAGCCGCGCCAAGGGCGGCACAGGGCTGGGACTGGCGCTGGTGAAACATATCGTGGCGCGCCATCGCGGGCGGCTGACGATCGAATCCGAACTGGGCAAGGGCGCGACCTTTACGGTCCTGCTGCCGCTCGCGCCGCAGACCATGTAGCGCCGAAAGCAAAAACGGGCCCCGAGGGCCCGCGATGAAAGCGAAGCGGGCCCCGAGGGCCCGCTTGTGGCGTTCGACGGTCCTGACGCGGCCGGTCAGCGCGGCCGGGCGCGGCGGCGGTCCTGCGCGGGCTGATAGGCGACGCGCGCATGATACTTGCAGTAGGGCCCTTCGCCGATCGGCGAGTCCGCGCCGCAATAGCGGAAGTCGGGCGAGGCCGGATCGCCGAGCGGCCAGCGGCACGTGGACTCGCGCAGCTCCATGATCGTCACACGCTCCGACATGGGAATGACGACTTCCTCCAGCTGCGCCTTGGGCTGCGGCGGGGCCTCCATCATGCGCGGGGCGAGCGCGAGGGCAAGGTTGCCGCGCATCATCGGGGCGTGCGACCGCGGCGAGGGCGAGGGCGTTCGGATCGTCTTGGCGGGCCGCGGGCGCGGCGCGGCCTGGCTCGGCGCCTTGGCTCGGCCGCTCAGCCCAAGCCGGTGCACCTTGCCGATCACCGCATTCCTGGTGATGCCGTTGGACAGCTCCGACGCGATCTGGCTGGCGCTCAAACCTTCCAGCCAAAGTTTGCGCAGAAGCTCCACGCGCTCGTCAGTCCAGGACATGAAGTCCTCCTTGAATTCCTGGGTCCGCAATATCGGTCCGAGAGTCCAAACGCCTGATCCGGAATCGGAATCGGTCACGCCGCCGCGAATAACGGCGTCGTTGGACGCATCGCACTCTCAGAAGGTCCGCCGCACGAGATGTCGTAGTCGACGGAGCGGACGCTACACTAGCGGTTGAATCTCGCGCAAGAGTCCTGCGCCCGATCGCGACGTTTTCAACAGGAGATGGCGGGATTGAGTCCGGATGTTCGGTCGAGTTCAGGATTTGACCTCGGACGCCTGCATAAAGTATTGTTGTTCTTTGCTGCCGCCCGAAGGGGCGGCAGTTTTCGTTCCGGCGCCCGCCTGGCGCGGCCACGTCGGACGCAACGGAAATGCATTCGAAAGGGTTCGCCCTTCTGAGGAGTAGAAAAGAGGAGATCGAGACAGTGACTTCCGCCCTCATCCCGACCTACGCGCGCGCCGACCTCGCTTTCGAGCGGGGCGAAGGCTCCTGGCTCGTGTCGGTCAAGGGCGAGCGATATCTCGATTTCGGCGCGGGCATCGCGGTCGCTTCGCTGGGCTACAGCAATCCGCATCTGATCGAGGCGCTGACGCGGCAGGCCAACAAGCTCTGGCACACGTCCAATCTCTATCAGATTCCGGACGGCGAGCGGCTGGCGCAACGCCTCGTCGACGCCTCGTTCGGCGAAATGGCCTTCTTCACCAATTCGGGCGCCGAGGCGCTGGAATTCGCGTGCAAGACGGCCCGCAAGTTCCACGCGTCGGAAGGCCATCCCGAGCGCTTCCACATCATTACCTTCGAAGGCGCCTTCCACGGGCGCACGATCGCTATGATCGCGGCCGGCGGCAATCCGAAATATATCGAGGGCTTCGGCCCGAAGGCGGAAGGCTTCGATCAGGTTCCGTTCGGCGATATCGCAGCAGTCAAGGCCGCCGTCGGCCCGCAGACGGCCGCGATCCTGATCGAGCCGATCCAAGGCGAGGGCGGCATCCGCAGCGCCGATCCTTCGTTCCTGCGGGCGCTGCGCGCGCTCTGCGACGAGCATGGCCTCTTGCTCGTGTTCGACGAGGTGCAGACCGGCGTCGGCCGCACCGGCAAGTTCTTCGCCTATGAACTGACCGGCGTCGCGCCCGACATTCTCGCCTTCGCGAAGGGCATCGGCGGCGGCTTTCCGCTCGGCGGCTGTCTGGCCACCGCGCGTGCGGCCAAGGGCATGACGGCCGGCACGCATGGCACGACCTATGGCGGCAATCCGCTGGCCATGGCGGTCGGCAACGCCGTGCTCGACATCGTTCTGGCGCCGGGCTTCCTGGACGAGGTCGCGCGCAAGGGCCTGTTCCTGCGCCAGCGTCTCGCCGAATTGCGCGACCGGCATCCCGACATCATCGCGGGCCTGCGCGGCGAAGGGTTGATGATGGGCGTGCAGACGAAAATCCCAGTCGGCGAATTCGTCGCGGCCGCGCGCGGCGCACATCTCTTGACCATCCCGGCGGCGGAAAATGTCGCGCGGCTGCTGCCGCCGCTCAATATTTCCGAAGAGGACCTCGCCGAGGGAGTCAGCCGGCTCGACCAGGCCTGCGTCGCGCTGGAAAATGCGCGGGCAAAGCAGGGAGCGGCCGTATGACCACGTCCCTGCCGACCGGCGATGTCCGGTCCTTCCTCGATCTCGACCGGATTTCGTCCGGGGAGTTGCGCCGCATTCTCGACATTGCGGCTGAACTGAAGAAGAACCGCGCGGTCGCGAAGGCCTCGGCGGCGAAGGCCTTCGCCGGCAAGTCGCTGGCGATGATCTTCGACAAGCCCTCGACGCGCACACGCGTGTCGTTCGACATCGCCATGCGCGAGCTCGGCGGCGAGACGATCATGCTGACGGGCGCGGAAATGCAGCTCGGTCGCGGCGAGACCATCGCCGACACGGCCCGCGTGCTGTCGCGCTTTGTCGACGCGATCATGATCCGCATTCTCAGCCAGGAGGATCTGGAGGAGCTCGCGCGCTTCGCCACCGTGCCGGTGATCAACGGCCTGACCAAGGTCAGCCATCCCTGCCAGGTGATGGCCGACGTGATGACCTTCGAGGAGCATCGAGGGCCGATCGCCGGTCGCACCGTCGCCTGGACCGGCGACGCCAACAATGTGCTGACGAGCTGGGTGCACGCCGCGCAGCGCTTCCAGTTCCAGATCAACATCGCCACGCCGAAGGAGCTGGCGCCGCAGCCGGAGCTGATCGACTGGGCGCGCAAGAACGGCGCGAAGGTGGAAGTGACGCGCGACCCCTACGCGGCAGTCAGGGGCGCCGATTGCGTCGTGACCGACTGCTGGGTCTCGATGGGCGATCTCGACGAAACGCATCGTCACAACCTGCTTGCGCCCTATCAGGTCAATGCGCGGCTGATGGCGGCCGCGAACAAGGATGCGGTCTTCATGCACTGCCTGCCCGCCCATCGCGGCGAGGAGGTGACCGACGACGTGATGGACGGCCCGCAATCCGTCGTGTTCGACGAAGCCGAAAACCGCCTGCATGCGCAGAAGGGCGTGCTCGCCTGGTGTCTCGAGGCCTCGCGATGAGCGAGGGCGAAAGCCGCCCGGTTTCGGACGCGGCGATCGACGACGTAGTGCTGCCTTTCGCTGTCGAACCGCTCGATCTGCGCGGCCGTCTCGTGCGGCTCGGGCCGGCGATCGACACGATCGTCGGACGGCACGGCTATCCCCAGCCGGTCGCGCGCCTGCTCTGCGAGGCGGCGGCGCTCTGTGTCCTGCTCGGCTCCGCGATGAAGCAGGAGGGCCGCTTTCAGTTGCAGACGCGCACCGACGGCGTGGTCGACATGATCGTCGTCGATTTCGACGCGCCGGACCGGCTGCGCGCCTTTGCGCGGTTCGACGCGGCCCGGCTCGCCGGCGCGGAGAACGAAGGCAAGATCAGCGGCGCGGACCTGCTGGGGCGCGGACATCTCGGCTTCACCATCGACCCCGGCGGCGCGATGAACCGCTATCAGGGCGTGGTCGCGCTGACGGGCGAGGGCCTCGAGCGCGCCGCGCACGACTATTTCGAACGCTCGGAACAGATACCGACCGTGGTGCGGCTCGCCGTCGGCGAGATCGTCACCGGCGCCGGCGCGCATTGGCGCGCGGGCGGGCTGATCGTGCAATTCCTGCCGGAATCCGAAGACCGCCGCCGGCAGGCCGACCTCCATCCGGGCGATGCGCCGGAAGGAACGCAGGCGCACAGGATCGACGAGGACGAGGCCTGGGCCGAAGGCCGCGCGCTTGCCGGCACGGTGGAAGACCACGAATTGGTCGATCCCTCGCTATCGGGCGAACGTCTGCTCTATCGCCTGTTCCACGAGCGCGGCGTGCGCGTCTTTCCGCCGCAGGCCGTCCGCGAACAATGTCGCTGCTCGACCGACAGCATCCGCACCATGCTCAAGCGCTTCACGCCCCAGGAGCGCACCGACATGATCGGCGACGACGGCAGGATCGGCGTCACCTGCGAATTCTGCTCGACGAAGCGGGAATTCGATCCCGAGGAATTCGGATAGGGGCGCCCTTGCCTCCCCGCGAGCAGGGAGGGAGGACAAGTCTCAATCCCCCGTCCCCGCGCACGCCGACATCGGCGCCTTCGTCAGCTTGGCGACCTTGTCCGCGCGGCTCTTGTCGATCGTTACGCTGGATTCATCCGCGGCGTCCTGCGGACGCCAGATGTGGAAGTCATTGAAGCGCGCGGTCAGCGTCGTCCCATCGGCGTCGAGCGTGAAGTCGGCAGCGCCCCCATCGCCTTCGACATAGCAATGCGCAATGAGACCCTTGTAGTCGCCGCACTGGCCGCCGCTCCAGTATTTCTGCCTGGAACCGACGAGATGCGTCACGAGACTGTGGTCGAGACGGCGCTCGCCGTTTTCGGTGCGCAAAGTCAGCTTGATCGCGACGTCGCGGATGCGCTGCGCCTTGTTGGCGGCGAGATGGCCGGCGTCATAGACGCGCGCATAACAGACCGAGCCGTCCTTCGACGCCGCTGCGCCGAAACCAGCCTGCAGAAACCGGTCCCAGTCCGCGGCATGCGCCGACGAGGCGGCGACGCCGACAGCGAGCATGAGAATGAACTTGCGCATGTGACTCCTCCGATTCCGGACGAAGTCTAGCTGGAACGCCGCAGTCCGCCATGCGCTGGCGCACGTCTAGCGCGCGAGTTCGGCCTTCAGGCGCCGCATGAAGGCGATACATTCCTCCAACTGCGATATCTCGACCCATTCGTCGGCCTGGTGCGCCTGCTCGATCGAGCCGGGGCCGCAGAGCACGGTCGGCACGCCAAGCGTCTGGAACTGACCGGCCTCGGAGGCGTAGGGCACGGCGACGGTGTGATTGGCCTGCGCGAGCCGCAGCGCCAGCGTCTCGGCGGCTGAGCCGGGCTCAGGCGCGAGCGCTGGAATCTCGACCTCGATTTCGGTGACGATCTCGCAATCGGGGAAGCCGGCGAACCGGCGCGCGGCTATGTCGTCGCAGGCGAGCGTGAACTTGTTGTAGGCGGTGCGCAGCGAGACGCCCGGCAGGCCGCGAAATTCCCACAGCAGCGAACAGTCGCGCGCCATGATGTTGCGCGCCGTGCCGCCGCCGATGACGCCGACATGTACGGTGGACACGGGCGGATCGAAACGATCGGAATTCGCCGTCTCCGCGGCGATCTCGGCGCCGATCTTTTCGAGCGCCATCACGAGACGCGCGCCGACATGCACGGCGCTGACGCCCTGGTGCAGCTTGGCGGAATGGGATTCATGACCGCGCACGCGGGTGCGGTAGGTCGAGACGCTCTTGTGCGCGTCGGCCACCTGCATCGAGGTCGGCTCGCCGACGAGCGCAACGGAAGGCCGCGGCAGGTCGACGCCGAAGCGCCTGATGATGTCGAGCGAGCCCGCGCAGGTCGTTTCTTCATCATAGCTGAGCAGGATGTGGATCGGGCGCGCCAGATCAGCCGCCTGAAACTCCGGGATCATCGCGAGGCAGATCGCGTCAAACCCCTTCATGTCGCAGGCGCCGCGGCCATAGAGACGATCGTCCGCGCGACGCAGACGGAAAGGGTCGCCGGTCCAGCTCTGGCCCACGACCGGCACGACATCCGTATGGCCCGACAGAACCACGCCGCCATCTATCATCGGGCCGATGGTCGCCATGATCGCGGCCTTGTCGCCGGCGGCGTTCGGCGCACGCACGAAAGGCACGCCGAAGCGGCGCAGATAGAGTTCGACGTGATCGATCAGCGCGAGGTTGGATTTCGAACTCTCGGTGTCGAAGGCGATCAGCTCCTCGGCAATTTCGATCGCGCGTTCCAGGGTCGCCTGCGTCGTCAATTCAGCACCTTCCGGCTGAAGGGCGAGTCCAGCGAAAACGCCGGGATTTCGATGTCGAAAGAGCGGCCGTCCTCGTCCACCATGCGATAGGTCCCCACCATGATGCCCGAGGGCGTCGCGAGCGGGCAGCCCGATGTGTAACGGAAGGCGTCGCCCGGACGCAGGATCGGCTGCTCGCCGACGACGCCCGGCCCCTTCACATCCTCGCGGCGGCCTTCGCCGTCGGTGATGATCCAGTGGCGTGTCATCAGCTGCGCGGTCACGCCGCCGAGATTCGCGATCTCGATCGTGTAGGACCAGACATAACGGCCCTCCTCCGGATCCGAGTGCTCCGCCAGAAAGTTCGGCAGAACTGTTACCTGAAAGCCGTTCGTGAGCGCTTTGTACATGCACCGACTATAGCGGCCTTTGACGGCGCTTTCACTATTCCCACGCTTTCGCGGCCGGCACGCTGCGGAAACGCAGCATCATCCAGCGCGCACGCCGCGCGATCCCTGCATCCGGGCTGCGCGTCATTTCCTCGATCCGCGCTTCGAGGTCGGGAGTGCGCACGGCCAGCGCGAGACGGCCGTAGGCGGCGAATTCATTGCGGTCGGGCCCCTCGACGCGCGCGAGGACAACACGCCGCAGCCGCTCCGCCTGCTCCGCCGTGAAGGTCGCGCGCTTCAGGCGACGGATCAGTTGCGCCTTGAGATAGCCGGAGCGGAAGAACCAGGGATCGGCTTCGAGAAAGGCCGTCGCCGTGTCGATGGCGCGAGGCTTGGCGTTCTTGAGATCGTGATAGAGGTCGGGCGTGCCTTTGGGATAGGCCGCGTGCATACGGGCGCCAAATTCCGTCAACACCCGTCCGTAGGCGTCCGGGTCGCGGTCGCGCAATCCTCCGCGGAACGCGTCGTCGACCGCCTGCTTGGCGGCGGCCGCTGCGGCGCCTGTTTCCCGAAACCGGCGCACGAGATCGTTGTAATCTCTCATGCGCCCGCTTGTGCCAATGCCGTCCCTTGCGCGCCGTGCGCGCGGACACGCCGGCGTCAGCCGCGCGCAGCCTTTGCGGCCTGCGCCACATCCTCGATCAGGTCCTCGACATCTTCGAGCCCGACCGACAGACGCAGCATACCCTCGCCGATGCCGCCCTTCTCGCGCGCTTCCTGCGACAGGCGCTGGTGCGTCGTGGTCGCGGGGTGCGTGATCAGGCTCTTGGCGTCGCCGAGATTGTTGGAAATCTTCACGACGCGCAGCGCATTGGCGAAACGGAAGGCGGCGGGCTTGCCGCCTTCGAGATCGAGCGCGATCACCGTGCCGCCGCCGGCCATCTGCCGGCGTGCGAGATCGTGCTGCGGATGGTCCTTGCGGAAGGGATAGAGCACGCGGGCAATGCCCGGCAGGTCCGTCAGGACGTCTGCGAGACGGGCCGCGCTCGCGCCCTGCTGTGCGACGCGCACGGGCAGCGTCTCGAGGCCCTTCAGCATGACCCAGGCGTTGAACGGCGAGAGCGCCGGGCCAGTCTGGCGCAGCGGATTGTGGAAATTCTCGTCGATCAGCTTCTGCGAGGCGAGGATGACGCCGCCCAGGCACCGGCCCTGCCCGTCGATATGCTTGGTCGCGGAATAGACGACGACGTCGGCGCCGAGGGCCAGCGGCTGCTGCAGCAGCGGCGTCGCGAAGACATTGTCGACCACGAGTTTCGCGCCGCCGGCATGCGCGATTTCCGCGATCGCGGCGACGTCGAGGATTTCGAGTTGCGGATTGGTCGGGCTTTCGAGAAAGCAGACCTTCGGTGTTGGGCCGCATGGCCGCGCGCCACTGGTCGAGATCCGTTCCATCGACCAGCGTCGAGGCGACGCCAAAGCGCGGCAGCCATTCCTCCACCACGTAGAGGCAGGAGCCGAACAGGGCGCGGGCAGCGACGACATGATCGCCGGCGCGCAGCAGGCCCATCAGCGCGGCCGTGACGGCGGCCATGCCGCTCGCCGTGGCGCGGGCGGCCTCCGCGCCTTCCAGCAGAGCCATGCGCTGTTCGAACATGGCGACCGTCGGATTGCCGAAGCGGGCGTAGATAAAGCCTGGCTCCGCGCCCTTGAAGCGAGCTTCCGCGGCCTCGGCGCTGTCGTAGACGAAGCCCTGGGTGAGAAAGAGGGCTTCAGAAGTCTCGCCATATTGCGACCGCAACGCGCCTCCGTGGACGAGGCGGGTTGCAGGGCGCAGGTTCAAAGGCTTGTCGGACGCGCTCATGACATCTCCATGCGGCGCCTTGGCCGCGCAGGACGAAAGAACGGGATTTCATGAGGAAAGCCCGGCCTTTTAGTCCCTTGTTTTACGTGGCGGGCAAGCCGGCCGGCTCAAATGACCACGGGCCATGTCTACAGACGGCCGGTCTTGGCGTCAACGCGGCTATCGGCTAGCAGAGGCGCAGGGCGCCCGGGTGCGGCGCGCGGGGACGTTCGATGAGCATCGCAATCTGGCCGGCGCAGCGTATCCGGGACGCCTTTGCGAAAGGCGTGGTCGTGGCCGACGCCGCGCCGGACGCCGACCAGGTGCAGCCGGCGAGCCTCGACCTGCGGCTCGGGCCCAAGGCCTATCGCCTACCGGCGAGCTTCCTGCCAGGCCCCGGCCGGACCGTGGCGCAGCGCGTCAACGAACTTGCGACCCATGAGGTGGACCTGTCGCGCCCGACCGTGCTCGAGCGCAATTGCGTGCATATCGTGCCGCTGATGGAGCGGCTGCGGCTGCCCAAGGGCGTGGACGCGCGCGCCAATCCGAAATCCTCCTCGGGTCGGCTCGACATTTTCGTGCGCATCATCGCCGACGGCGCGGCGACCTTCGATGAGATACCGGCGGGCTACGACGGCCCGCTCTATGCCGAGGTCGTGCCGCGCTCGTTCCCGGTGATTGCCAAAGCCGGCTCGCGGCTGGCGCAGATCCGGTTTCGCGAGGATGTGCCGACCGCGCCCGCAGCACGGCAGGTGGCGGTGACGATCGATCTCGATCCCGCCGGCAAGGAGGGCGGCGTGATCGGCTATCGAGCCCGCCGCACGTCCGGCCTCGTCGATCTCGCCAAGGTCGGCGTGCTGTCGCGCGCCGATTACTGGGAGCCGATCATCACCCGGCCCGAGAGGCCGGAACTCGTGCTCGACCCCGATGAATTCTATATTCTGGCCTCCGGCGAGGCGGTCGTGGTCGGCGCCGACGAGGCGGCGGAAATGATCGCCTACGACACGTCGGTCGGCGAATTGCGCTCGCATTACGCGGGCTTTCTGGACTGCGGCTTCGGGCTGGCGGAAGCCGGCGGCGCCGGATCACGCCTCGTTCTGGAAGTGCGCAGCCACGACGTGCCGTTCCTGCTCGACCACGGCCAGCGCATCGCCACGCTGGTCTACGAGCCGATGATCGAGCGCCCGGACATGCTGTACGGCACGGGGCTGGGATCGAATTATCAGGGGCAGCAGCTGAAGCTGTCGAAGCATTTTCGGTAACGGGCTAGACGCAGGCGTGCTCTGCCCTGGTCGGCGGCTCGAACCGGTTTTGAATTATTGACTGGCTGGTCAGTCAATATATAATCGGTCGCAACCGAGGTGCATTTGCCATGCCCGTCGCTGCCGCCGCCCCGCTCCCCACAAAGCGCCGCCAGGCCTCCGAAGCCCGACGCCGGGCGATCCTCGACGCGGCTTTCGAGATATTCATCGCCGAGGGCTTCAAGGCGGCGCGGCTCGACGACATCGCCAAGCGCGCGGGCGTGGCCAAGGGCACGCTCTATCTCTTCTCCAGGGACAAGGAAGACCTGTTCGAGCTGGTCGCGCTGGACATGGTCGCGCCTGTCCTGGAACGCCTGACGCTCTTGGCTCAGCAGACCGACCTGCCCTTCGCGGCGCTGCTGACCGGCATGTTCAGCCTGTTCGAGCGCGAGGTGCTGGCCACGAAGCGACGCGAGATTTTCCGGCTCATCATCGCCGAAGGCGCGCGCTTTCCGACCATCGCAAAATTCTATCATCGCGAAGTGATTTCGCGCGGGCTGGCGCTGATCGGAGGCGCCGCCGGGCGCGCGCATGCGCGCGGCGAGATTTCCTCGGATGCGCTGGCGCGCTATCCGCAACTGCTGTTCGGGCCGCTGCTGATCAGCGTCGTGTGGCGCAGCCTGTTCGAACCCTATCAGCCACTGGACATCTCGGGCATGCTCGCCGCGCACCGCGACATGCTGCTGGGACCTGCCGCCGCAAAGGCGAGAGAGCCATGAAGAAACTCATTCCCATCCTCGTCCTGCTCGCGCTCGCCGGCGGCGGTTACTGGTGGTGGACGAGTCGCGCGACGTCAGGCGGACCGTTCGTCCTGCAGGGCAATGTCGAGGTGCGGCAGGTCAATATCGGCTTCAAGGTCCCCGGCCGCCTCGCGACGCTCGACGTCGACGAGGGCGCGAGCGTGAAGCAGGGCCAGAAACTCGCCTCGCTCGACAAGGTCTATTTCCAGGACACGCTGCGCCAATTGCGCGCGCAGGCCGATCAGGCCGCCGCCAATCTCGCCAAGCTCGAGGCAGGCAATCGGCCGGAGGAGATCGCGCAGGCCGAGGCCGCCGTCGCCGAGCGCGAGGCCGCGGCCATCAATGCCAAAGCGGCGATCGATCGCGCCGCGCAATTGCTGAAGACCAAGGCCGGGACGCAGAAGGCCTATGACGACGCGCTGGCCGCCAGCCGGCAGACCGATGCGCAATTGCAATCGGCGCGGCAGGCGCTGCGGTTGATGAAGGCCGGCTTTCGCAAGGAAGACATAGCCACGGCGCGCGCGCTGCTCGCCGAACGCAAGGCGACGATCGAAATCGCGGAGCGCCAGCTCGCCGACGCCGACCTCGCCGCGCCGAGCGACGGCGTGGTGCTGAGCCGCGTGCGCGAGGCCGGCGCCATCGTGAACGCCGGTGAGACCGTGTTCGTGCTGAGCCTGACCAATCCTGTATGGGTGCGCACCTATGTATCCGAACCTGATCTCGGGCGTGTGCGGCCGGGCATGCCGGTCGAGGTACGCACTGACGCGCCGGGCGCCAGGCCGCTGAAAGGGACGATCGGCTTCATCGCCACGACAGCCGAATTCACGCCGAAGACCGTCGAGACACGCGAATTGCGCACGGCGCTGGTCTATCGCATCCGCATCGTCGCCGAGGATCCGGACGGCGTCCTGCGCCAGGGCATGCCGGTCAGCGTCGGTCTGCCGGACGCGACGAACGAGGCTGGTGCGAAATGAATGCGCCGCTCGTCAGGATCGACAATCTGACGAAGACTTTCGTGGCCGGCGCGCCGGCCGCCATCGAAGCCCTGACGACGCAGATCCGGGCGGGACAGGTGACCGGCCTCGTCGGCCCCGACGGCGCCGGCAAGACGACGCTGATGCGCCTGATCGCCGCGCTGCTGACGCCGAGCGCCGGCCGGATCGACGTGCTCGGGCTCGATGTGACGACGCAGGGGCCCGCGATCCACGACACGATCGGCTACATGCCGCAGCGCTTCGGCCTCTACGAAGATCTGACCGTGATGGAGAATCTGCGTCTCTACGCCGATCTGCGCGGTCTGCCCGACGGCGAGCGCGCGGCGACCTACGAGCGCCTGCTCGCCTTCACCGACCTCGCGCGTTTCACGGACCGGCTCGCCGGCGCGCTGTCGGGCGGCATGAAGCAGAAGCTCGGTCTCGCCTGCGCCATGCTGCGTTCGCCGAAACTGCTGCTGCTCGACGAGCCGAGCGTCGGCGTCGATCCGATCTCGCGCCGCGAGCTCTGGCGCATGGTCTATGCGCTGATCGCCGACGGCGTCGGCGTCGTGTGGAGCACCGCCTATCTCGACGAGGCCGAGAATTGCGCCGAGGTGATCGTGATGAACGCGGGCCGCGTCCTCTATCAGGGCGATCCCAAGGCGATGACGGCGCAGATGGCGGGGCGCGTATTTCAGGCGCATGGCGCGGGCGAAGAGCGGCGCGCGCTGCTGGCGCGCGCGCTCGCCGATCCCGCCGTGGTCGACGGCGTGATGCAGGGCGAGGCGATCCGGCTGGTGATGGCGGAGGGCTGTCCTCCGCCGTCGCGCGAAACAATCGGCGCGCCGCCGCAGACCGAGATCGCGCCGGCCCCGCCACGCTTCGAGGACGCTTTCGTCGCCGCGCTCGGCGGCATTCCGAAACGCGCGCTGTCCGCGCCGGGCCGCCGGGATTTCTCGAATGGCAGCGTCGCGCCCGTCGAAGCAAAGGGACTGACGCGGCGCTTCGGCGATTTCACGGCGGCCGACCACATCACATTCAGCATCCGGCGCGGCGAGATTTTCGGCCTTCTGGGTCCGAACGGCGCCGGCAAGTCGACGACATTCAAGATGATGTGCGGGTTGTTGCGGCCGAGCGAAGGCGAGGCGCTGGTCGACGGGCTCGATCTCTACAAGGCGCCATCCGCCGCGCGCGCCAAGCTCGGCTATATGGCGCAGAAATTCTCGCTCTACGGCGATCTCTCGACGCGTCAGAATCTCGATTTCTTCGCCGGCGCCTATGGGCTCTCCGGCGCGCGACGGCGCGATGCGGTCGCGCACGCGATCGAGACTTTCGATCTCGCGCCCTATGCGAAGACGAACGCCGGCGAATTGCCGCTCGGCTACAAACAGCGGCTCGCGCTTTCCTGCGCGATCATGCACGAACCGCCCGTGCTGTTTCTGGATGAGCCGACATCGGGCGTCGATCCGCTGACGCGCCGCGAGTTCTGGGCCTACATCAACGCCATGGTCGGACGTGGCGTGACCGTGATGGTGACGACGCATTTCATGGACGAGGCCGAATATTGCGATCGCGTCGCGCTGATCTATCGCGGCCAGGCCATCGCGACGGGAACGCCGGCCGAACTTCAGGCCTCGGTGCGCACGCCGCAACGCCCGACGCCCACTCTCGAAGACGCCTTCATCGCGCTCGTCGAAGCGCGCGAGAACGGGCGGAAGGAAGCGGCATGAATGGGACGTCGGGCAGCATGCGCCGCATCCGCGCGCTGATCGTCAAGGAGAGCCTGCAGGTCGCGCGCGATCCTTCGAGTTTCGTCGTCGCCGTCGTCCTGCCGGCGCTGCTGCTGTTTCTCTTCGGTTTCGGCATATCCTTCGACGCGGCGCGCCTGAAGATCGGGCTTGTGCTTGAGGATCCGACGCCGGCGGCGCGCGATTTTGCGACTTCGCTCACCAACACGCCCTATTTCAGCGTGCGCGAGGCGACCGATCGCCGCGCCTTCGTCGACGATCTGGCGGCGGGCAAGATCAATGGCGTCGTTACGCTGTCCGGCGATTTCGCGGAGCGGCTGGCGCGCGGCGACACCGCCGCTATCCAGCTCGTGACAGACGGCAGCGACCCCAATACGGCGGCGCTGACGACCGGCTATGTGCAGGGCGCCTGGCAGGCCTGGCGCGCCCAGCGCGCGGTCGGCGCGCCGGCGCCGCCGGGCGGGATCGAGGTTCAGCCGCGCTTCTGGTTCAATCCGGAGCTGGAAAGCCGGCGCTTTCTGGTGCCCGGCTCGATCTCGCTCATTCAGATGATGATCGGATCGCTGCTCACGGCGCTGGTCGTCTCGCGCGAATGGGAGCGCGGCACGATCGAGGCTCTGCTCGCCACGCCGGTCGGCGTCGTGGAATTCATTATCGGCAAGCTCGTGCCGAATTTCGCGCTCGGCATGATCGCCATGATGGTCTGCGTGCTGGCCTCGATCTTCGTCTTCGGCATTCCGTTGCGCGGCTCCTTTCTCGTGCTGACGCTGTTCACCGCGGCGTTTCTCGCGGTCGCGCTCAGCCTCGGGCTCCTGATCTCGACGGTGGCGCGCACGCAGTTTCTGGCGAGCCAGCTCGCCATGCTCGTCGCCTTTCTGCCGGGCCTCTATTTCTCCGGCTTCCTGTTCGAGATCGCGAGCATGCCGGCGCCGCTGCAATGGTTCTCGACGATCGTGCCGGCCAAATATTATGTGCGCGGCCTGCAGACGATCTTCCTCGCCGGCGACATCCCGGCCGTGATCCTGCCGACGGGCGCCGTTCTCCTGCTGATGGCGACGATCCTGTTCGCGATCACGGCGCGCAACACGAAGCAGAGGCTCGACTGACATGGTCTGGACGCGCCTTGCCGCGCTCATCGTCAAGGAATTGCTCGCGGCGTTCCGCGACCCGCGCGGCCGCATGGCGCTGGTCGCGCCGCCGCTGATCCAGCTCTTCCTCTTCGCCTATGCCGCGACGCTCGAAGTCAGCCACGTGCCGATCGGCGTGGTCAATCAGGATTGGGGCGCGCAATCCCGGCAATTGATTAGCCGGCTCGAACATGCGTCGGCCTTTTCGGAAGTCCGTCTCTATGCCAGCGAGACGGAGGCGCGGGCGGCGATCGACCGGCAGGATGTGATGGTCGTGGTCGAGATTGGCCAGGATTTTTCGCGCAAGCTCGCCGCTGGCGAGACGCCGTCCATCCTCGTGCTGCTCGACGGGCGGCGCTCCAACAGCGCTCAGATCGTCAATTCCTATGTCAACAACATCGTCGCGCAATATGCGGCCGAGTTCGGCGCGGGTCGGGGCCCGCCGCCCGACAGCGTGATCGTCGACCGCAGCTGGTACAATCCCAATCGCGAATATCGCAACGCCATGGTGCCGATCCTGATCGCCACCCTGCCGATGATGACCGTCATGATGATCGTCGGCATGTCTGTCGCGCGCGAGCAGGAGCTAGGCACGTTCGAGCAATTGCTGGTCTCGCCGCTGCAGCCGATCGAGATCGTCGCCGGCAAGTCCGTGCCGGGTCTGATCGTCGGACTGGCGCAATGCGGCGTCATCTCGCTGATCGTCATCTACGGCTTCGGCATTCCACTGCTCGGCTCCGCGCTCGTGCTGTCTGCGGCGCTCACCGTGTTCCTGCTCTCCATCATCGGCGTTGCGCTGTTCGTCTCCTCGCTCGCCACCAACCAGCAACAGGCGATGATGGGCACGATGGTCGTGGTCATGCCCGCCATGCTGCTGTCGGGCTTTTCCTCGCCGGTGCAGAACATGCCGGACTGGCTGCAACCGCTGGCGCTCGCCAATCCGCTGACGCACATACTCGTAGTGCTGCGCGGTCTGTTTCTGCGCGACATGCCCGCCGCGCTCGCGGCGCAGCATATCTGGCCGATGGCGGGCATGGCGATCGTCACGATCATTGTCGCGGCCTGGATGTTCCGCCGCAAGGTTCAGTAGACTGCCGGCATGAATCACGAACTCGCGCGAGCCAACGGCGTCCCGGACGATGTCATCGGCGCATTGGCGGCGGTGGGCATCGCGCCGGCCTGGCGCTTCCATCCGGCGGCGCCGACGGTCGCTGCGGCCATGGAGCACTGGAAGGACATTCCCGGCGCGCATGCCAAGAATCTGTTCTTCAAGGACGCCGGCGGCCGGCTCTGGCTCCTGACGGCGCTCGCCGAGCGACGCCTCGATCTCAAGGGCCTGCCGAAAATCCTCGGCTCGAAGCGGCTGTCGTTCGGCAGCGCGCCATTGCTCGAAGAAGCGCTCGGCGTCACGCCGGGATCGGTGACGCCGCTGGCGGCGCTGCGGGACAGGGCGCAGCGCGTGACGATTGCGCTGGACGCCGACCTCATGCGCGCCGAGACGGTGAACGTGCATCCGCTGGTCAATACTGCGACAATCGGCATGCGGCCGGAAGAACTGATCGCCTTCCTGCGATATTGCGGTCATGACCCGCGGGTTGTCGAACTCGGCGCGCTTTGACCCAGCGCCTGCGCTGCGCGAGGATCGGCGACCGGCGACGGAGGCCCGCATGAAACAGATCTGGATCGAGAAATTCGGCGCGCCCGACGTCCTGAAAGTGAAGCAGGCGCCGGACCCCGCGCCCGGCGCCGGCGAGATGCGCGTGCGCGTGGAGGCGAGCGGCGTCAATTTCGCCGATATCATGGGGCGGCTCGGCCTCTATCCCGACCTCCCGTCCATTCCGGTCGTGCCAGGCTACGAGGTCGCCGGACGCGTCGATACGGTGGGCGCAGGCGTCGACCCGTCATGGGTCGGGCGCGATGTGATCGCGATGACGCGGTTCGGCGGCTACTCGGACGTCATCTGCGCGCCGCAGGGCCAGGTGTTTGCGAGGCCCGACGGCATGTCGGCGCAGGATGGCGCGGCCCTGCCGGTCAATTACATCACAGCCTGGCAACTCGCCGTCGTCATGGGCGGCCTGAAGAAGGGCGAGACGATGCTCGTCCATTCGGCCGGCGGCGGCGTCGGCATAGCGGCGACGCAGATCGCCAAGCATATCGGCGCCAGGGTGATCGGAACTGCCTCCGCCGGCAAACACGCAGCCTTGCGCGAGTTCGGCGTCGACCATCTCATCGACTATACGCGCGAGGATTTCGAGGCGCGCACGCGCGAGATTACGGGCGGGCGCGGCGTCGAGCTCATTCTCGACGCGATCGGCGGCGAGAGCGTGAAGAAGGGCTTCCGCGTTCTCGCGCCAACGGGCCGGCTCGGCATGTTCGGCGCATCCTCGATGGCGACCGGCCGGACCCGCAATCCACTCGCCATGCTCAGCTTCGCCGTCAAGACGCCCTGGCTGCAGTTCAATCCGGTCGCGCTGATGAACGAGAACAAGGGCGTGTTCGGCGTCAACGTCGGCCATATGTGGGGCGAGACGGAGCGCATCGCCGGCTGGTTCCGGGAGATCCTCGACCTGTGGAAACAGGGCGTCGTGAAGCCGCAGATCGCCAGGACCTTCGCCTTCGAGGAGGCTGGCGCCGCGCACGACTACATCCAGAGCCGCGGAAACCTCGGCAAGGTCCTGCTTATTCCCTGAAATCAGTCCGGAAGCCCGCCCTCGGGCGCGCGGCGCGGGTTGCAGGGAAACGCCCGATGGGCCATCGTCCCCTCAACAAACAAGAGGGATGGGCGGAATGGCTGGCGGGGCGACGACGGCGACAGTTCTTGGCATGAGCCCGATGGTCGCCTCGACCATCGTATTGGCGGCGACCTATGCCGTCGTCATTTCGGAAAAGATCAACCGCTCGATCGTGGCGCTGGTCGGCGCCAGCGTGATGGTCGTCGCCGGCCTGCTGACGCAGGACGAAGCGATCAGGGGCATCGATTTCAACACTATCGGCCTGTTGACCGGCATGATGATCCTGGTGTCGATCTCGCGCCGGTCGGGCATGTTTCAATATGTCGCGATCAGGGCCGCCCAGATCGCGCGCGCGCACCCCGGCCGGGTGCTGCTGCTGTTGCAGATCGCGACCGCCATCCTGTCTGCGCTGCTCGACAATGTGACGACGGTTCTCCTCATCGTGCCGGTCACACTCGTGATCGTGAGGGAGCTCAATGTCCCGGTCTATCCGTTTCTCTTCGCCGAGATCATGGCCTCCAACATCGGCGGCACGGCGACGCTGGTCGGCGATCCGCCCAACATTCTGATCGGCTCGCTCGCCGGCATCGATTTCAACGCCTTCCTGGTTCATCTGGCGCCGCTGGTCCTGGTCGTCATGACTGTGCAGGCGCTGATGATCCATGTGCTGTGGGGACGGTCGATGAAATCGACGCCCGAGCACGAGGCGCGCATCATGGCGCTGCGCGCCGTCGACAAGATCGAGGACTGGACGTTGCTGCGGCAATCTCTGATCGTCATCTGCGGCGTCATTCTGGGCTTCGTGGTCGCCCATCCCATGCAGCTGGAGCCGGCGACGATCGCCATGTTCGGCGCGGCGGTGCTGATGCTGCTCGACAATTGGGAGCATCATAACGAGAAGGCTGCGGCGAATATTCATTCCACGTTTTCCGACGTGGAATGGATCACGATCTTCTTTTTCGTAGGCCTGTTCATCGTCGTGAAGGGGGTGGAGGCCAACGGGCTGCTGTCGCTCGCCGCCACGAAACTGACCGAGGCGACGGGCGGCTCCCTGCCGAAGACGGGGTTTGCGATCCTCTGGGCGTCTGCGGTCCTGTCCGCGATCGTCGACAACATTCCCTTCGTCGCGACGATGATCCCGCTGATCAAGAACATGGCGCCGGCCTTCGGCGGTCAGGACGCCATCCAGCCGCTGTGGTGGGCGCTGTCGCTCGGCGCCTGTCTGGGCGGCAACGGCACGCTGATCGGCGCCTCGGCCAATCTCACCGTCGCCGGCATCGCCGAACGCAACGGCGTATCTTTCAGCTTCGTGAAATATACGCTCTACGCCTTCCCGATGATGCTGGTCTCGGTGGCGATCAGCCACCTCTACATCTGGTGGCGCTATTTCTGACGTCATCTTTCGCATATTCGTCCCGCGCGAGCCTGCGATGCCCGCGGGACGCGCATTTCAAGATCGCGCGAAGGCGACGATCGCCGAGCGCCCGATCGCGCCGCTCTGGCGCTTCACCTCGCGGCCACCGGCGAACAGGATCATGGTCGGAATGCCACGGATGCCGTAGCGCTGCGCGATTTCCGGCGCGGCTTCGGTATCGAGCTTGGCCAGCCGCACGGATGGCTCGAGATCGCGGGCGGCGGCGGCGAATTCCGGCGCCATGGCGCGGCAGGGGCCGCACCAGCCGGCCCAGAAGTCGACGAGGACAGGGATGTCGGTCTTGCCGACGAGGCGATCGAAGGCCTCGGCGGTGACGAGTTCCGTCGGATGGCCGTCGAACAGGGCAGCATGGCACTTGCCGCAATTCGGCGCCTCGCGCGCCTCCAGTCGCGCCACGGGCGCACGGTTGAGGCCGCCGCAATGCGGGCAGGCGATGATGACGGTGTCGGTCATTGCTGGTCCATTGGGTCGCAGGAGAGATTGCGCCTCATATTGGAGCGGGAACCGCTCGCTGCAAGTCGAGCGAGCGCGACGGCGTGTCGCGGTCCGTGTTGGGCCGCACCGCAACCCCTGCCGAGAGCAGTCAGAAACAAGTCGTTCAACCCCGGTGGCGACCAGGCCGTGAAACGCTTCTTTCTCTATCTTCTGACGGCGATCGCTAGTCTTCTGGCGGGCGCTATCGTCGGCGCCATTGCCGGAATCGCGCTGACGACCTTCTTCCACACCTCGCAATTCGAGGGCTATGCCGGCTATCTCGTCTTCACGACCTTCATGCCGCTTGGGGCCTTGGCCGGCCTGTGCGCGGGGCCCATTCTGCTGGCGCGTCGGTCGAAGCGGCGCGACAGCTCCGATGCCGCGAAGCAATGAATCGGCGCCGATCGCCCAAGGCGCAATCGTCAACCGGACCATCCTCTTGGTCTACAACGCACGGCGCCATGTGCGCAGCATTTCCTAACGTTGACGGACGAGACTCAACGGACGGCAATCATCAATCGATAACGATCATTAATTTCCTCGACGGCATTTGATTGTCTCTATCTCAGCTGTTTTGAGGCAATTCTTTCGACAAGCATCATGCGATCGCTATCATCGCCTCGCTTGAATACGGTTGGGACAGGTATGTCGACTGAACCCGGAACGGGCGCGCGGCGGAGCCGTCCGTGGGTTGAACGATACCGCGACTTACGCCGACGCGTTGAACGGCTCGAAGCCATCTATGAGGATCGCGAGCAACTCGCGAACATCATGGCGACGGGACGATATTTCAAGCTCGCCTACGCGACCGCGCGCGCCTATCAGCAGATCGAGCGAGAATTCTCCTGGACGAATGACGAAGACAAGTCCGGCTGAATTCCGGATCAAGCCACGCGTCGGCGCGCATCGAAATCCGCGAGGCGCGCAGCGACGTCGGCCTTGTCGAGCATCGAACCGGCTTCTCCGGGATAGCGTCGCCGCCAGTTCGGATATTCTTTCGTCGTGCCTGGCAGGTTCGGCTGATCGCGCAAACCGAGCGCATCCTCCAGAGGCAGAATGGCGAGCGCGGCCGGCGTCTGCGCGACGAAACGCGTCGCCGCTTCGAGCGCGCGACCTGCTTCCTCCGAAGCCGGCGGAGGACCGTCAGCAACGTGCGCCTCGACAAAGGCCCGCCAAGCGAGATCGCGATCGACAGAGCGGGCATGCGCGCATTCCTCGCTTGTCTGGCCCGGCGGCAATTGCGACAGCGCGGCGCGCGCAGCGATATCGGCGCCGCGCCACCAGCCGTCGATGGTCGCCGTGTCGTGCGTCCCGGTCATGGCCACCGCCGCAGCCGGATACCAGTCGGGCGGATTGAAACGGTCGCGGCTGCGTTCGAACTGCAGAACGCGCAGTCCCGCCACGCCCTCCCGCGCGAGGCGCTCGCGCAGGCCGTAGGGCACCGTGCCAAGATCCTCGCCGATCACAATTGCCGAATGGCGGCGCGACTCGAGACGCAACAGGGCCAGGAGATCGTCAGTCGGATAGGAGAGATAGACGCCCTCCGTCGCCGACGCGCCATCGGGCACGAGCCAGAGCCGGACGAGGCCCATCACATGATCGATCCGTACGCCGCCGGCATTGCGGAGCGCGGCGCGCAATGTCGCGAGGAAGGGCGCATATCCCGCAGCGCGCAGCGCGCGCGGCGAGAAGGTGGTCAGACCCCAATTCTGGCCGAGCGGCGCGAGCATGTCCGGCGGCGCGCCGATCGACAGGCCGAGCAGAACGTCGTCCGGCCGGCTCCAGGCGTGCGAGCCGCCGGCGTTCATGCCGACCGCGAGATCGGACAGAAGGCCGATGCGCATGCCCGCGGCAAGCGCCCTACCCTGCGCGCGCGCCATTGAGCGATCGACCAACCATTGCGCGAAAATATGGAAACCGATGTCGCGGGCATGATCGCGCGCGAACTCCGCGACGGCGCGCGAGCCGGAGTCGCGCAATTCGGGCGTCCAGTCGCGCCAGTTCCACTTGGTGAAGTCGCGGTGGAATTCCTGCGCATGCAAGGCCTCGAAGCGCGCATGCGCCTCGAGCGCCTCGCCGCCCTCGGCGCGAAAGGCGACGAAATCCGCAGCGAGCGCTGACAGGGATTTCATGTCAGTCGCGCAGAAATCGTCGTAGAGGGCGCGCAAGAGCGCGGCGCGCGCGCCTGCCGCGCGGGGCCAGTCGATGAGGCCCGGGGCGTCGGTCGCATCGGCCAGGCAACGCGCGTCGGCAGTGGCGACCCTGTCCGCGCCGAAGACATCGGTCGGGTCCGCATAGAGCGCATTGTTGAACAAGCGGCTCGACGGCGAGTACGGCGTGTAGTGATCTTGGTCGGCGAGAAAGAGCGCGTGGGCCGGGCTCAGCGCCACGAGGTCGGCGCCGCGCCGCGCCGCGCTTTCGGCGAGACTGGCGACGGCGCCGAAATGGCCGAGCCCGCCGTCGCCCGCGCTGCGCAATCCGTAGATCTGCGCGGCTATCCCCCAGATGCGGTCGCCTTCGGCGGCGTCTTCGATCGTCCGCGCGCGCGCCGGCGCGATGGCGAGCGTGATCTCGCGAACGCCGAGATAGAGGCGATGATAGCCGGGCCGACCGACTGGCGGCAGGCGGCCTTCCTCGTCGAGGCGCAAATCGGCCGCGCCGCCGAGCTCGTATTCGATGCGCATATATTCGTCCGGCCGCCCCGCGCGGAGCGGAACGCGCTCGCCGGATTGCGCCACGAGCAAGGGCGGCGGCGACGCCTGCGCCCTTTCCGCCGCCAGCGCCGCGCGCGCGGCGGCGATCTGCGCGTCGGATTGCGCGGCCAGACCGAGCGCATTCAGCGCCGCGCGCAGCGTGTCGACCGAGACCTCGCGGTCCGCGCCCGTATTGTCCGTCCAGCGCGGCTGAAGCCCCGCGTCGACGGCCAGCGCGCGCAGGGCGCCGTCAGCCATACGGACGCTCCGTCTCGTGATCGAGGCGCAGCACCACCGCCGCAAGCGGCGGCAGCACGAGTTCGAGCGATTGCGCGTGGCCGTGCGCCGGTGTCTCGCGCGTCTGCGCGCCGCCGAGATTGCCGGTGTTGGTGCCACCGTAGCAGGTCGCATCGGTGTTGATGACTTCCTTCCAGAAACCGGCCTGCGGCACGCCAATGCGGTAGAAGGAGCGCGGCTGCGGCGTCAGGTTGAGCGCGATGACGATCGGTCGCCCGTCCGCGCCGCGCCGGACATAGGCGAAGACACAATTCTCGCGGTCGTCGACCACGAGCCATTCGAACCCACCCGGTTTCGCGTCGCTCGCATGCAGCGCCGGCTCGTCACGATACAGGCGATTGAGGTCGCGCAGGAGCGCGACCAGGCCTGCGTGACCTGGCTCGTCGAACAAATGCCAGTCGAGCTGGCGATCGTGGCTCCATTCGCGCCATTGGCCGAATTCCGCGCCCATGAACAACAGCTTCTTGCCGGGATGCGTCCACATCAGCGCGAAATAGGCGCGCAGGTTGGCGCGCTTGCGCCATTCGTCGCCCGGCATCTTGTCGAGAAGCGAGCGCTTGCCGTGCACGACTTCGTCGTGGGAAACGGCGAGCACGAACTTCTCGGCGAAGGCGTACATCATGCCGAAGGTCATTTCGTCGTGATGCCAGCGGCGATGGATGGGATCGCGCGCCATGTAGCGCAGCGTGTCGTTCATCCAGCCCATGTTCCACTTGTACGAGAAGCCGAGGCCGCCCTCTTCCACCCTGGCCGTCACGCCGGGCCAGGCGGTCGATTCCTCCGCGATCATCATCGCGCCGGGACAGCGGCTCGCGACGATCGAATTGACCGCGCGCAGGAAGTCGATGGCTTCGAGATTTTCGCGACCGCCGTATTCGTTCGGCTTCCACGCGCCCTCGGCGCGGCTGTAATCGCGATAGAGCATGGAGGCCACCGCATCGACGCGCAGCCCGTCGACGTGGAATTGCTCGAGCCAGCGCAAGGCGCTGGCGATCAGGAAATTCCGGACCTCCCGTCGCCCGAAATTGTAGAGGACCGTATCCCAATCGGGATGCAGCCCCTCCTGCGGGTCCTCGTGCTCGTAGAGCGCCGTGCCGTCGAAGCGGACGAGACCATGGGCGTCGTTCGGGAAATGATGGGGCGCCCAGTCGAGGATCACGCCGAGGCCCGCCGCATGGCAGGCGTCGACGAAACGCGCGAAGCCGGCGGGGTCGCCGTGGCGGGCGGTCGGCGCAAACAGCGACAGCGGCTGGTAGCCCCAGGAGCCGCCGAACGGATATTCGGCAATGGGCAGGAGTTCGACATGCGTGAAGCCCAGCGCGGCGGCGTAGCTCGGCAGGCGGCGGGCCGCCTCGTCCCAGTCCGGCTCGGCCTCCTGCTTGCGTAGCCACGACCCGAGATGGACCTCGTAGATCGAGATCGGAGCGTCGGGCGCTTGGCGCGCGGCGCGCCCCGCCATCCAGTCGCCGTCCTGCCAGACATGATCGAGCGTGGCCGCGACGACAGACGCCGTCTCCGGCGGCGCTTGCGTGCGCAAGGCCATGGGATCGGCCTTCAACGGCAATTCGCGGCCGTTACAGTCGACAATCGCGAATTTGTAGTGTTCGCCGGCGCCGATGCGGGGCACGAACAATTCCCAGACGCCGGCGCCATGGCGCAGCCGCATCGGGTGGCGGCGACGGTCCCAGCCGTTGAAATCGCCGACGACGGAAACAGCGCGCGCGTTGGGCGCCCAGACCGAGAAGCGCACGCCGGGCGCATCGGCGATCCACATTTCGCGCGCGCCGAGCAGGTCGGTCAGCCTAGGGTGGCAGCCGGCCGCAAAGAGCGCGAGATCCTCGTCGGGCAGAACTTCCCAGAAGGAATAGGGGTCCTCCGCGATGAATGTCGCATCAGGCCAGACCGTACGCAGAAGATAGGGACCGTCGCCTGGCGCGAGCGCGCCGAACAGACCGCGCTCGTCGAGCTTTTCGAACGGCGCGAGCAAGCCCGCCTGCGTCGCGTCCAGCGCCTCGACGGCCAGCGCGCCCGGCAGGAAGGCGCGCAGGATGCGGCCCTGCGGCGTCTGGTGGGGCCCGAGCAGCGCGAAAGGATCGGCGCAGCGCCCCTGCGCCAGCGCGTCGACCATGGCGGCGTCGAGCACGGCCGCATGAACGCCCGCGCTGGCTTCTGGCTGCTGCTGGATCGCCGACCGGGACATTGGCGCGCTGTTCTCGCCGGCCGAACGAATCAAAGGCGGCCGCATATCGAGACTACCGCAGCGCATGCCTCGACGTCAGCCGGCCCGCGCGCTCTGGTAGAGCGAAGCGTAGCGACGCGCCGAATCCGACCATTCGAAGGTGCGCGCCATGGCGGCGCGACGCATCTCGTCGAAGCGACGGCCGGAGCCGAACGTGTCGAGCGCGCGGCGAACGGCGCCCTTGAACTGCTGGGCGGTGGGCGTGTGGAACAGGAAGCCGGTGCGCCCATCCTCGATCGTGTCGGCGAGACCGCCGGTACGATGGGCGATCGGCAGCGAGCCGAAGCGCTGGGCGTACATCTGGCTGAGCCCGCAAGGCTCGAAGCGCGAGGGCATGAGCAGGAAATCGCTGCCCGCGAACATGGCGCGGGCTTCCGATCCGTCGTAGCCGATGCGCACGCCGACCTGGGTCGGATGCTTGCGCGCCAGCGTCCGCATCCGGTCCTCCAGATGCGTCTCGCCCTGCCCGGTCACGACGAGCTGGCCGCCGTGCGCCACGATTTCCTCGGCGATTTCGATCGACAGATCGACGCCCTTCTGGTGCACGAGGCGCGAGACAATGGCGAAGAGCGGACCACGCGACAGGGCGAGGCCGAACAGGCCGCGAATATAGTCGGCGTAGCGGCCCTTCCAGCGCTCGGGCTCGAAGCCCTCGCCGTGGTGGGTGTGGCGCGGGTCCCAGGATTCATCGATGCCGTTGAGAATGCCGCTGAGACGGCCCTGCCGCGAGCGCTCCTTCAGCAAGCCATGCAGGCCGCAGCCGAATTGCGGCGTGGTGATTTCCTGCGCGTATGTCTCGCTGACCGTCGTCAGCTGATCGGCGTAGTAGACGCCTGCCTTGAGGAAAGAAAGGCGGCCGTAGAATTCGACGCCATCGACCTTGTAGGCGGCTTCCGGGATCGCCAGGGCGCCGAGGCGCGCGGGATCGAAAGCGCCCTGGTAAGCGAGATTGTGGATCGTCAGCAGCGTCGGCGTCTCGAGGCCGCGCCAGGCGAGATAGCCGGGCGCGAGCGCCGTCGGCCAGTCGTTGAGATGGAGATTTTCGGGCCGCCAGTTGGGATCGCCCAATCCTGCCGCCATGTCGGCCGCAGCCAGGCTCAAACGCGCGAAGCGGATATCGTTGTCGATCCAGTCCTTGCCGTCGGGATCGAGATAGAGGCCGCCCGGCCTGTCGTAGAGGTCGGCGTTGAGCAGCACATAGACGGGGATGCCGTCAGCGGTCTCCGTCCGTCCGAGCGCGCAGGCCGGAATTTCGCCGAGGCCCGGCAGGAGGCCGACCGGTTCGATATTGCCGGCGCGCTCCAGCACCTGCCGGTAGCCCGGCACGAGAATGCGCACGTCCGACAGAGCGCGTAGCGCGCGCGGCAAGGCGGCCGAGACTTCGCCGAGGCCGCCGGTCTGAACGTAGTCGGAAATTTCGGACGTGACGAAAAGGACTTTGCGGCGCGCGACCGTTCGCTCAGCCTGCACGGCCTCGCTCTCAAGGTCGCAATGACCCTGTGCCTGCCAACTCATGCGTTCGCGCCTGCCGCCCCGTCCTAGGCCGAATCACTTCGCCTGTTGGCTCTATTGTTTAACTCCAATTCTCTAGCCAATGGTTAACGCAACGGAAAACTTTAGAGCGAAGCGCGACTTGCCGCCGATCGGAGCACAGTGATTGGTTAATCCAGCGCAGAAAAAGAGACCGGCGGTTACTACGCGGCAGTCCTTTATCGAATTCTTCAGCAGACGCCGGTTAACTCTGAGGCTTCGCGCCAAAGGGTTTGTTTGCATGCGTACGAGTAACTTGAAGTCGTCGGAAATGCGCGGGCCGCTGGATCGCCGTGCGAGCGACCGGGAAGAAGCGGCCGCCGCCATTCAGGCGCTGCGCAAGGAAATCGAAGCCAAACTCATCTACAACGTCGGCAAGCCGCCGGCGCTCGCGCTCAACCACGACTGGCTGACCGCGGCCATTCTCGCGGTGCGCGACAAGGTCATCGATCGCTGGATGGCCACGATCCGCGAAGCCAAGCGCTCCGGCCGCAAGCGAGTCTACTATCTCTCGCTCGAATTCCTGATCGGCCGCCTGTTCGAGGACGCGCTGGGCAATCTCGGCCTCAAGCAGCAGATGCGCGAGGCGCTGGCGCTGGTCGGCCTCGATCTCGATTCCATCGCGCAGCTCGAACCGGACGCCGCGCTCGGCAATGGCGGCCTCGGGCGGCTTGCCGCCTGCTTCATGGAGAGCATGGCAACGCTCGGCGTCTCGGGCCTGGGCTATGGCATCCGCTACGATCACGGCCTGTTCAGGCAGCGCGTGGTCGACGGCGCGCAGGTCGAGACGCCCGAAGACTGGCTCTCCTTCCGCAATCCCTGGGAATTCCAGCGCCGCGAGATCGTGCACGAGATCGGCTTCGGCGGCGAAGTATCGAGCGAGTCCGGATGGGACGGCGCGGACCGCCACGCCTGGCTGCCGGCCGAACGCGTGCTGGCGGTCGCCTACGACACGCCCGTCGTCGGCTGGCGCGGCGATACGGTCAACACGCTGCGCCTATGGAGCGCCAAGGCGGTCGACCCGATCCGCCTCGACGCCTTCAACGCCGGCGACCATGTCGGCGCGATCTACGAGCGGTCTCGCGCGGAAAGCATTTCACGCATTCTCTATCCTTCGGACTCCAATCCGGCCGGTCAGGAATTGCGCCTGCGGCAAGAATATTTCTTCGCCTCCGCATCGCTGCAGGATCTCATCCGCCGCCACATCCAGCGCTTCGGCGACGTGCACAACCTGCACGAGAAGGCCGCAATCCAGCTCAACGATACGCATCCCGCGATCGCGGTCGCCGAACTTATGCGGCTGTTGCTCGACGTGCACGGCATCGGCTGGGAAGAGGCGTGGAACATCACGCGTGAAGCGACCTCCTACACGAACCACACGTTGCTGCCGGAAGCCCTGGAGACCTGGCCTGTCGAACTGATGGGCCGCCTGCTGCCCCGCCATCTGCAGATCATCTACGCGATCAACATGCGCTTCCTGGGCGAAGCCAAAGCCGCCGGCGCCGACGATGTGATGTTGCGCTCCGTCTCGCTGATCGGCGAGGACGGGGGAAAACGCGTGCGCATGGGTAATCTCGCCTTTGTCGGCTCACACATGATCAACGGCGTGTCGGCGCTGCATACGGACCTGATGAAGGAGACGGTCTTCCACGACCTCAACAAGGTCCTGCCCGGCCGCATCGTCAACAAGACGAACGGCATCACGCCGCGCCGCTGGCTGATCAATTCCAACCCGGCGTTGACAGACCTGTTGCGCGAGACCGTGGGCGCCGGCGTTGTCGACGATATCGAGCGGATCCGCGATTTCGAGCGCTATGTCGAGGATTCCTCCGCGCAAGACCGCTTCGCGGCGATCAAGCGCGACAACAAGGAGACGCTCGCCGAATACATCAACGAGCAAAGCGGCGTGCGCATCGACCCCTCGGCCGTATTCGACGTGCACGTCAAGCGCATCCATGAATACAAGCGCCAGCTTCTCAACATTCTCGAGACAATCGCGCTCTACGACGCGATCCGCGCCGAACCGCATCGCGACTGGACGCCTCGCGTGAAATTGTTCGCCGGCAAGGCGGCGGCGAGTTATGTGCAGGCGAAGTCGATCATCCGCCTCATCAACGACGTGGCGCGGCGCGTGAACAACGATCCTGCCGTGCGCAATCTGCTCAAGGTCGTGTTCATGCCGAACTTCAATGTCAGCCTGGCCGAGATGATCGTGCCGGCCGCCGACGTATCGGAGCAGATCTCGACTGCAGGCATGGAGGCTTCCGGCACCGGCAACATGAAATTCGCGCTCAACGGCGCGATCACGGTTGGTACGCTCGACGGCGCGAATGTCGAGATCAAGGAACATGTCGGCGAAGAGAATATCGTCATCTTTGGCATGACAGCGAGCCAGGTTGAAGAGGCGCGTCGCTCGGGCCATCGGCCGGCCTATGTGATCGGCGCCAATCCACAGCTCAAGCGCGCGCTCGAATCGGTCGCGGCCGGCGAATATTCGCCGGAAGACCGTAATCGCTATGCGGGTCTGTGCCAGTCGCTGTGGGACACCGACTATTTCATGGTGACGCCGGACTTCGCCTCCTATTGGGACGCGCAGCGTCGCGTCGACGAGATATGGCGCGACCGCGTACGCTGGCGCAGGATGGCGATGCTGAACACTGCGCGTATGGGATGGTTCTCTTCGGATCGCACGATCCGCGAATATGCCGAGGAAATCTGGAAAGTGCCGCACTCCCGCACGCATGGATGAGCGCGGCGCGCACAGCTGTGCCCGTCCGGACGGCCCGGGCCTCCGGCTGACCGACGACGGCGCGGTCTTCGGCGTGGCGTCCCGCCACGCCGAACGCATTTTCGTCTGCCTGTTCGACCATGAAGACAATGAAGTCGCGCGCCTTGCGCTGGGCGAACGCGACGACGATCTGCACTACGGCTTTGTGCCGGGACTTCACGCGGGCCAGAAATACGGACTGCGCGCCGAAGGGCCGTGGGAGCCACGCGCCGGCCACAGGTTCGATCCGACGAAACTCCTGGTCGACCCCTACGCGCGAAGACTAGATCGTCCCTTTGCTTTCGACTCGGCCCTGATTGCGTCGCATGACGGCGCCGTCGATACGGCGCGGCTTGTTCCGAAGGCCATCGCCGAAAACGCCCTGCCACACATGGCGCTCGCGCCGACGCGGTCGCCCGGCCTGATCTACGAAGTCTGCGTCAAGGCGCATACGATGCGCGATGAGCTCGTACCCGCGCCCCTACGCGGCGCGCTGGCGGCGATCGCCCTGCCCCATGTGATCGAGCGCTTCGTGCGCCTCGGCGTCACGCATGTCGAGTTCATGCCGATCGCGGCCTGGATCGACGAGCGACACCTGCAACCGCTCGGGCTGACGAACGCCTGGGGCTATAATCCGGTCTGTTTCAGCGCGCTCGATCCGCGAATTGCGCCCAATGGCATGGCCGATCTGCGCGCGACTGTCGCCGCGCTGCGCGAAGCAGGCATCGGCGTCATTCTCGACGTCGTCTACAATCACAGCGGCGAGAGCGACGCAGATGGACCGACGCTGTCGCTGCGCGGCCTCGACAATGCGCTCTACTACCGCCATGCGGCTGGCGGCCGTCTGATCGACGATGCAGGCTGCGGCAACAGTCTCGACTGCACGCAGCCGACCGTCGTCGCGCTGATCGTCGAAGCGCTGCGTCGTTTCGTTCTGGAGGCCGGCGTCGAGGGATTTCGCTTCGATCTTGCGACCTCGCTGGCGCGCCGCCGAAAAGGCTTCGATCCGCACGCGCCGCTGCTCGAAGCCATCGCCGCGGACCCAGTCCTGCACGATCGCCTGCTCATCGCCGAGCCGTGGGACATCGGGCCGGGCGGCTATCAGCTCGGGCGCTTTCCCGGCGGCTGGCTCGAATGGAACGATCGCTATCGCGACGACGTCAGGCGTTTCTGGCGCGGCGATGCGCATGCCGCCGGCGCGCTGGCGACACGGCTAGCGGGCTCTGCCGATGTCTTTCAGCGCGAGAGACGCAACCCGCGTGAAAGCGTCAATTTCATCGCCGCGCACGACGGCTTCACGCTGCGCGATCTCGTCTCCTATTCGGGCAAGCGCAATCTCGCCAACGGCGAAGACAATCACGACGGCAATCCTGCGGAAATCTGCTGGAACGACGGCGCCGAAGGCGAGACCGACGATGCGCACGCGATCACACGCCGCAAGGCGGACGTGCGCGCCCTGCTTGCGACCTTGTTCCTGTCGCTCGGCACGCCGATGCTGACGGCCGGCGACGAATTCGGCCGCACGCAGGGCGGCAACAACAACGCCTATGCGCAGGACAATGCGACGACCTGGCTCGATTGGGCGCATGCAGACGAAGCGCTCGCGGAATTCACGGCGGGACTTGCCCGGTTTCGCGCAGGCGACGCGTTGCTGACGGAAAACCGGTTCCTGACCGGGCGTGCGCAAGACGACGCGCCCTGCCCCGATGCGCAATGGCTGCGCGCCGACGGCGCCGCCATGGCGGATCACGATTGGGCGCATGCAGACTTTGTCGCGCTGACGCGTGCGCCGGCGCAGGGCAATGGCGCGCGACTGCATCTCGCGTTCAATCGCGGCGACGCGGCGGTCGCCATGACGCTGCCTGCGCCGCGCGCCGGCATGGGCTGGGCGCTGGCGATCGACAGCGGCGCCGGTCTTGCCGGATTTGAGGCCATAGAAGGGGATCGCGTCAAGGTCGGCGCCCGCTCCGTCGTCGCCCTGGTGGAACAAGCCTGCGGCTAGTGATCCGGTTCCGCGGGCGGCGACGCGCCGCCGCGCAGCGGCCGCATTTCCATCGCCGCGAAGAAGGCCATGGCGATGACGATCAGAATGCATGCGCCGATGTAGACGTGGCGAAACGCCTGCGCGAGCGCCTCGATAGCAGCCGGATCGAGCGCGGCTTGTTCGGCGCGCGTGACTTCCTGCGCGATGCCGGAGCCGCCGAAAACGATGGCGCCGAAGACGGCGGCGACGAGCGCGCTGCCGATCTGCCGGAAGAAATTGCTCGCGCCGGTCGCCGCGCCCAGTTCATGCCGCGCCACGGCGTTCTGGATCGAAACGGTCGCCGTCGGCAGGACCGTACCAAGGCCGATGGTGACGATGAGCAGCACGCATTCGAGCACGGCGAACGGCAGGCCGCGTGGTCGCCAGGCGATGACGGCGCAGGCGACGAAAGCCACAACCATGCCGGCCATCGGCAGGCGCTTGTAGTCGGTCTGCCGCGCCATCGAGCGCCCGGCCGTCGTCGCGCCGATGACAGTTCCGATCATCAACGGAATGAGGGCGAGCCCCGACATTGAAGCTGTGAGGCCGACGACGCCCTCCAGATAGACCGGCATAACAATGGAAAGGCCGATGAAGACGCCCATGGCGAGGCCCGCGGCGATGGTCGCGGTTTTGACGACCTGGTTACCGAGAACGCTCGCGGGGATCAGCGGCTCGTCGGCCGTGCGCGTGCGCCAGACGAAGCCGAGCGTGAAGATGATGGCGGCGGCGAAAAGCAAAACGATGATCGGCGAGAGCCAAGGGAATTTGACTCCGCCCCAACTCAACGCAAGCAGGAAGGGCGTGGTGGCGAGCACGAGCAGCAGCGCGCCGGCGACGTCGAGCTTGTGCGGTCGCGCGACCTTCGGCAGATGGCGCAGGCGCTCGCTCGTGAAGAAGAGCGCGACAGCCCCGAGCGGAATGTTGATCCAGAAGATCGCTGACCAGTGGATGTGGTCGGCCAACAGTCCGCCGAGCGGTGGACCCGCGAGACTGGCGGCCGCGAAGACGCTGGCGATATGCACCTGGTAGCGGCCGCGTTCACGCGGCGAGACGATATCGGCGATGATCGTTTGCGCGAGCGAGATCAGCCCGCCGCCGCCGGCGCCCTGAAACGCACGCGCGACCGCCAGGATCGGCACGGACGGCGAGAGCGCGCAGGCGACCGACCCGACAACGAAGATTGCGATGGCCGAGAGCATGACGATACGGCGGCCGTGGATGTCGGCGAGCTTGCCGTAGAGCGGCGTGACCGCGACGGAAGCGAGCAGATAGGCCGTCACCACCCAAGGCAATTGCTCGACGTCGCCGAGCTCGCGGCCGATGGTCGGCATGGCGGTGGCGACGATCGTCTGGTCCAGCGCGCCGAGCAGCATGGCGAGCAGGAGACCGGGCAGGATGGACAGGATTTCCGGGCGCGTGAAATCGGCCCGTGGTTCGGAATTCATGGCGACAGACTTAGCGCGGGCGCGGCGTTTCGGCCATGCCGCAGACGCTTGCAGCTCATGCATGCATGAAGGCGACCGCCTTGGTCGAGGCGGCCGCTGTTGCGCGCGTCAGGCGTTTTCGAGGATGAGATGCCCGACCGCCGTGTTGGACGCAGGCACGTGATAGAAGCGGTGCGCGACCTTCGGCTTCGGGCCGCCGCGCGTGTCGGCCATGGCGCCGCGCGCGATCAGCCACATCACCAGTTCGATACCCTCGCTGCCGGCCTCGCGCACATAGTCGATGTTGGGCATTTTCGAGAGACCGGCGGGATCGTCGATCAGCCTGTCCAGGAAGTCGTTGTCCCACTCGCGATTGATGAGTCCCGCACGAGGACCCTGAAGCTGGTGGCTCATGCCGCCCGTGCCCCAGACCTGCACATTGAGATCTTCCGGATAGCTTTCGATCGCGGCGCGGATCGCCTGCCCCAGCGCGAAACAGCGCGCGCCCGAGGGCACGGGATGCTGCACGACGTTGACGGCGAAGGGGATGACCTTGCAGGGCCATGCGTCGACCTTGCCGAACATGCAGGTCATCGGGACCGTCAGGCCGTGATCGACGTCGATCTCGTTGACGATGGTGAGATCGAAATCCTTCTGGATGACTTCCGACGCAATGTGCGAAGCGAGTTCGGGATGGCCGATCACCGGCGGCACGGGACGCCGGCCGTAGCCTTCATCGGCCGGCATGAATTCCGGGCCGGTCATGATCGCAAACGTCGGGATCATCGACAGCGAGAAGGCCGTCGCGTGATCGTTGTAGACGAGGAAGATGACGTCCGGTTTCTGCTCATTCTCCCATTGCTTGGAGAAGTCGTAGCCGGAAAACACCTTCTGCCAGTAAGGCTCGTGCGTCTTGCCGAGATCGAAGGCCGCGCCGACGGCGGGAATGTGCGAGGAATAGACCGAAGCGGTGATGCGGGCCATCTTACTTGTCCTTGTTCGGGCGCTGCGCGTCGCCGTGTTCGCCGATCCTGCGGTTGCCCTCGATCGAGCGTCCGCCATTGATCATCATGTCGCGGTAGGCTTCCTCGCTCATGCCGGTCATCGAGCCGGCCATCTGCTGAAAACTCTTGCCGTCGGTCGCGCCGATCTTGGAGAGGAAGTAAATATTGCCGCCGAGCGCCATCATGGCGTTCAGGTCGCGCGCCATGACGGCCTGCTTCTGATCCTCGGTCATCTTCCATTCGTCGAGATAGGCGCGCTCGTTCGCCTTGAAGCGCTCGCGGTTGGCGGCCTTCATCAGCGACATGCAGAACTGGTTGAGCCAGTAGCCCTTGCGCGACTGCTCCGCATCGAAAATGATCGTGCCGGGAATTTCCTTGAATTCCTTGTCGAGCGACATCACGCCCTCCTTTCTTCGGGCCAGTAGAGGCGCATGGGATTGTCGACGAGAAGCTTGCGCTGAAGCTCCGCCGTCGTCGCGATACGCGGGATGAAGTCGACCAGCAGGCCATCGTCCGGCATGTGGTCCTTGAGATTGGGATGCGGCCAGTCCGTGCCCCACAGGACGCGGTCGGAAAATTCCTCCACGACTTTTCGCGCGAAGGGAACGACATCGCGGTAGGCGTTCTGTTCGCCGTCGAGCGCGCGCGGACCGGCGACCGACAAGCGTTCGGGGCAGGACACCTTGCTCCAGACGTTCTGATGCTCGCGCATGAATTTCAGGAAGAGCGTGAACTCCGGCCCATCGATCGGCTTCGTCACGTCGGGGCGACCCATGTGGTCGACGACGACGGTCGTCGGCAGCGCCGTGAAGAAGTCCCAGAGCTCGGGCAGATCGACCGCCTCGAAATAGATGACCACATGCCAGCCGAGTTTGGAAATGCGGCCGGCGATCTCCATCAGCTCGTCCTTCGGCGTGAAGTCGACGAGCCGCTTGACGAAGTTGAAGCGCACGCCACGAACGCCGGCATCGTGCAGGTCCTGAAGTTCGGCGTCGCTCACGCTGCGCTTCACGGTCGCGACGCCGCGAGCCTTGCCGTTGCTCGCGCGACAAGCGTCGGCCATGGCGCGGTTGTCGGCGCCATGGCAGGTCGCCTGCACGATCACGTTGCGGGAGAAACCCAGATGATCGCGCAATGCAAAGAGCTGCGCCTTGGAGGCGTCGCAGGGCGTATACTTGCGCTCGGGCGCATAGGGGAATTCGGCGCCGGGCCCGAAGACGTGGCAATGCGCGTCGACCGCGCCCCCAGGCAGCACGAAGCGCGGCTTCGACGGGCCTTCGTACCAGTCGAGCCAGCCCTTGGTTTTTTCGAACGGCCCTGTCGTGGGCTTGGACATCGGATTTCCTTCCCTGCGGCAGTCATATGCTGCGACGTGTCGGCGTTTCCAGCCTTTGTGGACCGCGAGCCTTCAGGCTCGCTAGTCTCCGCTGCGAGCCTGAAGGCACACGGTCGAGCTAGCGCCCCTGCGCCTTCAGCGCCTTGTCCAGCCGCGGATAGACCTTGCGCGCATTGCCTTCGTAGACCTTGTGACGATCTTCGGCCGACAGGTTCTGCGTGGCTTCGATGTAGCGCTTGGTGTCGTCGAAATTGAAGCCGGTCTCGGGGTCGATCCCCTTCACCGCGCCGATCATTTCCGACGCGAACAGGATGTTGTCGACGGGGATCACCTTTGTCAGCAGGTCGATGCCGGGCTGATGATAGACGCAGGTGTCGAAATAGACGTTCTTCAGGAGGTGGTCGCGCAGCAGCGGCTTCTTCATCTCCTGCGCGAGGCCGCGGTAGCGACCCCAGTGATAGGGCGCGGCGCCGCCGCCGTGCGGAATGACGAAGCGCAGCTGCGGGAAATCCTTGAAGAGATCGCCCTGGATCAGCTGCATGACCGCCGTCGTGTCGGCGTTGATGTAATGCGCGCCGGTCGTGTGGAAGCAGGCGTTGCAGCTGGTCGAGACGTGGATCATGGCGGGAATGTCGTATTCCACCATTTTCTCGTAGATCGGATACCAGTGGCGGTCGGTCAGCGGCGGGCTCTTCCAGTGGCCGCCTGAGGGGTCCGGGTTCAGGTTGATGCCGACGAAGCCGTAATCCTTCATGCATTTCTCGAGTTCGGGAATGCATGTGGCAGGATCGACGCCCGGGCTCTGCGGCAGCATGGCGGCGCCAATGAAATTGTCGGGCAGCAGCGTCGCGACGCGGTGGATCAGCTCGTTGCAGATCGCGGCCCAGGTCGAGGACACCTGGAAGTCGCCGATGTGATGGGCCATGAAGCTCGCGCGCGGCGAGAAGATGGTGAGATCGGAGCCGCGCTCCTTCATCTGACGCAGCTGGTTCTTCTCGATCGATTCCCGCAGTTCGTCATCGCTGATCCTGAGCTCTGCGACCTTCGGCATGGCGGAGGGATCGTTGATGGCGGCGATCTGACGGTTGCGCCAGTCCTCCAGCGCCTTGGGCGCTCGGTGGTGTAATGGCCATGGCAGTCGATAATCATCCTGCGTTCCTCTCCCTCGCCGCCCGGCGTCGGACACGGGCGGCGGCCGTCATGGACAGGCTATAAGCCCGCCGCGCGGCGTTTTCCGCAGGCGCGCCGGGGCGCGCTGCTTGTCGAGGGTTTTCGCAGAATTTCGGCCCGCCCTCACTTCCATTCTTCTTGCAGGCCGTTTCGATTTGGCTATTGGCGGGCCGGGCGGCCCGCCAATTCGCGCGAGGCGACCGCGTCAGCAGCGCGGCTGTCCGGGCCCTCCGCACGGCCGCCGTTGCTGTTGCTGCATCCGCTGCTGCTGCATGATCTGCTGCTGACGTTGCTGCTGCATGATCTGCTGCTGGCGTTGTTGCTGCATCATTTGCTGCTGACGCTGCTGCTGCATCCGCTGCTGCTGAAGCATCTGCTGCTGGCGCTGTTGCTGCATCATTTGCTGCTGACGCTGCTGCTGCATGATCTGCTGCTGACGCTGCTGCTGCATCCGTTGCTGCTGCTGCATCTGTTGCTGGCGCTGCTGTTGTTGCATCCGCTGCTGTTGCAACATCTGCTGCTGCCGCTGCTGCTGCTGCATCTGTTGCTGGCGTTGCTGTTGCATCTGCTGCTGGCGCTGCTGTTGCTGGGTGCGCTGCTGCTGCAATTGCTGCTGACGAAGCTGTTGCTGCTGCATTTGTTGCTGGCGTTGCTGCTGCAGTTGCTGCTGGCGCTGTTGCTGTTGTTGCTGCAACTGTTGCTGACGCTGCTGCTGCTGTTGCTGCATCTGGAGCTGGCGCTGCTGCTGTTGCTGCATCTGGCCCGCAGGCTGGCCGGGACGGACGCCGGGCTGGGTCAACGGCGCGCCTGTAGCCGGCCGGCCGGTCGGTTGGCCCGGCTTTCCACCAATCTGGCCGGAGGGCGGCAGGCCCTGAACGCCGACGGGCTGGCCCGGGCGGACGCCGGGCTGCGTCAACGGCGCGCCTGTGGCCGGCCGGCCGGTCGGCTGGCCCGGCTTTCCACTAATCTGGCCGGAGGGCGGCAGGCCCTGAGCGCCGACGGGCTGACCCGGGTGGACGCCGGGCTGCGGTCAACGGCGCGCCTGTAGCCGGCCGGCCGGTCGGCTGGCCCGGCTTTCCACCAATCTGGCCGGAGGGCGGCAGGCCCTGGACGCCGACGGGCTGGCCCGGGCGGACGCCGGGCTGCATCAACGGCGTTCCGACAGGCGGCGTCCTGCCGGGCTGGCCAATCAGGCCGGGAGACCGGCCCGGCTGCCCGGCCGGCAGGCCCGGCAGCGCATTGTTCGGACGGCCGACGCCAACGGGCCGGCCCGCCTGACCGGGTTGACCGACGCCGAGCCCCGGTTGCCCAACGCCGGGCCGACCGGTCTGCAGCCCGACCGGGGCGGTCGGCCGCACGAAAGTCTGGCCCGGACGGACGCCAGTCGGCAGGTTCATTCCCTTGGGCAAGGCCGAAATGGCGGGAATGACGGGCTGCCGCACCTGGCCGCCAGTCGGCGGCGGCCGGACGCCCTGCCCCGCGTTCTGGCGGCGATTGTTCAGGAATTGATTGGACAGCTTGCCCGCCGCCAGCCCCACGGCGAGCGCGGCGGGAATGGCGACATAGGGACGCCAGCCCGGCGGCCGTGCGCCCGCGTCCATCATAAAAGGCACTGGAGGCGGCTCGACATAAGACGGCGGCGCGATCCAGGCCGGCGCCGATATGGCAGCGACGACCTCAGGCAGGAAGAAGTCGGAATCGTCGTCGAACACGGGCGGCGGCGGCGGCTGGTACCACGGCGGCGGCACGGCGACGAAGATCGAAGGCGGCAGCGGGGGAGCCGCGTCGTCGTAATAATCGATGACCGGGCCGGAGAAATAGACTTCCTCTGCCGGCGGCGGCGGCGGATCCTCGTAGGAAACGACGTCAAAAGCCGGCGGCGGTTCGAGCGCCGCCTGCAGGCGCGTCAGGCGGCGGCGGGCTTCCGCGGCGTGCGGGCCGCGCGGATAGCGTTTCAGATACGACCAATAGGCGTTCTGCGTATTGATATCGAGGGTGCGCCGCCAGGTGCGCGCCTCGCGCCGCGCCGCGAGCAGACCCCGCACGTTCTTGGTGTAGGGGCTCTGCGGATAGGTCGCGACGAAATCTTCGTAGCCCTTCACCGTGTCGCGGTCGATCACGGCTGAATAGGCGAGCGCTTCGGGCATCTTGTCGACCGGCTTGGCGCGCTCGGCGGCAAGCTGGTCCGCTGCGACGGCCGGCGCGGGCGCGTCGGCGGCGCGCTCGAGCAGCGCAAGCGGCGGCTCGATCTTGCCGGCGCTCCACGGCACCTGCGCGGCGCGGGTGAGTTCGGCCGTACGGGTGCGGACGCGAACCAGAACCTCCTCGAGCGGCATGCCGGGCTCACGCAGCATTTCGCTGAGCGCCTGCGCGTAGGCCCCATAGGGCTCCTTGCCCGGCGCCGCCCATGCGCCCGGCGCCGCATTGAAGGCGACGATCGTTCCGGCGTCCGGCTCGACGATCGCGAGGCCCGGCGCCAGACCCTGTATCTGCTTGTCGAAGGGGCTCGCGTAGGCGATGTCGAGAATGACCATGCGCCCCCGCCCCGGCGCGCCGGACAGCGGCCGGATCAGGTCGGACAGGCGAATTGCGTTGAGGCTGATGTCGGTATCGCGAGCGATGGCCGCGCCCGGCGGCACGAAATAGTTCTCGCCGTCGAACTGCAGGCCGTAACCGGAGAGATAGACGACGCTGACAGCGCCGGGACCGGCCGCCGTCACCTTGGCGAGAAACTCGCGATAGGAGGCGCGCAGTGTATCCTGATCGAGGTTGCGCGCGCCCGTCACGTCGAACCGCGCCGCCTTCAGCGCATCGGCGACGAGCGCTGCGTCGTTGGCGGCGGTCGCGAGCGGCGCGCCCTCATAGCCGTCGGAGCCGACAACGAAAGCAAAGCGCGACTGGCTCTCCTGGGCCGTCGCCACGCCGAACGCCCCAAGGGCGACGCAAACAATGGCGAGAAATCCCAGCGCCCGATCCAACAAACGCATCACATACCCCTTACACCTGCCTAAGACTTTGCCTGAACAGTCGAACAACCTCGGCGCGCCGTCAATGAGGGAACGCAAATTCGCGACTGCGGCTCAAATGAAGACGGATGACCTGAACCCCGGCTGAACGGCGGCGCGCGCGCATTGCGGGACGACCTACCGGCGCGGGTTGGACACCTGTGTCGCCGACAAGGACATGCCGAACGACAATTTGTCGGTGATGGCGTAGTCGAAGCCGGCGCCGACCGTCGTCGCCGACGAGGTGAAGGCGAAAGGCGTCGCCGCATCCGGCGGGGCGGCGAAGACATTGGCGCCGAAGGCCGGCCCCTTCGTCTCGGCGAAGGAGGCGGAGACGTACGGCTTGAAGGCGCCCATATCGTAGCCGAACTTCATGTTGGTGCGCGAGAAGGAAAAGCCGGAGGCGAGGCCGAGCATATCGCCGCCCGCCGCAAAGCCCGTCTTCTGCTCCATGCCGAACAGATATTTGCCCATGCGGACGTCATAGCCGGGATTCCAGCCCGTCGCGGATTCGAACTTCAACGGCGACGACATTTCGATCCCGCCGCCGGAACCGGGCTTGAAGGATTCGGCGGCCGCGAATGTCGGCAGGCTATTGCTAACGACCTCCCAAGCGACGGCAGGCGCGGGAAGGCCAGCGAGCAGCGCGACGAGGGCGACCGAGATTTTGGCGTATGTCCGCATCGCCGCCAGTTTACCCAAGAGATCGCGGCGGTAAAAGGGCGGAGACAGGGAGGCGCGGCATGACGGCAAGCGGGATCGACGGGATGAGCGCTGACGAGGTTGTGCGCCTGCTCGACCTCAGCCCCCACCCAGAGGGCGGATTCTATCGCGAGACCTTTCGCGATTCCAACGCGCCCGGCGGGCGGGCGGCCTCGACCGCCATCTATTTCCTGCTGCCGGGCGACGCGCCCTCACGCTGGCACCGCGTGGACGCTGCGGAAGTATGGCACCATTACGCCGGCGCGCCGCTGGAGCTGACGATCGAGGAAAACGGGGCGCGCGGCGTCCAGCGGCTCGGCGCCGATCTCGCCGCCGGCGAGCGACCGCAAGGAATCGTGCCCGCCGGCGCCTGGCAATCGGCGCGCGCGCTCGGCGCCTGGACGCTGGTCGGCTGCACGGTCGCGCCGGGTTTCGAATTCGCGCGTTTCGAAGTGATCGACGGCGAGCCGCCCACGGACTAGCGGTTGCGCGAGCCGCCACGCTAGATTTTCGTCCGAGAACCCGACGGCGTCGTCTGATAGCGCTGTTTATATCGTCGATTGAAATTGGAGATGTCGCCGAAGCCGGCCTCCAGGGCGATCTCCGCGATCGACCATGTCGCATAGCGCGGACTTGCCAACATGCTGCGGGCCGCTTCGAGTTTTCGTTCCAGGACGAATTCCGAGAAGGTCGTTCCGGTCTGCTCGAACAGCATCTGAATGTAGCGCGGCGAAATCCCGTGGCGCGCGGCGAGATGATCGATGTCCAAAGTCGCATCGCCGAGCAGGCTCGCCTTGATGGCTTCGAGCCGCGCCGCGCGCACGCCCCGTTGGTTCGCGATCTCCCTGCCTTCGCGCGTCGCGCCGATGGCCAGGGACAGCAGGTCATAAATGTGCGCCGCCGCCAGTTTGCCGAGGCGCGGGTCCGCGATCCTCTGGGGCATGCTCGCGATATAGGCGCGCAGCAAGGACAGCGCCTCGACGTCGCGCGGTATGCGGAGGGCGGCGGCGGCTCCAACATTCTCCGTCAGCGTTGAAATCGCGGCAAATGGCACGCGCACCGAGACGTAAGTGCTCTCGGTGAATTGCAGAAGGGCCGGCTCACGATAGACAAGCAGAACGCCGTCTCCGGCCTGCGGCACGCTCTCCTGCCGGCGCTGCGCAATCGCCATATGGCCGCCAGTCTTCATGATCAGGCAGATCGTGTCCTCTCCGTCGGCGAGCATCGACGCCGGGCGGGCCATGCGCGCTGTCAGGGAAGACAACATTCTGGCGCGCCGCAGGCCTGGCGCGAGCGTCATTTCCATTTCGACGGGCTGATCGGGATCGGCTTCGATCTCGAGCTGGACGGAACGATCGAACAATTCGCGCAGCGCGGGCAGGCGCCGCGACGCGGGCAAAGCGCGCGTCGAAAACTGCAACGATGTGTAGTCGGTCCTTTCGACTGTCATCGCGGCCTCCCCCGAAGCCTCGCGCCCAACAACGAAATTCTACCGCAGATCGGCGCGTAGTCCATCCGGGAACGCGCGCGGCGCGCGCCAGTTCGCCCACAACCCATTGCGACTTCGCGCACGACCAAGACAGGGCCGAACGGCCCGCGAACAATGCGCCATCTCTTGTCGAGGAGAGGAATGATGTCGAAGTTCTCATTGGCGATCTGCTCGGCGCTCATGGCGCTGGCGTGTACGAATCCGGCCGCGGCGCAGCAGGCTTCGCCGGCAGGTACCAGCCCGGCGCAGAGCATCAAGCGCACCCCGCTGCAGCGTTTCGACATTCCCGGAACCACCTATGAGGCAGTGGTCGGGCTCGCCGAGATCGCAGCGAACGTCGCGATGGGACGCCACACACATCCGGGTCCCGAGTCCGGCTATATGCTCGAAGGAAGCCTGGAACTGCTGATCGACGGAGAGCAACCGCGACTTCTCAAGGCCGGCGATTCGTACAAGACGCTCCCGCTCGTCATTCACGACGCGAAGACCGGTCCACAGGGCGCCAAGGTGATCGCCACCTACGTGATCCCGAAAGGACAGCCGCTCGCCCTGCCGGCGAAATGAGCCGGTGGGACGCTTGCAATCGATCATCGCCGCGGTCGCATGCGTGAAGCATTCGCGGTTGCGGCTTTGGCCTTCGGGCGAACAAAGCGGAATGAAGTCGCGCGTCAGCGCCGGAGAATGCGAATGGCTTCGTTCGGCTATCTGCGTCTGTACGCCGACGACCGCGGGGAAAGTCACTTCGACGCCCGCGAATTGGCCACGTCCACACAGGAGTTCGCGCCGCCCGCGGCGCCCCTCGCGGTTTCGTCGTTTCAGGCGGCTTCCGGGTTCGTCGTCATTCAATTGCCGGTCGGCTGGGGAGGAGACAAACCTCATCCAACGCCTGGCCGGCAGCTTCTATGCTGCCTTTCAGGACGCTTCCGGGTCACGGCGAGCGACGGGCAAAGCCGGGACTTTCAGACCGGCGACGCGCTCCTGCTCGAAGACACGAGCGGTAGCGGGCACGTGACCACGGTCACCTCATCGGTTCCGGTCAACTGCACGATGATCGCGCTCAACCCGTGACGCAGACGGCGGGTCGCCATCAAACAATCGCCGATCCGCAAGCCGCGGCCGAGTTCCGGTCGCCGGCCGACGCGCGATCACGCCACACGCACCATCCGCTTCCCGCGGTTCTCGCCAGCGAGCAGGCCGATGAGCGCGGCCGGCGTATTCTCCAGCCCGTCGACCACGTCTTCCTGCACCTTCAGCTTGCCGTCGGCGACCCATTGCCGGAGATCGGCGAGCGCATCGCCGCGCTCTGCGTAATAATCCATTACGATGAAGCCCTGCATGCGCAGTCGCTTGACGACCAGCAGGCCCGGCAGGCCGCGCGGGCCGGCCGCGGGCGGCGCGCCGTCGTAGGCCGAGACCGCGCCGCAGCAGGCGATGCGGCCGTGCAGGTTCATCAATGGCAGGCAGGCTTCGAGGATGTCGCCGCCGGTGTTGTCGAAGTAGACGTCGATGCCCTTGGGCACCGCCGCCTTCAGCGCGGCGTAGAGGTCGCCGGCCTTGTAGTCGACGGCTTCGTCGAATCCGAGCTCGCTCTTCAGCCAGGCGCATTTTTCGGCGCCGCCGGCGACGCCGATCACGCGACAACCCTTGATCTTCGCGATTTGACCGACAAGGGAACCAACCGATCCCGCCGCCGCCGAGACGACGACTGTCTCGCCCGCCTTCGGCTCGCCGACGCGCAGCAGGCCGAAATAGGCGGTGAGGCCCGCGATGCCATAGACGCTGAGCAGATGCGTCATCGGTTCGACATGCGGAACCTTGATGAGCTGCTTGCCGGGCAGGGCCGCATAGTCTTGCCAGCCTGTATCGGCGAAGACGAGATCACCCTTCGCGAATCCGGGCGCCTTGCTCTCGACCACTTCCGCGATGGCGCCGCCGGCCATGACGCTGCCGGCGTCGACTGCCGAGCGGTAGGTCGCGCCCTGCATCCACGCGCGATTGGCGGCATCGAGGGAAATGTAGCGCACGCGCAGCAGCGCCTCGCCATCGGCAGCCGACGGCACGGCCCCTTCCGAGAGCCGGAAGTTGGATAGCGCCAGCTTGCCGCGCGGCTTTTCGACGAGAAGCACCTGCCTGTTGATCGCGCCCATGTATTCCCTCCCGCTTGCCTTGCCCTTCAGTCGCTCCAGCCGCCGCCCTCGAAGCCGGCCCGGCCGAAAGCGACGCCGCCATCGACGGCGACGGTCGATCCGACGACGTAGTCGCCCGCGCGCGAGGCGAGGAAGATCGCCGCGCCCGCCATGTCCTCGGGCACGCCGATGCGGCCGGCCGGCACACGTTTCGCCACCGTATCCGCATGGTCGCGCGCCGCCGTGTTCATGTCCGACTGGAACGGGCCGGGCGCGATCGCCGTGACGACGATGTGATCCTTGATGAGGCGGACAGCCATGCGGCGCGTGAGATGGATGAGGCCCGCCTTGCTCGCCGCATAGGGATAGGTCTCGAGCGGATTGACGAAAATGCCGTCGATGGAGGCGATGTTGATGAGCTTGGCGGGACGCTCTGGCGTGGCGGCGGCGCGCAGCAGCGGCGCAAGCTCCTTGGCGAGGAAGAAGGGCGTCTTCATGTTGAGGTCGACGACCTTGTCCCAGCCGGTTTCCGGGAACTGGTCGAAATCAGCGGCCCAGGCGGCGCCGGCGTTGTTGACGAGAATGTCGATCTTCTGTTCGCGCTCGGCGAGCGCCTTGCCGAAGGTCTTGATGCCGTCCAGCGTCGAGAGGTCGCAGGGAATGGAAATGCATTCGCCCTTGCCCAGCGCCGTCATTTCCTTCGCCGCGGCGTCGCAGGCCGCCGCCTTGCGGGCGGTGATGTAGACGCGTTTGACCCCGTAGGCGAGGAATCCTTCCGCGATCATGCGGCCGATGCCGCGCGATCCGCCCGTGACGACGGCAATACGGCCATCGAGCGAAAACAGATTGTCGAGCATATGTCCTCCCGGCGGGCGCCTCGTCCCGTTTGAGCCATGCTTATAGCAGGGTCACGTCCGTTCCGCGACGCGGAAACACATTCCGCCGGGCAGACCCGCCATGCGAGCGTGGATGGTTTCGCGTCGCCATGACATGCGCAACAATGGCGCGAACAAGACAGGCAACGGGAGCGAAACCGATGAGCGTAAAGCCGCTGAAGGGGCGCGTGGCGCTGGTGACAGGTGGGTCGCGCGGCATCGGCCGCGCGATCGCGATGGCGTTGGCCGAGGACGGCGCGGATGTTGCGATCGGCTACCGGCGCGACGAGGATTCGGCAAAAGACTCCGTAGCGATGCTCGAAGGGCTCGGCGTGCGCGCGAAAGCCTATCCGGCGTCCATGGAAAACCACGAGCAGGTCGTCGCAATGGCGGACCGCGCCATCGCCGATTTCGGCTTCGTCGACATTCTCGTCAACAATGCCGGCATCGCTTCGCGCGGACGATCAGTGCTCGATACCGAACCGGAAGAAATCGCACGGCTCCTGACCGTGCACGCCATGGCGCCGCACTGGCTGAGCCGCCGCATCATCCCCTCCATGCGCACGCGCCCGCGCGGCGACATCATCATGATCTCGAGCGTGGCGACGCTGAAGATGGGCGCCAATGGCGCTCCCTACAACATGGCCAAGGCCGCGATGGAAGCTTTGGCCTACACACTCGCCAAGGAGGAGCGCGGCCACGGAACGCACGTCAATGTCGTGGCGCCCGGCCTTGTCGAAACCGACATGGGTACGCGGCTGGTGAAGGGCGCCGCGGGGATCGACGACATCCATGCGCTCGACAAGCACATGCCCTACGGGCGCGTCTGCCAGCCGCAGGACATCGCCAACGCCGTGCGCTTTCTCGTCTCGCCCTACGCCGGCTACATCAATGGCGAGAAGATCAACGTGCACGGCGGCGGGCAGACGATTCCCGGCGTCGGCGGCTAGGAGGCGCGCATGGAGAAACCCCTCACGCGCGAGGACAGGAATGGCGCCGCCATTCTCACCCTCAACCGGCCGGACAAGCTGAATGCGCTGACGATCGAGATGTTCATGCTCTTGCGCGAGCATGTCGACGCCATAGCGCAGCAGACCGACAGCATCGGCCTCGTGCTGCTGCGCGGCGCCGGCAAGTGCTTCTGCGCCGGCAACGATCTCGCTGGAATTGCGGCCGGCGCGAAGCCGCCAAAACCATGGTTCCAGGGCGAGACAATCGAGAAGCTCGCGAACCTGCCGCAGCCCGTGATCTCCGCCGTGCATGGCCATTGCTACACGGGCGGGCTCGAACTGGCGCTGGCCGGCGACATTATCGTGGCGTCAGCCAACGCCAAGTTCGGCGATACGCATGGCAAATGGGCGCTGACGCCGGTCTGGGGCATGAGCCAGCGTCTGCCGCGCCGCGTGGGGGCGGCCAAGGCCAAGGAGATGATGTTTACGAGCCGCACCTATTCCGGCGCGCAAGCCGAGGCCATGGGGCTCGCCAATATCTGCTTTGCCGACGATATGTTCGAGACGCAGGTCGACAAGCTGACAAAGGAAATTCTCGGCAATTCGTGGTTCAGCCATCGCGCCAACAAGAAACTCGTCGACGACACCGAGGGGCTGTCACTGACGGCCGGGCTCGCGCACGAGATTTACAGGAGCGAGGGACGCGGGCCGGATTCGCAGGAGCGCATTGCGGCTTTTATGAAGAAGTGAGGCGTCATTGCGAGCGCAGCGAAGCAATCCAGAAGCCACAACCCGGCTCTGGATCGCCACGTCGCTTCGGCAGAAATCGCCTTTGGCGATTTCGCCCGAGCTCCTCGCGATGACGACAAAGGGAGCAACGCAATGACCACCAAACGATGGGTCAACAAACCCGAAGGCTCGAACTGGGGCCGTTTCGGAGACGACGACCAGCGCGGCAAGATGAACCTGCTCACCCCCGAGCGGCGCGTCGCCGCCGCGCGCGAGGTGAAGGAAGGCATCGCCTTTACATTGTCGTTGCCGCTCGACTATCCCGGCGGCAATGCAATCTTCGCGCACCGCAAGGCGCCGCAATTGCAATACGAGAAGCGTGGCGGCGCGGCCTATAATTTCAACTTCAAGCTCTCGCACATCTGCGCGGAATATTGCGACATCGTCTGCGACGACGCCGTCTTGCTCTATCTACAATATTCGACGCAATGGGACGGCCTGAGCCATGTCGGGCAGATGTTCGACGCCGACGGCGACGGCGTGCCGGAGAAGGTCTACTACAACGGCTGGCGCGGCGGCGTGGACCTTATCGGGCCAGAGGACGCCAAGGAGGGTTTCGGCGCGCACAAGCTCGGCGTCGAGAATTTCGCGACATCAGGCGTGCAGGGGCGCGGCGTGCTGGTCGATCTCCATCGCATCTACGGCCGCAAGAAGGCTTTTGTCGGATACGACGACCTGATGCGCGCGCTCGACGCGCAGAAGGTCGGCGTCGAAGCCGGCGATTTCCTGTGCCTCTACACCGGCTACGGCGATCTCATCATGGAGATGAACAGGCAGCCCGACGTGAACGTGCTGCATTCCTCGTGCGCCGCGCTGGACGGTCGCGACGCGCGCCTGTTGCAATGGATCAGTGACGCCGATCTCGTCGCGATCTGCTCGGACAGTCTCGCAGTCGAAGTCTTTCCGCCACGTCCGGCGGAGGGCGACTCGTTCCCGATGCTGCCGCTGCATAATCACTGCCTGTTCAAGCAGGGCGTGCATCTCGGCGAACTCTGGTATTTCACCGAGCTCGCGCAATGGCTCGGCGCGCACGGTCGCTGGCGCTTCCAGTTGACCGCACCGCCGCTGCGGCTGCCGGGCGCGGTCGGCTCGCCGGCGACGCCAGTCGCGGTGGTGTGACGATGAACAGGACGGTTCTGGTCGCCGGCGCCTCCGGCGTGGTCGGACAGGCGGCGGTCGAGCATTTTGCAAGACTTCCCGAGTGGAACACGATTGCGGTGTCGCGACGCGCGCCGCTGGTGCGCGCGGCGAGCGCGTGGCGCCACGTGCCGCTCGATCTGACAGACGCCGCCGGTTGTCGGGCGGCGGTGGCGGCCATGCCGCGTATCACGCACGTCATCTATGGCGCGTTGCATGAAAAACCGGAGCTCGTGGCGGGCTGGCGCGATCCGGAGCAGATGGCGACCAATCTCGCGATGCTGCGCAATCTCGTCGAGCCGCTGTGCGAACTCGGCGCGCTCGAACATGTCACGTTGCTGCAGGGCACCAAGGCCTATGGCGTGCATCTGCATCGCATCGCCGTACCCGCGCGGGAGCGTTGGCCGCGCGACGAGCACGCGAATTTCTACTGGCTGCAGGAAGATTTCTTGCGCGACATTTCGGCGCGGCGAAAATTCGCGTTCACGATCTTCCGGCCGCAGATCATCTTCGGCGACGCGATCGGCGCGGCCATGAACATCATGACCGTGCTCGGCGCCTATGCTGCGATCCGGCGCGCGGAGGGGCTGCCCTTCTCCTATCCCGGCGGCTCCGACTATCTTCTGGAAGCCGTCGATGCGCGGCTTCTGGCGCGGGCCATTTCTTGGGCCGCGGATGCGCCCGCCGCGCGCGGCGAGACCTTCAATTTCACCAATGGCGATGTCTTCGTGTGGCGAAACGTCTGGCCGGCGATCGCAAGCGCGCTGACGATCGCGCCCGGCGAACCCGAGCCCGTGCGGCTCGCCGAATATCTACCGGCGCGCGCGAACATCTGGCGCTCGATTGCGAAACGCAACGGACTTGTCGAGCCCGATCTCGACAGGCTGCTCGGCCGATCCGCGGAATATGCGGATTATTGCATGGCCTCGCTGACCGATCGCGCTGCGCCGCCGGCGCTCGTCAGCACGATCAAGATCCGGCAGGCGGGTTTCGGCGAGTGCATCGACACGGAGGACATGTTCCGCGAGCTCTTCGCAGCCATGGTCGAGAAGCGCATCCTGCCGTCGATGCGGAGTTTCGTCTAGTTCCCCGCGGCCGCCGGCTTGCGTAGGACCCTGTCGCGCAGGGACGGCCATACGCCGGCGGGCATCAGCAGGATAACGCCGACGACCACCAGGCCATAGACGAAATAATGCAGGCCGGGCAGGAAGCCGCCGAGATGGCCGCGCAGGATTTCGCCCAGTGGGGCGAGGATGAAGGCGCCGAGCGCGGGGCCTAGCGCCGTGCCAAGACCGCCGACGGTGGCGAACAGCACGATCTCGATGGTGAGGACCGGCGAGACGAGCAGGTAGGGATCGACGAAGGCGAGATAGCGCGCGTAGATCGTGCCAATGATCGAGGTCAGCACCGCCGAGATCGTCATGGCCAGCGTCTTGTTGCGCAGCAGGCCGACGCCGATCGCCTGGGCGGCGTTCTCGTTGTCGCGGATCGAGCGCAGGTTGTAGCCGAGCGGCGAGGATAGAATCGCGAAGTTCACGGCGACACAGGCTGCCGCCATGCCGAGCATGATCCAGTAGACGCCGTTGATGCCGCCGAACTGGAACGCGAGGAGATCACCCTTGTCCTTCGGCAGGAACAGGCCGGAGGCGCCGCCGAGAAACTCCGTATTGGTGACGTAGATTTCCGCCATTTCGGCGAAGGCCATGGTGATCAACGCGAAGGAGAGGTGGCCGAGGCGGAAGCGGTAGTCGATGAAGGACACCGCCGCGCCCATCGCGGCGGAAGCCGCGGCGGCGATGATCATCCCGAGCCACATGTTGATTCCGAGCTTGACGAGCAGCGCGCTCGCCAGCATCGCGCCAGCGCCGACGAACAGCGAGTGGGCGAGCGAAATCTGGCCGGCTATGCCCCCGACGATGTTCCAGGCGGACGCCAGCGCCGCATAGACCAGCGTGATGGTGAGGATGTGCAGATAGTAATTCGGCAACAGGAAGGGCATTGTCGCCGCAAGCGCAAGCAGCGCCCAGGGGATCGGCGAACGCAGGGCGGGCCAGAAGTCGGGGCGCATGTCAGCTCCTCCACACCAAGCCCTGCGGGCGGAACAGCATGATAGCCACGAAGATGAGATAGGGCAGCAATTGCCCGAGCGTATGCGTCATGTAGATCGTACCGATGGCTTCCGCGACGCCGATGACGATGCCGCCGAGCATGATGGCGACGAAATTCGTCATGCCGCCAAGGACGAACACCAGCAGCGTGATTACGGTGAAACGCAGGCCTTGAGTCGGCTGGATCGGCAAGCCCGGCAGCAGCAGCGCGGCGGCGATGGCGAGCAAGCCGACGCCGATCGCAAACGTCATGACCTGCACGCGACCGACATCGACGCCCATGAGGGCGGCTGCGCGCGGCTCCTGCTGCACGGCGCGGATGGCGCGCCCCGTGTCGGTCGACTGCAGCATGACGTAGAGCAGGATCGCCAGCGCGAAGGAGACGATGCAGGCGACGAGATGCGCGCCGCGGATGACGACGTCGCCGACGAGGAAGAGCTTCGATTCGATCATCGAAGGCGCGCGCGTCGGCTGTCCGCCGAAAGCCATCATCAGGCCGTTCTGGATCAGGAGCGCGACGCCGAGGGTGAGCTGAATGACCATCAGCAATTGCCGGCCCGCAATCGGCTTGATGAGGAAGCGATAAACCAGCGCGCCGAGCGCGATCATGATCGGCACCGTGAAGATGACCGATACGTAGGGATCGAGCGCGAAGGCGGTGAAGAGCGCGAAGCACAAATACATGCCGAGCGAAACGAAATCGCCATGCGCGAAATTGACGATGCCGGAGACGCCGTAGACAAGACCCATGCCGAGCGCGAGCAGGCCATAGGCGCTGCCGACGAAGAAGCCCCTGCACGAGCGCCTGGAGAAGTTCGTCCATCTCACATCCCCAGATAGGCGGCGCGCGTGCGCGGATCGTCGGCGACGGTAGCGGACGCGCCTTCGACCGCGACCACGCCGCGCTCTAGCACGTAGCAGCGGTCGGCATGGCGCACGGTCAGCGACAGATTCTGTTCGACCAGCAGGATCGTCATGCCTTCGGCGTGCAGCTTGTCGATGATCTCGAAGATGAACTGCACGAACAGCGGCGAGAGGCCGAGCGAGGGCTCGTCGAGCATCAGGACGCGCGCGCCGGCCATCAGGCCGCGGCCGATCGCCACCATCTGCTGCTCGCCGCCAGACAGCGTGCCGGCCAATTGGCCAAGACGCTCGCCGAGACGCGGGAAGAGTGAGACGACGTGATCCATGTTGGCCCCGCGCTCGGGCCGGGCCTTGCGGTTGTACCCGCCGAGCAGAAGATTTTCGCGCACGCTCATCTGCGGAAAGACATGACGCCCTTCGGGCACCTGCACCAGGCCGAGTTCGACACGGCGCTGCGCGCCGACCCTGGATATATCCTCGCCGTCGAACATGAGGCGGCCGGACATGATCGGCACGATTCCGGAGATCACGTTGATCAGCGTCGACTTGCCGGCATTGTTGGCGCCCAGCAGCCCGACGAGTTCGCCGCGTCCGACGTTGACCGACACATCGCGCAGCACGGGAACCCCTTCGTAGCCGGCGGTGACGCCCTGCATCTCAAGCATCGATGTGATCCCCGAAATAGGCGTCCTTCACGGCCTTGTCCTCGAGAATCTGCTGCGGCGTCCCTTCCGCGATCTTCGCGCCGAAGTTGAGCACGATCATGCGATGGGCCGCGCGCATGATGACCGGCATGACATGCTCGATCATGACGATAGTCACGCCCTGCGCATTGAGTTCGCGCACGACGGCGAGCGGCGCCTCGGTCTCGGCCAGCGTCAGGCCCGCCATGACTTCGTCGAGCAGGATGAGGCGCGGATCGGTCGCCACGCATTTGGCGACTTCGAGCAGCTTCTTGTCCTGGAGCGACAATTGCTTGGGCGTCAGGAATTCCTTGCCCGACAGGCCGACGCGTTCGAGGATCAGCGCGGCATAGTCGATCGCTTCGCGCAGCGGCCGCCGGACCAGCGCGGCCGTGGTGACGACGTCGAGCGTCGACATGTCCGCGAACGTCTGCACGATCTGGAAAGATCGCACGAGCCCCTGTTTCACCAGAAGATGCGGCGGGGTTCCGACGATCGAACGGCCCTCGAAGCGCACGTCGCCGGCGGTCGGCGGCAGGAAGCCCGAGATCAGGCCGAACAGCGTCGTCTTGCCGGCGCCGTTGGGGCCGATGATGCCGAGGATTTCCCCCTTCTCCACGCTGAAGGAAACGGAATCGACGGCCACCAGGCCGCCGAACCGTTTGGTAACGCCTTCGACTTCGAGGATCGCCAAGACCCCTCCCTGCGCGCGACGCGCCGCCTTCGAGTGACGTCAGGCGCGCGGGCGCGGCTTCGCGTTGGCGAATTGCTCGGGGTAGAGCACCTGCTGGGTCTTGTCCTCCATCCACTGGACGAAGAAAGCCGACCCATCCTCGAGCAGCCGATCATCCGCAAATTTCACGCCGCTCGGTTTGGCGACATAGAGGTCGGGATCCCCGAACTTGATTTCCACTTTCTTGAAGCCGTCGAGCAGCGCCTTCTTATCGCGCGAGCCGGCAGCCTCGATCGCGCGCTGCAGCACGCGCGCGGCCTGCGCCGACTGGATCGCGGCCTGGCCGATGCGCTGCAGCTTCGCCTGGTCGCGCAGCTCCGTCACGATCGCCTGCATCGAGGCCATCTTGGCCGACGGGCTGAAGCCGGTCATGGCGAAGAGATTGCGGGTGAGCACCGCCTTGGCGATGTCGGGCGACAGATCGCGCCACAGCGTGAGGTCGCTGTAGCCGCCCGTGCCGCCGGCGAAGATCGAACCGTGATAATTCAGGTTGTAGCGCGCCTGGTGCAGCAGAAGGCCGTCGCGCGGCGTGACGAGGCCGAGCGCGAGATCGGGCTTGGCGGAGCGCAGGCGAATCATGGCCGCCGTCTGGTCCTGCGCCTTGGTGTCGAGGGGCGCTTCCTCGAGCGCCTTGAAGCCGGCGTCGCCCATGCGCTTCAGCAGGTGTTTGTTGACCTGCTGGCCGGCCTCGTAATTCGAATAGCAAGGCGACCAGGTCTTGATCGAGAAGCCGTTCTTGTCGCGCAGCCAGGTCGCGAAATCGGCCATCGTCTTGGCGTAGCCGCGGTCGTAATCGTAGCCCAGCGTGTAGAGCCACGACGATCTCGAACCGCCGGCCCAGACCGATAGACACGGCGTCTGCAATTCGTCGAGCACCGGCGAGATCGCGAGCATCTGCGACGACAGCATCGTGCCGGTCAGCAAATCGACCTTCTCTTCGGTCACGAGGCGGCGCACTTCGGTGGCGCAGCGCGCGGGCTGGCTGGTGTCGTCGGCGAAGACCAGTTCGATCTTGGCGCCGCCCATGCTCTTGATGCCGCCGCCCTTGTTGATCTTGTCGATCACGTAGCGGAAGGCCGGATCGCCCTCCTGCGCATACGCGGCATAGGAGCCGCTCATGGAATTGATGACGCCGACCTTGATCGACGCATCGGCCGCGCCGGCGCGCAGGACATAGGGCGAGGCGACGGTCCCCAGCGCAGCCGCCGAGGCTCCGGCCGTAAAGGCGCGACGATTGATCATGGACGTCTCCCGTTTCGATGCGCGAAACGCGCTTTCGTTCTTGCGGGAGACGATGCGAGATCGGCGGCGGGAGATCAAGCCCGCCCGATCAGGCGATCCAACTGGCTGAAGCTGAACCGTAACGGATCACGAATGGAGCTGGTCGTATTTGTCCTGCAATTCCTCGGGCGACTCCTCCCAATCGGGATTGGCGACAATGCAGGTGGCCGGGCAGACGAGCCGGCATTGCGGTTCGTCGGCGGCGCCGACGCATTCCGTGCATTTCATCGGATCGATCGTGTAGATCGGCTCGCCGGACGAGATCGCTTCGTTCGGACAGGCCGGCTTGCAGGCGTCGCAGGCGGTGCAGTCTTCGTTGATCATCAGCGCCATGGTTCAACCTCTCCCGTCGCTTGTCAGGCGGCCTGTGCGAGCCGCGCGAGTTTCTCATGGCGAAACGCTCCCCAGAGCGCCGCGCCGATCGCCCCGGCGAAAATGGCGTCCGGATGCGATTCGATCGGCGCCGCCACCTTTTCCCGGACCAGCGCCTCCTTCATCGCTTCGACGAGCCCTGCGTCAAGCGCAAGGCCGCCAGTCATCTGGATCACACCATCCAGGCCGCCGATGGTCTTGAGCAGCTTGGCGAGGCGGTCGGCCATCGATTCGTGGATGCCCTTGAGGATATTGGGCGCGGTGATGCCGCGCGAGACCATGTTGATGACGTCGGTCTCGGCCAGCACCGCGCAGATGCCGGAAACCTTCTCGGGGTTGTCGGCCTGTTTGGAGAGCGAACCGATCTCGTCCTGCGCAATGCCGAGATAGCGTGCGATGTTTTCCAGGAATTGCCCGGAGCCCGAGGCGCACTGGCTGGTCATCTTGTAGTTGAGCACCTTGCCGCGATCATCCATGCGAATGGCGCGACCGTGCAGCGCGCCGGTATCGAGCGCGACGCGCGCTTCCGGCTGGAGATAGACGGCGCCGCGCGCATGCGTGGTCATCGAATAGAAATGGCCCGTGTGGAATTCGAGCGCCTCGCCCTCGCCGGTCGTCGCGCAATAGGCGACGTCGCCGCGCTGCAGGCCTGCCTGCTTCAGCGTCTCGTCGTAGAGCTGCGCGGAAAGCACGAGCGGATCGCGCTGGCGCAACCGCTCGACGCGCTTTGCAAGGCAGGTTTCCTTGCCGTCCGACACGTCGAAAACCGCGACCTTGATTGCGCCCGTACCGACGTCGATGCCCGATGTGACCGGCATGAAATCCTCCCTCAGGACATGACCGCGCGGCGCGCGAATTCGGACGCGCCGAGCGCGCCGGTGTAGATGGAGTCCGGATTGATGTTGATCGTCACATCCCCGTAATTCTCCTTCAGCAGCTTGCGCAATTCGCGCACCGCCGCCTCGTTCTTGGCGACGCCGCCGGTGAAGGTGAATTCGTTGGTGACGCCGCCCGAGCGCGAGATGATCGAGATCGCGCGCAGGATGATCGCGCGATGCAGGCCGGCCAGAATGTCCTCGCGCTTCTCGCCGAGCGACAGACGATCGCGCAGCTCGGCGCCTGCAAACACCGTGCAGGTGGAATTGATGCGCGCCGGCCGGTTCGACTGCATGGCGAGCGGCCCCAGTTCATGCAGGCCCATGTTCATCTCGTCCGCGATATAGCCGAGATAGCGACCGCAGCCGGCCGCGCAGCGGTCGTTCATCTGGAAGTTCTCGACAATGCCCTTGTCGTCGATCTGGATACCCTTGGTGTCCTGACCGCCGATGTCGAGCACGGTGCGGGTCTTCGGATACATCATGTGTGCGCCGAGGCCGTGGCACAGGATTTCCGAACGGATGTGCTCCTTGGAGAACGGCAGGGTCACGCGGCCGTAGCCGGTGCCGACGAGGTAGGTTTCCTCGAGCTCGACGCCGAGCGTCCGCTCGATTTCCTGCGCGACGTCCTTCTCGCCATCAATGAGATGTGGATCGTGTTCGAGAACGCGCGCCATGGCGCGACGGAATTTTTCCGAGAGATCGCCGCCCGGCGGGCGGTTCTCGACCTCGATGATCGACTTGTCGTAGGCGTTAAGCAGAATGTCGTGCGGCACGCCCGCGTCCTTCGCCACCGCCTCGGCATGAGCATGGAAGCGCGAACCGGCGATGTCGCGAAAGAAATCGGACTTGCGATTGGCGCCGGGCGCATAGAGCTCCGGGGCTTCGGCGCGCAGCCGCCGAAACACTTCGCTCAAGGCTTCGCGCAGCCCGCCGGCGACAGCGGCGAAGCGCTCGCTTCTGAGCTGGCCGTTACAGGTCTCCTCGAGATCGTCGAGCTGCTCGAGAAACTGCACGAGACGGAAGTTCCTTTCGAGTGCGCCCAGGAAATCCTGCACGCGCTCATGGCCGGGATCGGCGGCGTGGAGCGCTCGACGGAAGAGCGTGAAGCGGCCGTCGATGCGCGCCTCCTCGCTGGCGACGCGCGCCGCGGTGCCGTAGTTCGACCGCGAATTGGTGATGCCGCGGCCAATGACGTCGCGGTTTTCGTCGAGCAGGACCGCCTTGGTGGTGGTCGAGCCGAGATCGATGCCGATGAAAGTGCGCATGACGTCTCCTCAGGCGGCGCGCGCGCCGGCGCGCTTCTGCTCGACCATCTGGAAGTAGCTTTCCAGGCGGTTCTTGACGTTGGCGGCCGAGAAATAACGGGGGTCGACGAGATCGGTTTCAATGAAGGCCGCCGGCTTGCCGGTACGCTTCTCGACCTCGCGCATGATGAGCAATTGCCCGGCCGAGAATGAGTTGCAGCTCTTGATCGAATTGATCAGCAAGCCGTCCGCCTCGTACTCGTTGACGTAGTTCTCGAGCATGTCGACACGCATCGGCAGGTTGCGATTGGTGTAGACGTTGAGACAATATTCGGCGAGCGATTCCAGCGGCTCGTCCGGATTGTGACGGAAGCCGAAATCGTAGGTGCCGCCGACCTTGGTGTAGCTCGACGCCACGACGACGGCGCCTTCGTCGTAAAACATTTTCCAGAACTGCCGGAAGTTGGTGTAGTTCGGCGGCCCCTCGACGACGAGGCGATAGCGCTCCTTGCCCATGTCGCCGTCGGGCGTGACCGGACCCTTGCCCTGGCGGACGCGCTCCTCAACCTCTTCGCGCAGGAAGCGATAATAGTCGATCGCCGCGTCCGTGCCGCGGAAGGCGCCGAAGATCGGCCCGATGTAGTAGATGCCGCCGAAATAGGCGTCGATCGGCGAGGGCTTGTTCTTGGCGCTCTGCAGCACCGCGACGAGATCGTCCTCAGCCTTGGCCGACTTTTTCAGATATTCGCGCAGGCGATCGATGTCGAACTTGACACCCGAAACCCTTTCGAGCTTCGGGATGACGTCCTGCTTCAGCTGCTTCACCATATAGGCGATCATGTCCTTGGTGATCTTGCCGTCCGCCATGTACGGCGTCTGGAACATGATCGTCTCGCAATTGTATTCCTTGCGCAGCAGTTCGAACCACTTCATGAAGGTGAAGCAGCCGGTATAGGAGAGCAGCAGCACGTCGGGGTCGGGCAGCTTCTTGCCGTTAGGCCCGATATTGCCCTTCGCCATCATGCCAATGTCGGACTTGACGTAGGTGCACACGTCTTCCGAATGGCCGTGCTTCTCGGCCTCCATCACGAAGGCGCCGCTCTGGCGGCGCAGCCCGTTCTGGATGGCGTTGACCTCGGGCAGGTTGTTGACGAGGTCGAAGCACATCAGGAGTTCGTTGAGATTGCCCGGTACGAAGGTCGCCGCGACCTTCTCGCCGTTCTCCCTTGCGGAGGCGAGCCGATCGTAGTGGGCGTTGACCATTTCCTTCTGCTTGGCCATCGAGGCGTCCTTGATGGCGTCGGCAGGCTTTGCCTTGGGGCGCGATATGACGGTCATGCTCCGCTCCACAGTTTGATCGAATCGGCGAAAGTGCCGGCCTGTTCGCGAATGGGCTGCATCTGCCCGGAATTCTCCGCGTATTTGAATGCGATCTGCGGGATGTCGTGCTTCTTCAGCACCGCCTGCAGCATCGGGCGCTCGAGCAGGCCGGGATCGCAGAAGCTGGTCATGGCGAAGATGACGCCTTCGGCGCGGTTCTTGCGCACGCTGTCGACGAGGTAGAGGCCCTTCTTCGCCTCGTCCGGCTCGTATTTCGGCGGCGTCGATTTGGAATCGTGCAGATAGGCGCGGCTCAGACTGGTGAGCGGATCGCCCTCCAGTGAAACGTCCGAATTCTCCCAGCGCGTGACCAGGATGAAATCGTCGTCGACGATGTAGCAGCCAGCGAGCTCGATCGACTTGATGAGATTGAGCGGCGGCTGCTCGCAGAAGGCGCCGCAAACGACGACGCGCGAATTGTCCTTGATCGGCCGCTGCTGGTTGCGCGCCGCCTCCAGATAAGCGCGCACCATCTCGTTATGCTCCTCGACCGGGATGACCATGCCGGCGCGCAGCAGCAGATAGAGTTCCGAGGACGGCACGTTCCAAGGCTGCGCCGCCCGCAATTCATAGACTTCCCGGATCAGGCGGCGATTCTCGTTGAACACGGCGATCGAGGCGCGAATGGCGTCGTCAGTGATCGGCTTGCCGGACATGCCTTCGAGCCAGTGACAGGTTTCCTTCAATTCGCTGACGTAGAATTCGCCGCCGAGATCGTCCTCGAAATTGTGCGGCAGGTCGATGTAGCGCGCGCCCTTGTTCGGGAACATGAGCTTCCACATGCCCGAGAGGTTGCGGATGACGTCGCAGATCGAAGGGAACATCATGCCGTCGACGAAATCGAGCCGGCCGGAAACGCCAAGTTCGACGGTCGAACGCGGAATGCGGCAGATGTAACTCTGATAATAGGCGTCGCCGTGAATGACCTCGAGTTGGTCGCCGCCCCCGAAAATGCCGAGCGGCAGGCCGCCCGCGGCGTGCACGAGTTCGCGCGGCGCGTAATAGGGCATGAAACCGACGACGATGCGGCCGGGCTTCTCCGCTTTCCACTCGCGCGCGCGGGTGAAATAGAGATCGGTGAAGAGTTCTTCACAGCGCTTGATGATGTCCGATGTCGTGGAATTCGGCTTGTCGAGCATGTCAGGCGTCCTTCCAGCGCGCAGGGCGCTTCTCGATGAAGGCGGTCAGGCCCTCGACGGCGTCCGATGTCGCCATCAAGTCGTCGAGGTACAATTTCTCGATCGCCGCCAGCTTACTGGCGACGCGGTCGGCGACGCCTTCGCGCGCCGCGCGGGTCGCATGACGCAGCGCCGCGGCGCTCTTCGGCGCGAGATGCTTGTCGAAATAGGCGAGGGCTGCTGTTTCCGGATCGTCGGCGACCGCCGTGACGAGGCCGATCCGCAGCGCCTCGTCGGTGCCGATGGAGCGGCCCGACAGCAGCAGGTCTTCCGCCGCCGCGAGACCGACGCGCTCGGGCAGAAGGCACGAAGCCGCCGGGGCGAAGACGCCGATCTGGATTTCGGGCTGGCCCAACTTTGCGTCGGCGCCGGCAAAGATCAGATGCGCGGCGGAGACCAGCTCCAGCCCGCCGCCGAGGCATTGGCCGCGCACGACGGCGATGACCGGGACCGCGGATCCGAAGACCTTGAGAACGAGCCGATGGAAGCCGTCGAGCATGGCGGCGCACTGGTCGGGCATGTGCTCCTCGATCGAGGCGCCGAACGAGAAATGACCGCCGGCCGCGTCGATCATGATGGCGCGCAGCTCCTGCGCGCCGCCATGCGTCGTCAGCGCCGCCTCGAGCGCGGCGTTCATCGCCGCGTCGAGAATGTTCGCCTTGGGCCGGTCGAGCCGCAGGCGCAGCAGGCGCCCCTCTTTCTCGAACCAGACTTTGACTGGCGTGCTCATGCCGATTTCGCCTTCGGGATCAGATCCTCGATCATGGCTTCGGTCCAGCCCTCGCCTTTGGCGAGACGAAGGCGCAGCTCGACGAAATCGATTTCGCGATCGTCTCTGGGGCCTTCGTTGAAGGCGCGGAAGCCGGTGCGCGCTTCGGCCATCATGTTGAGCGCGAGCCAGGCGCGGCTGTTCTCCTTGTTGCGGTTCCAGGCGTCGAGTTTGGGCTTGCGCAGCTCTTCGAAGCTCTTGGTCAGGCATTCAGGGAAAGTCGTCATCAATTTCGTGCAGAGCGCCTCGATCTTCTGATCGAGCAGGCTGAGATCGACCTGGCCGCGCGCCATGGTCTCCTTGCCCTTCTTCAGCGCCTCGCCGGTCAGCGGTTCGCCGTGAACGATCTTGCCGAACTCGTCGAGATAGCGCTGCGTCTCGACGAGAGGATTCGGCACGAACTTGCCGTCGACCTTGAGCGCGGGAACGATGTCGAGCGCGACGCCCAGACGGTAGGCCTTGTGCGCCGACCAAGGCTCGCAGAGCGTGCCGGATTCCATGGCGCGCTCGCAGCCGACCATCAGCGGCAGGAAGTCGGTGGCGCCGCCGATGGCGGCGGAGCCGTGCTTGGGACCGGCCTGACCGAACTTGGCGAGATCCTGCGCCACGGTGAAATCGCAGGCCATGCCGATTTCCTGGCCGCCGCCGATGCGCATGCCGTTGACGCGCGCAATGACGGGTTTGTCACAGCCGAGGATAGCCGACACCATGTCGTTGAACAGGCGCATGTACTGCCGGTATTCCTGCGGATTGCCCGCGTAATATTCCGCGTATTCCTTGGTGTTGCCGCCGGTGCAGAAGGCCTTGTCGCCGACGCCCGTGAACACGACAGCGACCACGTCGCGCGCATTGGACGCGGTGCGGAAGCCGCGGATCACGCCCTTCACCATGTCGGTCGTGTAGGAATTGTACTGCTTGGGATTGTCGAGCCAGATCCAGGCATTGTAGAGGCCGTCGACAATCGACCCGTCGGCGCGTTTGGCCGGACGCTTTTCGTAGATGACGCCAGGGACCTCGGAATGCGGGACGATATCGTGGTCGACGAGATGAGCGGTCATCGAATTTGTCCTATTGCAGTCAGTGAACCCTTGCGGCGCACGGAAGCCTCAGCGCCCGCGCGCTTCGTAAAACCGTCAGGAACGGATCTGCGGCCGGCGAGCGCGGACGTCCGCATGAGCCTGCGCCGAACCGACCTGCGTCATACTGCATCGCATTGATTTGCCCGGTCCCATTCGCTTCCCCATTATGTCCGTCGCCGGCCATTGGCCATTGCGATCGTTCTGATTGGATGGTAAAGTAGTACTGAGATACCGAAATAGCAAGCGCAAATTTCTCGCTACCCACAAGAGCGACAAACAAGCGCAAGGAAACGGCGACAGGAGGAGACCGCCATCATGACGCAACCGCGCTTTGCGCCCAGTCTCTCAATCGTGCTGACGGGCTCGGGAGGCGCCGGCGTGATGACCGCCGGCCAGACCTTGCTGGACGCGGCGACAAGCTGCGGCCTCTATGGACTGATGACCCGCTCCACTGGGCCCCAGATTCGCGGCGGCGAAGCGGCGGCGATGATCCGTCTATCGAGCCGGCCGGTGCAATGTCCCGGCGATCGCTTCGACATTCTGCTCGCGCTCGACTTCGACAATGTCCAGCGTTTCGCGGCCGAGTTGCCTCTCGACGCCGGCAGCCTGATCATCGCGGATTCGGGAGCCGGCGATCTGCCCGACTTCCTGAAGGCCTCGCAGGCGGCGACAGCCTGGCTGCCGATGGCAAAGCTCGCCAAGTCCGTGAAGGGCGGACGCGTGTCGATGGTCGCGCTCGGCGCGCTCGCGCGTCTGATCGGGCTACCGGAATCCTCGATTGTGGAGGCGGTGGCCGCGTCGATCGGCCGCAAGAAGCCGGAAGCGGTCGCGTCGAGCGAACAGGCGGTTCTCCTCGGCGCCGCCAATGCGCCCGAGGCGAAGGCTCCGCAACTCTCCCTGAGCGGGGCGGCGCCCGGCGCGCGCTGGTCGATCACCGGCAACGAGGCTACGGGCTTCGGCGCGATCCGGGGCGGCGTGAAATTCGTCGGCGGCTATCCGATCACGCCGGCGACCGAGATTCTCGAATGGATGGCGCACACGCTGCCGCAATGCGGCGGCGTGCTGATGCAGGCCGAGGACGAACTCGCCTCGATCAACATGGTGATCGGCGCGAGCTTCGGCGGCGCGCCGGCTCTGACCGCGACTGCCGGGCCGGGCCTGTCGCTGATGATCGAATCGCTGGGGCTCGCCGTCGCCTCGGAGACGCCCGTCGTCGTCGTAGACGTCATGCGGTCGGGGCCATCGACCGGCATTGCGACCAAGTCGGAACAGAGCGATCTCAACATCGCCGTCTACGGGCTGCACGGCGACGCGCCGCATGTGGTGACGGCGCCGCTGTCGATCTCGGATTGCCTCCTGACCGCGCAATGGTCGGTGCATCTCGCCGAAACGCTGCAGACGCCGGTCATCATGCTGTCGGACCAATCGATCGGGCAAGCGCGCGCCGTGATCGACAAGCCGCCGAACCTCTCGTTCGGCACGCAACGTCTGACGATGGGGGCCAATGCCGAAAATTATGCGCGCTACGCGCTGACCGAGAGCGGCGTGTCGCCCATGGCGATTCCCGGCGCGCCGGGCGGCCAGTACACGGCGGACGGTCTCACCCACAACCAGAAGGGCACGCCGTCGAGCCAGGCGCAGGATCACATCGGCCAGCTCGACAAGCGTCAGGGCAAGCTCGATCGCTTCGACTTCTCGGCGCACTGGGCCGACATCGAGGGCGAGGGGGAGCTGGCGATCATCACCTGGGGCTCCTCCGCCGAACCCTTGCGCGAAGCGGTCGAGGCGGCGCGGACGGAAGGCATTGGCGTCAAGCTGATCGCATTGCGCCTGATCGCGCCCGCGCAACCCGAACTGCTCGCGGCGGCGCTTGCCGGCGCCAAGCGCGTCGTCATCGTCGAACAGAGCCATTCCGGGCAGTTCTGGCGCTATCTGCGCGCGCATTACGACCTGCCGGCCGACATCGTCCCGATCGCGCGGCCGGGTCCGCTGCCGATCAGGCCCGGAGAAGCGTTGGAGTATATCAGGAAGGCGGCACGCTCATGAACATGATCCCCGACGCCGTGCGCGAATTCAAACCCGCCGACTACAAGTCCGCGGTCAAACCAGTCTGGTGTCCGGGCTGCGGCGATCATTCCGTGCTGGTGTCGTTCCAGCGCGCCTTCGCCGAACTCGGCCTGCCGCCCGAGCAGATCGCCATCATCTCCGGCATCGGCTGCTCCTCGCGCATTCCCGCCTATGTCAACGCCTACGGTTTCCACGGCGTGCACGGGCGCTCGCTGGCGCTCGCGTCCGGGCTCAAGGTGGCGCGGCCGGATTTGACGGTGGTCGTCGCCAGCGGCGACGGCGACGGTTTCTCGATCGGCGGCAACCATTTCCTGCACGCCTGCCGCCGCAATATCGACCTCACCTATATCGTGATGGACAATCGCATCTACGGCATGACCAAGGGCCAGCCGTCGCCGACGACCGAGCCCGACTGGGACACGGCGATCGCGCCCGGCGGCACGGGCCTCAGTCCGTTCCATCCGCTGGTGATCGCGCTCGCCTCCGGCGCAAATTTCATCGCGCGCGGCTTTACCGGCGATGTCGGCGGCTGCGCCAAGCTGATCATCGAGGCGATCCGCACGCCCGGTTTCTCCTTCCTGCAATTGCTCAGCCCCTGCGTGACCTTCCGGCCCGACCAGCAGAAGCAATGGAAGAGCACGGTGCGCACCGCGGTCGTTCCCGAGACGGACGATCCGGGCCGCGCGGCGCGGCGGCTGATGACAGACGACGGTTTCAACGTCGGCGTCCTGTATCGCGGCCATCGCGAGCCCTACCGGCCGCACCCGATCGCCGATCTCGATCCGGCGCGTCTCGAAGCGGAGTTCGAAGTATGACTGATGCGCCCAAATTCAGCAGCGTCGCGGAATTTTTCGCGCAGGCGCTCGCCATCGAGGTCGAGGCCTCCGAGCGCTACGAGGCGCTCGCCGAACAGATGGAAGTGCACAATAACGCGCGTGTCGCGACGATCTTCCGCAAGATGGCGGCGATCGAGGCCGAGCACCGCAAGGAGATCGCGCGGCGCGCCGGCGACGCGCTGGTCGGCGGCAGGCCGGCGAGCTTCTCGTGGACCGGGCCGGATGGTCCAGAGGCCATCGATTTCAGCGATGTGCACTATCTCATGACGCCGCGCCAGGCGCTCATGCTCGCGCGCCACAACGAGGAGCGAGCGACGCGCTATTTCGAGGCGATTGCTGAAACGGCGGAAGACCCCGAGATCGCAGCCTTTGCACGCACGATGGCCGACGACGAGCGTCAGCACGTCGTCTGGGTCGATCGCTGGCTTGAAAAGTTCGAAGCCGACGATCCCGACTGGGACGCGGACCCCGATCCGCCCGTCCTGTCGGACTGAGCCGACTATTCGCCGACCGCGGCGCGCAGCGCGCGGCCTGCGCGTTCGCCTTTCTTGCGTTCGTTCTCGATGATCTTGACGAGCGAGGTGATCGAGACCGCGCGCAAGGTGGCGATGGCGATGTCGTCGATGTCGGCGAGCACGCGGTGCAGCGCGCGGCTTTCCTCGTTGTCCCCGCCCGTATCGTTCTCGAGATCAGGCGAGGGATCCTCGAACAATTCGACGATGTCGAGCAGCGTCACGCGCTTGGGATTGCCGCAGAATCTGTAGCCGCCGCCGGGCCCGCGCACCGATTCGATCATGCGCGCGCGCACGAGCGTGCGCAGGACCTTTGCGAGATGATTGAGCGAAATGTCGTATTTCTTGGCGATCTCGCCTGCCGAAATCTGCGCGTCCGGGTTCGCGGCCAGTTCGACCACCGCATAGAGTCCGCAGATCGTCGCCTTCTGCAGTTTCATGGATCCCTGGTTTCCCTTCGCGTGCGGAGGTCAGTTACGCACGGCCACATGCCCATATAGTCCTGTCAGCCTGCGCCGTCGCGTCCTGATGCATGGATTGCGCCGGTTATCCCGCCCAAAGACGCGTCGCGTCAGACGATATCCTTCTCCATCTGGATGTAACGACCGAACAACATGCCCTGGCTACGGAAGAAGGCGAGAACGAGTTCGGAGTCGCGCTCGATCAGGGTCGACACCTTGTCCACCCCCGCCTTCTGGAAAATGGCGCAAAGTTCGTCGAACAGGCGCGTCCCCACATTCTTGACACGCAGCGTCGGATCGACGGCGACCGCAAAGACCCAGCCGCGCGGCTCGGCGCCGAATTCGAAGGCGCGGATTTCGCCCGAGATGAAGCCGACCAGGCGCCCGCCGGATTCCGCGACCAGAAAGGCGCGACGGTCGGCCTGCGCGCCAGAGAATTGCGCGATCATATCCCGCCAATAGTCCGGCTTGTTCTGGCCTGTCGTCGCCTGATCGAGCGCGACGACAGCTGGCGCGTCGTCCGGTTTCGCGCGCCGGATCGCGATGCTCGCCTTCTCGCTTCGTCCGCTGCCGGTCATGCGCGTTCCGCGCCCCTGTCGTTTTCGTCCCGCGCTACTATAAGCGCCGCCGATGTGGCCCGCGAGGGCGTTTCAGCCCTCGTGCCGGGTGCAGGCCTCGGCGTCGGTTTCTGGCGTCAGGGCCTCTTCCATAGCCGGCAGCAGCGCCATTTCTTCTTTCTCGGCATGCGAGCGCAGCCTTTCGACAAGCTCGGCGGAGACCGCCCGCAGCCCGGCCCAGGATTGCGGCGTCCACGACCCCGTTCCCGCAGAAATGCGCGCAAGCACATCTTCGATCGTCTGGCGCAGGACGTGATGCTCTTCCACCAGAAGATCGCAGAGATCGCCGGCGCCGTTTTCGATCAGGACCGGAAACAAAGCATCTTCCTCGAAGGCGAAATGCACGGTCACTTCATGCGCCAGCGCGCCGCGCAGCTGCCCGAGAAAGCGGCCGATCTCGCCATCGTCCGCCGCAGGCGGCTCCTTGCGCGCCAGGACCACGCGCTCGAGATCGTTCAGCAGCGCCAGCACGACCATATGCTCGTCGTGCAGGATGCGCGATGCGGAGTAACGCAGGTTCATTGGGCCTCCCCTCTGCCGGCGCCTCAGAGCGCGAGCGCCAGCGTCATGTTCTGTGTCGGCCGGAATCCGAGATTGTCGAGGAAGGCGATGAGCTCGGCGTCGTTCCACTCGACAATCGTGCGCACCCGGTCGACGCGCAGGTTGGCGAGCTGATCGAGCAATTGAGCGATGAGAACCGAGCCGACATGCTGGCCGGCGAATTCCGTATCGACGCCGATCGTGTCGAAGACGGCTTCGCTGTCGGGATGTCCGAATTCTCCATAGTCGACGCGCGCCATGACGTAGCCGGCCGGCGTCCCGTCGATTTCGGCGAGCATGGACATGCGCACGCCGTTCGAGCGCAGGACATCCTCCGCCTTGCGCTTGAAATAGGCGGAGCGGTCGGCGCCGGTGATCTGCTTGTCGATGCCGATGATCGCCGGCAAATCGGCCAAGGTCATGGCCCGCACGGCGATCCTGTCCTCCGACAGATCCTGCCCTTCGCTCTCGGCCTCGCCCGGGCGCAGCTCGCCGGGGAGCCGCGCTGTCGCGCGGTCGAGCACGAGGCGCGTGCCGAGCCGGAAGCCGGCCAGCGCCAGGAAATGCGCCATGCCCTCGTCGGGCCAGCCGATCTGGGTGCGGATCGCATGCGCGCCGCGCCCGCGCGCCGCCCGCTGCAATTCGGCGAGCAGCGCATGCGCGCCGCCATGGCCGCGCGCCGCCTTGTCGACGCCGACAGCGTCGAGCACGGCGATCGGATGCCGGCCGCCGAACTCGCCATCGAGCATATGCGCCAGCACATAGCCTTGCAGCCTGTCGCCCTCGACATAGCCGAGCGAGATGAACCCGGCGGGATCGGCGAGGCTCGCCGCCACGCGATTTTCGAAGAACCCGCGGCGCGAACGGCCCGCGATCGTCTGGTCGATCTCGACGACCCTGTCGAGGTCGGGTTTGCTCAGGCGACGCACGGAATTGGCCGGCGCCTCGGCGCTATGGGCATTGGACATGTCGCTCCGCTCCCCAGCCGGCAATGCCGGCATATATTTATTTTGGTACCTCTATACGATTAATAACGCAAATGACCTGCCCTGGCAAGTCGCAAACGTCGCGCAATTCACGGCGCGTCAGCGGCGATCGGCGAGTTCGATCGCGGTGCGCAGCAGGACATTGGCGCCGGCCTCCGCCCATTCCCTCGTGATGTCCTCGGATTCGTGGTGGCTGATTCCGTCCTTGCAGGGCGTGAATATCATCGCGGTCGGACAGACTTTCGCGAGATGGAAGGCGTCGTGGCCGGCGCCCGAGACGATGTCTCGGCCTTTCAGGCCGAGCGCGGCTGTCTGGCGACGGATGACGTCGAGAACGCCAGCGTCGAACGGCACGGGCGGATTGTACGAGACATCGGTCAGTTCGCCCTCCAGCCGCTCCGCGTCGCGGCAGCGCGCGAAGGCGGCGCGGACTTGCGCATCCATCGCTTCCAGCGTGTCGTGTTCGGGATGGCGAATGTCGATGGTGAAACGGACTTCGCCGGGAATGATGTTGCGGGAATTGGGCGCGACATGCATTTCGCCCACCGTCGCCATGCCGGCCGGTCCGTGCCTGCGGCCGATCGCCTGCAATTCGAGGACGAGGCGCGCGGCGCCGACCATGGCGTCACGGCGCGTCGGCATGGGCGTCGAGCCCGCATGGCTGCCGAAGCCGCGGTACAGCACATCATACCAGCGATGGCCCTGCCCCACGACGACGAGGCCGACATCGAAGCCTTCGGCTTCGAGGATCGGGCCCTGCTCGATATGCAGTTCGACATAGGCCGCGACGTCGCGGCCGCCGATCGGCGCCGAACGTTCGAGGTCCATTTTCGCGAGTTCGTCGCCGAAGCGCGCGCCCTGCGCATCGCGGGCGTCGAGCGCGCGGGCCGGCGGCAGCACGCCGGCGAAAACAGCCGACGCGAGCATTGCGGGAGCGAAGCGGCAGCCCTCCTCGTTGGTCCAGTTGACGAGTTCTATGGGGCGGCGCGTGCGTAGGCCGGATTCCTGCAAGACGCGCATGACTTCGAGCCCGGCCAGCACGCCGAGCACGCCGTCGAACTTGCCGCCCGTCGGCTGGGTGTCGAGATGCGAGCCGATCAACACGGGCGGCAGGTCTTCTGTCCCCTCGCGCCGCGCGAACATCGAGCCGAGGCCATCGACCGAGACCGTGCAGCCCGCCGCCTCGCACCAGCGTTCGAACAAGGCGCGGCCGCGCGCATCCTCGGGCGTCAGCGCCTGGCGGTTGCAGCCGCCGCCCGGCGTCGCGCCGATCTCGGCCATGTCCATGAGACTGGACCAGAGGCGGTCGAGGTCGATGCGGAGGTTGGGTCTTGTCGTCACGGGCGCCTCACGGAAGATTTCCTCCATCCTAGACCGGGCGCTCGCGGCGCCGCCAATTTATGTCTAAAAGGACGCGCAGACGCGCCATGCGGCGCCAGACGAAGAGTTCGCCCATGTTCGAGACGCTGACCCCCGCCAAGCCCGACCCCATTCTCACGATCATGGCGGCGTTCCGCGAAGACAAACGCGCGGACAAGATCGACGTCAGCGTCGGCGTCTACAAGGACGAGGCCGGCGGCACGCCGATCGTCGCGGCCGTGCGCGAGGCGGAGCTGCTCCTGCATGCGCAGCAGCAGACCAAGACCTATCTCGGGCCGCTCGGCGATGTCGGCTTCAATGATCTGATGCGCGGCCTCGTGTTCGGCCAGCAGGCGGACAAGGCGCGCATCCGCACGGCGCAGACGCCCGGCGGCTGCGGCGCGCTGCGGCTGCTCGCCGATCTCGTCGCCGCCGCGCGGCCGGACGCGACCGTGCACATTCCCGATCCGACCTGGGTCAATCACGAGCCGCTGCTGGCGAGTTCCGGGCTCAAGCTCAAGTCCTATTCCTATTTCGACCGCGCGGGCGGCGGCGTGCGCTTCGATGCGATGGTGCGCGATCTCGCGGTCGCAAAGCCCGGCGACGTCGTGCTGTTGCACGGCTGCTGCCACAATCCGACCGGCGCTGATCTCGACATGGCGCAATGGAAGACGATCGGCACGCTGATGCTGGACCGCGGCCTGTTCCCGCTGGTCGATCTCGCGTATCAGGGCCTCGGCTTCGGGCTGGAGGAAGACGCCGGGCCCGTGCGGCATCTGGCGTCGATCATGCCGGAAATGGCGGTGGCGGCTTCCTGCTCCAAGAATTTCGCCGTCTATCGCGACCGCGTCGGCGCGGCGTTCATTCTCGCCTCCTCCGCAGCCGCGGCCGATGTCGCCGGCGCCAAGCTCGCGACAATCGGGCGCGGTATGTGGTCGATGCCGCCGGACCATGGCGCGGCGGCGGTCAAGATCGTGCTCGAAGACGAAGGCCTGCGGGCCAATTGGAAAGCCGAGCTCGACGGCATGCGCGAACGCATCCAGATGCTGCGCGCCAATCTGGCGAGCGAACTGACGCGGCTGACCAATTCGGACTTCAGCTTCGTCACCCGCCAGACCGGCATGTTCTCGTGTCTGCCGCTGACCGACGGCCAGGCGCAGCGCCTACGCGACGAGCGCGGCGTCTACCTGCTGCCAGACGGACGCATCAACGTCGCCGGGCTCAACGCCCAGAATACGGCGCCGTTCGCCAAGGCGTTCGCGGAGACGCGGTGACGGCTCGGCGTCATCCCGCGACCTTCATGCTGAGGAGGCCGCGCAGCGGCCGTCTCGAAGCATGGCCGGGTCGCGTCGTCTGGCCATGCTTCGAGACGCCGCGCTGACGCGCGGCCTCCTCAGCATGAAGGGGTCTGGACGCCGCGACGCCCCCGGAAACCCATTCCTAACCATCTTCTGTAACCATGTTTCGGTCCCGGCCCCCGAGACATGACCAATGCTTGACCGCCGCCATCTGCTTACCGGAGGCGCCGCCGCTCTCGGCGCCGCCCTTTCCGCCTGTTCCAGCGACGGGCCGCTGACTTTCTCGCCTGATGTCGGCGAACCGCGCCGCAACTTTGCCGGGCGGACCATCGCGACGCCCGACTATCACGCGGTCTACGCGGATTATCCGGGCGAGCCCTACGCGATCCGCTCGTTCGATTACGGCCAGATCGACCAGCGCTGGCTACGACAGACCGTGGAATACCGGGGGGCGGAGCCGACCGGCACGATCATCGTCGATCCCGCCTCCAAGCATCTGTACTTCACCGAAGAGCCGGGGCGCGCGACGCGCTATGGCGTGGGCGTCGGTCGCGAGGGTTTCGGCTGGTCGGGCCGCGCGCAGATCAACATGAAGCGCGACTGGCCGGACTGGGTGCCGCCGCACGAAATGGTGGAGCGCCAGCCAGAAATCCGCGCGCAGCTCGAAAAGACGCCACGCGGCCTCGGCGTGCGCGGCGGGCCGAAAAGCCCGCTCGGCGCGCGCGCCATGTATCTGTTCAGCGACGGCGGCGGCCACGATCTCGGCTATCGCATCCACGGCACGACGGAGCCCGAGACGATCGGCACGAACGTGTCGTCGGGCTGCATCCGCATGGTCAATCAGGACATCGTGCACCTCTACACCCGAGCTTCCGTCGGAACCAAGGTGATCGTGCTGACGTGACTCCGCTTTGCGGACTGATTTCACACGGCTTTCTTGAAAGACACATGGTGTGGCGCCTTTTCTCTTGTCGAATGCGCCCCGCAGGGCCATTTTGACGCTGCAATGCACGACGCCCAGGAAAACTTCCTCATCGAAGCCCTCAAAAAGGTCGATGCGCTCGGCGACGTCGCTCCCGCCCATGTCCAGGACCCGATGACCATGGTGCTGCGCCAGCGCGCCATTCAGGACGACCTGATGCGCTGGGACGACATGCGCGGCCGCTACGTGCTGACAGGAACCGGCCGCAGCCGGATCGCCGCCCGCACACGCGGGCCGGCGGCCGTCGTGCGCTTCCGCCGCCGCGAGGAGGCCTCGACGCCGCGTCGCGCGGGGGACGGGCAGTCGTCCTGACCGCTTCGTAACGTCTTTTTGTCCGACGATCTCGATTTGCGCGCCACTTTGAACTAGGCTCGCCTCCGAATACGCCGCCAGCGCGGCCAACAATCGGAGGACGCCCATGAAGACCCGCATCACCGAAATGCTCGGCGTGCAACACCCGATCGTGCAGGGCGGCATGCATTATGTCGGCCTTGCGCCGCTGGCGGCCGCCGTTTCGAATGCGGGCGGCTTCGGCATCATCACCGCGCTCACCCTCGGCACGCCGGAAAAGCTCGACGCCGAGATCAAGAAGTGCCGGTCCATGACCGACAAGCCGTTCGGCGTGAACCTGACCTTCCTGCCGACCGTGAATGCGCCGGATTATCCCGGCCTCGTGCGCGTCATCATCGAAAACGGCGTCAAGGCGGTGGAAACGGCGGGCAACAATCCCTCGCAGGTCATGCCCTTCTTCAAGAAAGCCGGCGTCGCGGTGATTCACAAATGCACGTCCGTCCGCCATGCGCTGAAGGCGGAAGCGATCGGCTGCGATGCGGTCAGCGTCGACGGTTTCGAATGCGGCGGCCATCCCGGCGAAGACGACGTGCCGAACATGATTTTGCTGCCGCGCGCGGCGGATGAACTCAAGATTCCTTTCATCGCGTCGGGCGGCATGGCCGACGGGCGCTCGCTGGTTGCCGCCATGGCGATGGGCGCGGAAGGCATGAACATGGGCACGCGCTTCATCTGCACGAAGGAAGCGCCGGTGCATGAGAACGTGAAGGCCGCCATCGTCGCGGCGAGCGAACTGGATACGCGCCTCGTGATGCGTCCGCTGCGCAACACGGAGCGAGTGCTGCGCAATGCCGCTGTCGACCGGCTCATCGCCAAGGAAAAGGAACTGGGCTCTTCGATCAAGTTCGAGGACATCATCAACGAGGTCGCCGGCGTCTATCCGAAGGTGATGCAGAATGGCGACATGGATGTCGGCGCCTGGTCCTGCGGCATGGTGGCGGGCCTGATCCACGACATTCCAACGGTGAAGGAGCTGATCGACCGCATCATGGCCGAAGCGGAATCGATCATTCGCAAGCGCCTCGAAGGCTTTCTGGCGGCCTGACGCACCATGCTGAAAGTCGAACAGAAAGGCGCGATAGCCGTCGTCACGCTCGATCGTCCCGACGCCATGAACGCATTGTCGCGCGCGCTGCGCCGCGCGCTCGATGAAGCCATCCGCAAGATCGCGGCCGACGATACCATCAGCGTCGTGGTGCTGACAGGCGCGGGCAATCGCGCCTTCACGGCGGGCCTCGACCTCAAGGAGCTCGGCAGCTCCAGCGATGCGCTGGGCGACGCCAACGCCACGGGCGCGGCGGAAAATCCGGTACTCGCGATCCAGCAATGCCCGAAACCGGTCATCGGCGCGATCAACGGCGTCGCCATCACCGGCGGCTTCGAGCTTGCGCTCGCCTGCGACGTGCTGATCGCCTCGACCAATGCACGCTTTGCCGACACGCATGCGCGCGTCGGCATCATGCCGGGCTGGGGTCTGTCGCAGAAACTGTCGCGCGCAATTGGCGTCTACCGGGCGAAGGAACTGTCGCTGACCGGCAATTTTCTGGACGCGCAGGCCGCGCTGGACTGGGGCCTCGTCAATCGCGTCGTGGCGCCGGAAGAGCTGATGCCGGCCGCGATGAAGCTCGCGGAGGACATGGCCTCGATCCCCGCCGATACGCTGTGTCTCTACAAGTCGATCATCGACGAGGGCTATGCGGTGGGTCTCGGCGAAGGCCTCGCCGTCGAGCATCGCCGCTCGAGCGCACACAACCGCAGCGTGACGCCGGAATCGGTGGAGCAGCGCCGCGCCGGCATTCAGGCGCGCGGGCGGACGCAGGGGTAACCAAAATCTTCATCCTGAGGAGCGGCGCGAAGCGCCGCGTCTCGAAGGATGGCCGCATCGAACATGCTTCGAGACGCGATGCCGCGCATCGCTCCTCAGCATGAGGACACTTATTACCCCAACAATTTCTCAATATCCCTGCGGATCGATTCCGGACTCTCCTGCGGCGCATAGCGCGCGACGGGGGCGCCCTCCCTGTCGACCAGAAACTTCGTGAAATTCCACTTCACGTTCTGCGAGCCGAGCAGGCCGGGCTTCGCCTTCTTCAGATATTCGAACAGCGGATGCGTATCCGCGCCGTTGACGTCGACCTTGGCGAACATCGGGAAGGTCACGTCGTATTTCAGCGAGCAGAAATTCTTGATTTCCTCCGCATCGCCCGGCTCCTGCGCGCCGAACTGGTTGCAGGGAAATCCCAACACCTCGAATCCCCGATCCGCGAGGTCGCGATGCAGCGTCTCCAGCCCAGCATATTGCGGCGTGAAGCCGCACTGGCTCGCCGTGTTGACTATCAAGAGCGCCTTGCCCTTGTAACGCTTGAGCGGGACCTTCTTGCCGTCGATGTCCTGCGCCGAGAAATCGTAGACATTCGTCATGCGAGAACCCCTTCGTCCTGCGGCGCGCAGGCGGCCATATCGGCGACAAGGCCGCGCCAGGCCCGTTCGGTTTCATCCGTCCATTCGGCGCCGAGCAATTCGCGCAGCGTGTCGGCGATCACGCGAAAGAACTGGACGAACAGATCGGGCGCGACCTCGTAGGTGGCGTGGGCCATGGATTCCGCAGAGATGAGATTGGCGGCATAGGAGCGGTCGCCGATGAAATCGAGAATGGTCTCGAGCGCGCGGGCGAGCATTTCGCCCTGCACGAGCCTTGGATTGTCGCCGAACATGGCCTCCAGTTCCGGGCGCTCGGCGAAAAGCCGGGCATAGACATGCGGCGTGAGATCGGCCGCGCGGGCGGCGGCAAGTTCGAGCGATTGCGTGATGAGATCGGCGCGCATCCTGGCTCCTCGTCTGCGCCCCGATCATAGCAAGTCCTCGCGCGGACGCACGTGTGCGGACCTCGAGACTTGGCTAGACTGCCGCCACGAGCCGAAAAAACAGCGGAAGCGGGAGAGAGACGCGATGGCCTGGACGCCGGAACTGCAGGAACTGGAGAAGCGCAAGGCGATGACGGCGCGCATGGGCGGGCCGGAGCGCGTCAAGCGCCAGCATGACGGCGGCCGGCTGACCATTCGCGAGCGAATCGACCGGATCGCCGACCCCGCCAGCTTCCGCGAGGTCGGCGCGATCGCCGGCGTCGGCGAATATGACGAGAAGGGCGACCTCAAGAATTTGACGCCCGCCAATTGCGTGTTCGGGCGCGCGAAAGTCGACGGGCGCCCGGTCGTGATCGTCGGCGACGATTTCACGGTGCGCGGCGGATCGGCCGACGCCTCGATCCGCGAAAAGCCGATCATGGCGGAGGAGATGGCCAAGACCTACCGCATGCCCGTTATCCGCTTCATCGAGGGGTCGGGCGGCGGCGGATCGGTCAAGACGATCGAGACCAAGGGCCGCTCCAACCTGCCGGGCCAGGTGGGCGAGACGCGCGCCTATCACCTGATGACCGACGCGCTCGGCCATGTGCCGGTCGTCGGCCTCGGCCTCGGCTCGGTGGCGGGCCTTGGCGCGGCGCGGCTGACGTCGAGCCATTATTCGGTGATGACCAAGACCTCCGCCATGTTCGTCGCCGGGCCGCCGGTGGTGGCGCGACTCGGCCAGCCGCATTCGAAACAGGAGCTCGGGGGCTGGGAAATCCAGACGAAGTCCGGCGCGATCGACCATGCCGTCGACACGGAGGAGGAAGCCTTCGACTGCGCGCGCAAGTTCCTGTCCTACCTGCCGTCCTCCGTGCATGAGCTGCCGCCGGTCCTGCCGGCGAATGATCCGGCCGACCGGCCGGTCGAAAAACTGATGAAGGCGATCCCGCGCAATCAGCGGCAGGTCTACAAGATGCGGCCGATCATCGAGACGGTGGTCGACGAAGGCTCGTTCTTCGAGATGGGCCAGATGTTCGGCCGCTCGATCATCACGGGCTTTGCGCGCCTGCAGGGCAGGCCGATCGCGCTGCTCGCCAGCGACCCCTATCATTACGGCGGCGCCTGGACAGCGGAGGCCTGCCAGAAGATCGTACGCTTCGTCGACATGGCGCAGACCTTTCACGTGCCGGTTGTCTATCTCTGCGACTGCCCGGGCTTCATGATCGGCCTGCAGGCCGAGCAGACCGCCACCATCCGCCACGGCGTGCGCGTCATGGCCGCGCTCAACCAGACGAGCATTCCCTGGTGCACGATCATCGTGCGCAATTGCTTCGGCGTCGCCGGCGCCGCGCACCAGCCGGCCGGGCGCCTGTCGCTGCGCTATGCCTGGCTGTCGGCGCGCTGGGGCTCGCTGCCGCTGGAAGGCGGCATCGAGGCGGCCTATCGCGCCGATCTCGACGCCTCGCCCGATCCGCAGGCCAAGCTCGCCGAGATCGAGGAGCGCCTCGCCAAGCTGCGCACGCCGTTCCGCACGGCCGAGACTTTCTGGGTCGAGGACATCATCGATCCGCGCGAGACGCGCAAGCTGCTGTGCGATTTCGCAGAGTTGGCCTACCGCACGCTGACGCCGGGCGCGCCGAAAATGTCGATGCGTCCTTGACGCTTTCGTGATCGCGCTCGCGATTTCGTGACTGGCTTGTGCGTCGCCGTGTCGGCATCACTCGCAGGAGCGGCGCGGACGCTGCAGGGAGGATCAACCTTGATTTCACGCAGACACGTTCTCGCGGCGGGCGGCCTTTTCGTGGCGCTTACCGTCGCGCCGGCCTTCGCCGCGCAGCGCGCCAATTTCACGCAAGCGGCATTCGAGGCCGCGCAGAAGGCCGGCAAGTCCATCTTGGTCGAGGTGCACGCGCCGTGGTGCCCGACCTGCAAGGCGCAGACGCCCGTTCTCGCGAAGTACGAGAGCGAACCGCGCTTTGCCGAACTCGCCGTGTTTCACGTCGATTTCGACACGCAGAAGGATGCGCTGAGGACGTTCAATGCGCAGATGCAGAGCACGCTGATCGTCTTCAAGGGCCTGAAGGAAACCGGGCGTTCGGTCGGCGCGACCGATCCGCTGTCGATCGAAGAATTGCTCGAAAAAGCGCTCTGACCGGTCATGACCATCGGCTCCGTCGGGCTCGCCTTTCTGGCCGGCGTCCTCTCGATCCTCTCGCCCTGCGTGCTGCCGCTGACGCCGCTGGTGCTCGGCGCGGCGGCCGGCGAGCATCGGCGCGGGCCGCTGGCGCTGGCGGCGGGCGTCGCCCTGTCCTTCACTGCGATCGGCCTGTTCGTCGCGACCATCGGCTTTTCGATCGGGCTCGACGGCGACCGGTTTCGCGCTGCGGGCGCCATCCTGCTGATCGCGCTTGGCGTGCTGCTCGCCGCGCCGCCTCTGCAGGTGCGGCTGGCGGCGGCCGGCGGACCAGTGAGCGACTGGGCGGAGCGCCGGTTCGGTGGATTTTCGACCGGCGGCCTTTCCGGTCAATTCGGCGTCGGCCTGCTGCTCGGCGCTGTGTGGAGCCCCTGCGTCGGACCGACGCTCGGGGCTGCTTCGGCGCTGGCGGCGCGTGGCGAATCGCTGCCGCTCGTCGCCGCGACCATGGCCGCGTTCGGCGTCGGCGCGGGTTTGCCGCTGGCGTTGCTCGGCTCGCTGTCGCGCCCGGCGATGGCGCAATGGCGCGACCGGCTGATCTCGGGCGGCAAGGGGGCAAAAATGGCGCTCGGCGCCCTGTTGATCGCGGTCGGGATCGTCATCCTGACAGGCGTCGACAAACAGATCGAAGCGGCGCTGGTCGAGTGGTCGCCGGCCTGGCTCACGACGCTCACCACGCGCTTCTGACTGAAATACCTGTGGAAATTAACAGTCACGGGCCACAATCGTTAACCTTGTGCGAACCATGCTGCGGTAGCCTCGACGATGACAGGACGTTCCTGTCGCGTATTTGTTCGAGGCGTCCTGTGCTCGCTCCTTCCGATCCCCATGCGTCCACGCATCACAGCGGCTTCATGGCGGACTCGCGCGGCGCGCTGCGCGCCCGGCTCGAAGCGGTGGCGGCCCCCGCCCTGCTCGCCGCGATCTTTCTGCTGATGACGGCTGTCGTGCTCGTCCGTTCGATCGGCTAGATCACGCCCGCAGTCACAGACAATTCATTACGCGTTGAATGGCCGGTGTGAGACCTGTCCTTCCGGACAATCCGGGAGGCTCACATGACCGCGCAAACTTCAAGTCTCACGACATCGATCGCCCTGCCCTCCGCACGGACGCTGCGCAATCTGTTCATCGGCGGCTATTGCGCGCTGATGGCCTGGGAGATCTGGGCGCGCACGATCACTGCCTGGGTCGTCGGCGGCCCGCTCGAACCGCCGGAGCTCGTGCGTTCGCGCGTGCAGCACTGGAGCGGCGTCGAACTGTCGGTCGCGACCGCCACCTTCCTGCACTATGCCGTCGGCATATTCGGCTATCCCGTCGCCTATTTCGTGATTTCCCGGAGCTTCCGCCGCTGGGGCGCGGCGCTCGACATCGGCGTGCTCGCGATTTTCTCGGCCTATCTGGCCTGGCGCTTCGCGCAGACGGGTTTCGAGAAGAACGCCGCGATCTTTTGGGCCATCGTAGCGGCGACGACAGCGACGCGGTTGATCAATCCCTCGGAATTGCACGCCAACGCGCTGAGCTGGGGCTCGTTCACCTGGTTCAACGCGCTCGGCATCATGGCGCCGCTCGCCGGCCTGCCGTTCCTCCTGCTCGACGGCGCCCTGCTCCTGTCCTTCATGAGCTGGGCCGGCCATCTGCTGTTCGGCTACGTCGCGGCCGTGATCTTCGAACGGCTCGAAGCGCGCGGATGACCTTCAGGGCGGAGGCGCAAGGCGCCCTGCCCAGTCCACGGCGTCGACGATCCAGGCCGGCTCGAAGGAATGTCCGCCGCCATGCAGGCACAATTCGATTTCCCGGCCGCTGGCGCAGGCGGCGGCTGGCCAGACCCGGCACACAAGTTCGCCGCGACGCTCCTCGCGTTTCGGCCGCTCGGGGCAACCGTCGATTTCGCGCAGGCGCGCGACACTCGCGTCGACATCCGACTGCCGCACGCGACCGCCCGCGATCCAGCGGCCGGCCATCGGCACGACGACATCGGCGGTTCCGTGAACATGGCGCAGGGACGCGGGTCCAGTCGGGCAATGATCGGGGATCGGATCGAGAAACGCGCCGGAGATCGGCGCGTAGGCCGCAAAAAGACCGCCCGCCGTACAGGCGATCTGCCAGACCATGAAGCCGCCGGCCGAAAACCCGGTCGCGACGAGCCGTCTCTCGTCTATGGGATAGCGACGACGCAGATCTGCCAGCACATCGCGCACGAAGGCGAGGTCGTCGCGCCCCGCCGAGAGCTTGCCCGCTATTGTCCAGCGGCCGTCGAGCCCGTCAGGGGCGACCAGCAGAACGCCCGCCTTCGACAGTGCATCCCCGAGCGCTCGGTCGGCCATCGCATCGGCCGCAGAACTGCGGTAGCCGTGAAAATAGACCGCGACCGGCAGAGGGCGCGCGCCATCCCACCCCGCCGGAGGTCGAACGTAGTAGCGGCCGGAAGCGACCTCGCAGGGCGTCGTCGCGTCGCAAGCGGACGCCGCGCGCGACGCAAGCGACGCAAGCGCGACAAGAATGCAAACGGCAACGTGACGTTTCATGCGGCGCCGATCTCGCCACATTCGCGTCGTCGCGTCCACGGGCCGCCGACGCGTGTTCACGCAATCGTGCGCGTTTCGTGAATTCTGACGTGGCTTCGTGACTTCGCATCGCGCGGATCGCGCGTAATTTGATCATCGAGCGCAAACGCATGCGGGAAGCTAAGCCATGGCGATCGACATCTATTCCGGTGAACATTCGGGCGTCTCGCAGCGCGCGATCGAAGCCTTCGAACGCGCCGTGTGGAACGTGCTCGCGCACCGGCCCGACGCGGCGGTCGCGATCGAGGACGCGCTGGGCGCGGAACCGGATTTCGTCGCCGCCCATGCCTTGCGCGCCCTGTGCTGCGTGTCGCTGGCGCGCTCTGAAACAATCGAGGCCGCGCACAGGCATGCCGCGACAGCCGGCGCGGCGCTTCGACCCGGCGCCGCGACGCCGGGCGAACACGCGCTCGTTTGCGCCGCCGAACATGCCGCCGCCGGTCGGCTGCTGCGGGCTGCCGATCGTCTCGACGCGCATCTGACCGAACAGCCGCGCGACCTGCTGGCGCTGAAGCTCAGCCATGGATTGCGCTTCATGAGCGGCGACGCCGCCGGCATGCTGCGCACGACCCGACAGGCGGTCGCGCGCTGGTCTGCGACCGCGCCAGGTTACGGCTACGTTCTCGGCTGCCATTCCTTCGCTCTCGGCGAGAATGGGGAGCTGGCCGAGGCCGAGCGCGTCGGCCTGAGCGCGGTCGAGCACGAGCCCTTCGACGCCTGGGGCGCGCATGCCGTCGGTCACGTCTACGAAACGTCGGGACGCGCCGAAGCTGGCATCGCCTGGCTCGAACGGACGCGCGACATGTGGAGCGGCTGCAACAATTTCGCGTTCCACATGGCCTGGCATCTGGCGTTGTGCCACATGGCGCAAGGCCGCGCTGACGTTGCGCTCGACCTCTACGACCGGCACGTCCGCCCGCGGACGACCGACGATTTCCGCGACATCGCCAATGCCGTTTCGCTGCTCTGGCGGATGCGGCAGGAGGGCGTGGCGGTCGGAGACCGTTGGCGCGAACTCGCCGAGCTGGCGCAGCGGCGCGCCGGCGATTGTTCGCTGGTGTTCGCGCTGCTGCATCATCTGCTGACGGCGGTCGCCGTCGGCGACCGGGCGACGGCGGGCGCGATCGTCGCGACGCTCGAACGCAGCGCGCTGTCCGGCGACCGCGATCAGGACCGGGTCGCCCGCGTGGTGGGCGCGGAGCTTGCCGCGCGGTTCGCAGGCCTGCTCGACGACGATGCGCGATCCGCGCCATATCGGACTGAACTCGACGACATCAGGCGCCTCGGCGGCAGCGCCGCGCAGCGCGACGTGTTCCTGCGGACGCTGGCGCTATTGGCGGCCGAAGGCGGCTCGCAACACGAGCTGGAACGTGTGCTGAAGGGGCGCGGCCGGTTGCGCGTCGATCGATTCGAGCAGATCGCGCGGGCGCGCGCCGAGCGGTCGGCCCGGACGCTGGAAGTGGCGTGAGGCGGAGGAGCGGATGAAGCAGATCGGCGAAGGCGCACGCGCGCCGCGCGACCCGCGTCTCGACTTTTTCCGCGGGCTCGGGATGTTCATCATCCTGGTCGCGCATATTCCGTGGAACCCCTGGACCAACTGGATTCCGGCGCGCTTCGGCTTCAGCGACGCCGCCGATCTCTTCGTATTCTGCTCCGGCATGGCGTCCGCGCTCGCTTTCGCCGCCATATTCGACCGGAACGGCCTCCTGTTCGGCGCCCTGCGGATCCTGCATCGGGTCTGGCAGGTCTATTGGGCGCATATCGGCGGCTTTTTCGTCGTGCTCGGCCTGGTGGCGAGCGCCGATCAATGGCTGGGGACGGGCCGCTATGCCGAGGGATTGCTGATCGATCCCGTACTAGCGGATTTCAAGAGCTACATCGGGTCGATCATGACCCTGCGCTTCATTCCGAACTATTTCGACATTCTGCCGATGTATCTCGCCATCCTGGCGATGATTCCCGCCATGATGACGCTCGAACGCATCCACCGCGCGCTGCCGGTCGCCGCGTCGCTTGCGCTGTGGCTCGCCGCCCAATCCGGCTACCTGCAATTGACCGCGGACGCGGCCACGGGCCGAACCTGGTTTTTCAACCCTTTCGGCTGGCAGCTGATCTTCTTCACCGGCTTCGGCTTCATGCGCGGCTGGCTGCCGGCGCCGCCGCGCGACATGCGGCTGGCGATTCTCGCTGTGGCGTTCGTGCTGATCGCCGCGCCAGTCTCCTGTCAGGACAGTTTCTCCTGCCACGCGGGCTGGGGCTATGTCCCCGCGCTCGGCGCAATCCATCAATGGCTGGCGCCGGCGATCGACAAGACCAATATCGGCGCGCTGCGCTACCTGCATTTCATGGCGACCGCCTATCTGGCTTTCCTGGCGGTCGGGCCGCAGGGCCGCAACCTGCACGGCTTTCTCGCGGAGCGCGTCCGTCGGGTCGGACAGCAGACGCTCGCCGTGTTCCTCACCGGACTGGTCGCGGCGCAGGCGCTCGGGATGGTTCTCGACTTCGTCGGGCGTGGCTTCGTCGCGAGCGTAGCGGCGAATGTCGTCGGTTTCGCGATCCTCGTCGCGGCCGCGGCGATCGTGTCCTGGTTCAAGTCCCCGCCCTGGAGCAAGGCCGGGCGGGCGCAATCGCAGGCCGAGGCTCCTCAACCGACTTCCGCGCAGGTCGCGGCGGCGAAGGCGAACTGAGACTGTGGCAAACCTGCCGCAGCAGCCGGAATTGCGCCGTCCCGCCATAGTTTTGATACCCCGCTGAAACTAGACTACGCCCAGCGATTTGCGCGGCCTCGGCTGGATCGCGCCGCTTTTGGCGCGCCGGTCGGCGACCGCCTGCTCCGGGGCTTCATGGTTCGACATTCGACGATATGTCTTGTGCTTGGTCTTGGCCTCGGGGTTTCGGGGTGCGGTTTTTTCCCGGCGCAGGGTCCTTCGGCGAGCGATGTGGCGCAGCAGGCCGTCTCCGGCGATCCGGAGGCGGGGCCGCGCTATCTGGTCGCCGACCTGACGCCTGCGACCGTCGCCATTCTCAAGCGCGTGCCCAACCTGACGCTGGCCGGCCGGTTCGGCGCGCATGACGGGGCGCCCTCGCCCGCCATCGGGATCGGCGATTCGGTCTCCGTCACCGTCTGGGAGGCGGCGTCCGGCGGCCTGTTCTCGTCGGCCGCCGTCAATGGCGTGACCGCCGGCTCGCATTCGGCGGCGATCCCCGAACAGGCGGTCGGCCGCGACGGGGCGATCACCATTCCCTACGCCGGGCGCATCCGGGTCGCCGGCCTGACGCCGGCGCAGGTCGAAAAGACCATCGTCGCCCGCCTCGTCGGCAAGGCGATCGAGCCGCAGGCGCTGGTGACGGTGACCAAGAACCTGTCCAATTCCGTCACGGTGACCGGCGAGGTGAGCAATGGCGCGCAGGTCCCGCTGTCGGCGCGCGGCGAACGCATTCTCGACGTGATCGCGGCCGCCGGCGGGCTGAAGGCCCCGGTGCACGACGTGTTCATTTCCCTTTCCAGAGGCTCGACGACGGCCAAGATTCCGATGCAGGCGCTGCTCGCCCATCCGCGCGAGAATATTTTCGTGCGCCCGCGCGACGTCGTCACGGTGGAAAGCCAGCCGCAGACCTTTACCGCCTTCGGCTCGACGGGCCGCAACGAACTCGTGAAGTTCGACGCCGCCGGCATCACGCTGGAAGAGGCGGTCGCCAAGGCCGGCGGGCTGCAGGCGGAAATGGCCAATCCCGAAGGCGTGTTCCTGCTGCGCGCCGAGCCCGCCGCGATCGCGCGCGCGCTCGATCCGGCCTATCCGATCGCGCCCGGCGCCCAGACGGTCAATGTCGTCTACCGCATCAACCTGAAGGACACGGCGACCTATTTCCTGGCGCGCGGATTTGCGGTGCGCAACAAGGACGTGATCTACGTCGCCGCCGCGCCCTCGGCCGAGTTCTACAAGGCGATGCAGCTGTTCGCCACGATCTCCCAGCCCGCCATGAGCGGCGCCACAATGGCCGTCGCAATCTGCCGGTCCGGGAAGTGTTGAGGGCGTAGAAACGAATTGACGCGCGGGTCATCGGGGCGTACGCCCGACCCGCGCTAAGCGAAAGCAGAGCAACCGACCGTGAGCCACGCCAATCCCACGCGGCGTAACCGCAGCTTCCTGGCAGAGGGCGAACAAGCGCTCATCCGCTGGATTTTGCCGCAAATTCCGTCGTCTATGACCTCGCTGCATTTGACGGGCGTCGGCATGGCGGGTTCGTTCGTCGCCGCCACCGCTCTGGTTGGCTGCAACTGGTCCTACGCCTTCCTGCCAGCGGTCATCGTCGGGGTGGCGCTGAACTGGTTTGGCGATTCGCTCGACGGTTCGCTGGCGCGCTACCGGCGGGAAGAGCGGCCGCGCTTCGGCTTCCTGGTCGACCATACCTGCGACCTTTTCTCGCAGATCCTGATCATCGTCGCCTTCGGCCTTTCGCCCTTCCTGTCGCTCGTGTCGGCGCTGGTGGTCCTGCTCTGCTATCTGCTCTTTTCCGCCTACACATACATCCGGGCGGCGGCGCACCACATCCACCAGATGTCCTACATCGGTCTCGGCGCGACCGAATTTCGCATACTCATGATCGTCTGGGCCTGCCTTGGCGCCGCGCTCGACCTCAGGGAGCCGTTGCTCGGCGCGCTGACGCGGATCGACGTCGCCATCCTGAGCCTTGGCGCAATCGCCGTCGTCGGCCTTGGCGTCAAAGCCTTCGGCGACGCGCGCGCGATTGCAGAAAGCGAGCCGGCTCCCGGCAAAGTCGCCGCTGCCGCGCCCGATCCGTCCAAGGCGCCGACGACCAACGGCTGAGCGGCGACGCCCGGCCGCGCCGTGGCGGCCTGCAATTTTCGAAACGCGAACCCCAAACTTTGAATGACCGATTCGCTCCGATGCGATTTCGCGCGCGGGCGGGCTGATCTAGTCTCGCGGGAAGCAAGCGCACCAGCCGAATGCGCGCACGGGGAAGCGAAATGTCGAAGCGGACGCAGGTCGTCATCATCGGGTCGGGACCTTCGGGCCTTCTGCTCGGTCAGCTGCTGCACAAGGCGGGGATCGATACGATCATCCTCGAGCAGAAATCCAAGGACTATGTGCTCGGGCGCATTCGCGCCGGCGTGCTCGAACAGGGCGCGGTCGGCCTGATCGAGGAGGCTGGCGCCGGCGAACGAATGCGGCGCGAGGGTCTGCCGCACGACGGGACGGAAATCGCTTTCGGCGGCGTCCGCCACCGTATCGACTTCAAGGGCCTGACCGGCAAGACGGTGATGGTCTACGGGCAGACCGAGGTGACGCACGACCTGATGGACGTGCGCGAGGCCTGCGGCGCGCCGACGGTCTACGAGGCGCTCGATGTCGCGATCCACGATATCGAGACGAACAGGCCACGCGTGACCTGGACGAAGGATGGCGCGGCTCACGAAATCGCCTGCGATTTCGTGGCGGGCTGCGATGGATTCCACGGCGTGAGCCGCAAGACGATGCCGGCCGATCTCCTGCGCACTTTCGAACGGGTCTATCCGTTCGGCTGGCTCGGCGTTCTCGTCGACAAGCCGCCGGTCTCGGAGGAACTCATCTATGTCAATCACGAGCGCGGATTCGCGCTCTGCTCGATGCGTTCGCACACGCGCAGCCGCTACTACCTGCAATGCCGGCTCGACGAAAAGATCGAGGAATGGCCGGACGAGCGCTTCTGGGACGAGTTGAAGCTGCGGCTCGATTCACGCGCGGCGACAAACCTGCAGACCGGTCCATCGATCGAGAAGAGCATTGCGCCGCTGCGCAGTTTCGTCGCCGAGCCGATGCGGCATGGTCGTCTGTTTCTTGCCGGCGACGCCGCGCATATCGTGCCGCCGACCGGCGCCAAGGGGCTCAACCTGGCGGCGAGCGACGTCGCCTATCTATCGCGCGCTCTGATCGACTATTACCGCGACGGTCGTGAGACCGGGCTCGATGGCTATTCGCAGCTGGCGCTCGCACGCATCTGGAAGGCCGAGCGCTTCTCCTGGTGGATGACGCAGCTCCTGCACAATTTTCCGGACTCCTCCGGCTTCGACCGCAAGATCCAGCAGGCCGAACTCGATTATCTCTTCAGTTCGAAGGCCGCGCAGACGGCGCTGGCGGAAAACTACGTCGGCCTGCCCTACTGAGCGCTCATGCGGCGGCTTCGGCGTCTGCGCCGAAGCCGGCGAAGCGCGACTGCGCGCTCTCGGCCGCCGGCGGCAATGGGCCATCGGCAGTCTCGAGCGCATCCATCAGATGCGCCTCGCTGTCGCGCCAGCAGGCCGCATAGATCTCGCGACAGAGCGCGCGCGCCGTATCGCCCGGCCATTCCACCGGTAGCAACTGGCGCGGAAGCAGCGGATCGCGCAACTGCACACGACGGAATTCATGCATGAGCAGCGTGCGCACGATGAAACATTGCTCGGGATCGACATCGGCGCCGGCCCGCATCGCGCGCGCCACGGGACGAAACGCGTCGACGAAATCCTGATATTCGCCGGCGACTTCGCCGAGACGCCAGCACTGGTCGACGATGTCCTTCAGCGGCCGGCTCGACAGCGCGCCGAGCGTGCGCGCCTGTAGCGCGACAACCTTGTCATGCGCGCCCAACGTCTGGAGAATGTCCATCAATTCCTCGGTGCGCGCCGAGGGATGCGCGAGAATGCCGGGCGCGATCGCACCATAGCCCTCCCACAACAACTCCTTGCGCAGAGCGTCCCGCGCAGTCGCGGCGAGGCCGTCGCCGGACAAGAGCACAATGCGCCATTCGCCATCCCAGGCGTCGCGCGCGTCTTCGTAGATGCGTCGGTAAGCGTGTTCGAAACGGCGACGGCCTGTTTCCGTCAAACTGTAGAAACTGCGCCGGCCTATCTGTTCGGACACCAGCCATTTTTCGCGCGACAGGCGAAACACCGACGTGCGGACGAGGCGCGCATTGAGGCCGAGAGGCTCCACCAGCCGGATGAAGCCGCCGAGCCAGACCGCGCCGCCATGCGGCGCGATCATGTCGCCATAGACGGTGATGATCAGCGAATTGGCGCGCGGCGGGCGCTCGCCGAGCCGCTTCTCGATCCATTGGCTGAGCTGTCGGTTCGCCATTTCTCGCGTGTCCGGCTCTCGGCTATTTGGGCCGGTTGTCGATCACCCGTTTCGCCTTGCCGACGACGACGCGCTCGATCGAGTCGGGGTCGACGACATGGATGCGCGCGGTGACGCCGACGAATGTCTTGATGTGATGCGATACGTCGCGCGCAATATCGTCGCGCTGACCCGGCCCGATCTCGTCGGAACTCTGCGGCATCAGCTCGACGAAGACATCGAGTTCGTCGAGATTGTGGTCGCGAGACACGACAATCTGGTAGTGGCCGCACAGATGCGGATTGCGCAGCAGGATCTCCTCGATCTGAGTCGGGAACATGTTGACGCCGCGTATGATCAGCATGTCGTCGGAACGGCCGGCGATCTTGCCCATGCGCCGCATGGTCCGCGCCGTGCCGGGCAAAAGGCGCGTCAGATCGCGCGTGCGATAGCGGATGATCGGCAGAGCTTCCTTGGTGAGCGAAGTGAAGACGAGTTCGCCCTCCTCGCCGTCCGCCACAGGTTCGCCGGTCTGCGGATTGATCACCTCTGGATAGAAATGATCCTCCCAGATGTGCGGCCCGTCTTTCGTCTCGACGCATTCGCAGGCGACGCCCGGCCCCATGACCTCCGAAAGGCCGTAGAGATCGACAGCGTCGATGCCGAGTTTTTGTTCGATTTCGCGCCTCATCTCGTTGGTCCAGGGTTCGGCGCCGAAGACGCCGACACGCAGGCTGGTGTCGTTCGGCCTGATGCCCTGCCGCGCAAGCTCATCGGCGATGGTCAGCGCATAGGAGGGCGTACACAGCAGGACCGTCGGCTTGAAATCCTGGATGAGCTGGACCTGCTTTTCGGTCTGGCCGCCGGACATGGGTATAACGGCGGCGCCGAGCCGCTCGCCGCCGTAATGGGCGCCGAGGCCGCCGGTGAACAGGCCATAGCCGTATGAATTGAGAATGATGTCGTCCGGGCCGATGCCGGCGGCGCGGAAGGAGCGCGCCATGAGATCGGCCCAGGTGTCGACGTCCTTCTGCGTGTAGCCGACAACTGTCGGCTTGCCTGTCGTACCGGACGACGCATGCACGCGCACGATGTCGCGCATCGGCGAGGCGAAAAGGCCGTAGGGATAGGTCTCGCGCAGGTCGGCCTTGGCGGTGAACGGGAAGTTGGCGAGATCGGCAAGCGATTTCAGATCGTCCGGCCTCACGCCGGCGGCGTCGAATTTCTTGCGATAATGCGGGACCTTGTCATAGGCGCGCTTCAGCGACCATTTCAGGCGCTCGAGCTGCAGCGCCTGCAATTCCTCGCGGCTGGCGCGTTCGATCGGCTCCATTGTCGCGCTCATGCGCCTCTCCCGACAGTTTGCGATGGGCGCGCGGCGCGCTGGCCACAGCTCATCGGCTTCCTCCCTCGTGGCCGGCTCTCATTTCTTGTCGCCGGTCTTTCAAATCAGCTCGCCTGCGGCGGCTGCCATCCCGGCTGCAATCCGGGGCCCGGCTTGCTGCGACCGCGCGCGGGCGTGCGCGGCAGCGCAAAGCCCTGCGTGAAGGCGGCGCGACAGACGAGCGTGTATTTGAAGAGCGCTCCGGCGACGGCGGCAAAGGCGCCGCCGAGCGCCAGCGCCGTCGGATACATGCCGATCGCGCCGATCAGTGCGAACACGATCGCGGCTGCGTGGCCGAGGATCAGGAAGCGCGGCGCGAAGACGTCGAAGGCCTCGAGCGTTCCTTTCGGCGCGCCTGTCCGGCGGAGATCGGCAAGGTAATTCGTCCAGGCGATGTAACGCGCGACGATCAGAGCCGCGAGCAGGAAGCCCAGCGGCGCGAGCGAGGGCCAGAAGGGCGCGCAAAAGGCGACGATGCCGACGCCTTCCACGACCGCAGTGACAACGATGAGCGCGACGCAGGACCAGCGACGCCACGCGGATATGCCGATGTTCGCCTTGAGGATGCGCCCCTGCGCATAGGCGTAGAGCGCGCCCATCAGCGCGGCGATCAACACGAATAGCGGCGCGCCGGTGAGAACGCCGAGCGCGCCGGCGCCGAACAGGAACGGCGCGATCAGGGCTTCGCGCGTCATCCACGAAGTCGAGGGGCGGCGCACGACGTGGAAGGCGCGCCACGGCCTGCCGATCTTCAGCCAGACGGAGAACAGGCCGCCTGCGACGAGCGCCATGCCCAGCGCGACGAAGGGGCGCGGATCGGCGCCCAGCATCGCGGCGAAGGGGCTTGCGACAAGCAGGCCGGAACCCGCGCCGCCCAGAATGAAATTCAGCGCGCCCTTGATGTCCCATTCCCTCTGCTGGCGTGGGACGATGCGATCGAGGATCTTGTTGTCGCTCACGCCTCGTCTCCGTCGAGGATGTAGTAGATCGAGGGATCCGTGCCGAGTTCCTCGTGCATGCGGAAATGCTCGGTCCTGCCGAGCATCTTCGAGACATTGCTGTTCGGATCGTTGATGTCGCCGAAGTGCATGGCGTCGGAGATGCAGGAATTGACGCAGGCGGGCGTCACCTCCGGATCGACGCCGGGCGTCTGGCCGGTCTTCGCAGCAAGATCGATGCGGTCCTTGCAGAAGGTGCATTTGGTGGCGACGCCAAGCCGTTCGGGTTCGAAACGCGCCTCTTCAGACTTCATCGGCGTTCCATAAGCGTATTTCGCGATGTGCTGGATCGAGCGCGCGTCGTAGGGACAGGCCATGACGCAATTCGCGCAGCCGATGCAGATGTCGTAGTCGATCGTGACGAGCCCGTCGGCGCGCAGCTTCGTCGCCGTCGTCGGGCAGACATGCATGCAGGGCGGGTTGGCGCAATGCATGCAACCGACCGGCATGAAGGTGCGCTGCACCTCAGGGAATTCGCCGGTCTCGATGTCGAGCACGCGTCGCCATTGCACGCCGGGCGGCGTGGCGTTGGCGTTCTTGCAGGCGGCCGTGCAGGTCTGGCAGCCCACGCAGCGGCGCAGGTCGATCGCCATCACATAACGTTTGTCGGCGTTTGCTTGCGCGCTCATGCCGCGACCGCCTTGTCGGCGCGGCGGATGGCGACGCGCACGATGTCGGCTCCGGAGCCGGTGGCGTCGGTGAGCTCGACGGACATGGGCGCGATCGTGTTCAGGCTCGCGCGCTCGGTATCCTTGATGTAGGGCGTCGCCCAGTGATCGAACTGGCCGATGATGACAATCGTGTCGGGACGAACGCCCTTCACCAGCGCCGCCTTGCCGTAGGTGGCGCCGATATGCGAGCGCACCTCGACGCGATCGTTCTCGCTGATACCGAGCTTTTGCGCGGTCTTCTCGTTGAGGATCACGCCGGTCGCGCCATGCAGGTTTTCGGAGACTTCGTCCATCAGCGCGATCGCGGCATTGCCACCGGAGTGATATTGCATCGACTTGGTCGCGAGCAGCCAGAACGGGAATTCCTCGAGGCTGCCGCCGGCGTTGACCAGCGCGCGCTCCCAGCGGCCGGGCACGTCGTGCCAGTCGGGCAGGCCGACATATTCGGTCAGCTGCTCGTCCCACCAGTGGATCTCGTTCTCGTGCAGGCGATTGCCCAATTCGCGGCCGATGCGCAGAAGGCGTTCCTGATAGGGGAGTTCGTAGCGCAGGCCCTGTTTCTCGAGCGTCGGCGTGAGATACCAGCCGAGCCGCGATTGCGGGATGGCGTAGAAGCCATGCTCCTTGAACCAGTCGAGCCCGTGGCAATCCTTACCTTGCGAGAGCGTTACGGTCGCGGCCTTGCACACCGCGTCCCAGACCTTGTCGGGATCGAGCGCGCTCTCGGCATTGAGCGCGAAATCGTAAGTCTCGCCCTTCAGCGGCGAAACGCCGGAGATGCCACGGTTGAGCTGCGCGACATAGCCGTCGAGCAGGCCCGAACGGCGCGCCAGTTCGGCCGCGATCCAGGAAAAATCGCGCGCCTCGCCCTGCGGCTCGACCGCCTTCTGGCGCAGCACGACGCCGATGTGATCCCAGAAATGCTCCATGTATTTGGTCTGGCCCATGCGAATGAGCTGGTTCGATTCCAGATCCGTCGCTTCGGGCAGGAGCAGATCGGCCATGTAGTTGGTTTCATCGACCGTGTAGGCGAAGGCGACCATGAAGGGGAATTTTGCGGCGGCCTCCGCGAGGCGCCGCGTCTCCCAGAAGGAGATAGCGGGGTTCGAGCGATAGACGAACCAGAGTTCAGGATAGGTCGGTTTCGGCCAGTTCCAGCCTTCCGGCGTTTCCTCCTGGAACATCCATGCGAGCTGCGTCGGGCCCAGCGCCTGGCTCCAGCCGCCATTGCGGCCGACGATCGGCACCATCGTGCGATGCAGGTTGCGCGTCGTCGGCTGCGCTTCCCACGAGTTCGGACCGGTCGGGTTGAAATATTGAATCATGAAGCCGTCGTCGCCGGGCTTCACGCTCATATGGCGGTTTTCCTGCGGCTTGTTGATACGCACGGTCGTGCCGAGAATGCCGCCGGGATTTTCCAGCGCGCCGACGAGCATGGCGAGCACGGTGCGCGCCCAGCAGCATTCGAAGGCGCCCCAGCCGTTGTTGACGGACTTGCCGAGCGTGACGGCGACGGGACGCAGCGGCAGCGTCACGCCGTCGATCTGGATCGTCTCGCCGATGGAGGCGGCCTCAAGATATTCGTTGGCGATGCGGCGGATCGTGTCGGCCGGCACGTCGCAGATTTGCGACGCCCATTCCGGCGTGTAGCGCTCCATGTGGTCGACCAGCGCCTGATAGGCTGTGCGCCCCTCGACGTCGACGAATTCCGTGCGCGCAGCATCTGCATCGACTGTGATCGCGCGCACGACCTTGTGGCGACCGTCGACCGCGGGGCGGGCGCCCGGCGTGTCATGCGCGACGACACAGCCAGAGGCCTCGTCGAACAGCAGCGGCTTGGACGTTTCGGGATCGCGCAGATAGAGGCCGTTCGGTCCGAGCAGATAGGGCGAAGCCGTGCGGTCGCGCAGGAAGGGAATATCGAGCTTGTCGACGCCATGCTCGCGCACCAGCACGTGGATCAGCGCGAACATGAAGGCGGGATCGGTCTTCGGCCGGATCGGCACCCATTCAGCGGAGCAGGCCGCCGTAATGGTGAGGCTCGGCTCGACCTGCACGCGCTTGTAACCGCGCACGCGCGCGTCGGCATGGCGGATTACCGCGGTCGGACCGCCCGTGACTTCGACATTGGCGCCGAAGGACAGATTGTAGCGCGTGTTCGGCGTATCGGCGGAGACCGTGAAGGCGCGATGCCAGAACTCGCCGTAGAGATGTTCGGAATGGACGCATTTGACGCCCTGCCCCGACCCGAAACTGTAGTCGACCGGACCCCAGGCCGCGAGGAAGGCCGGCAGCGTGCCCATGTAGTTCGACGGCGTGCCGCCGTGACCGAAGCTCGCGGCGATGCGCGGCAAGCCGGCTTCGTCGATCACACCTTTGGCGCGGATCGCCTTCAACCGTTCCGCGATCGTGTCGAGCGCCTCATCCCATGAGATGGGCGTGAAGCCCGGATCTTCCTTCATCCCCTTCTTCGGATTGGTCCGCTTCATCGGGGTGAGGATGCGATTGGGATTGTAGGTCTTCTGCACGAGGCCATAGGCCTTCACGCAGGGCCGGCCGCGCGCGGGATGGACGCGGTCGCCGTCGAAATTCGGACCGATCTCGGTCGCTACGCCGTTCTCGACCTTCACACGCAGGAAGTCAGGGCCGGAGACGCAATTGTAGCAGAAGGACGGAACGCTCTTCGTGGAAGAGCCGGAAGCCTTGTCGGCTGCGCTCATCGTTTCCTCCGATGCGGGCGCGAACGCGGGTGGCCCCGTCTTGTGCGCGCGGGTTTATGATACAAAGATGATCGCCTAAGTCAATAATATGGTATCGCATAGTCGACATGCGAACGGTTGCGGCATGGCGGAATGTTGTGCACCGCAACCAATGCAATCCCAAACCCGCGATTGCGCGTCATGCCCGGCTGTGACACGATCGGACCAAAATCATGATACGAAAATTGTCACAACATGACGATATTTGTATCTTTTTAGGCGCGATCGGGAGGCTGAAATGAAAGACACGATCAAGGCCGGCATGTCGGCGACGCGACGCATCGAGGTCGATACGCCCCGCACCATCGATTTTCTCGGCGAAAATTTGCGCGTGTACGCGACGCCGGAACTGGTGCGCGATTTCGAGATCGCCTGCCTCGAATTCCTGCTCGCTCACGTGGACCCCGGCGAGAATTCCGTCGGCACGGGCATCAGTGTCACGCATGGCGGGGCGACGCTGCGCGGTATGAGCGTGGACATCACCGTCACCGTCGCCAAGGTGGACGGCCGGCTGGTGACTTTCGACCTCCTCGCCAAGGACGCCATCGAGGAAATCAGCCGGGGCAGCCACAGCCGTTTCGTCGTGGAAGTCGACAAGCTGCGCCAGCGCGTGGCCGGCAAAGCGGCGAAGGCCGGCGTCTCCTGACGCGACGATCGCGACCATGAGCGACGCGCCCGACGATCCGCAGCGCGCCTTTCGCGCGCGCGTCGTTCGCTACGACGGCGCGCGGGGCGAGAGCCGCGACATTGCGGTCGCCGTCGAGGCGCCGCTCAACATCGTCTACGGCGATACGCCCTATGCCGTGATGATGGTCACGCCTGCCGATATCGAGGATTTCGTCTACGGCTTCAGCCTGACGGAAGGCGTGATCGGCGGCGCCAGCGAAATTCGCGGCGTCGAGCTTTCGCGGCAGCACGAAGGTTATGTCGCTTCCGTCAATCTCGTTCCCGACGCGCTGCGCCGGCACATGGCGCGACGGCGCAATCTCTCGGGCCGCACGAGTTGCGGTCTCTGCGGCGTGGAAGACTTCAAGCAATTGCCGTCGGCGCCGGGAAAGGTTGGCGCACGCGAGGTCGCGCCCGAAGCGATCGGGCGCGCGCTCCATGCGTTGCACGAAAAGCAGAATCTGTTTCGAACGACGCATGCTGTGCATGGCGCCGCCTGGTGCGCCGATGATGGCGAGGTTCTTGTCGTGCGCGAGGACGTTGGCCGCCACAATGCGCTAGACAAGACGATAGGCGCCTGCCTGCGCGCAGGATATTCCCCACGCGAAGGCTTTGCGCTCATCACGAGCCGATGCTCGTTCGAAATGATCGAAAAGGCCGCGATCTTCGGCGCGCCTGCGCTCGTTTCGGTGTCGGCGCCGACCTCGCTCGCCATCGAGCGGGCACAGACGCTCGGCGTGACGCTGATCGCCGTGGCGCGCGACGATGGGGCGCTTGCTTTCGTCACGCCCTGATCGTCAGCGCAACGCCGGCTTGGGCAATTCCAGCGTCACCGATTGCGGCCCGCGCTTCAGGGTGACGGACCGCGGCGCGACATCTGCGACATCCCAACCTGCGGCGGAGGCGCCGACCTTCAGGCGCAGGATATTCCTGGAGCCGGTCTCCTGCAGAACCGCGAATTTCTCATCGTCGCCCACGACCGTGCCGACCAGCGAAAACGGCGGCGGCGTGGGCGCGGCGTCGAAAACGTTTTTCGTCGTCGGCGCAACAGCGAGCGGAGGAGGCCGGCGGCCCTGCGTGAAGAGCGGACGACCGCGGGTGGCGGCAAGCGATTCCAGCGGCGTCGACCACAGCGGATTGGACAGGCCGCCGGCTTGCTGGGCGAGGGCCGCGCTTGAGACCGCTAGGCAGAGGGCAAAGATCGAATGCGCGCGTCTCATGGCGGCGAGTATCGACGCTGCGCCTCTCATGGCGGCGAGCATCGACGCTGCGCGTCTCATTGTGGCGCCCGCCATTGTCCGGACAAGGTCAGTTGCGCGCGCAGTCGAGGCGCGGGCGATTTCTCGTCGCCCGGCGCCGTCTGCGCCGACAGTCGCCTAACCGTGAGCACGGGCATGCCCGCCTCGATCTCGTAGAGCGCGCGCTGCAATCCGTTCTGATCGATGTCACAAGCGATGACGAGACCTATCCGACCACTATCCGCGCCAGCCTCGTGCAGATCGAGTTCCGACGACAGGACCGCCCCACCGGCTTCAGCGACAATCGCGCCGATACGCTGCTGCAGCGCGGCGCCGGCGACCGTGGCTGTCTGGCCTTCGATGTAAGCGGAACCCGCCGGCGGTTGTGTCGTAAAGTGAAGGCCGGCAAGTCCCTTGCGCGCGCGCAGGAGTTCGAGATTTTGGGCCGCTGAGGAATAGCGCGTCCAGGATTGCCACAGCGTCCCGCTTGCGCTGAGGCCAATCGCCAGCAAGACCGCAAATGCGACGACATAGGCGAGCGCCGCGAGCAATGCATTACGCTTGTCGCCGAACGTAAAACGGCGCGCCGTCATCATGGCGCCTGCCCGTATCGCGCATTGACCTGCGCCTGGATGTGGAACTGATCGCCCGGCTCGTTCGGCGTGTGGGTTGTCGGCGCCGAGAATGTCGCCCGCGAAAAGGTCGGCGAACTCTCCAGCATCGCGACGAGACGGGCTGCATCGGCGCTGACGCCGGCAAGCTCCACCTTGCCTTCGCCCAGCTGCAACTCCCGAAGATAGGTGTCGTCTGGCAGGATGCGGGCAAGCTGGTCGATCACCAGAACGGCGAGCGGCGCCTCGAACTTGTGCTTGTGCAGCATGATGTCGGGATCACGCGCGCCGGCCATCTGCGCGTGCCGCCATTGTCGCGTTTCGGCGGCGACACTTTCGGTTCGGGTCTCGAACCATGCGCCCAAAAGCCCGGAGGCTGCGGCCGACAGGCCGGCGAAGGCCAAGGCGCCGACGAGCGCATGCCTGAGACCGCGCCGGGCCTCGAGCATCGTCCGCTCGCGCCGGAAGGCGCCCTCGTGAACCGCGATCGGCGCCGCTGTCTCGTCGCCCTCGCGTCGCGCGGCGATGACGACGGAATGCGCGCCGGCTGCGCCGAACGCGCGCACGATCTGTTCGATCCGGGTCAGGGGCGCGGCCGCCAGCGTGAGCTTGATGCGGTCGAGGCCGACAGACACAGGCGCGCTGTGGCCGAACACGGCCTGCGCCGACGACCATGGCGTGAGGCGGTCAATCTGCGCGCGCAGCACGCCGTCGAGAAAATCCAAAGCCTTCGACGGAAAGTCGAGATCGCGAAACAGGAACATTTCCGGCGGCAAAGTCACCGTGACGCGCGCGTCGCGCAGGACGGCGTTTGCCGCGTGGCCGGTCTGGTCGACCGGAGCCCCGTCGACCAGGGTCAACACGCCCCCCGGATCCTGGGCGATCCGGAAAGCGTTTTCAGAAAGCCCATCGATCGCAACAGCGCGGGGTCTGGAAAATGCCTCGCCGGCCGGCGCAACGACGCTCGCGACCGTCTCGATCCACCGGTCGAACACGCCCCTCAAACTGTCCGAATTCAATCTCATCGTCGCCGGTTGTCGCGCGGCCCCGCACTATCGTCGCCGCCGCGCCATAGTAGGACATTATAGGGCGCGTCGCCATCGCGCGTGCCGATCGCCACGACTTCCGCGGTACTCACGCGACCCTGCGAATCGATCACACGAATTTCCATTCGCGTCGGCTTCAGCGTCTGCTCCTCCTCTTGCGCGCCGCCGGAACCGGGTTGACTGCCAGGCGCCGAGGCAGCCTGGGTCGGCGGCGCGCCGGTCGGCGCGCGCGCGCCTGCGGTCGCATCGGCCGGCGCCGACCCGGACCGGTCATTCCCTTCATCCCGCCATTTTTCCCGCCCGCCATAGACGGTCACGTAAGGCATGATGCCTGCGACGACATCGGCGGGTATCTGGCGGACGTCCCACAATTCCTCGACCGACTGAAAGGCGCCATGGCGCGGCAAGTAGGTCACGCCCGCCGCGCGGTAGCTCAGGTCTTCCATGGCCGCAGACTGTCCGCCCGGCTTTTCTCGCCAGGCGATGATCCGCTGTGCGTATCTTTCGGCGAAGGCGCGGCCCCCGCCCTTCTCCGCCAGAAAGCTCGTCAGGCTTTCGAGAGACGCCTTGTTGAGATCAAGGCGCAGGGTTTCGCTCGCATAGCGCACCTGCGCATGCGCGCCGCCGATGAGATAGTCCAGGACGCCCGCCGGCGGCCGCCTTTTCGGGTCCATGCGCGTCAGATCGTAGACCGCAAGCTCCAGCGCGCCCGAAAGCGCCGCATCAGTCTCGACACGGCGCAGATAGAAGTCCGCGCTCTGCGCCATGGTGAGGGCATAGGCGACATAGGCGCCGATGAGCCCGGCGAGCGCGGCGAGTATCCACAGCACGGCGATCAGCACGAAGCCGTCGCGCGATCCCTGCGCGTTCTTGCGGGACAGGTCGCACGCGCTCATTGCGAACCACCCTGCCCTTGCGGTTGCATGCCTCCGGGCGCTTGCTGCTCGAAACGGTTGCAGAGACGCAACGAGCGCGCGGATGCGCATCGCGCGGGCGCTTCTACATGAACGATCGCAGTCGTCGCCGGCGCGAGCGACGCGCCGGTCGCGACATCGCGCAGTTCGATGCGCACGCGCGCGGGCAGCGTAACAGGATCATCCCATTGCGCACGCCACCGGCCTTCCCCATCCGCGTAGGAAAACAGAATGCGCGCGCCGCCGCGTAGCAAAACGGCCGTAGACGCGAATTGCAGATCCTGCGCCGGCGAAACGCCGGGCGGCAACGGCGTGAAGCGTGCGCGACGGCGCACGATCCGAATGCCCGACTTGTCGGCGACAGTCGTAATGCGGACGACCTCGAGCCCAGGCCGCTCGCCGGGATCGAGCGTCGGGCGAACGAAAGTCGCCGCGCCCGGCGCGCCGTCGAAGAACAGATAATTGTCCTGGCTGCTGCCTGTCACGTAGCGCGCTTCGGCGAAATCGGCGGCGATCCGGTCGAGCGCCACGGCCGCGAGATCTGCATTTTGCACATTGTGAAAGCCGCGGTTCCAGACCGGCATCCATTGCGCGACCAGCATAGAGACGCCGCCCATGACGAGGCCCGCGAGCGCCAGCGCCACCAATCCTTCGAGGATCGAGAACCCGGGCGAGGCCGATTGCATCGCGCGCGCGGTGCGTTTCATAACGCGGCCTTGCCGAGACGCACCGTGACGATTTCGGCGCTCACGCCAGTCGGCCCGGTCACACGCAGGTTGACGCGGTACGGGACCCACGTCGCCTGCTGCCCGGCGGTCAGCGGTTTCCGGAATGCATCGAGCGGCGAGGATTGCTCGGATGGAGGCGCGACGGCGACCATCGGTTCGACATCGATACGCCAGGCGTATCCGTCGGCGGCGCCGGTCGAGCCGCCGGTGAAATTTCGTTCCGTCAATTCGTTGACGAGGCGGCGCGCGACCTGCGCCAGTTCGACGCGCTCGATCTCGGCGCGATTGGCGCGCCGGCCTGCCGAAGCGAGCGAACCGAGAGCCGCCATGGCCGCCGCCAGCAGGGCCAGGGCGACGAGGACTTCGAGAAGCGTGAAGCCGCTCTGCGGCTCGCGACTAGGCCGCGTCGCCCGGGACAATCTCGACCCCTCCGGTCAGCCAGTTGACGCGTATCTGCAGGGAGAAGCCGAGACGCGAGAGGATGAGCGAGCCGCCGCAGGACAGGCCGGACGGAAAGAAGCGGATCGACTGATCGGCGGGCGCGCCGCGGCAGGCGCGCGCGAGCACCGCGCTGAAGCCCACGTCACGCGGGAGAACGACGCTGGCGCCGCTCGCGCCGGACGCGATCGTGCGGCTCGCTGGATCGATCAGCGTTTCCGTCATGACGCCCCGTTCGAGCGCGTACTGGCGATCCTGCTTGATGAGAGCCGCGATCTTGACGGCGTAGGATTCGAAGGCCGTCCGCGACGTGCCGCGCGGAATGGCCGGCACGAGCACGGCCGAGACGAGACCGATGATCGCCAGCGCGCAGACGGTTTCAAGCAAGGTGAAACCGTCCTGCGCGCGGCTTCGATCATTCGCCATTCTTGATATAGCCTGCCGCGCCTTTCGCGCCATTGGCTCCATCCGGTCCATAGGACATGATCTCGTAAGGCTTTCTATCGCCCGGCGACTTGTAGACATAGGCCGCGCCCCACGGGTCTTTCGGCACGGTCGCGCCCTTCAGATACGGACCGTTCCATGAAGCAGCGCTGGTCGGGCGCTGCATCAACGCGTTGAGCCCCTCGGTCGAAGAGGGATAGCGGCCGACGTCGAGAAAATAGAGATCCAGCGCGCTCGAAAAACTTTCGATCTGAATCCGCGTCGCCTTGACCTTGGCGTCGGAGAGATAGTTGAGGACCCGCGGACCGACGAGGCCCATGATGAGCCCGATGATCGAGATGACGACGAGCACCTCGACGAGCGTGAAGCCGGCCTGAGCAACACGACGCGCGCTGCGGCCCCGAGCTGACGACGGACGAATGAAAAGCGGCATGACAATCTTTCGAATTCAGCCAGCGAGCTGGTTGACGGACAGAAGCGCGGTCATCACGGACACGATCAGACCGCCGACGACAAGCGCAATGGCGATAATGGAGGCGGGGCCGACCACAGCGACGATGCGATCGAGGCTACGCTGCAGTTTCGCCTCGTAGAAATCCGCGATGCGGCCGAGAACCATCGGCAAGCGGCCGCTCTCTTCGCCCAGCCGCAGGGTGCGGACCGCCATTTGCGGCAAAGCGCCGGTTTCCATCAGCGCCTGCGACAATTTTCCACCGTGGCGCACGAAATCGACGGTCCGCGTCCAGGCGTCCGACTTACCGGTCGAGGCCATGATGTCGACGATGATGCGCAAGGCCGGCGCAAGACCGACGCCGCTCGTCAGCAACAACCCGAGATTGCGACAGAACAAAGCGGCGCGGCGATATTCCAGAACACGGCCGAACAGCGGGATTCGGCCGAGCGCATCGACAAAGGCCGACCGCAATTCGCGGCGCGTCGACGCCCACCACACAAGAGCGATGAGAGCGGCTGTCGCGAGGGCGACGATATTGAGGTGTGCGCGCAACCCTGCCGAGATCGACAGAAACAGCGCCAGGACCGGGTCGATCCTGGCGTTGAAGTCGCGCAGGACGGACTCGAATTGCGGCAGTACGGCGATCAGGAAGAAAAGCAGCACCATGCCGGCCGCCGCCAGTATGAAGGCCGGATAGCGCAGGGCATCGAGCAGACGCCGACGCAAGGCCTCGGCCCGCTGTCGCTCGGCCGCGAGGGTTTCGAGAACGGTGTCGAGCGAACCGGAACTTTCGCCCGCGCGGCAGAGCGCAACATACATGGGCGCGAAGAATGCCGGGTGGCGCGCGAGCGCGTCCGCGAAACTGTCGCCGGACGCGACGGCGGCGGCCACCTTGGACAATGTCGGCCGCAGACGGCCGGCGCTGGCGTCTTTCGACATCAGGTCGAGTGCGTCGTGGATACGCGCGCCGGTCTTGAGAAGCAGAGCGAGGTCCGCGATCATGATCGTCACATCTTCCGCGCTGGCGCGCGCGCCGAACGAAACGCCGCTGATGACGGGGGCGCCGCGTCGCTCGCCTTCGATCGGGATCAGGCCGAGATATTCGATGCGCCGTGTCAGATCATCACGCGAATCCGCTTCGATCGATCCGGTGACGATCTCTCCGGTCTGACTGAGCGCCGTGTACTGGAATTCAGGCATGGCTCATCGCACCGTGGTCACGCGCAGGGCCTCGGCAGGCGACGTGACGCCCGCAAGACATTTGACGACAGCGTCCTCGATCATCGTCGTCATGCCGGCGGCGCGCGCCGCGCGATCGATTTCGCGGGCGTCGGCGCGCGCGCCGATGAGCTCGTGAATCTCGTCAGTCATCTCCAGCACTTCGAAAATGCCGATGCGGCCGCGATAGCCGGAGCCGTTGCAGCGCTCGCAGCCCGTCGGCCGCCAAATGCAGTCGCCGACCTTCAGCCCGAGCGCGCCATACCGGCGATCGTTGGCGCAGGTCGTCACATCCAGCGTTTCCGGCTGCTTGCAGCGGTCGCACAATATGCGCACGAGGCGTTGCGCGACGACAGCGCGCAGGGTCGACCGTAACAGAAAGGGCTCGACGCCGAGGTCGATCAGTCGCGGCACGGCGGCGCTCGCCGTCTCGGTGTGCAAGGTCGTCAGCACGAGATGGCCGGTCAACGCAGCATGAATGGAAATGTCCGCCGTTTCGCGGTCGCGGATTTCGCCGACCATGATGACATCAGGGTCCTGGCGCACGAAGGCGCGCATGGCGGTCGCAAACGTCAGTCCGATCGAAGGTTTCACCTGCGACTGGTTGACGAATTCGATCTCGTATTCGACCGGGTCCTCAATGGTCAGAATCTTGCGGCTCGGATCGTTGAGAATCGACAAAATCGTGGCGAGCGACGTGGTCTTGCCGCTGCCGGTCGGCCCGGTCACCGCGACCAGTCCATGCGGCAGTTCGAGCAGCCTTGCGACCTTGTGTTCGTCGGCTGGCGAGAGCCCGAGCTTCTTGATGTCGAGCAGGCCGCGATCGCGCGGCAGAAGACGAATGACGGCCGCTTCGCCGTGCTGGCGCGGCATGGTCGCTACGCGCATATCGACGTCTGCAGCGCCGATTCGCACCCGCGCCGCGCCGTCCTGCGGCAACCGGCGCTCGGCAATGTCGAGCGACGCCAGAATCTTGATGCGCGAGATGATCGCCTCGGGAACGATCAGCGTCGGCGCCGGGACAACTCGCAACATGCCGTCAATTCGCATGCGCACGACGAGCCCGCTGCGGAAAGGCTCGACATGAATGTCGCTCGCGCGCATGTCGATCGCCTTTTCGATCAGGTCGTTGACCGCGCGCACGACCGGCGCGCCGCTCGCCAGATCGCGCAGATTTTCGATGTCGTCGGTTCGGCTGACGACGGCGCTTTCGGCCTGATCCGGCTCTTCGTCCTCGAGCTTCTCGCGAAGGATCAGCGCAATATCGTCATATGCGGCGACGATGAGCGACGCAGGCGCGCCGAGCGCGAGTTCGGCGGCGCGCGTCGTCGCCTGGTCCCAAGGGTCGGCCAAGGCGAGCCAGATGCGCCCCTGGGCGTCCTCGAAGGGAAAGGCGAGCGTCTGCCGCAGGAAGCGGCGCGAGAATTTTGCCACAAGCGGCTCGGCCTGCTGCAGGTCCGCATAGCTCGCACGCGGAAGGCGCGCGAAAGCGGCGACCTCGTCGGCAAAGTCGTGCGAGCTGAGGAACGAGGTCTCCCAAACGCGGCGCAGTCGCGACTCCTCCGCGCCGATCCGACTGCGGTCGAGCGCGGCGTCGAAATGCAGACGGTAGCGCTCGCTCAGCTGGCTGGCGAAATCTTCGATCGGGTCCGCAGCCATGCCGGGCCTCTCGATTCCTTCAACCGCCCTTGACGATATTTGCGGCGCTGCAATCCGGGCCTCGGAGATCGTCGAGCGTGAGACGCTGCGCGTCGGTCATTTCCTTCAGGGAGAGTTTCGTCGCGATCGCATTGCGGATACGAACCCAGTCGCGCCGCAATCGTCCTTGCGCGCGTGCAATGGCCTGATTCGTCCAGGCATAGGCGAGCACAAAGTCCTGCGGCGCTCCGTTTCCGAGATCATGCGCCATGCCGAGCAGGAATTGTGCATGCGGCTGCCCGCGATCCGCCGCGCAATGATACCAGTAGACCGCCTTTTCGGCGTTCTGCGGCACGCCAATGCCGTTTGCGTAGAGATATCCCAGCCAAGCCTGCGCACGCGGGTCACCCCTATAGGCGCGCTCGACGTGACGGACCGATGGCGGCTTGTACCAGAGGCTCTGCGCGACAGCCGGGCCCGTGGACAGCAGCGTCAGCGTCGAGAGCGCGGCCGCAGCGAAGTTCTGCGGCCTCTTGAAGATGGAACGATCGATACTCGACACGGACAAACCCTCAAAGCTCGCGCGCCTTCGCACACGAATCGATCGCCCGCCACGCGACCAAGCCTCTGACTTTGTTGTCGAAAGCATGGCGACATTACCGCTCGTGCGAGATCAGGTGTTTCCAATTGGCAACTTCCGACGCCAATTGGGAGCAACGCGTGGCCGCCTCTTTCGTGCACAACGGTATGCGTATAGAAGATTTTTGACAATCGGTGTAGCGGCGGTTCCGTGTGTTATGAGGTTAGTGCGTCTCCGACGAGCATCGTTTGCGCGCCGCATTGGCGCCGCAGCGCTGATTGTAGCGACGGGCGCGCTGGCAACGTCATGTAACCTGACGTCCGCAGGTCTTGGCGGCGACGGTCGCGAAACGCCGGGCGCCGGCGACGCCGTTCGCAACGTCGACCTGGAACCACGCTTTCCGCGCGCCGAAAGGCCCGGCAACTCTGGTGACAGCCTCTTTCCACGCGGCTTTTCGATCTTCGGCAATCGCGGCGCCGGCGACGAAGCGGTTTCCGGTGGCGGCGCGATGGCCGAGATCCGCGGCGTCGAAGCCGCCGACGGCGGCGTCAATCTCAATTTCGAAAATGCGCCGATCGCGTCTGTCGCCAAGGTCATTCTCGGCGATACGCTCAAGGTCGGCTATACGATCGACCCCCGCGTGCAGGGCTCGATCACGCTTTCGTCCGGCCGGCCCGTCCCGCGCGGCAAGTTGCTGTACGTTCTCGAATCCGCACTCAAATCGAGCGGCATGGCGCTCGTGCGCGACGCCCACGGCTATTCGATCACGCCCACCGGCGAGGCCATGGGCACCGGCATCGTCGACGGCGCCAATTCGCTTCAGCCCGGCTACGGCGTAACCGTAATTCCTCTGCGCTATGTTTCGTCGCAGACCGTGGCCAAGCTTCTCGAGGGCTTTTCGGTGAAGCCGGGCGCGATCAAGTCGGACAGTTCGGGGAATTTGCTGATCGTCAGCGGCTCCGCTGCGGAACGGCGCATGGCGCTCGATACGGTGGCGAATTTCGACGCGGACTGGATGCGCGGACAATCGGTTGGCGTCTATCCGCTGCAAAGCGCGACACCGGAGCCGATCGTGGCCGAACTGGAGAAAATCCTCGATTCCGCCGAAGGCGGGATGGGCCAGGGCCTCGTGAAGTTCCAGCCGATCTCGCGCATGAACGCCATCCTCGTCGTCGCGAAGAAGCCGGAACTGTTGCGCAATGCCGCAAACTGGATCCGCAGGCTCGACGGTTCCAGCACGGCGGCGATTGGCGTGAAGGTCTATCATGTGCGCCACGGCGACGCGCGCCATCTCGCGCAGCTGCTCAACGAAATGTTCCTCGGCGGCCAGACGGGGCTGGACAATCAGGCGTCCGGCGTCGCGCCGTCGTCTGGATCTCGCAGGATGTCGCCGGTCGAACGCCTGACAGGCGGCGGTCAGGGTCTGCAACCTCCTACTCCGAGCCAATCTCCGTTCGGCGGCCTTCCGACGCAGCAGACCGCGCTCGGCGGTCAAGCCGGCGCCGGCGGCGCGCAGCGGCCTGGCCAGGGTGGGTTTGGGCGCGGCCTGGGGGGAGGCGCCGGCGGCCCGGGCATGGACACTGAAAATTCGCTGATGCCGGGCGTCCGCATTACCGCCGACGCCGCCAATAATTCGATTCTGATCTACGCCAACCAGCAGAACTACAAGACGATCGAGCGTGCGCTGATCCAGCTCGACCGCCCGCGCGGGCAGGTGGCGATCGAGCTGACGATCGCGGAGGTCACGCTAAACGACAAGCTGAACTACGGCGTGCAATTCTTCCTGCAGAGCAGCGACGTCGGCCTGAAGGCCGACAAGGGCTCGATCATCAATACGGCCATTACTGCGCCGATTGCTCAGGCTTTTCCGGGCTTCAACTTCCTCGTCGGCTCGCAGGCGCAGCCCCGCCTGATCCTCAACGCGCTGCACGGCTATACCGACGTGAAGGTCCTGTCGAACCCCTCGCTGGTCGTCGTGGACAATCAGCCCGCGACGCTGCAGGTCGGCGATCAGGTGCCCGTGCAGACCGGCAACGCCACGGTGCTGAGCACGAGCAACACGGTGGTCAGCACGGTCGACTACAAGAATACCGGCATCATCCTGCGCGTGCTGCCGCGCATCACCTCCAGCGGCGCGGTGACGCTCGACGTCGAGCAGGAAATCAGCTCCGTGCCGAATTCCGACGGCACGACGCAGACGCTGACGCCGACGATTTCCGAGCGCAAGGTCAAGAGTACGATCAACGTGATGAGCGGCCAGACCGTGTTGCTCGCCGGCCTGATCAGCGACAACTATTCGCGCGGCCGTAATGGCATTCCCGTTCTCGACCAGATCCCAATCGTCGGCGATGTCTTCACGCAGCAGACCAAGGGCGGCAGACGGACCGAGCTCATCGTGTTCATCAAGCCGCAGATCATTCGCGATCCGGTCGAGGCCTCGGTGATCGCCGCGGAACTGCGCTCGAAAATGCGCGGCTCGCGCGTCCGCTCGGACGAACCGCCCGGCGCCGTCTCGGCGCGCACGCCACGCCTGATCCATTGAACGACGACACGCGCGACTGGCCGACAAGTGTGTGGACGAAATGGCCGCTTGCCGCGCTCGCCGCCGGCTGCGTGACCAGTTTCGCCGTCGCGCCGGGCGCGGTCGGCGTCCTCGGCGCGGCCCTGTTTGCGCTGACGCTGGCTGTCGCGATCGTCGACTGGCGAGAGCTGATCATTCCGGGCTGGATGAACGCCGCCATTTTCGCACTCGGCCTGGCGCAGGCGGCGACATGGGCGGAGGATGGCGCCCGCGGCGCCGCGCTGACGCAAGCGCTCGCGCACGGCATGGCGCTCGGCGGTGTCCTGTTGCTCGTCAAACTGATCTACGCTCGCGCGCGCGGACGCGAAGGGCTCGGCCTTGGCGACGTCAAACTCGCCGGCGCGGGCGGCGTGTGGCTTGGATGGTCGAGTTTGCCCGTCGCCATCGAAATCGCCGCGCTTTCGGCGCTCGCGGTCTTTCTGGTCGCGCCGCGCCTTGCGGGCCGGCCCGCACAATGGAACGAACGCCTGCCCTTCGGTTCTTTTCTCGCGCCGGCGATCTGGACGACCTGGCTCATCCAGACCTTGTTCGCCGCCTAGAGCGCGAGATCCGGATAGAGCGCGCGCAAGCCTTCAGCGCTCGCCGTGCAGACGCCGCGCTCCGTGACGATGCCCGTCACCAGCCGCGCCGGCGTAACATCGAACGCATCGTTGCGCGCCGGCGACCCGTCGGGGGTCAGTTGCACCTCCACGATCGCGCCACCCGCCGCCCGACCGCTGATATGCGTGACCTCGCGCGCGCTACGCTGTTCGATGGGAATGTCCTTCACGCCGTCGGAAATGCGCCAGTCGATGGTCGAGGTCGGCAATGCGGCGTAGAATGGGACGCCATTGTCCCGCGCGGCGAGCGCCTTCAGATAGGTGCCGATCTTGTTGCAGACATCGCCGGCGCGCGTCGTACGGTCGCTGCCGACGATGCACAGGTCGACGAGGCCATGCTGCATCAGGTGGCCGCCCGTATTGTCGGCGATGACGGTATGCGGCACGCCCTCGCCGAGCAGTTCGAACGCGGTCAGGCTCGCGCCCTGGTTGCGCGGACGGGTTTCGTCCACCCAGACATGCAGATCCACGCCGGCGCGCACAGCCTTGTAGATCGGGGCGAGCGCCGTGCCCCAATCGACGGTCGCCAGCCAGCCGGCGTTGCAATGGGTCAGAATATTCAGGCGCCGACCTTTTCGCGCCGCGATCTCCTTGATGATTGTGGCGCCGTGATCGCCGATCAACGCGCAGGCGGCGACGTCTTCCTCTGCAATCCGCGAGGCCTCGGCATAGGCGACGGCGCGCCGTTCGCCGCGCGGCGCCGCCACCACGACGGCGCGCATGCGGTCGAGCGCCCAGCGCAGGTTCGAAGCGGTCGGCCGGGTCGCGAGCAGTTCCGCATAGGCGACGCCGATCGCCGTGTCGGCGTCATTGTCGGCGACAGCGAGCGCAAGCCCATAGGCCCCGGTCACGCCGATCAACGGCGCGCCGCGCACGATCATGTCGGCTATGGCGCGGCCCGCTTCCGCGGCGTTGGAAAGAAGACGCGTCTCAAGCCGGTGCGGCAGCAGCGTCTGGTCAATGACGTGAACGCGCCGACCGTCGTCGTCGAGCCAGATTGTCCGATAGTCGCGACCATCGATACGCATAGCGTCCGCCTGTCCCTCCTGGAGCGCAATTCCGCCGACGCGCGCTTGTGACCCATCCCCCGACGCTTGTAAATGTCGGGACATGGATGCGCAGACACTGCATGGCGTGACCGCGACGATGGCCGCCGGGACGATGGCGATTGTTTTTGCCGCAGCGGTCCTGCGCGGGCTGACCGGTTTCGGCTTTTCGCTCGCCGCCGTGCCGATGCTGGGCATGCTGATGCAGCCGGCCCAGGCCGTGCCGGTGGCGATGTGCATCGTAGCGGCGGGCGGCATTTTCGGCGCGCGACGCGCCATGACCGCCAGCCATTGGCCGTCGATCCGCAGGATCGCTTTTGCTGCGGCGGCCGGAACGCCTGCCGGCGTCTATCTCCTCAAGCATATTTCGCCGGAAGCGGCGCGGGTCGCCATCGCGCTCTTCACGCTCGCCGCCGTCTTCGGAATTTTGCGCGCCGGCGAAAACCGGCGGCCTTTCGGGCAGGCGCGCGCAATCGTCTACGGCCTGATCGCGGGCCTGTTCAACGGGCTTGCGTCCATGTCCGGCCCGCCGGTCGTCGCCTTTTTCATGTCGTCGTCACTGAGCCGCGAGGCCATTCGAGCGTCGATGCTGATCGTCTTCCAGATCACGGTCTTCGCGGGTCTGGCGAGCGCGCTCGCGCTCGGCCTCGTCACGCGCGACACAGTCGTGCTGGCGGCCCTTTCGCTGCCCGGCTTCTGGATCGGCAATCTGGCCGGCGCGCGCCTGTTCGAGCGCGGCTCCGAGCAGACCTATCGCCGTATCGCCATAGCCTGCCTTATCGCCATGGCCGCCGGAAGCGCGGCGCCAGCGCTCACGTCCCTGCTGCGCGGCCTCGCCGCGACGCCGTGAGCAGCGATTTCCCGGCGCCGAAATGCTGCTAGGCTGACCGGAAAGGAGCACGCGCAGATGCGTCGCCACAGGAGGAGCCATGCCACGCCAGATCATCGACCTGTCCGTTCCCCTGCAGAACGACGTGCCGGCCGATCCGCCGGGCCTGCACCCAACGATCGAATATATCGACCACAAGCAGAGCCTGCCGCAGATCCTGCCTTATTTCCCGGGCCTGAAGGCCGAGGACCTGCCGGACGGCGAGGGATGGGCGGTCGAGCGCGTTCAGCTGTCGACGCACAATGGCACGCATCTCGACGCGCCCTGGCATTTCCACCCGACGATGAACCGCGGCCAACGCGCCTGGACGATCGACGAGGTGCCGCTCGAATGGTGCTTTCAACCCGGCGTGAAGCTCGACTTCCGTCATTTCCCGGACGGCTATGTCGCGACCGCGGCTGACGTCGCGGCGGAGTTGAAGCGGATCGGCCATGAATTGCGGCCGCTCGACATCGTCGTCGTCAACACGAGCGCGGGCCTGAAATACGGACAGGCGGACTATGTGAGCTCAGGCTGCGGCATGGGCTACGAGGCGACCATGTATCTGCTCGAACGCGGCGTGCGGCTGACTGGCATCGACGGCTGGAGCTGGGATGCGCCTTTCGTACATACGGCCAAGAAGTACGCGCAGACGCATGACGCCAAGCTGATCTGGGAAGGCCACAAGGCCGGCCGGCACATTGGTTATTGCCACATCGAGAAGCTGCACAATCTCGAAGTCCTGCCTGCGACCGGCTTCACCGTTTCCTGCTTTCCGGTGAAGATCGAGCGCGCCTCCGCAGGCTGGACGCGCGCGGTCGCGATCATCGGATAGGCGCGCCGGTTTCGAACCATTCTGAAATTGCGGCGGCGCATTGACCATTCGCGCCGCGCGCTGTTCTTAAGCCGTCTTGAGCGCCCGGCGCGCTCGCAACCTTACGACTGCAGGATGGCGGCCATGTTCGGCATTCGCGCGAGCAAGCTCGCGCTCGTTCTCTTTCTTGGATTCGGCGCCTGCATCTCCAACGCGCAAACACCGCAGTCGTCCGATGAGGCGGGCCTGACCTCCGTCGAAAAGCTCGGCAAGCGCTTGTTCGAGGACATCAACCTGTCCGAACCGCGCGGGCAGTCGTGCGCGAGCTGCCATGATCCTGCCAAGGCGTTCCAGGGCAATGCGGGGTCTCCAAATCCTGCCCTCGCGCGCGGCGCAATTGCCGATCGGCTTGGCAACCGCAAAGTCCAGTTGCTGACCTATGCCGCATTCAGTCCGAAATTCGGTTTTCAGCCGAAGAAGGACGAGGAGACCGGCAAGGTGGAGATGGTCGCCGTCGGCGGCTATTTCTGGGATGGTCGCGCCGACGACCTGGAAGCGCAGGTCGAAGGCCCCCTGCTCAACCCGCGCGAAATGAACAATCCGTCCAAGAGGGCGGTAATCGACAAGGTTCGCGCCAGCGCTTATGCGGATCTCGTCCGTGAAGCGTTCGGCGCCGATGCGCTCGATGATGCGAACAAGGCCTTCAGCAAGATTTCATCGGCCATTGCCGCCTTCGAGAGAACGCCGCGCTTCAGTCCTTTCTCCTCGAAATTCGACGACGTCCTGCGCGGCAAGGCGAAGTTCTCGAAACTGGAGGCCAAGGGCTTTGCGCTGTTCAAGGACCGCAAGAAAGGCAATTGTCTGGCCTGCCACGTCGGCGACCTGAAATCACGCGATCCCAAGGATTGGCTCTTCAGCGATTTCACCTACGACGCGCTCGGCGCGCCACGCAATCGCGATATTCCCGATAACCGCGACGCCGCCTATTTCGACGGCGGCCTTTGCAAACGTCCGGGCCTCGCCGCAATCGCTCCATCAGGCTTCGAGATCGACTCCGTGTGCGGCGCCTTCAAGGCGCCGACGCTGCGCAATATCGCGGTAACCGGTCCTTACATGCACAATGGCGTATTCAAGAGCCTGCGCGACGCGGTCGCCTTCTATTTCACACGCGATACAAATCCGGAGCGCTGGTATCAGCGCGGCGCCGACGGCACGCCGGCCAAGTTCGACGATCTGCCGGACAATTGGCGCGGCAGTGTCAATGTGAAGGAAGCGCCCTACGACAGGAAGCCCGGGCAGAAGCCCCGCGCCAGCGACGCCGAGATCGACGCCATCGTCGCCTTTCTGCACACGCTGACCGACCAACCATTCCAGAGCGTCGCGGGCAAGTAGGCGCTCACCCCTCCAGCGGAACGCGGCCGCGCGCGAGGGCGACGCCCTTCACCTGCGCATAAACGGGCGCGCCCTCGGCCAGTCCGAGCGTTTCCCATGAGCGGCGGGTGACGCGCGCGAGCAGGCGGGCGCCTTCGCCTTCGTCACCGAGACCAAGCAGAACGATCATCTCCGCTTCGCCAGTCGTCGTCGCACGCAGGATGCGCGCCTTCAAAATATTGACGATGGAGCTGGGACCGGGCTGCGCGCAGGCGAGGCTGACGTCGCTCGCCGTGACCCTGAGCCTGCGATGTTCGCCGACGACGCCGGCTGGCGCCGGCGTCAGGAAACGCCCGCCATCCACATCGAGCTCGAGCAGGCCATAGCCGGCGTCGTGCGCGCGCACCGTCGCGTCGAGCATGACCGCCGCCTCGCGCGCGCGGGCGAACGGCAAAGATGGGTCGCTCAGCAAATCGCCGAGCTGACCTGCGGCGACGACGCGGCCCTTCTCCATCAGCACGAGGTGATCGGCGAGCCGTTCGACCTCGCGCATGTCGTGCGTGACGTAGACGACCGGCAGGGACAGCCGTCCGTGCAGGCGCTCGAGATAGGGGAGGATGTCTTCCTTGGCCGTCGCGTCGAGCGCCGAAAGCGGCTCGTCCATCAGCAGGAGGCGCGGCTGGCTGAGCAAGGCGCGACCGAGCGCCACGCGCTGGCGCTCGCCGCCGGAAAGGTTGCGCGGCGAGCGTTCGAGCAGATCAGCGAGGCCGAAAAGTTCGATGACTTCGTCATAACCTATCGCGACGCGATCGGCGTTTGTGCGCGGCGCGCCGTACAAGAGGTTGCGTCGCACCGACATATGCGGGAACAGGCTCGCCTCCTGAAAGACGTAGCCGATCGGACGGCGGTAAGTGGGCGCAAAGCGCGCCGTTCCGTCCTGCCAGACTTCGCTATCGAGGGCGCAATAGCCGTCGGCGAACCGATTGAGCCCGGCGATGCAGCGCAACAAGCTGGTCTTGCCGCACCCCGAGGGGCCGAACAGGGCCGTCACGCCGCTGGAGGGCGCAACGAACGACGCATCGAGCGAGAACGATCCGACACGACCGCGAAAGCGCGCATGCAGGCCGGTCGCGCTCAATGCCGCGCTCCCGCCATACGCTTTTCGAGAAGAATCATCGCCAGGACGACGGCGAAGGCGAAGACGACCATGCCGCCAGCCAGAATGTTCGCCTCGCGCCATTGCGAATTCTCGACATAGTCGAAGATCGCCGTGGAGAGGACGCGCGTCCGTCCGGGAATATTGCCCCCGATCATCAGCACGACGCCAAATTCGCCGATCGTGTGCGCGAAACCGAGAATGGCGCCGGTCAGCAGCCCCGGGCGCGCCATCGGCAGCGCGACCGTCCAGAACGCGCGCAAGGGCGAGGCGCGCAAGGTCGCGGCCGCCTCGAGCGGTCTGTCCCCCATGGCGACGAAAGCGTTGCGCACGGGCTGGACCACGAAGGGCATGGAATAGACGATCGATCCGATGACGAGGCCCTCGAAGGTGAAAGCAAGCGTGCGGCCGCCCCACAGACCGGCGATCGCGCCGCCAGGCCCCTGCGGGCCGAGAGCGATCAGCAGATAGAAGCCGAGCACCGTCGGCGGAAGGACGATCGGCAAGGCGACGACCGCGGCCACCGCCTCCTTCCACCGCGCGTGCGAACGCGCCAGCCACCAGGCGAGCGGCGTCGCGAGGACGAGCAGGATCAATGTCGAGATCACGGCCAGCTGTAGCGTCAGCAGGATGATGCGCCCGATATCGGGAGGCAGTCCACTCAGCATGCCGGCGCCGTCGCCTCGGCGCTGTGACTGCACGAATTACGGAGCGACATCAGTCCCATAGCGGCGAGCCTGTAGCGCGGGGCCGGACGGTCGCACACGCCCATTTTGAATGGCGCACCCGAAGGGATTCGAACCCCTGGCCTCTGCCTTCGGAGGGCAGCGCTCTATCCAGCTGAGCTACGGGTGCGGCTGCCGAAGCGGCGCGCCTCTGTGTAGCCGATCGGCCGGCGAGCGGCAATCGCGCCGCCACATGGCGGCCCGCGGATTGCTCCCTGCCTCCCGCCAGCCCGCGCCGACCCGGCGCGGAGCACGAATTGCGCCGGTTTGGAGCAGGCATGCAGCATTCTGAGGCTGTGCGGGACATAGAAGCCGACGCGGCTGCGACGATCGCCCGCGGGCTGCTGCTCGCGCTGGCGACGCCCTCGATCGCCGCGCTCGCGCTCGACAGCGGCGTCCGCAGCGCCGCGACGCTGCGCATATTTGCGGAAATCGTGACGATCCCCGGGTTCCTCGCCGTCGCCGGATGGCTTCTGGCGAGGCAAATCATCCGGCAACGGCCAGCGCGCCTGCTGCGTTCGCTCGCCCCGATGGCGGCCTGTGCAGCGGCGGCGGCGACGTTCGCGGCGGCCGCGGCGCCTCTCGCCGGCCACGACTGGCGCGCCGGCATTGCGCTGGCCGCGCCCGTGTGGCGCCTGGCGCTGCTTCCGGTTGTCTACGCGCTTGTCGCCGCCGGCCTGCGGGGAGCGCCCGGTCTGCTGCTCGCGTTGGCGGCGACCGCCCATGTCGCGGGCGTGATTCTCGGAATGCCCGCGCTCGCCCAGTTCATTTTCTTCGTCGTGGGCGTCATGCTCGCCGAGCGGCGCGAAGCCCTTTCCCGCCTGGTCGACGAGGAACTGGAATTTGCCCTGGCGAGCGGCCCATTCGTCGCCGTCCTCTCGGCGGCGGTAGCGATCCGCTTCGCGCAGACCGGCCAGCCGCTCTCCATCGCCGCGGTCGGGCCGATCGCGCTGGCTCTGAGCCTCGCCGCCGCGCCTGCGGCGCTCGCGAGCGCCGTCGCGCTACGCCGCCGCCCGTCCGGCGAAGCCTTCGCGCGCCTGGGGAGCGCTGCCCCCGCGCTCGCCGTCTGCTGGATTCCATTGTTTGCGACGCTGATCGCGGCGGCGAATCGCGGCGCGGCGCCATCGGCGGCGAGCGCCCTGCTCATGGCTTTCGCCAGCCTTCTCGTAATCGCCGTCATCGCCGACATGGCGCTGGACGCGCGGGAAAAGGCAGGTTTCACGGGCGCGCCAGCCCGACGATAGGGCCTGCGCGGCGCGGCATCCCTTTTTGCCGATTCCGCGCTAGTTTGGCGGCATGAGCTCCTGTCACCGCCCCATCAAAGCCGGCGACCATGTCTTTCTGGTCGACGGCTCGTCCTTCGTGTTCCGCGCCTATTTCCAGTCGATCCGACAGGACGCGAAATACAATTACCGCTCCGACCGGCTGCCGACCGGCGCCGTGCGCCTGTTCTGCAACAAGATGCTGCAATTCGTGCGCGACGGCGCGATCGGCGTGAAGCCGACGCATCTCGCCATCATCTTCGACAAGTCGGAAAACTCGTTCCGCAAGGAGATCTATCCCGCCTACAAGGCCAACCGGTCCGAGCCGCCCGAAGACCTGATCCCGCAGTTCCCGCTGATGCGCGAAGCCGTGCGCGCCTTCGGCATGATCCCGATCGAACAGGACGTCTACGAGGCCGACGACCTGATCGCGACCTATGCGCGCCAGGCCGAGGCCAAGGGCGCCGACGTGCTGATCATCTCCGCCGACAAGGACCTGATGCAGCTGATCACGCCGAAAGTGTCGATGTACGATCCGGCGTCCGGGGAGCGCGAGGAGCGGCGCATCGGCCTTACCGAAGTGCAGGATTATTTCGGCGTTGCGCCGGACAAGGTGGTGGACGTGCAGGCGCTCGCCGGCGATTCCACCGACAATGTGCCGGGCGCGCGTGGCATCGGCATCAAGACGGCCGCGCAACTCATCAACGAATACGGCTCGCTCGACGCTTTGCTGACGCGCGCTTCCGAGATCAAGCAACCCAAGCGGCGCGAGACCCTGACCGATCCACAGAGCGTCGAAATGATTCACGTTTCGAAGAAGCTCGTGACGCTCGTCGAGGACGCGCCGCTCGAATGTCCGCTCGACGATCTGGGGCTTGGTACGCCGGACGCCAAGCGCCTGATCGGCTTCCTCAAGGCGATGGAATTCACGACGATCACCCGGCGCGTCGCGGAATTGTTCGAGATCGACGCCGCGGAAATCGAACCGCAGGCCGATCTCGAGGGCGCCGGCGGCTGGCGCGGGCGCAATGGCGATGCGCTGCCAGAGGTCGAGCACAAAGAGGCGGCGGCGCAAGCGCCGGCTGCGACGGCGCCGACAATAGCCAAGCACGCGCCGA
>JACKJE010000001.1 GCA_020638135.1 Methylobacteriaceae bacterium | reverse complement strand
GCGGCGGTGCGGCGGGCGGCTTCGAGCGCCGGCCGGCACCAGCGATTCAGTTCGTCCTCATCGTCCAGCGCGGCGTCCGGCAGCTTCCAGAAGGCGTTGGCGGTGACGACCTTGCCGCCGGATTTTTCGTAAGCGAAGGGTCGCGATCCCGCCGCCTTGAGGGCTTCCCGCTCGGCCTCGTCGTCGGTCTTGATCCAGATGTCGCCCATCACGCAAAGCGCGAAGCAGGCGTCGTCGACATAGGCGCCGTGGCCCGAGAACATGCGTTTGGCGCGCACGCGGGCGAAGGGGGCGAAGAAGTCTTCGATGGATTCGGCGTCCATGGCCGGGGAGCCTATCACGAGACCTCATGCTGAGGAGGCCGTGAAGCGGCCGTCTCGAAGCATGCGGGTTGCGGCCATCCTTCGAGACGCGACCTGCGGTCGCTCCTCAGGATGAGGACACTGGAAGACGGCCGGCTACGCCCGCGCCTCAGCTTCATCCAGCTTCGCCGGCGTGATCGCCACGCTCTCGCCGCAGCCGCAGGCCGATGTCTGGTTGGGATTGTTGAACACGAAGCCCGAGGACAGTTTCGTCGTCTGGAAATCCATCTGCGTGCCGAGCAGGAACAGCACAGCCTTGGGGTCGACCAGCACGCGCACGCCCTTGTCCTCGACGATCTCGTCGCCGGGCGCGGGCGCTTCGGCCATGTCCATCGTATAGGACATGCCGGCGCAGCCGCCGTTCTTCACGCCGACGCGCAGGCCGTAGAGCGGCTTGTCGGCATTGGCGATGATGTCTTTCACGCGCAACGCCGCAGCTTCAGTCAGCGAGATCACGTTCATTTTCGGGCGGGCGCCCATGTTCTCCTCCATCAGGGTTCAAGGCCCTGCGCAAGAAACCAACCCTACATATAGGCGCCGGACGCCTGAACGTCGAGTTACGATCAATAGGTCGGCCAGAGGCCGGGGGTCGCGAATTCGACGAGATGGCCATCGGGATCGCGAAAATAGATGCTCCTGCCGCCGCGCGGCCAGGCAGCGCGGCCCTCGATCTCGACGCCGGCCTGCGCCAGCCTCGCCTCCCAGTCCGTCAATTCCGCATCGCCGACGGCGAATGCGACATGCAGGCGCCCCGCCCCGTCGTGCGGCGGAATAGTTCCGCCCGGCATATGCACTGTCTCCAGCGTCGCGCCTTTCGCGAACAGGAGCAGCACGCTGTGATCGCCGGCGTCGTAGGCAATGAACCTTCCGTCGGCCGGCACGAGCCTGTTCAGGCCAATCACGCCTTCCCAGAAGGCGGCGGAGCGCGCGAGATCATCGACATAGAGCGAGGTCTCGAGCACGCCGCGCAAAGATGGCATCACCACATGTCCAGCGCGACGCGCGCCATTTCCGACATGCGGCTCATGTCCCACGGCGGATCGAACACCATCTCGACCTTCACGCCCGCCACGCCCGGCACGGCGGCCACGGCATTCTCCACCCATTGCGGCATTTCGCCGGCCACCGGGCAGCCCGGCGCGGTCAGGGTCATGTCGATATTGACGAAGCGGCTCTCGTCGACCTCGACGCGGTAGATCAGGCCGAGTTCGTAGATGTCGGCGGGAATTTCCGGGTCGTAGACGGACTTCAGCGCATTGACGATGTCGTCGGTCAGCCGGTCGTATTCCTCCGCCGAAATCTCGCTCGGCAATTGTATCGCCGGCTTGTTCGGCGCGATGGGAGCTTCTTCGATTTCGGCCATAGTTCTCAGCCTCAGGAAAACAGGGATTCGGCGCGAACCAGCGCCTCGGCCAGAGCGTCGATCTCATCACGCGTATTGTAGAGCGCAAAGGAGGCGCGGCAGGTGGATGTCGCGCCGAAGCGTTCGAGCAGCGGCATGGCGCAATGCGTGCCGGCGCGCACGGCCACGCCCGCGCGATCGATGACGGTCGCCACGTCGTGCGCGTGGGCGCCCTTCATCTCGAAGGCGACGATCGGCCCCTTGTCCTTCGCATGGCCGAAAATGCGCAGCGAGTTGATGCGCGACAGGCGCTGCATGGCGTAGGCGGTCAGATCGGCCTCGTGCGCGCGGATGGCGGCGCGGCCGACCTCGTCCATATAGTCGAGCGCGGCGCCGAGGCCGACCGCCTGCACGATCGGCGGCGTGCCGGCCTCGAAGCGATGCGGCGGCGCGTTGTAGGTGACGCGGTCGCGCGTCACGACCTCGATCATCTCGCCGCCGCCGTTGAACGGCGGCAGGCTTTCGAGCCACTTCCTCTTGGCGTAGAGCGCGCCGATGCCGGTCGGGCCGTAGAGCTTGTGGCCGGTGACGATATAAAAATCGACATCGAGCGCGCGCACGTCGACATCGAGATGCACCGCGCCCTGCGAGCCGTCGACCAACACGGGCACGCCGTGGGCATGCGCGATCTTCACGATCTCGGCGATCGGCGTCGGCGCGCCGAGCACGTTCGACATATGCGTGATCGCAACGATCTTCGTCTTGCGCGTGATCTGCTGTTCGAAGGCGTCGAGATCGATGCGGCCATCGTCGTCGCATTCGATCCAGTTCAGCACCGCGCCCTTGCGCTCCCGGTGGAAGTGCCAGGGCACGATGTTGGAATGGTGCTCCATGATCGACAGCAGGATTTCGTCGCCCGCCCCGATATGGTCAAGGCCGAAGGAGGCGGCGACGAGATTGATCGCCTCGGTCGCGGAGCGGGTGAAGATGATCTCGTCGACGGATTCGGCGTTCAGGAATCGCCGCACGCTGGCGCGCGCCGCCTCGAAGGCGTCGGTCGCGGCATTCGCGAGATAGTGCAGGCCGCGATGCACGTTGGCGTATTCATGCTCGTAGACCTGCGTCATGCGCTCGATCACCTGCCGCGGCTTTTGAGCGGAAGCGGCGTTATCGAGATAGACGAGCTTCTTGCCGTAGGGCTTTTCGTTCAGGATCGGAAAATCGGCGCGCAGCCTTTCGACGTCGTACGGCGCGATGATATCGGAGCGCGCGTTCATTGCCCGCTCCTGTGGGCCAGCCAATCGGCGGCCTGCGCCGCATAGCGCGCGCGGATGGATTCATCCGCGACGAGTTCGAGCGCCTCGTTGGCGAAGGCTTCCAGCAACAGGGATTCGGCTTCGCCGCGCGAGAGCCCGCGCGCCTGGAGATAGAAGATCTGGTTGGCGTCGAGCTGGCCGACGGTCGCGCCATGGCCGCAGACGACGTCGTCGGCGAAGATTTCGAGTTCCGGCTTGTTGTTCATGCTGGCGTCCTCGCCGAGCACGAGCGCCTGGCTCTTCATGCCGCCATCGGTCTTTTGCGCATGCTGGCGCACGACGACCTTGCCCTGAAACACGCCTGTCGATTCATGATCGAGGATGTGCCGGAAGAATTCGCGGCTGACGCAATTGGGCACGGCGTGGTCGACGACCAGCGTCGTGTCCGCGTGTTCCTTGCCACGCAGCAGCGAGAGGCCGCCGAGCGAGATCGTCGAATGCTCGCCCTCGAGCCGCGCGAAAATCTGGCGACGCACGAGGCCGGCCACGGGAACGAGGCAGAAGCCGTTGAACCGGGCATTCGCGCCCATGGTGACGAACAGGCCGTGCACAGCGACAGCGCCCTCGCCCTGCTCGGCGACCTGCGCGGCATAGTCGACGCGCGCGCCGTCGCCGACGACGACGGTCAGCGCTTCATTGGCCTGCGTGGCGTCGGGCATGCAGACGGCGGTCGTTTCGTCGAGCGACACCGAAGCGCCGGCGCCGACGAGCAGAATCGAGCGCAGGAAAGCCGCCTGCGCGAAGCCGCCGGACATCAGGTTGAGGATCGCGAGCGGCCGCTCGACCTTCGCTCCCGGCATGACGCGGATTACGATTCCGTCCTGCATGAGCGCGGTGTTCAGCGCGACGATCGCGTCGCCAGTTCCCGGACCATCGGCCTTGAGCGCGCCGAGCACGTCGGCGTCGCCGGCCGCCAGCGCAGCGGCGAGCGACGTCACCGTCACGCCCGCAGGCAGCGGGCCGCTCGACGACAATTCCTCGTTGTAGGCGCCGTTGAAGATGACGAAACGGAACGCGCCGGTCTGCGCCACCGGCTTCGTCAGGCATTCGCGCGCAACCGGCAGGGTCGCCGTTTCGGGCGCGCGCACGAGCGCCGCCGAGCGCATGACGCCGCGCAGGTCGGTGTAGTGCCAGGCCTCGACGCGACGGTTGGGCAGGCCGGCCTCGGCAAAGCGCCGCATGGCGTCGGCGCGCAGGGCGCTCGCGCCGACGAGCCGCCGGTCGCCCTGATCGAAACGCTCGATCAGCGCGACTTCGGCTTCCGTCCGCTGGCGCTGGAGAACGGGCTTGTTCATGCCGCCTCTCCGGTGAAGGCCGCATAGCCGGATTTCTCGAGTTCGAGCGCGAGCTCCGGACCGCCGGTGCGCGCGATCTTGCCCTTGGCCATCACATGCACCGTGTCCGGCTTGATGTAGTCGAGCAGGCGTTGATAGTGCGTGATGACGAGGAACGAACGATCCTTGGCGCGCAGGGCGTTGACGCCATCGGCGACGATGCGCAGGGCGTCGATGTCGAGGCCGGAATCGGTTTCGTCGAGAATGCCGATCTTGGGCTGCAGCAGCGCCATCTGCAGGATTTCCATGCGCTTCTTCTCGCCGCCGGAAAAGCCGACGTTGAGCGGGCGCTTGAGCATGTCCTGACCGACGCCAAGCTTGCCCGCCGCCTCGCGCACCTTCTTCATGAAATCCGGCGTCTGCAATTCGCCTTGGCCCCGCGCGCGCGCCTGCGCGTTCAGCGCGGCCTTGAGGAAGGTCATGGTGGCGACGCCGGGAATTTCGAGCGGATACTGGAAGGCCAGGAACACGCCGGCGTTGGCGCGCTCGGTTGCGTCCATCTCGAGAATGTTCACGCCGTCGAGCAGGACCTCGCCCTCCTCGACCTCGTAATCCTCGCGTCCCGCGATGACATAGGAGAGCGTCGACTTGCCGGTGCCGTTCGGGCCCATGATGGCGGCGACCTCGCCGTCCTTCACGGTCAGGTTCAGACCGTCGAGGATCTTGCGGCCGCCGACAGAGACATGGAGATTTTTGACTTCGAGCATTTCTAAATCCGTTTCGGTTCCAGAAACCGCATCCTGAGGAGCGCGCTGAAGGCGCGCGTCTCGAAGGATGGGGCCGCCCTCGCGCTTCGAGACGCCGCTACGCGGCTCCTCAGCGTGAGGGCTCGGGTTAGCCCACGCTCCCCTCGAGCGAAATGGCGATCAGCTTTTGCGCTTCGACGGCAAATTCCATCGGCAGCTGCTGCAGCACGTCGCGCACGAAGCCGTTGACGATGAGCGCGGTCGCCTCCTCTTCCGAGAGGCCACGCTGCGTGCAGTAGAACAGCTGGTCCTCGGAAATCTTCGAGGTCGTCGCCTCGTGTTCGAAGACCGCGCTCGCGTTCTTGCTCTCGATATAGGGCACGGTGTGTGCGCCGCAGTCGTGGCCGATCAGCAGCGAGTCGCAATTGGTGAAGTTGCGCGCGCCGGTCGCCTTGCGATGCGCGCTGACCTGGCCGCGATAGGTGTTGTTCGACTTGCCCGCCGAAATGCCTTTGGAAATGATCCGGCTCGTCGTGTTCTTGCCGAGATGGATCATCTTGGTGCCGCTGTCGACCTGCTGGCGACCGTTCGAGATGGCGATCGAGTAGAACTCGCCACGGCTCGCCTCGCCGCGCAGGATGCAGGACGGATATTTCCAGGTGATGGCAGAACCGGTCTCGACCTGCGTCCACGAAATCTTCGAGCGGTCGCCGCGACAGTCGCCGCGCTTGGTGACGAAATTGTAGATGCCGCCCTTGCCCTCGGCGTCGCCGGGGTACCAGTTCTGCACCGTCGAATATTTGATCTCGGCGTCCTCGTGCGTGACCAGTTCGACGACGGCGGCGTGCAGCTGGTTCTCGTCACGCTGCGGCGCCGTGCAGCCCTCGAGATACGAGACATACGAACCCGCGTCGGCGATGATCAGCGTGCGCTCGAACTGGCCGGTGTTGCGCTCGTTGATGCGAAAGTAGGTCGACAATTCCATCGGGCAGCGCACGCCCGGCGGGATGTAGACGAAGGAGCCGTCGGAGAAGACGGCGGAATTCAGCGTCGCGAAATAATTGTCGGTCACCGGCACGACCGAGCCGAGGTACTTCTTCACGAGTTCGGGGTGCGAATGCACGGCTTCCGAAATCGGGCAGAAGATGACGCCGGCCTTGGCGAGTTCGGCGCGGAAGGTGGTGGCGACGGACACGGAATCGAAGACGGCGTCGACGGCGACCTTGGAGGTCTGCACGCCGGCGAGGATTTCCTGCTCGCGCAGGGGAATGCCGAGCTTCTCATAGGTGCGCAGCAGTTCCGGATCGACCTCGTCGAGCGATTTCGGCCCGTCGTCCATGCTCTTGGGCGCGGAATAATAGTAGAGGTCCTGGTAGTCGATCCTGGGATAGTCGACGCGCGCCCAGGTCGGCTCTTCCATGGTCAGCCAGCGCCGGAAGGCGTCGAGGCGCCATTCGGTCAGCCATTCCGGCTCGTTCTTCTTCGCGGAAATGAAGCGAACGATATCTTCGTTCAGCCCCTTGGGCGCCTTCTCGGATTCGATATCGGTGACGAACCCGTACTTATAGGCATCCACGTCGATCGCCTTCACGCGATCGACGGTCTCTTTAACAGCCGCCATAATTCTCTCCCCTGCGCGGTTTCAAGGGCCGCCGGTCGGATGGACCTATAATGGACCGTGGGGCGCCCCGGTTCAAGCCGAAGCCGGTCATTTTGGCCTCAAAACCGCTGACTTCCTGCCGATCCGCGCCAATATGTCGCCAAGGGCGACGGAAAATGCGGCCACATCGGCGTCCGTCGACGTCCAGCCGAGGCTGGCCCGCAAAGCGCTCCGCGTGAGATCGTCGGAAACGCCCATGGCGGCCAGCACATGCGACCGTTTGACCTTGCCGGAGGAGCAGGCCGAGCCCGAGGAGAGCGCCAGCCCCGCCAGATCGAAGGCCATCAGCGCGGTTTCCGCCGACAGGCCGGGAATGGCGAAGGCGGTGGTGTTTGGCAGGCGCGGCGCGGCTGCGCCGAAAATGGTCGCGGCGGGGGCGAGGCGGAGCAGTTCCGCCTCCAGTCGATCTCGCAAGGCGGCGAGGCGGCCGGCCTCTTCCCCCCTATGCGCCAGCGCATCCTCAGCCGCCGCGCCGAAACCCGCGATGGCCGCGACATTCTCGGTGCCCGCGCGAAAACCGCGCTCCTGACCGCCGCCGCGAATCAGCGGGCGATCGCAACGGAGGGCGGCGTCGCGCAGCACGAGCGCGCCGGCGCCCTGCGGCCCGCCCAGCTTGTGCGAGGAGACGACGAGCATGTCCGCGCCCGTCGTCTCGAATGTGCAGGCGACGCGGCCCGCCGCCTGCACGGCGTCGCAGACGACGAGGCCGCCGGCAGCGTGAACCTTTTCGGCTACCGCGGTCACAGGCTGCAGCACGCCAGTCTCGTTGTTGGCGGCCTGCAGGCAGAGCAGCGGCGGGCCATCGGCGCGGGCGAGCGCCGCGTCGAGGGCTGCGAGGTCGAGGAGGCCGTTCGAGTCGACCGGCAGAATTTCGGCGCGATCGCCAAAACGGTGACCGTCGAGCGCTGCGACATGCTCGGCCGCTGGCAGGAGCAGCCGTGTCGGCGCCCCCTGCGGACCGCGCCAATGCGGGCGCAGCGCGAGGTTCAGCGCCTCGGTGGCGCCGGACGTGAAGACGACATCGCGCGCGCGGCCGCCGACAAGCGCGGCGATTTTTTCGCGCGCCGCCTCCACCAGAGCGCGCGCCGCGCGACCCTCGGCATGGATCGAGGATGGGTTTCCCGCCGCGCGCAAAGAATCCAGCATTTTCGCGCGCGCCGGGCCGCGCAGCGGCGAGGTGGCGTTATGGTCGAGGTAGACGCGGGTCATTCGCTTCTATCTAGCCGTGGCGCGCTTCGACAGGAAGGCATGTCCAGCCGGGGCTTGGGCATTGGGCGCGAGCGAAGGCCGAGGCCGCCGTCCGCCATTGCGCAGCGGAATCAAGCTGCGATAGTCGGGCAAGGGCTGGAGATCGCGAGGCGCAGCACAATTGACGAACCGGCGAATGATTTTTCTGGTCCTGTGCGCCGGCGCCCTTGCCGTCCTCGCCTGCGCCTACCCCTTGTGGACATTCGGCGCCGCGCGCCCGGCCACCGCGCGCGAAAAACTTCTGCGCTACTTTGCCGGCGAGATCGGCGCGCCAGAAGTCTGCGACGCGATTTCGTGGGACGCTTTCCAACGATACAACGCGCTGTTCGCCGGCGGCGGCGCCTCCTACGCCCGTTCCGACTGCCATGAAGCCGCCGCCCTGCGCGCCCGCGACGCGGGCCTGTGCTGGCGCGTGCGGCCGCTGGTCGATTTCGACCCGTCGTCCTCCCATGGATATTCGGCGATCGGCTGCGCCCGGCGCGTTCTGCGCAACGAGCCGCCCTCGGCCGCCGGGCCAAGCGACGCCGAACTGCTGACGGCCTTTGCGGCCATGGGCTATGACATCGACGAACTGCCGCGCGAGGGCGTGATCGGGCCCGCGGTCGATATTCGCGACACATACCGCGCGGCGGCGCGCAACGACGCGGTCGTCGCGCGCGCCAAGACCCTGTTGGAAAGCGGGCAGGAAAAGCTCGGCGAGGCGGAAGCGGCCTATCTCGCAAGTCTCGTGGCCGCCGCGACGCGGGCGCCGGAATGGTGCGAACGCATTCCCAGCGGCGTGATCATCGCGGAAGCGCATCAGGGGCCTTTCCGCGACTGGTGCGTCTTCACGCTCGCTTCCGACACCGGGGACCCGCGCCTTTGCGACGCGCTGCCGCCTGCGCGATCCGACGCCAAGACGCTCGAGGCCATCGCGCGCGGCGTCGCGCCCGCCATTGCGGAGCAATTGTCGTTGCAGCATCAGTGCCGGCGACAGGCGGGCCGTTCGTCGACCGGGTCGGTCTACGGCGCGCAGACCCCGTCCGACCCCGCGCTCGCGCGACGGCTGCTGGCGCTGCTCGGACAGACGACGCCCTCGGCGCGCGCGCTGCCGCCGGCCCAACAGGCCGACTATTACCGTCAATTCCTGTACGCCCTGTGGCCCAGCGCGCAGGAGAGGGCGGCCGTTGCGGCGGCGCGCGCGAAACTGATTGCGCGCCTGGCCCTGCTGCCGGAGCGCCCGTGAGGCGGCCTGGGCCGGCCAATCGACAGCGATCCCGACAGGCGCCAGACTTCCGGAATTCCGGGAGACGCCATTGCCCGCCGATTTTCAGCTGCCGCCGCTGCTCGACTATGTCGCCATTGCCGCCTGGGCGCTGTCGGGCGCGCTCGTCGGCCTGCGCAAGCGCTTCGATGTCGTGGGCGTATTCATGACCGCGCTGACGGCGGCGATCGGCGGCGGCGCGATCCGCGACGGCGTGCTGTTGCAGACCATTCCGCCGGTGCTGACCAATCCGCTCTACCTGCCGCTGATCGCGGGCACGACCGTTTTCGCCATCGCGCTCGCGCAAAAGTTGCACAATGCGAAAAAAATCGAAACGCTGATCGAACTCGTCGACGCCATCGGCACGCCGGCGTTTGCCGTGCTCAGCATCGAATATGCGCGCCGCGCGAACCTGCCGCTGCCGGGCGTGCTGCTGGTCGGCTGCGTCGGCGGCGTCGGCGGCGGCGTGCTGCGCGACATTGTGGTGCGCGAGGTGCCGGAGATCATGCAGCCCGGCCGCTATCTCGCGATTTTGGTGGCGCTCGCGTGTGCGCTCTACATGATTTTGACGATCGGGTTTTCATTGCCAGCGGCGCCGGTCGCGTGGGGCGCGGTGGCCTTCTATTTTTGCGTGCGGCTGCTGACGGTGCGGATGGACTGGCGCACGCGGGCGGTGTTGGGGGAGTGACTCAGCGACTAAAGATTTTGACGACCGCATCAATAACTTGATGGATCGCTGGATTCGCGAGGGCCTGATCGCTGAACGCCTTTAAATTCGTTGCATTATCAGCGACAAATTCCAAGAGCTTCAAACCGCCAGCGGCAAGGACCGCAGCGCCAGCAGCGCGATACGCCCCTTCTCGCATTCCTTTCCAGGCAACTCTTGATTCCTCAATCAAAGTCTTACGAACTCGCCGTACTGCGGCGATTAGCCAATTTGAGCTTGTATCACGAGCCAGCGCGATGTCTTGATCGCCAGCTAGGGAAGCCGGCGCCGCCTTTGCCTGATCCATCTGCTCCTTTATCGCTTCTGTCGCCGCCATTGTGGCCACACCCGGATCAGACTGAAGTGCTTTGACTACCGGTTCAAATATCGCGAGCGCTTCTTCGTCGCGTTGTCGCTGTCCCGGCCCTAATCTTTTCCTGTCAAGTTCACGCCCTTTTTCGTCGCCCACGATGAAAATGTTATAACTATCGATAAAATCGCGAAGTGTTCGTTCGACCGTCAGCGGCAACACTGCCGGGTCTGGATCAGGGTCGATCTTGTCACGTCGGGCTACGGCCGCTTGGTTGCTTGCGTCAAGCAGCTTTCGCAGCGAATTGGCACGATGCCAAAGCCGCACGATCGAGGCTTGCGACCTATCAACCGGCATCGCATCGACCAGCTTCCCTACCGGGCGCGCGATTTCTCCTAATAAATTGAACCCCAATTCGTGAAGTTCGATTAGCTTTCCCCTCGCCTCTTCATAGTGCTCAGACTGTTCTATTTCGTCCCTACCAGCTTCCGTCGGCGGGTCCGGCACCAAGTCGATCAGTCCGTCCCCAGTAATCGTGAAGCGTGAAGCCGCATGCTCTTGCTCTGGCAAGGCGGCTTCGCTTGGAAGATCTACGCCGGCCCCTGGAACATTCGAAAGCTCACCCGCGATCCAGGCATTTGCGGCGAGCCAACCGTTTTCAGGGGTCCAAACTTCGTTCGGAATGTCCACCCATGTCGATTCATACGGAATCGAATTGTGCCGACCGTCGAGCCGACGGTCGTACCAACTGGTCCAAACATCCCAATTCTGGTCCGACGGCAAACGTGATCGAAGCGAATTCCATGCGGGCGCAACCCAAAGCGGCACCTGTTCATTCCACAGTGGTGTTGCGACCAACTGATCGATTTTCGTCCCGCTATCAACGAATGCGCAATCGAGGGTAAGCTGTTTCCACAGATCACCCGGGTTGAGTCGATAGACGACCAATGAAAGTACAGCGTTTTCGCAGGCACCGCCGGCAGTACGATATGCTCTTCGATCTGCCTTTGCTGCTGTGAGCGCCGCGTTTGCGAAACAAGCAAATGCCGCAGCCTCTCCTTCCCGCGCTCCTTGATGAGCCACGCGGGAAGCATTCACCAGTTCCGCAGAAACACGATCTGCTGCATTTCTGCGGCGATCATCTCGCTCCTTTGAATAAGCGAGACTTTCTGTGATCGCTGCCGCACGGAATGCGGCAGCAATCGCTCTGAGGGCCGAGTGACTCAGGACAGGCTCAACGCCCGCGGGACCCATCGCGAGGATCGGCAAAACTCTGAGCGCGGCTCGAGCGCTAAGCAAAACTGAAAGCCGCGGGTCACGCTCGCGCAACCAGCCCTCTAACTCTTCCCTACGCCTGATCGCATTTGCCATCGCCTGTCTATTTTGGCGATTTGTCGCTGCCGGCGCAAACTATGCGGCGCGGAGAGGCCCAAGTACCGTTCTGAGCACACCGATCAATCCAGCTTGAACTTCTCGAACTGCCGATGCTCGGCAAAAATCCTCCGCACGGTGCCGGTCACCGAGCGGTAGATGATCGTCTCTGTCGTGATCAGCTTCGGGTGGAATTTCACGCCCTTCAGCAGGGCGCCGTCGGTGACGCCCGTCGCGCAGACGATGACGTCGCCGGAGGCCAGTTCCTTCATGTCGTATTTCTTCTTGGGGTCCTTCACGCCCATCTTGCCGGCGCGGTCGACCTTGGCTTGCGTGTCCAGAATCAACCTGCCCTGCATCTGGCCGCCGACGCAGCGCAGCGCGCCCGCCGCCAGCACGCCTTCCGGCGCGCCGCCGGAGCCGAGGTAGAGGTCGCAGCCCGTCTCTTCCGGCTGGGCGCAATGGATGACGCCGGCGACGTCGCCGTCGGTGATCAGGCGGATCGAGGCGCCGGCGCGGCGGCAGGCGGCGACGAGGTCGGCGTGGCGCGGACGGTCGAGGATCACGACCGTGATCTCGCCCGGCGGCACGCCCTTGGCCTTGGCGAGCGCGTGGATGTTGTCTTCCGGCTTGGCGTCGAGATCGACGACGCCGGTGGGATAGCCCGGACCGACGGCGATCTTGTCCATGTAGACGTCGGGCGCGTTGAGCAGCGTGCCGGCTTCGGCCATGGCCATGACGGCGATCGAGCCCGGCATGTCTTTCGCGCAGAGCGTGGTGCCCTCCAGCGGATCGACGGCGATATCGACGCGCGGGCCGGTGCGGGTGCCGACCTCCTCGCCGATGAACAGCATCGGCGCCTCGTCGCGCTCGCCCTCGCCGATCACGACGCGGCCGTGGATCGGCAGGCGGTTCAGCTCGCGGCGCATGGCGTCGACGGCGGCCTGGTCGGCGGCCTTCTCGTCGCCGCGCCCGCGCAGGCGGGCCGAGGACACGGCCGCGCGCTCGGTGACGCGCACCAGCTCGGTCGACAGAATGCGCTCGATGATTTTGTCTTCTTTGACGATGAGATCGGTCATTTTCTTCTTTCCTGGACTGAAATTCGTCGCGCGATTTGTTTCATTCGCGCTCGATTCGGATGGATTGCGGGCGTTCGGCGACATAGCCGTCCGCCACGATGGCGTCGAGAGCTTCGCGCACGAGTTTCTCGGTCGTGGCGTAAGTGATGAGGACGACAGGCACGGGGGCGCCGGCCTGGTCGCCGCCGCGCCCGCGCTGCACGATGCTTTCGAGCGATATGCCGCGCTCGGCCATGCGGGTCGCGATGCCGGCGAAGGCGCCGGGCTTGTCGTAGACGGCGAGGCGAATGTAGTAGCCGCCCTCGTGGCGCTGCATTTCCACGCGCTTGACCTTGGACAGCGCGGCGCGCGGCAGGCCGAGCGGGCGCGAGCGCACGCCGCGCGCGATGTCGGCGATGTCGGCCACCACGGCCGAGGCGGTCGCATTGCCGCCGGCGCCGGGGCCGACGAGAGTGAGTTCATGCACGGCGTCGGCGTCGATGGTGACCGCGTTGGTCACGCCCATCACCTGCGCGATGGACGTGGTCTTGCGCACCATGGTCGGGTGCACGCGCTGCTCCACGCCATGCGGCGTGCGCTGGGCGACGCCGAGCAGTTTGATGCGATAGCCGAGTTCGTCGGCGGCCTTCAGGTCGGCGAGCGTCACGCGTTCGATGCCCTCGACCGAGATGGCGTCGGCGTCGATCTCCGTACCGAAGGCGAGGCTCGCGAGGATGGCGAGCTTGTGGGCGGTGTCGAAACCGCCGATGTCGAAAGTGGGATCGGCTTCCGCATAACCCAGGCGCTGCGCCTCCTTCAGGCAGACGTCGAAGGGCAGCTCCTCCGTCTCCATTTTCGAGAGGATGTAATTGCAGGTCCCGTTGAGGATGCCGTAAACGCGTTCGATCGAATTGCCGGCGAGGCCTTCACGCAGCGTTTTCACTATCGGAATGCCGCCGGCCACCGACGCCTCGTAGGCGAGCGCGACGCGCTTTTCTTCGGCCAGCGCCGCCAGCGCGAGGCCATGCCTGGCGAGCAGCGCCTTGTTGGCCGTCACCACGGACTTGCCATGCTTCAGCGCCGCCTCGACGGATGCGCGCGCGGGCCCCTCGTCGCCGCCGATCAGTTCGACGAACAGGTCGATGTCCTCGGAGGCCGCGAGCGCGACCGGATCGTCGAAAAACCTGATGGACGAGGCGTCGAAGCCGCGGTCCTTGGCCTTGTCGCGGGCGGACATGGCCGACACGACGGCCTTGCGGCCGGTGCGGGCCTGCAGCGCCTCGTCCTGCTGGGCCAGCAGACGCACGACCGAGGCGCCGACCGTGCCGACGCCGGCAATGCCTATCCGCAGAATTTCCGCCATGAGTCCCGTCCCTGCCCGCCCGAAATCAGCGGCGCCGCCTTGTGCCCGATTTGGCTGGGGCGATCAAGGAAACGCGGGGTCGCAGGCGATCAAGCCGCAGGTTCCGTCGTCGCCTCGATCTGCGAGACGAACCATTGGGTCAGCCACGAAATCATCCACGGAATGGGGATGAGCAGGCAGGAGGCGAAAAAGGCCGCCAGACAGCGCCAGAGGATTTCGATCCCGCTGCCCTTGAAGGAAAAGCGCACGGGGCCAGCCACGTTGCGGCAGACCCAGTCGAGATAATATTGCGCAACCCAGGCCCAGCCGACGATCGTGAAGATCGACACGAAGCCGAGCGCCATCCAGCCGAGATAGGGCAGAAACTCGCCCTTGAAGGCCAGAAACGGCCCGCCCGGCCCGATCCGCAGCTTTTCGCAGAACCAGCGCAGGACCAGCCAGGGCAGCACCAGCCCGCCGAGGATCGCCAGGAAGCCCCGGTCGCCCGTCACGGAATTGGAATAGGTCAGAAGCGCCTGCAGCACGAAGACCCACCAGATGTCGCGCCACTGGCCCTCGAAGACGAAGGGGGTTCCCCCCGGCAGGCGCGTTGTCTCGCCGAGATATTTCCAGAAGATCGTCCCGGTCCAGGGCGCGGGAATCACGAAGGCGTTGCCGATCGCGTGGAGCAAGGCCCGGCCGAACAGGGGAAATGTCTCGACCATGGAGACGAGACGCCCCGGCGGCACGTCGCCGACCGACGCGGTCCTGTGAGACGGCACGGCGCCGGGCAGGCGGCGGGCGCCGGGCGGCGGCGCGGATGGCGGCGGCGGCGCGGCGCCGAGCAGCGCCGTGATCGCGTCGACCTTTCCGGCCGGCGCCCATTCGGCCATGCCTTCGGACCAGACGAGCGTGGCCGGCGTCACCTCGCCCGACCGCGCCAGACGCGCGATTTCTTCCAGCTCGACCGGCCCCTTGCTCGTATTGTCCGGCCCGACGTACCAATATGCCGCCATGATCGACCCCCCGTCGCTTCTGCCGTCAGCATGAAACGGCGATGCGATTCTGCCTAGAGGGGACGGCGCGTCCGCGTGCGTTGCGCGGGCCAATTTCACGGGCCGGGAGGGGCCATGCCGATCGAAATCCGCGCCTGCGCCGACGCCGCCGACCTGCGCGCCTCCATGGCGTCGATCTGGCATTATTTCGGCCTGCCGCCGACAGACGAGGCGGTCGGCAATTTCGCCGTGCTTGTCGGCCCGGAACGGGCGCTGGTCGCACATGTAGACGGCGCGCTCGCCGGCGGATGCTGCGCCTTTCCGATCGAGCTGACGACGCCCGGCGGCCGCGTGAAAGCGGCCGGCGTCACCATGGTCGGCGTGCAGCCGACGCATCGCCGGCGCGGCGTGCTGACCGCGATGATGCGTCGCCAGCTCGACGATTCTCGCGCGCGAGGCGAGGCCGTCGCCTATCTCTGGGCGTCGGAGGAGCGCATCTACGGACGCTTCGGCTACGGGCTGACGGGCCTGTCCGCCGATGTCGAGATTTCGCGCGAGCGCGCCGAGTTCTTCACCGGGGCGGCGACTGTCGGGCGGGTGCGCCTCGTTGCGCTCGCCGAAGCGCTCAATCCCGTGCGCGCCATTTTCGCGCAGGTTGCGGCGACGCGGCCCGGCATGTTCGCGCGTTCCGACGAATGGCTGATGCGTCGCAACCTCGTCGACCTCTCCTGGATGCGCGCGGGCGGCGGCGAACTCGTCTGCGCGCTGCTCGATATCGACGGCGCGCCCGCCGCCTATGCGCTCTATCGCTTCGACGCCAAATGGGAGCGCGGCGGCATTCCCGCTGGCGTGGTGCGCGTCGCCGAGGCGATGGCGACGACGCCGGAAGCCATGCGCGCGATCTGGCGCTATCTGCTCGATCTCGACTGGTGCGCGACGATCAAGGCCGGTTTTTTGCCCGTCGATCATCCGCTCGTCCTGCTGGCCGCCGAGCCGCGCCGGATGCGCACGCAACTGCGCGACGGGTGTTTCGCGCGGATCGTCGATGTCGAGGCAGCGTTGCGCGCGCGAAAATATGGGCCGGGCGAGATCGTGATCGAGATCGCCGACGCCTTCTGCCCCTGGAACGCCGGCCGCTGGCTGGTGCGCGATGACGGCGCCACGCGCACCGATCGCGCGGCTGACCTTTCCTGCGACGTCTCGGCGCTGGCGTCCGCCTATCTCGGCGGCTTCTCGTGGGCGCAGATCGTCGCGTCCTGCCGGGCGAAAGCCGCGAGCGAGGAGGCTGTCACGCGCGCCGACCGCGTGTTCGAGCGGCGCGGCGCGCCCTGGGTTCCGGAGATTTTCTGACCTTCCGCCGCGACGTTCGGCTCGTCCACGGCCTGCCTCTCGCCTCGCGCGCAAACCTGCACTAGTTTCTCCCTGTCAAACGACCGGACAGCGCGCAGACGCCGCCGGCGCAAGGGAGGAATTGATGACCGACGGTGCAGGCGCGGCAGGCCGCGCGATCCCGATCGACCGTTCGATCGGCGCCGAGCATCCACGGCTCGCGAGCGCGGCCGACATCGAGGCGTTCGAGAAGATCCCCTATTCCGAGCGCATCGCCGCGGCGAGCACGTTCGATGCGATCAAGCTCGGCGCCTCGGTCGATCCCAATGCGCCGGCGATCAAGTTCCTGCCGAACGCCAGCGCCGAGGACGAGCCGGTGGTCATCACCCACGCGCAATTCATCGCGCGCGTGACGCAGACGGCCAACGCCCTGCATGAACTGGGCGTCGGGCCCGACGATGTCGTCAGCTTCATGCTGCCGCTGCTGCCGCAGGCCTTTTTCACGCTGTTCGGCGCGGAGGCGGCGGGCATCGCCAATCCCGTCAATCCGCTGCTCGAACCGCACCAGATCGCCGAAATTCTCGAAGCGGCCAACACCAAAGTGCTCGTCGCGCTCGGCCCCATGCCCGGAACCGACATCTGGGAAAAGGTGATGAAGATCCGCGGCGGGTTGAAGAACCTGAAGGCCATCGTCGTCGTCGCAGGCCCCGCCGACGAGGCGAACGGGATCTATTCGTTCGACGCGCTGGTGGCCAAGCAGCCGCACGATCGCCTGCTGAGCGGCCGCACCATCAAGGCCGAGGACACCGCCGCCTATTTCCACACGGGCGGCACGACAGGCACGCCGAAACTGGTGCGACACACCCACGGCAATCAGGTCTATCAGGCCTGGGCCTGCAATCTGATGCTGAAGAGCGCGCCTGGCGCGAACATCCTGTTCGGCATGCCGCTGTTCCACGTCGGCGGCTCGCTGACGCAGACGCTGTCGACGCTGGCCGGCGGCGGCTGTCTCGTCATCCTGTCGCCCGCCGGCTGGCGCAATCCGAACTCGGTGCGCAACATCTGGCCGCTGGTGCAGCGCTATCGCCCGAGCGTGCTCGGCTCCGTGCCGACCGTGCTCGCCGCGACGCTCGCTGTGCCGACGGACGGCTTCGACCTGTCGAGCCTCAAGATCGCGTCGGGCGGCGGGTCCGCGATTCCGGTCGCCGTCTGCAATGCGCTGACCGCGCGCCACAGTGTGCCCGTTCTCGAAGTCTACGGCATGACCGAGACCTCGAGCGTGCACACGATCTCCCATGTCGACCGGCCCGTGCGCCTCGGCTCGGTCGGCCATCCCGTCCCCTATTCCCGGGTGCGGATCGTCAAGGTCGACGCCGACGGCAATTACGCCGGCGATTGCGCCGCCAACGAGATCGGCGTCGTCGCCATGGCGGGCCCGGGCGTTTTCTCCGGCTATATGATGGACGAACACAACAAGGGCGCCTTCGTCGAGCCCGGCTGGGTCAATTCCGGCGACCTCGGCCGCCTCGACGACGAGGGCTATCTCTGGATCACGGGCCGCGCCAAGGACCTCGTCATTCGCGGCGGCCACAATATCGATCCGGCGCCGATCGAGGACGTGCTGTTCGCCCATCCCTCGGTCGCGATCGCGGCCGTGATCGGCCAGCCCGACGCCTATGCCGGCGAACTGCCGCTCGCCTATGTCCAGCTCAATCCCGGCATGTCGGTGCAGCCGGGCGAGCTGGAGGACTGGGTGCGCGACCGGACGCCGGAGCGCGCCGCCGTGCCGGTCGCCATCATAGCGCTCGAGACCATGCCGCTCACCGGCGTCGGCAAGGTGTTCAAACCGAGCTTGCGCTGGGACGCCGCGCAACGCGTGTTCGAACAGATCCTGGCGCCGCTGAAGGAGAAGGGCGTGAGCTACGAGGTCGCGGTCGGCGCGCATGGCACACATGGCAGCGTGGCGACCGTGACGCTCTCCGGCGTACCGGAGGCCGAGCGCGCGGCGATCGAGCGCCAAGTGCACGGCGCGCTCGATCCGTTCGTGATGCGTCACGAGGTGAAGTGGGGGTAGCGGGGTGGCGGGGAGGGACGGGCGCCCCCTCCGCGGCGCGAACGCCGGCACCCGATATTTTGCGCCGCCACCGACCAATACTAGCACGATTGGCCGCCCCCTTCACCCGCAAAGCGGGAGAAGGAGAATCTCTCTTGATTATTTTCCTATTCTGTGCTTCATTGGTCCATTCCCGTCCGCCGAGGATGCATCCGGAGCGGTCTTGATGTGTGGACGGGGAGCGGCGCTCGCGCTGTGCGGAAACACCGATCCGCGCACCCGGGTGCGCCTTTGCGAGGCGGGACGCTCAAGGCGGCTCGCCCGGCCCGGCCCGGCAGCACGACCGGGGGCGATCTGATCGCAGGCCAGGCTGACGGTTAATAAGCGGCTTGCCGCCAAGGCTTGCGCGCCCAAGACGGCAGTCAGGACCCAGAGCGGGGCAAGGCGTAGAAGACGCCGCGTCGGGACTGATGTCGCCGGCACATAAAAACTAGAGATCCCGGCGACATCAGTCCCGGCCCTCGAATATCTGCCGACCCGGCCGGGAGGCGCGGGAACGCGGATGTGCGCCCGGCCCCGAAACGCCCGCGAAAAATGACGCTAATTGTCGAAGAACGACGCGGCTATGCCCCACAGGCTCAGCACGACTTCGAGCGCGATGAGGATGGTGATCCACAGTTCGATCCGGCCGGCGCGGCCGGCGTCGAGCACTTCGGCCAGCATGCGCGCGTTTTCGACGACGACTTCGAGCTTGCCTTCGAGCGTCTCGGTGCGATCCTCGATCTCGTATTCCTCGGTGAGGCGGTCGTAGAGCCGTTCCAGTTCCGGCCTGTCCCACACGATCTTCGGCTTCTCGTAGCCGGCGATGCGCGCGGTCAGGCGATGCTGCAGCAGGATCGCCTCGCCGACCAGCTTGAGGACCGCCTTGCGGTCGCTCGGCGAGCGGCCGGCCGAGGCCATGTCGGCGGCGAAGGGCTCGACCTTCTCGAAGACCGCGTTGACGCTGCGCTCGTTGCGCGCGAGGCCGACCGATTTGGCGAGCGTGTCGGCGACAACGATGAAGCGCTCGTCGCCGAACTTCTGGACGTTGACGACTCCCTGGGAGACCTTGTCATCGCCGCCGCCGACATTCACCGTGATCGCATCCTCGTCGGTCGTCGTATCGCTCTGATGCGAGACGCGGCTCTTGAGGCTGGCGAGGATTTCCTCCTCCTCCTGCGCCGTCAGCCCCGCCAAAACGACGACGCCGAAGCGATAGAGCGCGACGCGGCCGTTCGCGCCGACCCGGAAGGCGAGCGGCGCAATCGAAAATGTGTCCGGCCGCTCGAGGCCGAGCGTGTCGATGCGGTCGCCCACCGCGAGCGCGCGGACCTTGATCGAGCGCCCCTGCGCCTTGTCGTTCATGAATTCGCCCCTGCGCCCATTCAGTGTCGCCAAGGCTCCAGCCCCTCGGCCAAGCCAGCGCTGCGCAGAGTTACACGGGTTGGCGCGCCCGAGTCGAGACGGGAGGCCGCTGCCTGGGGCAAAGCCGTTTTTCCTTGCTTTTTGCCCCCGCCCCCGTGCTAGACAGCCCGCCGCACCGGAGTTTCCCATGCCCGAAGTCATTTTCACCGGCCCTGCCGGCCGTCTGGAGGGGCGGTTCCATCCCTCCAAGACACGCGGCGCGCCGATCGCCATCATCCTGCACCCGCATCCGCAGTTCGGGGGCACGATGAACAACCAGATCGTCTACAACCTCTACTACGCCTTCGCGGAGCGCGGTTTTTCGGTGCTGCGCTTCAACTTCCGCGGCGTCGGGCGCTCGCAGGGCGCGCTTCGACCACGGCCAGGGCGAGCTCTCCGACGCCGCCGCCGCGCTCGACTGGGCGCAGTCGATCAATCCGGAGGCGCGCGCCTGCTGGATCGCCGGCGTGTCCTTCGGCTCGTGGATCGGCATGCAGCTCCTGATGCGCCGGCCCGAGATCGAGGGCTTCATCTCGATCGCCCCGCCGGCCAACCGGTTCGACTTATTCGTTCCTGGCGCCCTGCCCGTCCTCAGGCCTGTTCGTGCACGGCGACCAGGATCGCGTCGCGCCGATCAAGGAAGTGACGCCGCTGATCGAGAAGCTGAAGACGCAGAAGGGCATCATGATCGAGCACGCGGTGATCGAGGGCGCAAACCACTTCTTCGAGAATCGCGTCGAGCCGCTGATCGAGGAAGTGGGCGCGTATCTGGACAAGCGGCTGGGCAATCCGCCCCGGGTGGCAGTGCCGTCGCGTCGGGATTGAGCATCAAAGAGCCCTCATGCTGAGGAGCGAGCAAAGCTCGCGTCTCGAAGCGCGAGGGCGTCACTGGAAAATGCTTCGAGACGCGCCGCTACGCGGCGCTCCTCAGCATGAGGGTTGCGTTATCTGAACGCCTCGTCGACCGGCGTCTGCATGGCCAGCGCGAGGCGGTTCGTCTCGGCCGCCATGCCGACCACGCCGATCAGCTCCATGAACTGCTGATCCGTCATCCCCTTCGCGCGGGCGGCGGCGGTGTGGGAGCGGATGCAATATTCGCAAGACTGGGCGACCGAGACGGCGATGTAGATCATCTCCTTGGTCAGCGGATCGAGCGCGCCGGGCGCCATGACCTGTTTCGCGCTCTCCCATGTGCGCTTCAGCAACACGGGATCGTGCGCGAGCGTGCGCCAGAAATTGTTGACGAAATCGGTTTTGCGCGTGGCGCGGATGTCGGCGAAGACTTCGGCCGACGCTGCGGGGAGTTCGTGGTCTTCGAGAAGTTTGACTGTGCTCATGGATTCCCTCTCCGGACCGCGAGCCTTCAGGCTCGCTGAAATTGCTTGCGAGCCTGAAGGCTCGCGGTCCATCTACGGCTCCGCCAGCACGCCGCCGGTCATCGGCGTAGGAACGCCTGTCGTCGTCGGATAGGTGTAGGGCAGGCCGCGTTTCGAACGCACCGCGAGATAGGCGAAGGCCTGCGCCTCCATGAAATCGGCCGACCAGCCGCAGACATCCGCCGTCGTGACCGTGCACGGCAGGCGCTGGACGAGTTCGCGCACGAGGATCGGGTTGTGCGCGCCGCCGCCGCAGACGATCAGGCTCTTGGGCGCTTGCGGCAGCAGCGGCAGGAGCCGTCCGACGGAAGCCGCCGTGAATGCGGTCAGCGTCGCGGCCGCGTCTTCGAGAGACAAATGCGCGACGGCGACGCGCGAAAAATGGTTGCGGTCGAGCGATTTCGGCGGCGGCAGATCGAAGAAGGGATCGTCGAGCAGACGCGCGAGCGCCGCCTCGTCCACTCTGCCCCGCGCGGCGGTGTGGCCGTGCCGGTCGATCGGCTGGCCGGTGTGCGCCAGCATGAGGTCGTCGAGCAGCGCATTGCCGGGGCCGGTGTCGCAGGCGATGGGATCAAAACCGTCGTCGACAAAGGTGACATTGGCGACGCCGCCGATGTTGAGCAGCGCCAGCGGGCCGGGCAGGAAATTCTCTTTGCTGCTCGCCTGCGCCAGTGCGCGATGGAAGACCGGCACGATCGGCGCGCCCTCGCCGCCCGCCGCAACATCGGCAGCGCGAAAATCGTAGACGACGGCAATTCCGAGCCGCCGCGCCAGCGCGGCCCCGTCGCCGATCTGGATGGTGAGCCGCTGCTTCGGCCTATGCAGCACGGTCTGGCCGTGGAAGCCGACGAGATCGATGTCCGCCGCCTTCAGGTTGTTGTCGGCCAGAAATGTCTCGACCGCCTCGGCATGGCGGTCAGTCACCATCTTTTCGGCCGCCGAGACCGCGCCAATCGCCACGCCGCGCGCCTCGATACCGGCGGCTTCGTCCAGCGCGGCGCGCAGCAGCGCGCGGTCTTCGTCCGAATAGGGCCGGGATCCGGTCGCACGGAAGCGCACGACGTTCTCGCCGTCGGTCTCGACAAGCGCGATGTCGACGCCGTCCATGGACGTGCCGGACATCAGGCCGATGGCGCGGTAGAGGGTCAAGATTCGGTCAGCCTCCCGCTCCAGCCTTAGCGGGCTGGGCGGGATCGGGAAAGTGCGGCTCCATCTTACTGCCGCGCAATCGCCGACTTGCCGGCGCGCAACACGTATTTCTGCACCTTGCCGGTCGCCGTCTTCGGCAGTTCCGCGACGAAACTCACCCATTGTGGGGTCTTGAAATGGGCGAGGTTGTCGTAGACGTGCTTCTTCAGCTCGTCCTCGGTCGCGCTGGCTCCAGCACGAAGAATGACGAAGGCGTGCGGGCTTTCGCCCCATTTTTCGTGGGGCATGCCGACGACGGCTGCCTCCTGCACGGCGGGATGGCGCAGCAGGCAGCCTTCCACCTCCACTGACGAAATGTTCTCGCCTCCGGAAATGATCACGTCCTTGAAGCGGTCGCGGATTTCGACATAGCCGTCGGGATGGACGACGGCGGCGTCGCCGGAATGGAACCAGCCGTCGCGGATCGCGGCGTCGGTCGCGACAGGATCGTTGAAATAGCCCTTCATCACGACATTGCCGCGCACCGTGATCTCGCCGAGCGTGGCGCCATCGTGCGGCACCTCGACGCCATTGTCGTCGACGATCAGCAATCGGCCGGAGGAAATGAGCTCCACGCCCTGGCGCGCCTTCACGTCCGCGCGCGCCTGCTGCGACAGGTTCTGGTGTTCTGGCAGGGGTTCGCAGATGGCGATGAAGGGCGCTGTCTCGGTGAGCCCATAGACATGCGTCAGCTCCCAGCCGAGTTCGCGTTCGACCAGTTCGATGGTCGCGGCCGCAGGCGGGGCGCCGGCCGTAAAGAGCCGCACCCCGCGCGGCGCGCCGGCTTGCATCTCGGCCGGCGCATTGGCGATGGCGATCAACACGGTCGGCGCCGCGCAGAACATGGTGATCTTTTCCGACTTGATGAGGTCGAAGATCAGCTTCGGCTCGACGCGGCGCAGGCAGACGTTGACCATCCCCCGCGCGACGGTCGTCCAGACGAAGGTCCAGCCGTTGGCATGGAACATCGGCAGCGTCCAGAGATAGCGATCGGCGGGCGAGAGATGGTGATGGGCGAGCGTGCCCATCGTGTTCACCCAGGCGTTGCGGTGCGTGATCATCACGCCCTTCGGCCGCGCCGTCGTGCCGCTCGTGTAGTTGATGGTGATGAGGTCGGTCTCAGCGATCTCGACCTGCCGGAACTCGGGCCCATGCGCGGCGAGCGTCGCCTCATAGTCGAGCCAGTCATGGTCACCGTTTTGGCCCGCCCCTTCGAGCGCAACAAAATGGGTCACGTTCGGCAATTGGCCGCGAATGGAATCGATGTCCCTGATGTAGTCGGAGTGGACGCAAACAATCTTCGCGCCGCTGTGATTGATGATGTACTCGAAATCGGCCGGCAGCAGGCGGTAGTTGATCGGCACCAGCACGGCGCCGATCTGCGGCACGGCGTAATAGCCCTCGAAATGGCCGTGCGTGTTCGGCGCGATATAGGCGACCCGGTCGCCCTGCCCCACGCCCAGAGCCTGCAGGGCGGCTGACCAGCGGTCGCAGCGCTCGAGGAATTGCGCGAAGGTGAAGCGCCTGTCGCCATCGACCACGGCCTCGCGATTCGCGTAGAGCCGCCGCGCGCGGCGGGCGAATTCCAGGGGGCTGAGGGGCGTTTCCATGCGGGCTGTCTCTTCTGGTTGAACGGACGACGATTTGAACGGGCGGAGGGCGGACTGGCAAGGGGCCGGCCGCCCCGCTTGTTGCGCCGACCGCGCTCTGCGCCCACACTGGCCTCGCCCGACGAGTCGAGGAGACAGCGCATGAAACTCTCCTTCCACGGCGCCGATCGCGACGTGACCGGCTCCTGTCACCTTGTCGAGGCCGCGGGCAAGCGCGTGCTCGTCGATTGCGGCATGTTCCAGGGCGGGCGCGAGGAACGCGCGATGAACGCGCACGATTTCGGCTTCGATCCCGCCTCGATCGACACGCTCCTGCTGACGCATGCGCATCTCGATCATTGCGGACGCATTCCGCTGCTGGTGAAGCGCGGCTTTCGCGGCGAGATCATCTGCACGCCGCCGACCCGGCAGCTCGCCCGCCTCGTCATGCTCGACGCCGCGCGCCTGCAGGAAGAAGACGCGCATCGCGCCATGCGCAAGGCCGCGCGCTGGGAGCCGAAAGACGCGGAAGAGCAGCCGCTCTACGATCTCGAAGACGCCATGGACGCGCTCGACCGTTTCGGTCGCACGGTGGCCTATCGCGAGACGATCGAGATTGCGCCCAACCTGCGCGCGACCTTCAGCAATGCCGGGCACATCCTAGGTTCGGCCAGCGTGCTGCTGGAATGCGACGAGGGCGGCGCGAAGAAGCGCATCGCCTTTTCGGGCGACCTCGGCGATCCCGGCCGCGCCCTGCTGGAAGACGCCGATCCTCCAGAGGCGGCCGATGCGGTGGTGATGGAATCGACCTACGGCGATCGCGACCACCGGCCGCTGCCCGCCTCGATCGATGAATTCTACGAGGCAATCGCCGAAATTCGGACGCGCGGCGGCAATGCGATCATTCCGACCTTTCGCGCTCGAGCGCGCGCAGGAACTGCTGTTCTATCTCAAGCTCGGCCTGCGACAGAACAAATTGCCGCCGGACATCCAGATCTTCGTGGATTCACCGATGGCGATCTCCGCGACTCAGATCGCGCAGGGCTGCCCGGATTTCCTGAAGCCCGAGATCGCCGAGATGCTGCACGCCAACGACGATCCGTTCGTGCCGCCGCGATTGCGCTTCACCAAGCTCAGCCGGGATTCGATGGCGATCAACGCCATCACGTCAGGCGCTGTCATTTTGGCGGGGTCGGGCATGGCGACCGGCGGGCGCGTGGTGCATCACCTGCGGCGCAATCTCGTGCGGCCGGAATGCGGCGTCGTCTTCGTCGGCTTCGCCTCGCACGGCACGCTGGCGCGCCGAATCATCGACGGCGCGAAATCGGTACAGATTTTCGGCGAGGACATTCCGGTGCGCGCGAGCGTCCACACGATCAACGGTTTTTCAGCGCACGCCGGACGCTCGTCGCTGATCGCCTGGCGCGAGAAGATCGATGCGCCGAAGACCTTCCTCTTGCATGGCGAATTGCCAGCGATGCAGGCGCTGAAAGGCGCGCTCGCCGGCGATATCGCGATGCCGGACATCGGCTCGACGACAGTCATCTGACTGCCTTGCGCCCGCCCCGGCGCGGACGAGGACAATCCGCCGAAAAACTTTATGGGCCCGACCGCAATTCGGCCTTAGGCTCGGCGTTATCCTGACGCGACGCACGGGGGCGCGCCGATGAATGAGGCACAATCGACCGGATGGCTGTCGCTTGATGTCGGGCGGCTGCGAACCTGGTTCGCGCCGAGCGTCGTGTCGGGCGTCGTAGCCGCCGGCGTCGTCTTTTCTGGAACAAACGCGAGCGATAGCCGCGTTCACATTCAGGCCGCGCTGGTTGCCGCGTGGCTGGCCGCCAGCGGCGCGAGCCTGCTCGCCCAGGCGCTGCGGCAGCCTTCCGTCGCAAAGTTGCTAGAAGGCGATCCAGCTATACAGAAGCACCGTATCGTTGTCGGACGCGTTGTGGAGCATTCCGTCGAAGTTCCCGTTCCCGCCGAACATTTGCAGATAGTGGGTGTACTGGACGCCGATTTTCGCGTTCGCCCATGGCCAGACCGATGGGCCGCCCTTGTTGAAGGGCATGTAAGACACTTCGAAAGTCAGGCCCTTGCCGTTCGGGCTGTTGGCGAGCGAATTGCCGCCGTACAGCAGCGCGTCATTTGTCCCGTGAACGCTGAAGTACGAAACGCTCCCGGCGATCGTGTGATCCCAGACATATTGCGCGGTTGCACGGAAGCTCGTCAGCGTGTTGCGCAGGTTCGTCGAACCGCCGTTGGCGGCCAGATTGGCGGGCAGGCCCAGAACGTTGACCGCCACGCCTTGATTGAAGGTCGATTGCAGGTTCTGGTTCTCGACAATGCGCGACAGCTTCAGAGTCAGGGCGTGTGGGCCGTCGATGTACTGGTATTGAGCGTCAAATCCCAGATCGCTGTAGCTATCGGCGCCGAAACCGCCGACGCTGCCTGGATTCACTCGTGGGTAAAAACCGAAGGCTCCAACCATCAGCGAATGCGGGCCCCAGTTCGGCTCGAGCGACACGCCAGTATGGCGCAGATCCGGAAAGCAATCCGCCGAGCACAGGCCTTGGGGACCGTACCATGGGTAGAAGGGCGGGTTGTTCATGGGATTGACGATCGCATCGATCGCCAACTGCGTGTTCACCCTGACCGCGTTGTTCGCGCAGGGGTTGCCGAGCGCCCGCCGAAACGCCAGCGACATGGGATGATAGCCTCCGGCGCTTCGAGGTAGACCGTGTCGTTCAGCATGGCATAGGCGGTCGTTCCAATCGCATCGGCCGAGAAATTGCCTTCGATCTGCGCGCCGGGCGGCGAGAACTGCGGCGCAAGCGACGACGCCACATATGGATAACCCCACGCAGGCGTGGTGTTCCAGACGTCCTGCACGGTCGGTCCGTTGTGGAGGCTGACGCCAAACAGAGCGTCGAGACCGCCGAACGACGCCGTATCGGCATAGCGGATATCGGTGTTGTCGAGCATGAAATGCTGCGACGCGCGATCGTATGTCGTCTGAACGAACGCGCCGAGGTTGCCGTAGATCCTGCCAGCGTAGAAAAGGCTCGCCTGTTGCAGGACCAGATTGTTGTTGGTGTGCGTGTCGGTCGTCGGCGGCGCGTCCTGTCCCTTGCGGGTCCTCGCGAATGTCGGCACGAGCATGCCTGCGATCGGCGGCGCGCCGTCTTCGATTCCCTTCCCGCCGCCAAGCGTGTAGCCGCCTAACTTGAACCTGCGGCCGAAGGGTGTCAGCTCGGGAAAGGCCGTATGACAGCTCATACAGGGCTGACCGGTCTGGCGCGCGAAACTCGGCACCGCGGTCGCGCGTTCCGTCGCGCCGTAGCCGAGCAGAGCGGCGGAGCAAAGCGCGATCACAGCCCCCAGGACAAGCGCTGCAATGCTCTGCCCCTGCTGCGCGGAGCAATCGTCGAAATCTCTGGACGTGGCTGAACTCGCCGACATGCCGGAAGCCTCCTCATTGGCCCCAGCCGCGACGCAAAACCCACTCCTTCCGATGCTCGGCCGCAGCCTAAGCGTCAGAGTAGATTTCTGCCCCTCGCTCGACAGCATGCTCCTGTCGCGCGCGTTTCAAATAATCCAGATCAACCGTTCACATATCAAACCGGAAAGTCGCCTCATCGTTCAAATGCCGCATTGACGGCGCTCTGTATCGGCGCGCCAAACGATCGGGGGCGAGAGGAACGATGCCATGTCGAACCAAAGCAAATCGCATACGAACCGCCGAGAGCTTCTGGCCCTGACATTGGGCGGCGCCGCATTGCTGTGTCTGGTAGACACGCCCGCCTATGCGGCGAAGGTCTCAAAGGCGTCAGTGCGCTATCAAAACAACCCGAAGGGCGGATCCCAGTGCTCGAATTGCAAATTGTTCATTGCGCCGAACGCCTGCAAGAGCGTCGCCGGCGAAATTTCTCCCAAGGGCTGGTGCGCGCTTTGGGTCAAGGCCTGACCCACGACCGACCGGCGCCGTGTCGATTTGTTCGCGCTCCGACCGGCTCGTGGCTGGAGATTTCTTTGGAGGCGCGCATCGTCCGGCGCGGAGCCGCGATGGCGCATTGCTGCTTCGCACAGACTTCCACGTGACTCAGCCCTTCGGTGGTTGGTCAGGCAATCGCGCGCATGAATGCGCATCGACATCGTATTCGGCGACAGGCACGTCGTGCAGATCGACGTACCGATATCGTAGCCGCGCTCCCGCCATCATCGTCGCGCGCGCGTCGCGATCAGCGCAGATGCGCGCGATGAAGCCCGGCGGTGGCGTGTAGAACGCGGCGCGATCCACGCCGCCAAAGCGACGGTCGCTCGTTTGGTAGCGATAGACGACCACATCCCTGTCTCGCGTGACCGCCACCAATCGGGTTTCAGCGTCGATCTTCTGCGGAAGACCGCGCGCCAGAGCTGCAATCTGCCGGTCGAGCTCCTTCTCCAAGCCGATGTTCTCCTTTGGCGGCGGCGGGCGGACGGGCGCGACGAACAATGCGCCGACGATCACGGCGAGCGCGAGCGCGGCGCCGATTAGCAGGCGCGCGCCGGCGCCTTGCGGGCGCTTCATGCCGTTCGGCCAAATGTGACGGCAGGGTCAACGCCGACGCTCATGGCAAGGCTCTCGCGGCCTCCAGCACCGCCTGCGCATGTCCGGCCACTTTCACCCTGGGCCAGATTTCGCGGATCACGCCCTTGCCGTCGATCAGGAAGGTCGTGCGCTCCACGCCCATGTACTTGCGCCCGTACATGCTCTTTTCCTTCCACACGCCGTAGGCCGCCAGCATGGCCGTGGATTCATCCGACAGCAGCGCGACCGCGAGGTCGTGCTTGGCCTTGAATCTGTCGTGCTTCTTCGCCGGGTCCGGCGAGACGCCGACGACGGTCGCACGGGCCTTGTCGAAATCCCCGGCCAGAGCCGAAAAGTCCTTGGCCTCCTGCGTGCAGCCGGCCGTATCGTCCTTGGGGTAGAAATAGAGGACCAGCTTGCGCCCCTTGAAATCGGCGAGCTTCGCCTTGCCGCCGCCGTCCCTCTCCAGATGAAAATCCGGCGCTTTCGCGCCAATCCCGGGCATTTCAGCCATTCGCCTTCCTTTCGTCCCATTGCGCCGCCACAAGGCGCCGCAGGCCAGCGGGTTCGCGCGCTGCGACCGGCAGCCTATAGTGCGCGGACGAGTCGCGACCGGCCGCAAGCGGGCGCAGGTCGTGCAGACTCGCCCGCGTAGACTCGGCTGCAAGAGCCGAGATGTCCACAAGCTGACGCACGGACGATCCAGGGAGGCGCCGTCTGTCCTTCGCCGAGATTTCGGTCTCTCTGCGCCGCATGTCGGCGGACGCTGGCGCTGTTGCGCGCGGCGCGCTGAAGTCGCGCCTGCTGCGACGCGGGCTGTTCGTCGTCGGCTGGGCTGCCGTCGGTTGCGCCTTCATCGCCGCGCTCGCTTTCGGCGCGCTGCTCGTGCGCCTGCAATTCGGGCCGATCGAAGTGGATGGCCTGGGCGCGCGCGTCGCCTCCGCGCTGAGCGGGCGGTTCGAGGGCGTGCAATTCTCATTCGGCGCGACGCGCATCGCGCGCACCGAGCACGGGCCGACGATCACCGTCGACCATCTGCAGGCGGTGGCGGGCGGACGCACGATCGTCGAGGCGCCGCGCGCCGAACTCTCGCTCGACCCGTTCGCGCTTCTGAAACTGCAGGCGATGCCGCGGCGTCTGGAAGTCTTCGATCTCGTCGTTCGCCTTCTGGTGATGCCGGACGGCGCGCTGGCAATTGGCGCGGGCGCGCCGAACGAAGAGGCCATCGTCGTGACGCGTCCGGCCGGGCCGCCGTCGTCGGCGGCGCCCGCGGAGCCCGGCGAGAAGCCGCGGCGCTCGGCGATCCTGCGCGAGGTCACGGGCGCGCTGCGCGCCTTCTTCGATCTCGCGACCAGTCCGCACTCCCCGCTCGCCGATCTTCGTCTCGTCGCCGTGCGCGGCGGTCAGCTCGTCGTCGATGATCGCACCGCCGATCGCACGACCACATTCAACAAGCTGGACATGGCCTTCGCGAAATCGTGGCGCTCCACGTCGTTCAGTCTCAGCGCGGCGGCGCCGAACGGCGAGATCGTCGCGCTCGCCAAGGCGACCGGCTCGCCCGAGACCGAACGCCGGCTCGATGTCGAGGTGAAGGGCGTGTCGATGGACGAGATCGGCCTCGTTGCCGGCGCGCGCCGCCAGCCGGTCGAGAGCGACGCAACCCTGTCCTTCCAATTGCGTTTCGTGCTCGACGCCGATCAGGGATTGCGCGAGGCGACCGGCCGCGCGCTCGCGGGACCCGGCTACCTGCGGCTCGAGGACCCCGATCACGAACCGCTGTTCTTCGACGAAATCTCGGGCGCCTTCCGGTGGGACCCGGCCAGCCGCCAGATTCTCGTCAGCCCCGTGCAATTCTTCGGCGGCGAGACGCAGTTTGTCCTGGAAGGGGCCCTGCATGCGCCGCTTCGACCGGATGACGGCTGGCGCGTCGTGCTCGGTCTCGCCAGGCCCGGCGGGCTGGCCGCGGAAAGGCCGAATGAAAAGTTCCTGCCGATCGAGAAGTTGAGCCTCGACGGACGCCTGTTCCTCGACGACAAGCGTTTCGACATCAGCCGTGTCGAACTCGTCGGGCCCGAAGTCGCGGCGGCCGCGGCGGGCGCGTTCGACTGGGTGCACGGTCCGCATATTCGTCTCGGCGTTTCGACCGGGCGCATGCCGCTGCGCTCGCTGTTCCGTGTCTGGCCGAGCGTGATGGGCGCGCCGGCGCGCACCTGGCTGATCGGCCATGCGCATGGCGGCATGATCGAAACCGCGAAGCTCAGCATCGATTTCGACAAGAATGCGCTGACGGCCATGCGTTTCGACCGGCCGCCGCCCGACGAATCGCTGCAACTCGAATTCCAACTGTCGGGCGCTTCGCTGACAGCGCTCAAGGGCGTGCCCGACCTGACCGGCGTCGACGGCGCCGGGCGGCTGACCGGCCGCACGGTCCATTTCAAGGTGAGCGCCGGCGCCATCCAGACAGGACCGAACCGCAAGCTCATCTTATCTAACGGCGTCTTTTCGCTGCCCTACAATGACGGCGGGCGCGCGACGCCGGCGCGGGTCGAGACGCGCGTGACGGGCTCCGTCGACGCCGTTTCCGAACTGCTGGCGCGCGAGGCGATCCGCGACGTCGCGGCCATGCCGCTCGAGCCGAACACATTGAAGGGCCAGGTCGACGGCCATTTGCGGCTCGACTTCAAGATCGGCCCCGACGCGCGCGGCGACGACGTGAAGGTCTTCGTCAATGCCAATGTCGCGAATTTCGTCGCGGAAAAGCTGATCGGAAAAGAGAAGTTCGAGAATGGCGCGCTGACCGTCGTCGGCGACCCCTCGGGCCTGCGCGCCAGCGGCAGCGGCCGCATATTCGGTGGGCCCGCGACGCTCGACCTGCGCAAGGATGTCGGCAAGCCGGCTCAGGCGAGCCTGACCGCAACGCTCGACGACGCCGCGCGGGCGCGTTACGGCGTCGAGCCCGCCGGCGTCGCCGGGCCGATCGGCATGAAACTGTCCGCGAAGCTCGAAGAGGGCGAGACCAACGCCAATGTCGAACTCGACCTCACGCGAACCGCCTTCGACAATCCGCTGCCTGGAATTTCGAAGGCGGCCGGCCGCCCCGGCCGCGCAAGCTTCGTGGTCGTCCACCGCGAGAAGTCGACGCGGATCGACAATCTGACATTCGACGCCGGCGGCGTCTCCGCGCGTGGCGCGATCGAACTGTCGCCGCAGGGCGACGTCCAGACGGTGAAACTCACGCAAGCGAAAATCTCGCCCGGCGACGATATGCGCATCGACCTGCAACGCGCCGGCGATCTCTACCGTGCGACGGTGCGCGGCGTTTCGATCGACGCCCGGCCATTCATCAAGGCGCTGGGCCAGACCGGCGGCGCATCGCAGAAGAGCGCCGATTTCGAACTCGACCTCAAGTCGCCGATCCTCACCGGCTTTTCAAAGCATGCGCTGACCAATGCCGACATCAAGCTGACGCGGCGCGGCGGCGCGATCAAACAACTCGCCGCGAGCGGCCAGTTTGGGCATGGCGCCGTTTCGGCGCGCACGACGACGACGGAAAGCGGCCACCTGCAAATCGACGTCAGTTCAAGCGACGCCGGCGCGCTGCTCGCTCTTGCCGACGTCTATTCGCGCATGGAAGGCGGCGCGCTGAACGCGATCATCAGCCAGGAGCCGACCGGTCTCGTCGGCACGGTGAAGATCCGCTCGTTCCACCTGCGCGACGAACCGGCGTTGCGGCGTCTGGTCGCCGAGAGCGCGCCGCGCGCGGATTCCCCGGGCGGCGCGAAGGTCGATCCGGCGCTCGTCGGTTTCGACCGCCTGCAGGTCGTCTTCCTGCGCAACGGCGGGCGCCTGAGCCTGCGCGACGGCGTGATGAACGGACCGAATATCGGCCTGACCGTCGAAGGCACCGTCGACAACGAGCGCAACACGATCGCGCTCAACGGCACGTTCGTGCCGGCCTACACGGTCAACAATTTCTTCTCGAAGATTCCCGTCGTCGGCGTTCTGCTCGGCGGCGGCTGGAACGAGGGCCTGTTCGCCGTCAACTACAAGGTGACGGGTCGCGCCAACGCGCCGCAGGTCAGCGTGAACCCGCTGACCGTGGCGCCGGGATTCTTGCGCAAGATTTTCGGTATTCTCGACAATGTGGGCGATCAGCCGCAGAAGTGATTGCGGCGCCGACCGAGACGCGGAAAGGGCGGTTGGCGGGCGACGCTGGCTCTGTCGCCCCTTCTCCCACTTTGTCGGCGAGGGGAGCGCCAAGACTATCGACCGCCGCCCGCGCGCTACCGCGCCTTCAACAGCACGTGCTTCTTCTTGCCGAGCGACAGCTTGATCGCGCCGTCGCGCGTGTCGGCGGCGCGCAGCACGCCGCGTTCGTCGGTCACCGGCGCATCGTTCACGCGCAGGCCGCCGCCCTTGATCTGACGCCGCGCTTCGCCCGTGGAAGCGACAAGCCCGGCCTGCACGAAGGCGGTGAGCACGCCGACGCCGGCCTCCATCTCGGCCGCTGAAATCTCGACGGTCGGCAGCGTGTCGGCGGCCACGCCTTCCTCGAACGTCTTGCGTGCGGTTTCCGCCGCCTGCTCCGCCGCTTCGCGGCCGTGTACGAGCGCGGTCGCCTCGTTGGCCAAAACCTTCTTCGCCTCGTTGATCTCGGCGCCGCCGAGCGCGGCGAGGCGCGCGATCTCGTCCATCGGCAGGAAGGTGAAGAGCTTCAGGAAGCGCGCGACATCGGCGTCCTCGGCGTTGCGCCAGAACTGCCAGTAATCCCACGGGCTGCACATGTCGGCCTCGAGCCAGACGGCGCCGGCGTGCGTCTTGCCCATCTTCTGGCCGGACGCCGTCGTCAGCAGCGGCGAGGTCAGCGCGTAGAGCTGCGGCGTTCCCATGCGCCGGCCCAGATCAATGCCGGTGATGATATTGCCCCACTGGTCCGAGCCGCCCATCTGCGCGATGCAGCCGTAGCGCTTGTTCAACTCCACGAAATCGTAGGCCTGCAGGCACATGTAGTTGAACTCGATGAAGGAGAGTTCCTGATCGCGTTCGAGGCGCAGCTTCACCGAATCCATGGACATCATGCGGTTGACCGAGAAATGCCGGCCGACGTCGCGCAGGAAGTCGATGTAGTTGAGCTTGGTCAGCCATTCCGCATTGTCCGGCATGACCGCGTCGGTCTTGCTGTCGCCGAATTTCAGGAATTTCGAGAAGACGCGCTTGATGCCCTCCTTGTTCTGCCCGATCGCCTCGATCGACAGGATCTTGCGCGCCTCGTCCTTGCCGGAGGGATCGCCGACGCGGGTGGTGCCGCCGCCCATCAGCGGCACCGGTTTGCCGCCGGTCTTCTGCAGCCAGGTCAGCATCATGATCGGCAGCAGCGAGCCGACATGCAGCGAGGCGGCCGTGCAGTCGAAGCCGATATAGGCGATCAGCTCGCCGGCCTTGGCCTTGGCGTCGAGCCCTTCCAGATCCGAGCACTGATGCAGGTAGCCGCGCTCGATCAGGGCGGCGAGAAAATCGGACTTCGGACGGAATTCGATTGCGGCGGCGGACATGGCTGGCTCGGGCGATAAGGAAGCCGTGTGTTTACGGGCCCCGCCCTGCCGTTGCAAGGCGCGGCCGGCCCGGGTTTTCCGAAGCATTAACCTTAATGGTTTCTGATGTCTGCGGGCGTGGCGCAACCGCGCCCGGAGTGAGCCATGTCAGTACGTACGCATTTTCCCTCGGCCAAACAGCCGGACAGCCATTTCTTCTTCACCGTCGCGCGCGGCGAACGCCAGAAGCGGTTCGCGCTGCGGCCCGGCGCGCTCTATGCGCTGATCGGCGGCCTGCCCCTGCTCGGCGCGGTCTATCTCGGCGCGACCGCCTATCTCTTCTTCCGCGACGATATGGTCGCCGCGCTGATGGCGCGACAGGCGCGCCAGCAATATGCCTATGAGGACCGGCTCGCCGCCATGCGGCTGCAGCTCGACCGCGTGACCAGCCGCCAGCTTCTCGACCAGGATTCCTTCGAGGGTAAGGTCCAGCACCTGATCGCGCGCGAGGCGCAGCTCGAGACGCGCACCGCGATCGTCGCCGCGCTGGGAGACCGCATCGGAATTTCCGCCGAAACGACCGCCTCGGTCGCGCCGGCGACGCCCCACAAATCGGCCCCGCGCACGGCTTCCGACAGCGCCCGGCGCAGCCCGCCCGCCACCGGCGGACCGGAGACCAAGGCGAACAGCTTTGCGCCGATGCCACAGCCGATGGACGACCTGCCCTTCAAGCCGGACAAGCCCAGGCCGGACGGTTTCGAACTGCGCGGCCGCTCGGCCGATCTGGGCGCGCTTCCGCGCTCCGGCGCGCTGTCGCCCGAGCCGAACCGGCTGCTTGCCGAAGCTGCCGACGCCGACATGTCGACGCCGGCGCGGATCGAACTGCTCGCCGCCTCGCTCGACCGGATCGAACGCCGGCAGGTCGAGGCGCTCGCCGCGCTCGCCGCTCCGGCCAAGCGCAAGGCCGAACAGCTCGAATCCGTGATCGCGGAAACCGGCCTGTCGCCTAGCCGCCTCAAGCCGCCGCCGAACGCAAGACCTGCCATCGGCGGTCCGTTCGTGCCCGCACCGAACGACAGCAAGGGATCGCCGTTCGAGCGCCAGCTCGCCAACGTGCAGGGCGCCTTCGTCGCGCTCGACCGCATGCGGCGCGTCCTACCCTATGTGCCGGTGCGCAAGCCCTTGTCCGGGCGCCTTGAGCTCACCTCGACCTTCGGCTATCGCTCCGACCCGTTCCTCGGCCGCCCTGCCCTGCATTCCGGCCTCGACATGCGCGCCGAAACCGGAACGCCGGCGCGCGCGACCGCCAGCGGCAAGGTGGTCACGGCCGGCTGGACCGGCGGCTACGGCAATATGGTGGAAATCGAACACGGCAACGGCCTGTCGACGCGCTACGGCCACCTGTCGGCGATCACGGTGACAGAAGGCCAGACGGTCGCCGCTGGCGACGTCATTGGCCGTGTCGGCTCCACGGGCCGGTCCACCGGCCCGCACCTGCATTACGAGGTCCGCATCGACGACGAGGCGACCGACCCGTCGCGCTTCGTGAAGGCGGCGCGGCTGCTGGCGACGCGGGACTGACCGTCGGCCCGAACAAAATCTTAAAGCCCGCCATGCGATCCTCGCCCTAGGGGCGAAGAGGTTTCATGTCAGGACGCAGCTCATCGATCGACGCTTTGCGCGGCCTGGCCGTGCTGCTCGTCGCGCAGCTGCATTTTCTACACATCACCGGCGCCTACGCCGCGCTTGGCGCGCCGCCGCTGCTGCTGAAACTGACCGGCGGCGGCGAGGCCGGCGTCGACATCTTCTTCGTTCTCTCCGCCTATCTGCTCGGCGACGGACTTTTGGCGCGCGGGCGCGATCCGCAGATCGTCACGACCTTCTACCTGCGGCGCGCCTGGCGCGTGCTGCCGATGTACTGGGTCGTCGTTCTTGCCGGTTTCGCGCTGTTTGGCCTGTGGATGGCGACCACGGGCATCGCCGGCACCTGGCTCTGGGCCGCGCCCTATCCGCCGATCGTCTACCTGCTGTTCCTGCAGAACTGGGCCGCCGGCGTGACAGGCGCCGTCGCCTCCTGGTTCGGGCCGACATGGTCGCTGGCGGTCGAGGAGCATTTCTACCTGCTGCTGCCGCTGCTCACGACGCGGCTGGGGCGGCGCGCGCTGGCGTGGGTCGCGGTCAGCTGGATTCTTGCCGCGCCTCTTCTGCGTATGGCCTCGGAACAAATCGCGACGCCGGCGGCCGCCTATTACTGGTCGATCTGCCGTCTCGACAGCTTTGGCTGGGGCCTCGTGATCGCGCTTGCCTTGCGCGCCGCGCCCGACGCCGCCGGGCGCATTCGCTCCCGGCTCGCGGTAGCGGCGGGCCTTGCCCTGCTGCTGGCCACGCTCGCCATCTCCGACAAGGCGACCGCGGTCGAGCGGGCGTTGACGACGAGCGCGCTCGCCTTCGCCGCCGCCCTGCTGACGCTGGCCGCCGCCTCGACGCGCGCGAACGGGGCGCCGAATGCACTGATCCGCGCGCTCGCCTGGTGCGGCAAGCGCTGCTATTCGCTTTACCTGCTGCAAATACCGGTGTTGGGACTGACATTTCTGGCGGCGGGTTATACCGGCCCGTCGGCCGGCGTGCCCTATGGCCTCGCCATCATCGCGACCGCCGGCGCCCTGACGTTCATTCTGGCCGATATCGCCTGGCGCCGGATCGAGGAGCCCTGCATGCGGCGCGCGCCGAAACTTTCCTCAGCGGCCGCGCCAGCCGCTCCGGTGGCGCAAGCCGGTTGACTGCGATCAGTCGACGTCCTCGACCTTTTCCGGGCCGCCGCCGTGGATTCGCTGGGCGAGCGCGGCTTCCATGAAATCGTCGAGATCGCCGTCGAGGACCTCGTCGGGCGTGCCGGAGGTTACGCCCGTGCGCAGGTCCTTCACGAGCTGATAGGGCTGCAGCACGTAAGAGCGGATCTGATGGCCCCAACCGATGTCGGTCTTGGAGGCTGCGATCGCATTGGCCTCGGCCTCGCGCTTCTCCAACTCCTGCTCGTAGAGGCGCGCGCGCAGCATGTTCCAGGCGGTGGCGCGGTTCTTGTGCTGCGAGCGCTCCATCTGACAGGCGACGACGATGCCGGTCGGAATGTGCGTGATGCGGATCGCCGAATCCGTGGTGTTGACGTGCTGGCCGCCCGCGCCCGAGGAGCGGAACGTGTCGATGCGGCAATCGGCTTCGTTGATCTGGATGTCGATCTTGTCGTCGATGACGGGATAGACCCAGACCGACGCGAAGCTCGTGTGGCGGCGCGCATTGGAATCGAAGGGCGAGATGCGCACAAGGCGATGCACGCCCGACTCGGTCTTCGACCAGCCGTGCGCGTTCATGCCCTTCACGAGCAGCGTTCCGGACTTAATACCGGCTTCTTCGCCCGCCGTCTCCTCGATGATCTCGACGCGGAACTTGTGGCGTTCCGCCCAGCGCGCGTACATGCGGAACAGCATGCGCGCCCAGTCCTGGCTCTCGGTGCCGCCGGCGCCGGAGTGGACCTCGATATAGGTGTCGTTGCCGTCGGCTTCGCCTGCGAACAATGCTTCGACCTGACGACGCCGCGCCTCGGCGACGAGACCCTTCAGCGCATCGACGCCTTCCTTCTCGGTGCCGGCGTCGTTCTCGCTCTCGCCGAGTTCGACGAGCGTGATCGCGTCGTCGAGCTCGCGCTCGAACCGGTCGATGGAGCCCAGGCGATCCTCGAGTTCGTTGCGCTCGCGCATCAGCTTCTGCGCGGAGTCGGGATCGTTCCAGAAATCGGGATGTTCGGACTTGGCGTTCAGTTCCGCGAGGCGGCGCGTCGATGTTTCGACGTCAAAGATGCCTCCTCAGCAGTCCCACGGACTGCTTGATCTGTTCGACGAGTGCTTCGGGTTCAGCGCGCATGCGATTCTTTGCGAGTGGCGAGAAAATTTCTGCGCCACTCACTACCCAAGATGGACGGTGTCAGTAAAGCCCGCCGGTGCCCGAGCCGACCGATCGGTCCACATCCGGCGCCGTCGCCGCGCCGCGCGAGGTGGCGTCGCCGATCACCGAATAGGTGTCGGGCGGCGCGGTGCCGGGCTTGAAGGCCTCGAGGATCGAGCCGGCGCCGGAGGAGCGCATGCCCGAGCGCGGGTCGACCGAGATCAGCTTGATGCCCGGCGGCACGCGGAAGGGAACGTCCGCCTTGTCCTTCAGCGCCATCGCCATGAAGTCGCGGAAGATCGGCGCGGCATAGGTCGCCGCCTGCGCGGACTTGCCGGAGCCGAGCGAGCGCGGGCGGTCGTAGCCGATGTAGACGCCGACCGCGAGATCGGGCGAAAAGCCGACGAACCAGAGGTCCTTGGCGTCGTTGGTCGTACCGGTCTTGCCGGCAAGATGCTTGCCGACCGCCTTGATGCTCTGGCCAGTGCCGCGCAGGATCACGCCCTCCATGATCGAAGTGATCTGGTAGGCGGTCAGCGGATCGAGCACCTGTTCGCGCTTGTCGACCAGCTTCGGCTCGGCCTGATTGTCCCACTTGGCCGCGTCGCAGCCGATGCACTGGCGCTCGTCGTGGCGATAGATCGTGTGGCCCCAGCGGTCCTGGATGCGGTCGATCAGCGAGGGCTTGATGCGCTTGCCGCCATTGTCGAGCATGGCGTAGCCGGTCACCATGCGCATCAGCGTCGTCTCGCCGGCGCCGAGCGACAGCGAGAGATAGGGCGCCATGTCGTCGTAGATGCCGAAGCGCTTGGAATATTCGACAATGAGCGGCATGCCGACGTCGCGCGCCAGACGCACGGTCATCATGTTCTTGGAATGCTCGACGCCGTAGCGCAGCGTGTGCGGGCCGGTGCCATGGCCCTCGAAGTTTTCCGGCCGCCAGATTTCACCGTTGCCCTGATCGATCTCGATCGTCTCGTCGAGAATGACGGAAGACGGCGTGTAGCCGTTGTCGAGCGCAGTCGCGTAGACGAAGGGCTTGAAGGCCGAGCCCGGCTGGCGCAGCGCCTGGGTGGCGCGGTTGAATTCCGACTGGTCGTAGGAGAAGCCGCCGACCATCGCGAAAACGCGACCGGTGTAGGGATCCATCGCCATCAGCGCGCCGGCGATGTCGGGCACCTGGCGCAGCCGGTACTGGCCCGGGCTCTTCTCGAGCGGTTCGACATAGACGACGTCGCCAACGCTGAAGGCGACGCGCGGCGAACGCCCAGTCCAGGCCATGCCTTCGCGCGCGATTACGCCAGTTTCGCGCTCGCGCGCGAGTTCGCCGGATTTTTCCTTGCGCGGCTGCAGGCCGATGCGCGCCTGCGAATCCGATGCGTCGAGGACGACGGCGAGACGCCACGGCTTGACGTCGCCGAGCGCGGGAATGGCGCCGAGCGGCACGCCCCAGTCGCCGGCCGTCTCGATATGTTGCATGGCGCCACGATAGCCGTGCGCCTCGTCGAATCGCACGAGGCCGTTGACCAACGCCTTGCGCGCCCAGACCTGCATCTGCGGGTCGAGCGTCGTGCGAACCGACAGGCCGCCCTCGTAGAGCTTCTTGTCGCCGTAACGCTCGGAGAGTTCGCGACGAACTTCTTCGGCGAAATAGCCGGCGACATAGGTGTTGGGCGAGAGCGCGCGCGGATTGACGCCGAGCGGTTCGCCGCGCGCCTTGTCGCCCTCTTCCTTCGAGATGTAGCCGTCATCGACCATGCGGCGGATGACATAGTTGCGGCGGTCGATCGCCTTGTCCCGGTTGCGGAACGGGTTGAGATCGCTCGGCGCCTTGGGAAGGGCCGCGAGATAGGCGACCTCGGCGACCGTCAATTCGTGCACCGATTTGTTGAAGTAATTCAGCGCGGACGCAGCCACGCCGTAGTTGCCGAGGCCGAGATAGATCTCGTTGAGGTAGAGCTCGAGAATCTTCTCTTTCGAATAGGCCGCCTCGATGCGGAACGAGATCAGCGCCTCGCGAATCTTGCGCTCGAGCGAGCGCTCATTGCCAACGAGGAAGTTCTTGGCGACCTGCTGCGTGATGGTCGAGGCGCCCTGCACGTGCCGGGAGCCCTGCAGGAGAATCATCAGGGCGCGCGCGACGCCTTCGGGATCGACGCCGTTGTGGGTGTAGAAATTCTTGTCTTCGGCCGCGATGAAGGCCTGCTTGACCAGCGGCGGAATGGCGTAGCTCGGCAGGTAGAGACGGCGCTCGCGCGAATATTCGGCCAGGATCGAGCCGTCGCCCGCGTGAACGCGGGTCATCACCGGCGGCTCGTAGTTCTTGAGCTGCGCGGTGTCGGGCAAGTCCTTGGAATAAGTGTAGATGACGGCCGCAACCACCACCGCGCCGATCACGAACAGGATCGCGCCGGTCGCAAATACGAAGCCGAAAAAGCGGCCGATCATCCGCATGTCGATCGTCTCTGTTCAAAGGTCACTGATCAAACGCCCCGGTTCACGTCGCCCGGCGTCGACGGCGCATCCGCGCCCGCCATCCGCATGGCCGATCCGCATCGCTGACGTCGCGAATGGCCCGCGCCCCACGAGCCGAGCGCTGCGCCCCGGCGGCTAACCCATATACGCAACGCGCTGCCCGATCCACACGAAAACACGAGCCGTTTGATGCGCACAATTTGTGGTGGATTCAGGGCGCAATAGCCTCATGCGCCCACGGGCGACAATCAGCGGGCGATGGCCAAGCCGGCGCTCCGTTCGAGTGCGGGCGCCTCGGCGCCGGCCGTCCGCCGCGCGAAATAGCGTTCGATGGACTGCGCGACCCGATTTGCCGCCGTCTGGCGCCATTCCTCGGAATTCAGCTTGGCCAGGTCGCGCTCGTTGGACATGTAGCCGAGTTCGAGAAGGACGGAGGGCACGTCCGGCGCCTTCAGAACCACGAAACCCGCCGAACGAATCGGATTCTTGTTGAGATCGCCCGCCGCTTTCCAGAAATCGATCAGGCTGACCGCGAATTGATGGCCGATCGCCCGCGTCTCGCGCCGGGTGAGGTCGAACAGGATGTCGTTGACGTCGCCGATCTCTTCGGATTCCGCCATGCCGCCGGCCTTATCGGCCGCGTTTTCGGCCGCTGCGACCCGCGCCGCCTCGGCGTCGGAAGCGCGATCGGAGACCGTGTAGACGGTCGCGCCGTGCACCGACGTTTCGTTCAACATGTCTGCATGGATCGAGACGAATAGCGCCGCACTGGCCTTGCGCGCGATCTTGACCCGGTCCGCCAGGGGAATGAATTCGTCGGCGTCGCGGGTGAGCAGCGTGCGCATCCGGCCGCCGGCTTCGAGCCTGGCGGCGAGCCTACGGGCGACATCGAGCACGACATCCTTCTCGTAGCTCGATTTCGCCCCAACGGCGCCCATATCGACCCCGCCATGGCCGGCGTCGATCACGACCAACGGCTTGACGGGCGGATTGGCCTGCGCGGGCGGCTCTTCGCGCGCCGGGGCCTTCTGAAGCTGCGCGGCGCGGGCGGCGCGCGCGGCGGCGCGGAAGGCGTCCGGCTGGGCATGCGCCAGTTCGATCACGAGCCGCGCCGCGCCGCCGGATTCGGTCGATTCGGCGAGCGCCTTCACGATCCGGGCGGGGCCGGCGAGATCGAAGACGATTCGCGAACGGCCACGCGCGAACTGACCGAATCGGAAGCCCGACACGAGCGCCGCCGGCTCGCCCTTGCGGTGGGTCGGCAGGTCGCGTCCGACCGCGGGGTCGATCAGGAAGGAAGTCTCCGGCAATTCCACGACCACGCGGTCGGGATCGGCCAGAACGTAGGCCTCGACGGCCAGCGGCCGGTTGAGATCGAAGATGAATTTCGCTGTCGTCGCGGAGCGCTCGACGGTCGCGGCGGTGACCGCGACGCCCGCGGCGATGTCGCGCGCCGCCAGCCGGGCGCCCACGAGCCCGGTCGCCTGGGCGGGCGGGCGCGCGAACAGGACCGACGCGGCGAGCGCGAGGCCGATCAGACCAGATATCCGAAAGCGCCCAAGGCCCATTCTGTTGCTCGCAGTCTGCGTGGCCGGCCGTTGCGTTCTTGTAAGGAATAGAGGGGCGAGGGTTAATGGTTCGTAACCAGTTCGCCTGCTTTGCGGGCGAACTGTAGCAAAGCGGCAACAGGTCGAGCATAAAACTTGCCAAGGGCCAGTCTGATCGCTTATGTAGAAACAGTCCGTTCCGCGCGTCGCGCCTCCCTCGGGAAGCGCCGGGGACGGATGGGTTTCCCCACAGCCTGAAGCATCGAATGACGCCCGTGGCTTCTTTCGATCGCCGGCTCAGGGCTTTCATCGATCGCGGCGCATGCCGTCGCCGGTCAAGTTCCGTCGGCCTCTCGCGAGGCAAGAGACCTGAAGTGAGCGCTGGCATTTCACATCCGATGTCGATCAAGGCGGCCCTTGCGGCCGCTGGCGTCGCGCGGATGGCGGAGCCGACCGCCTGTGCGGCGCGCGCCCGACGGGTCGCAATTCTCATCTCTTCCGGGACCGTCGTCGCGCCTGACCGCGCGCGGCGCCCCATGTCTTCCACCTCTCCTCATCCTCGAACATCGCGCGTGACAGCTCCACAGCGGAGCCGCGCACTCCCGCCCCGGCCGAATTCGGCCCCTGCAGGACGTGCGGCGCCGCCCGGCGGAACGCGCCAAAGAGTTTGCAATGGCCAACAAAATGCTGATCGACGCATCCCACCCGGAAGAAACCCGGGTGGTGGTGCTCAGAGGTAATCGCGTCGAAGAATTCGATTTCGAATCCGCCTCGAAGAAGCCGCTGCGCGGCAACATCTATCTGGCGAAGGTCACGCGGGTCGAACCGTCCCTGCAGGCCGCCTTCGTCGACTACGGCGGCAACCGGCACGGGTTCCTCGCCTTTTCCGAAATCCATCCCGACTACTACCAGATCCCGGTCGCCGACCGGCAGGCGCTGCTCGAAGAAGAAGCCGCCTCGCACGCCGAGGAGGACGAGGAGCAGCAGCGTCCGCGCCGCAGCCGCCGCCGTCGCGGCCGCGACAACGAGGCGCGCCGCCATTCGAACGCCGACGAGACGATCTCGGAAGCCGCGCCGCTGAACGGCGACGCCGACGCGCCCACCGAGGTCGAGGCGCGCGCGGAAGGCGAGGAGACATCCGAGGCCAGCGCCGACGCCGCGCCGCTCGATTCGCAGGCGGACGAAGCCGGCGCCGACGTCCCGGCGCAGGCCGAGGCGAACGAGCCCGCGCCAGTCGCCGAAGCCGCAGTCGAAGCCGTGACGGCAGAAGCCGATGAAGCGCCCGCGCCAGCGGCGCCCGAACAGCCTGCGCCGGTCGAAGGCGAAACCGAAGACGCGCAGCATACGCTCGCGGTGGACGAACAGGGCTATGCGACGATCTCCGAGACCGACGCCGCTCTCGACGCCGAGGAAACCGGCGAGACGCCCGACCACGAAGTCAAGGCGCGCCGCATCGAGGAGCGTGACGACGAGGCCTCCGACGACGAGGAAGAGGACGAGGAAGAGCACGTCGAGCAGATCGGCGGCGACGCGATGGAGGAAATGCCCCGTCGTCAGCCGCGCCTGCGTCGGCAGTACAAAATCCAGGAAGTGATCAAGCGCCGGCAGGTGCTGCTCGTCCAGGTCGTCAAGGAGGAGCGCGGCAACAAGGGCGCGGCGCTGACAACCTATCTTTCGCTCGCCGGCCGCTATTCCGTGCTAATGCCCAACACCGCGCGCGGCGGCGGCATTTCGCGCAAGATCACCGACGCCGGCGATCGCAAGCGCCTGAAGACGATTGCGCAGGACCTCGACGTGCCGGACGGCATGGGCGTCATTCTGCGCACGGCCGGCGCCGCGCGCACGCGGCAGGAAGTGCGCCGCGACTTCGAATATCTGATGCGCATGTGGGAGACGGTGCGCGAGACGACGCTGCGCTCGTCGGCGCCGACGCTCGTCTACGAGGAAGGCTCGCTGATCAAGCGCGCGATCCGCGATCTCTACAACAAGGAGGTCGACGAGGTCGTTGTGTCCGGCGAGACCGGATTCCGCGAAGCCAAGGACTTCATGCGACTCCTGATGCCGAGCCACGCCAAGAACGTGCGGCTATGGCGCGAGCCGCAGGGCGTGTTCGTGAAGTCGGGCGTGGAGACGCAGCTCGACGCGATGTTCTCGCCGCAGGTGACCCTGAAGTCCGGCGGCTATCTCGTCATCAACCAGACGGAAGCCCTCGTCGCGATCGACGTGAACTCGGGGCGCTCGACGCGCGAGCACAATATCGAGGATACGGCGCTACGCACCAATCTGGAGGCGGCCGACGAGGTCGCGCGCCAGTTGCGTCTGCGCGACCTGGCCGGACTCATCGTCGTCGACTTCATCGACATGGAAGAGCCGCGCAACAATCGCGCGGTCGAACGTCGCCTGAAGGACGCGCTGAAGAACGATCGCGCGCGAATCCAGGTCGGCCGCATCTCGCATTTCGGCCTGCTCGAAATGTCGCGTCAGCGCATCCGCACCGGCGTGCTGGAAGGCTCGACAGTCCCCTGCCCGCATTGCGCGGGCGCGGGCACGGTGCGCTCGACCTCCTCGATTGCGCTGCACGTGCTTCGCGTGCTCGAGGAAGCGCTGATCAAGAGCGCTTCGCACAATATCATCGTGAAGACGCGCACCAATGTCGCGCTCTACATCCTCAACCAGAAGCGGTCACATCTGCGCGAGATCGAGCGCCGCTTCGGCGTCGAAATCTACGTCATCGCCGACGATTCGCTCACGGGATCGACCTATCACGCGCTGGAGCGCGGCGAACCCGCCACTGGCACGCCCGAGCCCATGCGGATCGATCCCGAACTGCTCGCCGCAGAGGACGAGTCCGACGAAGCCGAAGAGACGCTGGAGGACGAGGACGCCGACGAGGCAGCCGAAGGCGAGGGCGATGCGGACGCCGAGGATGGCGAGGAAGAGGGCGAAGGCCCGTCGGAGGGGCGCCGCGCACGCGACGACCGCGGCGAGGAAGGCGATGACGCCCAGCGTCGCCGCCGCCGCCGCCGCCGTCGGCGCGGCCGTGGCGGCGAGCGCGAGGGCTCGATTGCGGCCGATGCGCCGCAGCCGTCCGACGAGGGGCTCGCGGTTGTCGCGGAAGCGAATGGCGATTTCCTGCAGGCGGGCGTGCCTGCCGAGCGCTCCGGCTCAGGCTTTTGGGCGCGGGAAAATTCGGATCGTCCCGAGCCTTTCCACGCGCCGGGCGCGGAACAGGCCGACGAGCTCGTCGCGCAGCCTGTCGCCGCATCGGATGAAGCCCCCGTCGAAGCTACAGCGCCGGTGCAGCCCGAGCTGAAGCTGGTCGAACCCGCGCCGGTCGAGGCCCCCGCGGAAGAGGTCAAGGCCGTGGAGCCGGCGCCCCAGCCGGTTGCCGACCTGCCGGCGGCTCCGGCGCCCGAAGCCGCTCCGCAACCGCCGCGCGCGATCGAACAGCCGCGCGCCGACATCGGCCGCGTCATCACTGAGGCCGACCCCACCGCGCCCAAAAAGGGCGGCTGGTGGCAACGGGCGAAAGCTTCGATCTCGGGGAACTGATCGACCCAGCCAAAAGCGCGTCACGCTTTCACGGGAGCGCGTGACGCGCTCGATCGTTCGGTTCTCGTCTCATCTCCTTGCCGCAGGGGTCCGCGACTCCTGCGACGATGTTCCAGGCCGCGATAAAACCGGGCTCGCGCCCGGCATTATTTTGCTTCGGCTATCCATTTCGACCCTGGCGCCGAACTGTGGGTTGGCGGCGCGCTCGGCCCCTCAAGCCGCGTAACCGCCCTGCCCGATTGCACTCGACTCTGCTCGCGCGCGCCGATATTGTTTTCATTCCGCAAGGCGAACGGTCAGCGCCAGACTGTATGCGCCATCGAAAGCGAGGATTTGTTGACCTTAGGTCAGCGATCCCGGAGGCTGACGATGTCATATGGCCGGTCACGTAAGTCAGCTCTTGCCTTGTGCGTCGTGACGACGCCTGTCAGCCGACCGCCGCGCTCCGGCGCCGCCTGACATGCAAAGCGCTCGCTGTGCGCCCCTGTCCGCTCGTCACACGCTTTTTCGCCCTGCTCTATGCGGCCGCGCTCTTCCTGTTCGCGGTTGGCGTCTTCGGGTGGTTCGGCCAGGCGAAGGACCCATTGGCGCCGTATTCCTGGCGCCTCTGGGCTTACCGTGGAACCTGATGCTCGACCGCTTGCCGGACAGCGTTCTGCCCTGGCTCGGCGCCGCCGCGCCGCTGCTCAACCTCGCCCTGCTCCTGTTTTTGTGCCGGTCGCGCCGCAAGCGACGCGAACGAGCAGCCGGCCTGTGACTTCCTGCAACCGTGAAAAGGGGAAACTGCGATGTTCAAGCATGTATTTGGAGCGTTGGTCGTTTGCGGACTTGGCGCCGGTCTGGCCGGGTGCAATTCGTCGGCGCCGCCATCCTCTTCAGTGCCCCCTCCGACCAGGACCGCGCCAAGCGTCGCCGACCTCGTCAACGCCAGAGGCAGTTCCGGCGAAGCGGAATTGAATGATCGCGGCTATTCGCCGGCCCGCACGCAGGGGCTGACAACTTATTGGTGGCATCCCGCCGGCGCCTGCGTCCGGGTCGTGACGGCCCAGGGCAGATACAAGACCGTGCAGTCGACCGCAGCGACAGATTGCGGAAAGTCGGCCTCGACCTCCGCCGCGCCCGCCGCGGCCCCTGCGGCGACGGTCAGCCGGGCGACGCCGACGCTGGATGAACAGGTCTGCCTGCAGGCCGTCACCGCCAAGACCAACAATCCCGACGTCGTGCTGCTCACAGGGACAGAGACTTCGCAGGCCAACACCGCCGTTTATGTCGGCGTTGGCCCGCAGCACGCGAAGTGGCGCTGCCTGGTCAGCAAGGGACGGGTCGCCGAGGTCATGTCCATGGCGAACTAGCGCGAAGGAGAAGCGGTCGTCAGGCGACCGCTTCCTCCAGAAGCGGATAATCCGTGTAGCCGGCGGGGCCTTCCGAATAGAAGGTCGCCATATCCCATGCGTTGATCGGCGCGTTCCGCCTCAGCCGCTCGACGAGATCGGCGTTGGAGATGAAATCCTTGCCGAACGACACGGCGTCCGCCTCGTCATTCGCCAGAACCTGCATCGCGGTCTCGCGCGTGAGACCTTCGTTGGCGATCCAGGGGCCGCCGAAGGCCTTGCGCAATTGCGGGCCGAGGCGCGGCTCCTTGAGCGATTCACGCGCGAACATGAAGGCGATCTTGCGCCGGCCTAGTTCGCTCGCGACATAGCCGAAGGTTTTGGCGGGGTCGCTGTCGCCCATGGAATGGGCGTCGCAGCGCGGCGCGACATGCATGCCGACGCGGCCGGCGCCCCAGACATCGATGCAGGCGTCGGCGACTTCAAGCATCAGGCGCGCGCGATTCTCGATCGAGCCGCCGTAGCGATCGCTGCGCTTGTTGGAGCCGTCCTGCAGGAACTGGTCGATGAGATAGCCATTGGCGCCGTGGATTTCGACGCCATCGAAACCTGCCTTCTTGGCGTTCTCGGCACCGCGCTTGTAGGCGGCGACGACGCCCGGAATTTCGTCGGTTTCGAGCGCGCGCGGAACAGGGAGGTCGCGCTTGGGACGCAGCAGGCTGACGTGGCCGGTCGCGGCGATCGCGCTCGCCGAAACCGGCGGCTGGCCGTCGTGATAGACGGGATCGGAAATGCGGCCGACGTGCCAGAGCTGCATCATGATGCGGCCGCCGGCGGCGTGCACGCCATCGACGATCTCCTTCCAGCCCGCTGTCTGCTCGTCCGACCAGCAGCCGGGCGTCGAGGGATATCCGACGCCTTGCGGCGACACCGATGTCGCCTCGGTGAGAATGAGCCCGGCCGACGCGCGCTGCGCGTAGTATTCGCGCATCAGGGCGTTAGGCACACGGCCCGGCATGGTCGCACGATTGCGCGTGAGCGGCGCCATGACAATGCGGTTGGGCATGTTGATCGCGCCGAGCGCAATCGGATCGAACATCGAGGTCATAAGACTTTCCAGTTGTCCGGAAGATGCGGCAGGATAACCGCGAGATGGACGCACAGATAGAGCGCCAGAGCATGGGCTCATCGCCGCCGACGCATCGGCGATCGCGCAAGCGCCGTCTGGCGAATGGCGCCCTGGCGGCGCTGATCCTGTGGGCGGCGCTGGCCTATCTCGCACTGCCGATGTTCTGGCGCCACGAGGATCGCAAGGAGTTCGTCGATCGCCCCATGGTCACGCGCACTTCGGCAGATATTCCCGGCGATCCCATCAATATCGGGATTGTCGGCTCGGAGCGCGAAATCGTGTGTGCGTTCAACGCCGCCGGCTGGTCAGCCGCCAATCCGGTGACGCTGGAGACATCGCTGCGCATCATCGGCAGCGTCGCACTGCGGCGCCCTTATCCCGCCGCGCCGGTCAGCCCGCTGTACTACGATGGCCGGCAGGAGGATCTCGCGTTCGAAAAGGCGGATGGCGGAAGCGCCGACCGTCGCCATCACATTCGCGTGTGGCGCGCGCTCGCAGCCGGCGATGAGCGGCGTGCGGTCTGGCTTGGCTCGGCCTCGTTCGACCGAGGCGTCGGCCTCAGCCGCTACACACTTCAGGTGACGCACCACATTGCGCCCGACATCGACGCGGAGCGCGACTATGTCGCCGTGCAACTCGAGCGCGTGGGCATGGTGGAAAGCCTTTACGAAATTGCCGGCGTCGGCCCGACGCTCGCCGGCCGCAACGGCGGCGGCGACCGCTATTTCACCGACGGCGAAGCGCTGGTCGCCGTGCTCGCGCCAGAATGCAGGGAACGCTCGAACAAGGCGCCCGCGCGTCCCGGCAAACCGTGGCAGAGGCGATTCAAGGACGCGATCTGGTCAGCGCTCCGCGGCGCGATGCGGTCGGCCATGTAATCCCGCCACATCGCTCTAAAGTGCCTCACCCGCCTAATGCTTATGGCTGGCCGCAGCCGCCTGCGGCTGCCCGTCGCGCGGAAGCACCGTCACCAAAGCCATCATGCCGAGATCTTCGTGCTCGAGGATGTGACAATGATAGGGGAAGGCGCCGACCTGCTCATCCCGGTTGAAATTGATGAGCACTGTCACGCGGCCGGGCTGGCAATCCTTTGTCGCGGGAGTTCCATTGCAGGCGGCGCCGCCTCTCGGCACTGGCGCGGAATCGTGGTGCGCGAAGCCCTGAACGCCGGTCGACGAGAAAAAGTTCTTGATCGCGGCGTTGGTCGCAGCTGCCTCCGGCTTCTCATCTTTGGGCGGCTCCGGCCAGTTGAAGTAGCTGGGCCCGAAGGAATCCGCATCCGCTATGCGGAATCTCGTTTGATGGATGTGGAAGTTGTGAATTTCGGGAGTCCAGTTCTCGAGCACCCAAATTTCGTCCCGGCCAACCTTGGTGCAGACGTCGCCGAATTCCACCTTGTCAAATGCCGGGGCGAAAGAGGATTTCTCCGCCAGTTCGCCAAGAACATCTCTTGCCGAGACGAGGGTGTAGTCTGACGGGTTTCTGCCTGGTCCAGTTCTCTTGAAGATGCGCAATTTTTCGAGCCCCGCCTCCTGCACGGGGCGAATACCCGCAATCAACCCGAAAACCTCGCCATTAGGCCCGTCATCGGGCTTCTTTACGAAGAGAATCACGCGTTCATGCCCCGAGGGCAGATCGCAGATCGAAGCCGGGACGGATGCGGCCGTTTTCGGAGCGGCGTTCAACCGCGCGCTGCGATCGATGTCGCGCTTCGGCGTGAAGCCGGCAACGACCGCCGCCATACGGCTCGCTGTGGCCTTCATTGCGACGACGGGACCGCCGGTAGCCGGCGCCTTCCATTCGATCTCGGCCAACTTCACCGTCGGCCATGCATCGGCGCCGCCTTGGACCACTTCATTGGTCAGCACCCATGTTCCGGGCTCGTGAACAATGCCGATTTCGGCTCGCGATCCAGGCATCAGCAGGATTTCTTCTCGCCTTTCGGCGCGCGCGCTGGCCGCTGCGGCAGAATTGCCGACCGCCACGCCATCGACCGCCAATATCTCGAACTGCAATCGCTTGCCGGGATCGTTCTTGTTACGGATCGAAAGGCGATAAGTGATATTCGGCGATGCATTGGCGATGCGCCAGATTTCGCTTTCATTCGCCTCTACGTCGCGCGAGAGGCGCGGATACATCAGGCCGTTGACAGTGAAGGTCCAAACCCTGCCGTCCGCCGCCTTGCACTCGCCTTCGCGCTTGTCGTTGTCCGCCGGCGCCGGATTGGCGTTGCAGAGCGCAGGTTCGTACTTGTTCTCGAATTTCCAAGTCTTCGAGGCCGCGTCGACCAGACTCAATTGCGCGTCCTTGAGCAGCATCTCGCGTACGTTCTTGCGATCCGTCGCACCCGGCCCTTCCCATTTCATGTAATCGGCGAGCCTGCCGATCGTGATGAGCGACGTGGTCCCGCCGCGCAATTGCTGTGACGAGTAGCCGTGGGGATGAGGGTGCATCCAGAACAATCCGCTCGGGTGGAAACCCGTTGCGGTCGGGTCCTGTCTATGGCCAATGGGTTTCTTGGCGGGAATGCGGATCGAATAATCGATCGTCTCCATCGGCTTATGCGCGTGGGCGCCGCCTTGGGACGAACCGCTGTGCGTCGCGTTTTTGGCGGCATCCAAGCAAGCGTCGGCGTCCAGGCGCCCCTTCGGCGCCGCCAAGTGAATGATGAAGTCGCCGACGTCCTTCATGCCGGTCGGCGTCGGCGAACCGACGCTCGGCGGGACGAGCAACCCGTGCGTATGGAGATTGCTCGATTGGCATGGCGCGCCGCCATTCTTCGCGCCTTCGGGAGCGAATTTCTTGTCCGTAGCGTAAGGAAGCGAACTCGTGAAATGGACGTTGATGCGACCGCCCTGCTCTAGTTTGAGCAAACCGCCGCTATATGCCCATTTCTGCAGAAACGCCGCATCATGCAGCCGCAATCGCCGCGTGACGTCGCAATCCACATGTCTGAAGGGATGACGGACGTAGGCGCGCGTATTCTTTCCCGGCGTCAGCTGGGCTACCGGCGCTCCGACGACTTTATAGGCGCCGATCATCATGTATTGAGGACCACCTGTCGTCGGCCACACCTGCATATCCATATCCAGGGCGACCGCAGATCCCGCAGTCGGTTCGAATTGGACGAGTGGCCGGAAGGCGCCGTCGGGAAACAACGCATCCAGATCGCACCCGGCTGCTAGGGCGGGCGAAGCTGCAGCGATAACAACCGCTGAGAGGCAATATATTATCGGTCGCGCAGAATTGCGCGTTAAAATATTGCTCATCGTATGAATTCCAAACCGAGAATACCGAAACTATGCGCAAGTAAATGGTTCTCGTCAATGCAAAGCCACTTGCGACTTTTTACTAGCGCAGCCAACTCGCCATGCGCTTGATCGCTTCGGCGATGTCCGCTTCCGATCCGGCGTAGGACAGGCGCAGCGTGCGGGTGCCGCGCGCACGGTCGAAATCGACGCCCGGCGTCGCCGCGACGCCGGCCTCTTCCAGCAGCCGTTTGGAAAAATCGAGGGAATCATTGGTGAAGCGGCCGATGTCGGCGTAGATGTAGAAGGCCCCGTCCGGCGGATGGAATTCCGCCAGTCCCATCTGCGGCAGCGCAGCCATCAGCGCGGCGCGATTGCGCGCATAGCCCGCCTTCACCGCCTCCAGTTCGTCGCGCGCGTCGAAGGCGGCTTCCGCGGCGACCTGACTGAGGAAGGGCACGGAGATCGCGAGCGACTGCTGCAGGCGCTCGACCGGCCGCACGAGTTCTTCCGGCACGACCAGCCAGCCGATGCGCCAGCCTGTCATGCAATAATATTTCGAGAACGAATTCACGACGATCGCCTCGTCGCTGAATTTCAGCGCCGTCTCGGCCGGGCGGTCGTAAGTGAGGCCGTGATAGATTTCGTCGGAAATGAAAGCGATTCCCGAGCCGATCGCAGGTCTCGCAGATTTCGCGCAGGGCCGCGTCGCTCATCATCACGCCCGAGGGATTGGCGGGGCTCATCAGCAGCACGCCCTTGAGCGGCTTGTCGCGATGGGCGGCCGCGATCATCCCTGCCGTCACGGCGTGGCGGGTCGCCGCCGTCGTCTCGAGCGGCACGCAGACGCAGCCGAGCGCCTCGAGAATATTGACATAGGCGGGATAGCCGGGCGCGGCCACCGCCACCCGGTCGCCGGCGTCGAACAGCGCCAGAAAGCTCAAGATGAAGCCGCCCGACGAGCCGGTCGTGACGACGACGCGCTGCGGCGCGACGTCGACATTGTAGGTCTCGCCATAGTGGCGGGCGATCCTGGCGCGCAGCGAGGCGCGGCCGAGCGCGTCGGTGTAGCCGACCCGGCCGCCCTGCAAGGCCGCGATTGCGGCGGCGCGGACGGGCTCTGGCGGCGGCGCGCCGGGTTCGCCGACCTCCAGATGCATGATGCTGCGGCCCTGCGCCTCCAGGGCGCCTGCCTCGCGCAGCACGTCCATGGCCAGAAAAGGCTCGACCGCGCTGCGACGGGAGGCGGCGAGACGGGCGATCCTGCGGGTCATGGGGGCTCCTTCGCGGGCCTCTTAGCAGCCTGCCCCGGTCCTGCAAACGGCCGGCCTATTTCCGGCCGCTTTTCCGGTCGATAGAATGGGAAACGTCAGTTCCGGCCGCTTCGAAAGCTCGATGAACCTCAAGTCCAAGTCCCGCTCGGCGCTCGCGGCGCTGACAGCCTTTTCCGTACTCGCCGCCGCCGCGCCACCCGCAGCCGCCCAGCAGGGCGTCGCCATTATCCGCGACGCGGAAACCGAGCAGCTGCTGCGCGACTATGTGAACCCGATCTTCCGCGCAGCGGGGATCAACACGCGGGCCGCCAAGATCATTCTGGTCGGCGACCGCGGGTTCAACGCCTTCGTCGCCGACGGGCAGAAGATATTCATCAACACCGGCGCGCTGATGGAGGCGAAGACCCCGAACGAAATCATCGGCGTGCTCGCGCATGAAAGCGGCCATATCGCCGGGGGCCATCTCGTGCGGCTGCATCAGGAGCTGGCGCGGGCGCAGATCATGGCGATCGCCGGCATGCTGGTGAGCGCCGGCGCGGTCGCTGCGCAGGTGCAGAGTTCGCGCGGCGGCGGGCGCCAGACGCAGGTCGGCATGGACCAGACCGGCATGATGGGTGTGCTGCTCGGCCCGCAGGAGCTGGTGCGGCGCTCGCTTCTCTCCTACCAGCGCGGCGAGGAGCAGGCCGCCGACCGCGCCGCTGTGAAGTATCTGAACGCGACCGGCCAGTCCTCGAAGGGCATGCTCACGACATTCAAGCGCTTCGCCAACGACGCCCTGTTCAAGACCGCCTCGATCGACCCCTACGTGCTTTCGCATCCCCTGCCGGCCGAACGCATCTCAGCACTCGATCAGGCGGCGCGGCAGAGCCCCTATTTCGACGTCAAGGATTCCGCCGCGCTGCAGGCGCGCCATGACATGATGCGCGCCAAACTGTTCGGCTTCATGGGCGACCAGGCCGAAATCGCGCGGCGCTATCCGGTCAGCGACAATTCGCTCCCGGCGCGCTACGCGCACGCGATCTCCAACTATCGTTTCGGCCGGCTTGGCGAGGCGCTGCAGGCGATCGACGGCCTGATCGCGACACAGCCGCGCAATCCCTATTTTCAGGAGCTGAAGGGCCAGGTGCTGATGGAAAGCGGACGCGCGCAAGCCGCCCTGCCCTATCTGCGCAAGGCGGTCGCGCTGGCGCCGAGCGCAACGCCGATCGCCGTCCTGCTCGGCCATGCGCTGGTCGGCGCCGGCGGCGGCGCCAATGACAAGGAGGCGATCCGGCTGCTCGGAAGGACGACGCAACGCGACCCGGATTCGTCGGAAGGCTTTCAGTATCTCGCGATGGCCTACGACAGTATCGGCGACCGGCCGAATTCGCAGCTCGCTTCGGCGCAGGCGCTGTTCGTCGCCGGCAAATATGTCGAAGCGCGCACGCAGGCCAAGCGCGCGCAGGATCAGCTCAAGCAGGGGTCGCCCGGCTGGCTGCGCGCGGACGACATTCTCAACTACCGGCCGCCGAAATTCGACGACTGAGCCGATATGACACTGGCGGCTTTCGTTAGTACAAGCAGTTCAGACTGAACGGGCGACCGCCCTCCGGAGCACGACATGCCACGCTTCTTGCACACGACCGCCGCGCTCGCGCTCCTGGCTGGCGCATTTGCCGCCGCTCCCGCTGCGCGCGCGCAGCAGTTCAACGACGCGCAGAGATCCGAGATCGGCAAGATCGTCCACGACTATCTGATCAACAACCCCGAGGTCCTGCGCGAAGCGTTTTCCGAACTGGAAAGACGCCACAAAGCCGAGGAAGCGCAGCAACGCGAAACCGCGATCGAATCGGTCAAGAAACAGATCTTCGATTCGAAATATCAGGTCGTCGTCGGCAATCCCGACGGCAAGGTCACGCTTGTCGAGTTCTTCGACTACAATTGCGGCTATTGCAAAAAGGCGCTGTCGGACCTGTCGAGGCTCGCCAAGGAAAATCCGGACCTGCGGATCGTACTGCGCGATTTTCCGGTTCTCGGTCAGGGCAGCGTCGAGGCGGCGCAAGTCGCCATGGCCGTCGCCAAGCAAATTCAGGGCGACAAGTTCTGGACATTCCACCAGAAGCTGCTCGGCGGTCGCGGCCAGGCCGGCAAGGAGCAGGCGCTGGCCGCCGCCCGCGAGTCAGGCGTGGACATGGCGCGGCTCGAGAAGGATATGAAGAGCCCCGACATCCACGCCGGCTATGGCGAGGTGATGCAGATCGCCGACAAGCTCGCCCTGACCGGCACGCCCTCCTGGGTCGTCGGCAAGGAAGTGATCGTCGGCGCGGTCGGCTATGCGGAATTGAACAACAAGATCGCGAACTACCGCAAGTGTGGCAAGACGGACTGCGGCTGACGATCAGCTCCTAGAGCGCGCGGCGCGCCGGCGGCGCGCCCTCTTCCGCGAGCCGCCTGACCTCGGCAACGGCGGATTCGACCAGCGCAGGCAGCCGCGTGACCTCTTCCGCCTCGGGCAGGCGCATGTCGAGCCGGCAGGCGCGTTCGATCGCCTGCGCGGCGGTATAGACCGCCACGGCGCCGATATTGGCGCTCATCGATTTCAGCGCGTGCGCGGCCGCGCCGAGCGCCGTGCGGTCGCCGCGCTCGAAAGCGGTGGCGATAGCGGTGAGCGATTGCGGCGCATGCGAACAATAGAGCCCGACGATGCGCATGACCGCGGCATTGTCGCCGCCGCTCATCTCGCGCAGTCCGGCGATGACCTTGGGATTGACGTCGGCGACCTCTTCCGGCGCCTCTTCGGGCGGCGGGGCTTCTTCAGGCGGCACGGCGTGCGTCGACGACGACAGATGTTCGGACAGGCAATGGGCGAGCGCGGCAAGCGTGTAGGGCTTGTGCAGCACGCCGTCCATGCCGGCCTCGCGCCACGCATTGGCCGCGGCGCCGACGACATGCGCGGTCAGGGCCACGATCTTGATCGGAGCCAGGCCTGTCTCCGCCTCGCGGGCGCGAATGGCGCGCGTCGCCTCGTAGCCGTCCATTTCCGGCATGCTGCCATCCATGAGCACGAGATCGTACGTCTTCGCCTTTACGGCGGCGACAGCTTCGACGCCGTCGTTGGCGAGGTCGGCCGCGATGCCCAGGCGCTTCAGCGCTTCCGCCGCCACCTCGCGATTGACCGCGCCGTCGTCGACCACGAGGACGCGCGCATCCGGGAAGCGCGGCAATTGCGAACGCGCCGCCGCCTTCTGCGACGCGGCGATGGAACGTCCTTCGACAGCCGCGTCGGCGATCGATCTCGTCTCGCTGGAGGCGAGCGGCCGCTGAATGATGCGATCGACGCGGCCGTCCTCCAGCAGACGATCGGGCGCTTCGCCGAGACCAGACACCGCGACGATCGCGCCGCCTGAGGCGACGCCGAGCCGCGCGGTTTCCGGCAGGCCCTCGAGATCGACGAAGACGAGCCGTGCGCGCGCGCGCGCTCTGCGAGCGCTTCGGGCTCGCAGCTCTCGACGTCGAAACCGGCGCCGGCGAGCACAGTGCGCAAATGGTCGCCGGAGCCTGCGCCCGCGACGCAGACGAGCGCACGCGCCCGGCGCCGCGAGGCGCGGCGCGTCCGTCAGGCTGCAACCGCGTGTCACCGGCAGGCTGAAGTAGAAGCGCGCGCCCTGCCCGGCCGCGCTTGAGACCTTGAGATTGCCGCCCATCGCCGCGACCAGCCTGCGTGCGATGGCGAGGCCGAGACCGGTGCCGCCGAATTTTCGGGTCGTCGACTGATCGGCCTGCGTGAAGGCGCCGAAAATGCCGTCGAGCTTGTCCTCGGCGATGCCGATGCCGGTGTCGACGACGCTGAAGCGCACACGCCCGGCGTCGGCAGGATCGCTTTCGATCTCGAGCGTCACCCCGCCGGACTCGGTGAATTTCAGCGCATTGTTGACGAGGTTGGAGAGGACCTGAGCCAGACGCACGGGATCGGCGTCGACTGTTGTTCCACGCGGCAATTGCACGCGATCGGCGAGGTCGAGCCCCTTGGATTGCGCGCGATCGCCGAACAGGCGCAGCACATCTTCGGCCGCCTCGACGGGATCGACGGGCAACGTCTCGACATCGAGCTTACCGGCCTCGATCTTCGAGAAATCGAGAATGTCGTTGATGATGGCGAGCAGCGTCTGGCCCGAGCGCACGATGACATCGGCGTTCTTGCGCGCACGGGGCGGGAGTTCGGAAGCCGCAAGCATTTCGGCCATGACGAGCACGCCATTCATCGGCGTGCGGATTTCATGGCTCATGGTTGCGAGGAAGTCGCTCTTGGAGCGATTGGCGTCTTCCGCCAACTCCATCGCGCGGCGGTAGTCCGCCGTGCGATCCGCGACCTCGATCTCCAGTCGATCGCGGTGGGCCGCAAGCTCGGCGTTGCGCTGGCGGATCTCGCCGAGCATCTTGTCGAAGCCGCGCACGAGCACGCCGATCTCGTCGCCGCGCGCCGAATTCATCGTGACATTGTAATCGTGTGTGGCGCCGACGCGGGTCATTGCGCCGGCAAGGTCGGTCAGCGGCCGCGTCATGCGGCCCAGCATGCGGCCAGCCAGGACGACGGCGAGGACGAGCGCGCCGAGCGCGCCCCAGGCCATCAACGTCATGGCGTCGGTCAGACGCTTCGGCAGGTCGGACACGTCGCCGACGAGGACGAGGCGCCCGACGGCCGTGCCGGATTCGACGACAGGCGCGGCGACTTCGAGCGTCCGCGATCGCAGAAGCTGGAATCGGTCGATCTCGCGTCCGGGTTCGGACTGGATCGCATCGCCGACGAGCTGCTCGGTACGGCCGGTCTCGGCGAGCGGCGCGCCGTGCAGGTCTTCGAGGCGCACGTAGGACGCGCCGGGAATGGCGCCGATCGCGCGCAACGCCCGATAGGCCCCATCGGCGTCGCGGCGGCGCGCCGGTTCGGCCACGGCGGCCGCGATCGACTGGGCGGCCGCGTAGAGCGTCTCCTGTTTGGTGCGGGCGTAAAGGCCCATGTCCCGCCACGCAAAGACGCCGGCCACGACCGCCTGCGCGACGAGGATCGCGAGCGAGACCGCCATGACGAATTTGACGCGGATCGAAACAGGCTTTCGCAGCAAAGGGCCCTCACGCCGGAACCGCGTCGGGGACGAGCGGTCACAGTGCCGGCAGTTTGCGCGAACGACTTTAAGAATTGATTTGCGTCTGATGGTTACGTTTGTCGTAAGGAGATTGCTGTTGCCGGCCGCCCGCGATCATTCGAGACAGGTTGCCAGCCGCGCGTCAGGACGCGATCGGCTGCGCGCGCTCGTGCGCGACCGCGCCGGCAGCGTCGCCATTCTCTTCTCGATCGCCGCGCCAGTTCTCGCCCTGGCGGCCGGCGCCGCCATTGACTACACCCGCCTCGTCGGCTCGCGGTCCTCCTTGCAGACCGTCGTCGACGGCGCGGCTATCGCCGGCGCCCAGGCGCTGCGCCTCGCCAATGCGACAAGCTCGACAGTCGATCAGGCGGTCCAGCGCTATGTCGCGACGCACGGCGGTTCGACGGATTCTTCACTCACGGCGACCAGTTCGTTAAGGTCCAACAACACGATCGTGTCGGTGCAGGCCAGCCGCACCACATCCTCGGTCGTCAACAACTACGTCGGGCTGATGAACATGCGCGTCAGCGTCAGCGCGCAGGCGCGGGCTGTCGGCAATACGCAGCCGATCTGCATGATCGGGCTCGACACGTCGCAGGGCAAGACGCTCGAGGTGGATGTCGCGCGGGTTCAGGCGACGGGGTGCCAGATCGCGTCGGATTCGATCGCTACCGACGGCGTTTCCATCTCGAACGGCGCGCAGATGCAGTATGGTCGGCTCTGTTCGAGCGGCGGCGCGCAGGCCGACGGCGTTTCGAGCTTCGCGCCGTCGCCGCAGACCGATTGTCCGGCCATCTCCGACCCGCTCGCGAGCCTGCCGCCGCCCATCGTCGGCGGCTGCACCTACAACAATTTCAAAGTGACGTCCGGCTCCCAGAGCCTGTCGCCCGGCGTCTATTGTGGCGGGATCGAGGTTGGCTCCAACGCCAGCGTCAATCTGCTCGGGGGGACCTATGTCATCAAGGACGGCCCCCTGACCGTCAAGTCGAGTGCGACTTTGTCGGGAAGCGGCGTGACGCTCTACCTGACGGGCGCGGGCGCGACGGTCGAGGTCAAGGCTGGCTCCACGATCTCGCTGACGGCCCCGTCCGCCGGCGCCTTCGCGGGCATTCTGATGTTCGAGGATCGTCTCGCCCCGCTCCACCAGACACACAAGTTCGAGAGCCGCAACGCGCCGAACCTGCTCGGCACCATCTATCTTTCGCGTGGCGATCTACACGTGGGCGTCAAGAACGCTGGCGGCGGCGCGGGCACGGCGGTCGGCGCGACCTCGGCGTGGACGATCGTCGTCGCCCGCACGATTTCGGTCACAGACAACCAGACGCTGCAGCTCAACACGAACTATGGCGCGACGACGGTGCCGCCTCCCAGCGGCGTCGGCCCCAATGTCGCGACGGTGCAGCTCGTGCAGTAGCGAGCAATAAATTTTTAACCGATCTGTATCGAATCCCGAGCGTCGGCCACATACCCTGCCGCGGCGTCAAGGGAATCGGCGGCCTGATTAAGCCTTGCTTCGCTTTTCGCTCCTAGGTTTGGCGCCCGAGGAGCCGAACGTGATCGACAGCGCCGACCAAAATCGAGCCTATACCTACGTTCTCATGGAGAACGTACGGATCCTGGTTGTCGACGACGATCCGATCCATTGCGAATTCGCGCGCGTTTACCTCGCGACTCCGACAGCCAGCGTCGAGACGGCGCAGAATGGCGAGGAGGGTCTCGCGATGTTGCGCAACGAGCCGTTCGACCTCGTCGTCGTCGATCTCGACATGCCGGTCATGAACGGTTTCCAGATGATCCGCGCGATCCGCAACGACCCGACCCTGCGACACCTGCCCGTCGTCATCGTGACAGGGCTCGAGGACATGGAGTCGATCGACCGCGCCTATGACGAGGGCGCAACCTCGTTCGTCACAAAGCCTGTGAACTGGCGTCTGCTCAGCTATCAGCTGCGCTACGTGCTGCGTGCGCAGAAACAGCTCGCGGCGGCATGACCAGCAGCGCATCTCGTCTTCGTTCCCTCGCGCGTTGCTGGACGGCTCTCGCCAGACATACAGGCGGAAACGTCGCCGTCATCTTCTCCCTCGTCGCCCCGGTGTTTCTCGTCGCCATGGGCGCGACCATCGACTATGCGGCCACGACTTCGGGCAAGCATTCGCTCCAGTCGATCGCCGACAATGCCGCGCTCGGCGGCGCGCAGGCCACCCGCCTCGGCAACGCCACACAGAGCAGCATTTCCGCCGTTGTCTCCAATATCGTGGCGGCCAACGCGCATGGCGCCAGCATCAGGGCCGCAACGTCCGTCCCCACCGGCATGACGAGCGTGACCGTCACGCTGACGCAGGACCTGCCGACGCGGTTCGGCGCGATGGTCGGCAAGCCCACGGCCCGGGTTACGGCGACGGCCACCGCAAAAGTATCGGGGGGCGCGCCATTGTGCGTCGCCTCGCTCGCGACCACCGACCCGAAACTCGCCTCTGTTCCAAATCCCACGCTCGACGCCAAAGGCAAATTGACGCTTTCTTTGCTCGCGATCGACGTCGCCCTTCTGCCTAACCCGGGCCTGCTCATGATCAAGGGCGCCAAGGTGACCGCGCCCAATTGCTTTGTCAGCACCAATCTGCCGAAGCCATACAGCATCTCGGTCTACGACACGGCAAAACTGTCCGCGCGCAGCATCCAGTCGGGCGGCGGATATACAGGCGCAATCAACGTCAACTATTCCACGACGCCCGGCACGGACAGCCCGGCGGCGGCAGATCCGCTCCAGAGCCTGCCGACCCCGAGTGTGCCCGGCGGCTGCACTTACACGAACCTCAAGGTCAGTGGCGGCGCCCCTTCGCTGACGCCGGGCGTCTATTGCGGCGGATTGCACATCAGCAACGGCGCGATCGTCACCTTGTTGCCCGGCGTCTATGTGATCAAGGACGGTTCGTTCATCGTCGACTCCGCTTCGACGGTCAACGGCAACGGCGTCGGTTTCTATCTGACCGCGACCGCGCCGGTCGCGTGGAGCGCGTTCCCGAACGTCTATTTCGGCACGGACACGCACATCTCGCTGTCGGCGGCGGCCACCGGAGAAATGGCGGGCGTCCTGTTCTTCGAGGACCGCGCCCTGCCGAAGGGCGCGTTGCACGCCATCCTGTCGAACGACGCGCGCAACCTGCTCGGCACGATCTACCTGTCGCGCGGCTTTCTCGGCGTCGCCTCGACCGCGCCCGTCGCCGACCAGTCGGCCTACACGATCATCGTCGCCAATGCGCTTCTGCTCTACGGCGGGCCGGAGCTGGTCCTCAATACGAATTATTCGGCGACCGCAGTTCCAGTGCCGCAGGGGGTCGGCCCGAAGAACGCGACAGTCTATCTCTCGCAATAAGAGCCAGTCAGCGCGGCGCGGGCTGATATTTGGCGAGAAAGGCCGGGATGGAGTCCGCAGGCAGCGGGCGCGCGTAGAGATAACCCTGCAGATAGTGGCAGCCGGCCGCCTTGAGAAAACGCTGCTGCTCGACCGTCTCGACGCCTTCGGCGGTCACTTTCATGCCCAGCGCGCGCACGAGCGCGATCATGGCGTGGAGAATGGCGACGGATCGCGTCGCCGGAATGCCGTCGATGAAGCTCTTGTCGATCTTGACCTTGTCGAATGGCAAGCGCTGCAGGAGCGAAAGGCTCGAATAACCGGTGCCGAAGTCGTCCATCGCGACGCGCGCGCCGATCGCATGCAGTTTCTCGATCTGCCGGCTGGCGTGCTCGGGATTTTCGAAAGCGGCGCTCTCGATGATCTCGATCTCGAGCCGGTTCGCGGGGAACCAGGTCACATCCAGAACTCGGGCGACGTCTTCGGCGAAGTTCGGCTTGGCGAAATGGGTCGGTGAAATATTGACCGCCAGCGTGACGCCCGACCATTCGCGCGCGGCCGAGCAGGCCTGCTCGAGGACGTAGAGACCCAGCACATCGATCAGGCCGGCGCTTTGGGCGAAGGCGACGGCGTTCTCGGCGCCAATGAACGAGCCGTCGGGCCGCCGCCAGCGCAGCAGCGCTTCGACGCTGGGGACCGACTGTCCATCGGCGGTCAGCTGCGGCTGGAACACGACCGACAAGTCACGCCGGTCGATCGCCTGGAGGAAATCGGGCCTTGATATGAGCGAGGCTGCTGCCGCCACGTACCATCCTTCGGCTGGGTAAATCGCGCTCACACTAGCGACAAGACCTTGCCGAGATACAAACAACGGAGCCGATTGGGGGAATTTCGACCTTCGGACCGGATGGAGCCGTCTGGCGCGCAGGCCCTTCCCCTGCCCCGCCAAGCCGGCTAGAACACCGGCCCGGACCTGAAAGTCCGCCGGAATCTCCGATGACGACTGTCTACGTTCTCAACGGCCCCAATCTCAACCTGCTCGGCGCGCGCGAACCGGCGACCTATGGCGCGGCGACGCTGGCCGACATCGAGAAGCGCCTGCGCGCGCTTGCGGACGGCCAGGGCGTCGAACTCGTGTTCCGGCAGTCCAACAACGAGGGCGACCTCGTCAGCTGGATCCAGGAGGCCGGCCAGGCCGGCGCGCCGGTCATCCTGAACGCCGGCGCCTATACGCACACGTCGATCGCCATTCATGATGCGATCCGCGGCGCCAAGGCCGATGTTGTGGAAGTCCACCTGTCCAACACGCACGCCCGCGAAGACTTCCGGCATCATTCCTACATTTCGCCCGTCGCCAGGGGCGTCATTCTCGGATTCGGCGCGCGCTCATACGAGCTTGCGCTGCAATCCCTCTTCCCGTCGCAATGAGCGAGAACCCATGACGAAAAAGCCTGCCGCCAAATCCGCCAGACCCGCCGCGCCGGCGCGCCCGGCCGCGTCCGCTTCCGGCGTCGACGCCGGGCTGGTGCGCGAACTGGCCGGCCTGTTGGCCGGGACGGACCTGACCGAGATCGAAGTCGAAAAGGGCGACCTGCGCATCCGCGTGGCGCGCGAGACGCGGTATGCCGTAGCAGCTGCGCCGGCTGCCATCGCCGCTCCCGTGGCTGCGCCGGCGCCCGTCGTCGCGCCTGCCGCCCCTGCCGCTCCGGCCGCCGCCGCCGCGCCGGCGAGCCACCCCGGCGCGGTGAAATCGCCGATGGTCGGCACCGCCTATCGTCGCCCCAATCCCGATTCCGCCGCGTTCGTCGACATCGGCGCCGTGGTCAAGAGCGGCGACAAGCTGCTGCTGGTGGAAGCGATGAAGACCTTCAACGAAATCGTCGCGCCCAAGGGCGGCACCGTCACCGCCATTTTCGTCGAGGACGGCCAGCCCGTCGAATACGACCAGACGCTCGTCATCATCGAGTGATCCGATGTTCGACAAGATCCTGATCGCAAATCGCGGCGAGATCGCCCTGCGCATCCTTCGCGCGGCGAAGGAGCTCGGCATCGCCACGGTCGCCGTCTATTCGACCGCAGACGCCAATGCGATGCATGTGCGGCTCGCCGACGAATCCGTTTGCATCGGCCCGCCGCCGGCGCGCGATTCCTATCTCAACGTGCCCGCGCTGCTCGCCGCCTGCGAGATCACCGGCGCCGACGCCCTCCATCCGGGCTACGGCTTTCTCTCGGAGAATGCGCGTTTCGCCGAAATCCTCGGCGATCACAATATCGCTTTCATCGGCCCGAAGGCCGAGCACATCCGCATCATGGGCGACAAGATCGAGGCCAAGCGCACGGCGCGTCGGCTCGGCATTCCCTGTGTGCCGGGCTCCGAAGGCGGCGTGGCCGATACGGAAGAAGCGCTGAAGATCGCGCGCGACATCGGCTATCCCGTGCTGGTGAAAGCCGCGGCTGGCGGCGGCGGACGCGGCATGAAGGTCGCCCGCTCCGAGGCCGACCTCGAACACGCCATCGCCACGGCGAAGACCGAGGCCAAGGCCGCGTTCGGCGACGACGCCGTCTATCTCGAAAAATACCTGGAAAAGCCCCGCCATATCGAGGTGCAGATACTCGGCGACGGCAATGGCGGCGCCATTCATCTCGGCGAGCGCGACTGTTCGCTGCAACGCCGCCACCAGAAAGTGCTGGAAGAAAGCCCCTCGCCCGCGCTCAACGCCGAGCAGCGCGCCGAGATCGGCGAAATCTGCGCCAAGGCGATGCGCGAGCTGCAATATGCGGGCGCGGGCACGATCGAATTTCTCTACGAGGACGGACGCTTCTATTTCATCGAGATGAACACGCGCATCCAGGTCGAGCATCCCGTCACGGAGATGATTACCGGCCTCGACCTCGTCTCGGCGCAGATCAGGATCGCTGCCGGCGCGCCCGTGTCGATGGTCCAGGACGAAGTGCGTTTCTTCGGCCACGCGATCGAGTGCCGCGTGAACGCCGAGCATCCGGCGACTTTCCGGCCTTCGCCCGGCAAGATCGCGCATTTTCATCCGCCGGGCGGCGTCGGCGTGCGCGTCGACAGCGCGGTCTACCAGGGATATGTGATCCCGCCGAATTACGACTCGCTGGTCGGCAAGCTGATCGTGCATGGCCGCACGCGCAACGAGGCGCTGATGCGCCTGCGGCGCGCGCTCGACGAATTCATCGTCGACGGCATCGACACGACGCTGCCGCTGTTCCGGACGCTGGTGCGCAATCCCGACGTGCAGAACGGCCTCTACGACATCCACTGGCTCGAGCATTTCCTCGCGACCGGCGGGATGGACGTGAACGGCTAGCGCGCGATGGCGGATGCGACGCTCCCCCTTGCGATCGCCGCGATTGCCGGCCTGATCGGCGGCTCGATGAATGCGATCGCCGGCGGCGGCTCCTTCGTCACCTTGCCGGCGCTGGTGGCGGCCGGCGTGCCCTCGGTCAACGCCAACGCGACAAGCACGGTCGCGCTCGTGCCGAGCGCGCTCGCCAGCGCCTATGCCTATCGCCACGACTTCAAGGGTTTCGAGGGCGTGTCGATGAAGGCGATGGCGATCGTCTCGGTCGTCGGCGGCGCTTGTGGCGCGCTGTTGCTGATGAACACGCCGCAACGCGTGTTCGACTTCATCGTGCCCTTCCTGCTCGCCTTTGGAACCGTCGTCTTCGCCTTCGGACGGCAGGCCGGCGAATGGCTGCGCCAGCGCGTGCACATCTCGCCGCGGATGGTGCTGGTCTTCCAGTTCATCCTGGGCGTCTACGGCGGCTATTTCGGCGGCGCCGTCGGCATCATGATGATGGCGACCTGGAGCCTGCTGACGACGTCGAGCCTGGCGGCGATCCAGCCTGCGCGCAACCTCTTGAACGCGGCGATGAATGCGACCGCCTCGACCCTGTTCATCGTCGGCGGGCTCATCTACTGGAAGCAGATGGCGGCCATGCTGGTCGGCGCCATCGCCGGGGGCTATTTCGCCGCACGCCTGGCCCGCAAGCTCGACCCTGCGAAGGCGCGCATCGCCATCTCCTGCCTCAACGCGGTCATCACCGGCCTGATGTTCTGGAAGACGTTCGGCTGAACGCGCCTTGACCGGCGACGCCGGCAAGACCACCTTTCCACCATGTCGCGCGTCTCACCCTTGCCCGAGATCACGCCGGACATTGTCCTGCGCGCCTATTCGATCGGCCTTTTTCCGATGGGCGAGAAGGCGGACGACGACCGGCTCTACTGGGTCGAGCCGGAGGAGCGCGGCGTCTTTCCACTCGACGAGCTGAAAATTTCGCGCAGCCTCGCCAAGACGGTGCGCGCCGACGTCTTCGACGTCTCGGTCGACGACGATTTCGACGCGGTTATCGATGGCTGCGCAAGCGCCGGGAGCACGCGCGAGACGACCTGGATCAACGCGCCGATCCGGCGACTCTATCGCGACCTGTTCGACGCGGGCTTCGTACACACGGTGGAGTGCCGGCGCGGCGGCGTTCTGGTCGGCGGCCTGTACGGCCTGTCGCTGGGCGCGGCTTTCTTCGGCGAAAGCATGTTCCACATCGAGCGCGACGCCTCTAAAGTCGCGCTGGTCCATCTGGCGGCGCGGCTGCGCGCGGGCGGCTATCGGCTGCTCGACACGCAATTCGTGACGCCGCACCTGGCCACGCTCGGCGCAATCGCAGTTCCGCGCACGGCTTATCGCTCCATGCTTCAGGCGGCGGTCGAAGCCCGCGGCGACTTTTTTGCCTGGCCGCGCCATGCGCGAGCCGCAGGTAAGGATGTTCTCGCATCTTTCGCACTGCAACGTGACACGGCGCGATAAATCGCTAGCATTTCCGAGACCTGACCATCGTGGCGGGATCGATCGCAGCAAGTCAGTTTCGCAGTGCGGTCGAACAAAGGGAGATGCATATGAAATCGATGAAGCTGGCGCTCGCCACGGTATTCGCGAGCGCGGGCCTTGCGACCGCTGCATTCGCGGAGAAGGCGTATGGACCGGGCGTTACCGACACAGAGATCAAGATCGGCAACATCATGCCCTACAGCGGTCCTGCCTCCGCCTACGGGATCATCGGCAAGACGCAGGCCGCCTATTTCAAGATGATCAACGATCAGGGCGGAATCAACGGTCGCAAGATCAACTTCATCTCCTACGACGACGCCTACAGCCCGCCGAAGACGGTGGAGCAGGCGCGCAAGCTCGTCGAGAGCGACAATGTCCTGCTGATCTTCTCTCCGCTCGGCACACCGCCGAACTCGGCGATCCACAAATACATGAACATGAAGAAGGTGCCGCACCTCTTCCTGGCGACGGGCGCCACCAAGTGGAACGATCCGAAGCACTTCCCGTGGACGATGGGCTGGCAGCCGAACTATCAGGCCGAGGGCCAGATCTACGCGAAGTACATTCTCAAGAACAAGCCGGACGCCAAGATCGGCATCCTCTACCAGAACGACGATTACGGTAAGGACTATCTGAAGGGCTTCATGGATGGGCTCGGCGGCAAGATCAAGCCGGTCGTGACGCTGTCCTATGAAGTCGCCGATCCGACGATCGACTCGCAGATGACGCGTCTGCAGGCGTCGGGCGCCGACACGTTCTTCAACATCACCACGCCGAAATTCGCGGCCATGGCGATCAAGAAGTCCGCCGAGATGAAATGGAAGCCGCTGCACTTCCTCAACAACGTGTCGGCTTCGATCGGCACGGTGCTGAAGCCGGCAGGGTTCGAGAACTCGCAGGGCATCATCTCGACCGCGTATATGAAGGATCCGAACGATCCGCAGTGGAAGGACGACGCCGGCGTCAAGAAGTGGAACGCCTTCGTCGACAAGTATCTGCCCGGCGCCAACAAGGCCGACGGCGGCATCGTCACCGGCTACAATGACGCGCAGACGCTGGTTCAGGTGCTCAAGCAGTGCGGCGACAATCTCACGCGCGAGAACGTGATGAAGCAGGCGGCTTCGCTCAAGAATGTCGAGCAGGAAATGCTGCTGCCCGGCATCAAGATCAACACCAGCGCCGACGACTTCGCGCCGATCCAGCAGGAGCAGCTCGAAAGGTTCAAAGGCGACAGCTGGGAGCTGTTCGGCGAAATCTACAGCGCCGAGAAGAAGTAAGATATTGCGGGGCGGCGTTTCGTCGCCCCGCATTTTCGATCGGAAACTCCGACGAGTGGCGCACAAAGACGCCCGATCGGAAGCGGAGAGAGGGTGTTCACCGATTCGTCGGCCAAACGAATCCAAATGCAGAGGGAGGAAAACGCATGCAAAGAAACGTCAAGATCCTGCTGGCGGCGGCTGTCGCTGTCAGCACGGCGAGCGTCGCGCAGGCCGAGAAGAAATACGGGCCTGGCGTCACCGACACCGAAATCAAGATCGGCAATATCATGCCCTACAGCGGGCCGGCGTCCGCCTACGGCGTCATCGGCAAGACCGAAGCCGCCTATATCAACATGATCAACGAGAAAGGCGGCATCAACGGCCGCAAGATCAATTTCATCTCGTATGACGACGGCTACAGCCCGCCCAAGACGGTCGAGCAGGCGCGCAAGCTCGTCGAGAGCGACAATGTGCTGATGATCTTCAACTCGCTGGGCACGCCGCCGAACACGGCGATCCAGAAATATATGAATGCGAAGAAGACGCCGCAGCTGTTCGTCGCGACCGGCGCGACCAAGTGGAACGACCCGAAGCACTTCCCGTGGACGATGGGCTGGCAGCCGAACTATCAGGGCGAAGGCGTCATCTACGCCCATTACATCCTGAAGAACAAGCCGAAGGCCAAGATCGCGATCCTCTATCAGAACGACGATTACGGCAAAGACTATCTCAAGGGCTTCATGGACGGGCTCGGCGGCAAGATCAAGCCGGTCATGACGCTGTCCTACGAAGTCTCCGATCCGACGATCGACTCGCAGATGACGCGTCTGCAGGCGTCGGGCGCCGACACGTTCTTCAACATCACCACGCCGAAATTCGCGGCCATGGCGATCAAGAAGTCGGCGGAAATGAAGTGGAAGCCGCTGCACTTCCTCAACAACGTCTCGGCCTCGGTGGGCGCTGTGCTGAAGCCGGCCGGCTTCGAGAACTCGCAAGGCATCATCTCGACCGGTTACCTGAAGGATCCGACCGATCCGCAATGGAAGAACGACGCCGGCTTCAAGAACTGGTCGGCCTTCGTCGACAAGTACATGCCCGGCGCCGACAAGACGAACGCCAATATCGTCTACGGCTACAATGTCGCGCAGGGCCTCGTGCAAGTGCTGAAGGACATTTTCTCCGTCGTCGGCGGCAACGAGCAGATCATCGACAAGCTGGAAGAGGGAGCTCGACGCGCAGGTGCGCATGAACGCGCATGTGCGCGCGGTCCAGCTCGCTCGCCGACGGAACCTACCGCGTCGAGGTCGACGCCGAGGGCTTCCTGGAAAATCACATCGCCGATTTCGTCGTCGTCGCGCTGCCGCTGTCGGCCATGGCCTGCGTTACCTGGAGGTCGGACCGCCTGCAGCGCGTGATCGACGATCATATCGCCTATTTCGACCGTCCCGGCCATTACCTGCGCGCCACGCTCGCCTTCAAGCGCCCGTTCTGGCGCGATCATCTGCCGGCCGACTGGTGGATGAGCGACGCTTTCGACGGCTGCTGCATCTATGACGAGAGCGCCCGCAACAATCTCGAGCGCTACGGCATGCTCGCCTTCCTGATTGCCGGCAACGCGGCCCTGTCGCTTGCCAACGAGAGGCGACGAGCGCATCGAGCAGATGTGTCTCGACGCGCTGCCGGCCTCGCTCGGCGATGCGCGCGATCATTTCATCGAGGGCCGCATCCATCGCTGGATGGCCTCGGTCAACGCCATCCCCGGCGGCAAGCGGGTCCGCCGCCGCATCGAAACCTGCATTCCCCAAGTGGCGTGGCGTTTGAGGTGAAGATCGCCTGTATCCGAGCGCTAGACAAGGATTTTCTGCCGCAAGCGGCACCTGCGGTCGCGCAGACTGCTGGATCTGGACGGATCAGACCGCGAAGCCGCTGTTTCCTTGCCCAGGGGCGGCGTTTTTCAGCGCAGCGGACAGATCTGTCCAGCCGCTTTCGTTCAGTTTGAGCGTGGATCGCGATCATGCGCATAGCGGTGGCGCTCGCAATCGGCGGATAGCGGCGAGGATGGCGCGTACCATCGTGCCGGTGACAGCGACCTCGGCCAGCTGGAAGGTGATGGTGCGGGCGTGACGGACCACGTGCCCCGATCTTGATCAGCTTCAGTTGCAGGCTGGTCAACGACCAGTCGGCCATGGCCTCGGGCAGCTCGATGCAGCGCAAGAAGGTGGCCAGGTTGTACGCCAGGGCGTGCAGTTGCAGCCGCACCTCATTGTCGCGGAACTTCCGGCACGACAGCCGCGTCCAGCGAAAGGCGTATTGCCCTCTTTGATGTGCTGCTCGGCGGTGCCGCGCTGGTTGTAGAACCGCACCACCCAGTCCGGCTCCATCGGCAGGTTGGTGACGATGAAGCCGACACGCGGGAACAGTTCGCCCGGATGCCATTCGATCTTGGCGATCACCCGGCGTTCCTTGTCCCAGGACGCCGCCTGATACTCGAATTCCTCGAAGAACCGCTTGACCTTGGTCAGTGACGGCCGCCGACAGGGCGCGTTAGCCGATGCGCGATCTTGTCTTGAGGACCGCGTTTGCGGGCAGCCGGATGGCGTAGAAGAACCGCGCTTCTTCCAATCGCTCATAGATCGCCGGGATCGCGTAGGCAGCATCGGCCCGGAAGAACCTGCCACCAAGGTCGCGCTCCGCGTAGCGCGCAATGACGGGGTCGAGAACATCACGCCAGCCATCGGCGCTGTGGACGTTGCCATGGCGCAGGGCGCAGCGTTCCAGCATCCCGAACTGGTTGAACAGAAAGTTGGGGTGATAGCAGCTACAGTCGAAATGGCCATTCCAGGCGGACCCTTCCTGGTCGCCATGGGTCGGCTGACCGAGCTGTCCATGTCCAGAACGATGTACTTCAGCCCGTTACGGTCATGGAACCGGTCGATCCATTGCCCGTTCAGGTCGGCCAGCGCGGCACGGTTCCCGGCCAGAGCCAGCGTCTCGGTCTCGAACCGTCCCATCTGCGATGCCGAGGCCGCTTGTGCATCGACCGCTCTGCCGCCGACAACTTGGCGCATGACCGGATCGCAGGCGAGACGGTTGGCGTCGTTGACATCCTCGTATCCGGCCAGCCGCCCAAAGACTGATTGCCGGAACAGGCCGTCGAGCCGATGGACCGTGTTCTTGCCAGAGCGAGTATCGCGCAGCGCCGCTGACGCCAAATCGGACAACCCGAGCGCGTCATCAAGCTCGCGCATCACCAGAAGGCCGCCGTCGGAACTGAGCTGCGTGCCGCGAAATTCCAGCCGCACGCGAGGGTCGAAATCCACCCGATCTGCCCGTTGCAAGCCCGCACCCTCTGGGTGATCCATGAAACGCGCCCCTCGCAGCCTTCAACACCATGTTTTATATAGGAAATATAATGGTCAGGACAGCGAAATCAGCGCCTTACTTGGGAAATGTGGGCTGAAGATGTGCGGCGACAATCTGACGCGCGAGAACGTGATGAAGCAGGCCGCCAGCCTCAAGGCTGTCAGCTTCGAGATGCTGCTGCCGGGCATCACGGTCAGCACCAGCGCGACCGATTTTGCGCCGATCCAGCAGGAGCAGCTGCAGAAGTTCGAAGGCGACCGCTGGGTGCTGTTCGGCGAGATCTACGATTCCAGCAAGAAGTGATCTGAACGGCCCCAGGCCGGTTCAAACAATCGGGGCGGCAGACTTGCCGCCCCTTTCTCTTTGTCACGCACGCGCTGCGAGGCCGCGCAGCCAGTCGGCGAAATCCGAAATGGCGTCTTCGTCGAAATAGCCTAACGCCAGGACGAAATAGGCGGCCAACATCACGACAAATCCCGCGGCCGCCGAAAGCGCCACGCTCGCGCGCGCGTGCGGTCGCCATGCGAAGCGGCGTTCGAGAAACAGCACGGCGGCGATTCCGTAGATGAGCCCGAAGGCCGTCTCCGTGCGGCTGTGGCCGCCGATCTCGTAACGGCTGACGGCGACCGCGAGCACGATTGCGGCGCAGAGCGCGGCGATGACATGGCGCAACGCGCCGAGCCTCTCACGCTTCCACGCCAGCACGGCGAGCGAGCCGTAGACGAAGGCCGCGAGCGCCGTATGGCCGCTCGGGCTGCGCAGCGGGCCACCGCGATAGACGAACATGAAGAGGACCTTCGAGAACACGATCGCCGCCAGGCACAGCGCAAAGGCAAGCGCCAGCGCGCCCGCGTTGCGCCGTTCGCCGACAACCCAGAGCGCCGCGATGGCGCCGCAGACCGGCGGCGCGATCAGATTGGCGTCGCCGAAGCGGGTGATGGTGTAGAGAAATTCCGCGACATGCGGGCCGAGCATCGCTCAGCTCCGCACGTTCATTCGGCTGCCTCGGCGCTCTGCTCGTTCGAACTCGCGGCCTGTTCGTCCTCGGCGTCGTCGACCTGCGCCAGCAGCGGAAAGTCCTCGGCCGAATCGTCAGCGTCGAGCGGATCCTCGTCGGCGGTCAGCGCCTCGCCGTCGTCGGGTTTCGGAATGCCGAAGCCCGGCGGCAGGCGGCCGTCGAACAGGCCCGCGCCCTTGAGCTCCTCGAGGCCCGGCAGATCGGAAATCTGTTCCAGCCCGAAATGAACGAGGAACCTGTCCGTCGTGCCGTAGGTGATCGGCCGGCCCGGCGCCTTGCGGCGGCCACGCAGGCGTATCCAGCCGGTCTCCAGCAGCACGTCGAGCGTACCCTTGGAAATCGCCACGCCGCGGATGTCCTCGATTTCCGCGCGCGTAACAGGCTGATGGTAAGCGACGATGGCGAGCGTCTCGATCGCGGCGCGGGTCAGCTTCTTCTGCGGCGTCTCCTCGCGGCGCAGCAGCCAGCCGAGATCGTCGGCGGTGCGGAAGTACCATTTGGCGCCGGCGCGCGCGAGATTGACGCCGCGCGTCGCATAATCCTCGCGCAGGGCCGCCAACGTCGCATCGAGGTCGGCGCCGTCCGGCAGCCGCTCGGCGAGCAGGCTCTCGTCCAAGGGATCGGGCGAGGCGAAAAGCAGCGCCTCGACGATGCGCTTGGATTCGGCGAGCAGCGCGGCGCGGGCCTCTTCGAGCGCCCGGTCCTCGTCCTCCACGAATTCGAATGCGCGAGCCGTTTCGGCCATGTCCTCTCCTTGCACTCTATGTCACTCACGGGCGCCAAGCGCCCTATCGACGTTACTCACGGGCGCCAGGCGCCCTGTTGACGTCACACTGGCGCGCGCAGCGCCCTACTCTGCTGCCGCCAGCGGCGTCTCGTCCCTGCGCCTGATCCAGATCGGCGCGAAAGCGCGGTCCTGCCGCAGATCCAGCCGCCCTTCGCGCACCAGCTCCAGCGAGGCGGAGAAGGACGAGGCGCGCACGGTGCGCGCCACCTCGGGCGACACGCAATATTGCAGCAGATAGTCGTCGAGCACGGTCCATTCGCGCGCCATGCCGGACAGGCGCTCCAGCGCTTCGCGCGCCTCGGCGAGCGACCAGACGTGACGTTGCTTGAGCGTGACCTTCGACAGCGCCTGTTTCTGGCGCTGTCTGGCGTAGGCCGACAGAAGGTCGAAGATCGAGGCCTGCCACTGCGGCGTGGCGACCGTCTCGATGCCTTCGGCGCCGCCGCGCATCGCCATATCGCGGCCGATGCGGGCGCGATTGACGAGCTGTTCGGCCGCTGTGCGGATGGCTTCCAGCCGCTTCAGCCGTTCGGCGAGCGCGGCGGCGAGGTCGGCGGCCGCCGGCTCGTCCGCCTTGGGCGGAACGGGAAGCAGCAGGCGCGATTTCAGATAGGCGAGCCAGGCCGCCATGACGAGATAATCGGCGGCGAGTTCAAGGCGGACGCGGCGGGCTTCCTCGATAAAGGCGAGATATTGCTCGGCCAGCGCCAGAACGGAAATCTTGGCGAGATCGACCTTCTGGCGGCGCGCGAGTTCGAGCAGGAGATCGAGCGGGCCCTCGAACCCGTCGACGTCGACGAGAAAGGCCTCCTCGGTCTCCCCCTTGTCGAGGGGCTCCATGTCAAAAGGCAGGGCCGCCGCCATGCGAATCACTCACCGCTACCGATACTTGCAAAGTATGGGCGCGGAATGTGACCCCTCTAGGCCGCGCTCGCAAGCATTGCGGCGAGTTTCTCGCGGGAGTCCACAGGATCGAAGGCCAATCGCTCCCCGGCGATACGGGCGAGCGCCCTTTCGGCCCGCTCAAGCGCCTTACCGGACAGTTCCGGCGCTTCGGCGGCGACCTCGCCGGCCTCGCCCAAATCGCCGTTGCAGTGCAGGGCTAGGTCGACGCCGGCCGCAAACAGGGCGCGCGCGCGGTCGCGGAACGAGCCGGACAGCGCCTTCATCGACAGATCGTCGCTCATCAGCAAACCGTCGAAGTCTATGAAACCACGGATGATTTCGTTGACGACGACCGGCGAGAGCGTCGCCGGGCGGTCGGGATCGATCGCCTTGAAAACGACATGGGCGGTCATGGCCACGGGCAGGTCGGCATTGGCCCGGAAGGGCGCGAAATCGCTGCGCTCCAGTTCTTCGCGCGACGTCTCGACTGCGGGCAGTTCGAGATGGCTGTCGGAACGAGCGCGGCCGTGGCCGGGCACGTGCTTGAAGACCGGCAGCACGCCGCCGGCGATCAGGCCTTCCGCCGCCGCCCGGCCGAGCCGCGCCACGGTTTCGGGGTCCTCGCCATAGGCGCGATCGCCGATGATCGCATGGCTGCCGGAGACCGGCAGGTCGAGCACCGGCAGGCAGTCGACGTTGACGCCGACCTCGGCGAGATCGTGCGCGATCAGGCGGGTGGCGAGATAGACGTTTCTGACCTGCGCGACGGGATCGGTGGCTGTCGCGGCGAGGCGGGCCGCCGAGGGATAGGCCGGCCAATGGTTGGCAGCCATGCGCTGCACGCGCCCACCCTCCTGGTCGATCAGGACGGCGGCGTCGGTCCGGCCGGTCAATCCGCGGAAGCGATCGGTCAGCGCACGCATCTGCTCGCGGTCGAGAACATTGCGCTTGAACAGGATCAGGCCCCAGGGATCGCTTTCGCGGATGAAGGCCTCCTCGTCCGCGGTCAGGACCGTGGACGAGCAGCCGCAGATGAATGCGCGCGGCGCCATGCGGGCGGCTCCGTCAGCGCGCGACGAAGCAGGCGCCGCCGGCGGCCTTGACGCGCCCGCACATGGCGTTGGCGCTTTCCTTCGACAGCCCTGTGACGCGCACGCGATAGAGCTTGGCCGAGGCCTTGATAACCGCAGGATGGCGTCCGCCGAGCGCGCCCGAGAGCTTGGCGGCGAGGCGCGAGGCGGCCTGCCGGGCCTCGGCCTCGGAGCCGGCGGAAGCGACCTGCACCGCATAGCTGCCCGAAGCGGCGGGCTTGTGCGCCGCTTCGTCGTCGGCGGCAGGCGCGGGCGCTGTAGTTTCTTCCTGCGGTTTGACCGCGGCGACCTGCTGGCGGGGCGCCGGCTTGGGCCTGGCGGCAGGCTTCGATGGGACGGGTTTGGGCGCGGCCGTGGTCGTGGCGCCGGCGCGGGTCGCCGACTTCGGGGTGGCGTTGCGGGCCGGCGCCGGCGTCGTGCGTTCCGGAGGCTTGGGAGCGGCAGCCGGCGGCGCCGTTTCGCCGCCGATGATCGAGCCGTCGGCACGAACTGAAACGGTCTTCACCCGCTTGGGCTCGGGGAAGGCCGAGCGGGAGGCCGGCTCGCGCGTCGGGGGCGCGGGCGGCGCGACAGCAGGTACGGAGGCGGCGCCCGAGGTCGAGCTGGCCGAGCCGGAGGCTGCGCCATCCTCACCGAGAGGGATGATGCGCGGCGTGCGGGCGGCGGTGGAGACGTCCATCGGCTGCTCTTCGCGCGTGACGACCTTCTTGACCGGCGGCGCGGGCGTCCGCTCCAGCATGGTCGACTCGCGGGCAGCCTTTTCGCTGCGCTCGCTATCCTTGGGCTGAACCTTGGTTGGGTTCGGCGAGGCGGCGATCGTCGCGACGCCGCCGGCCTGATGCGCGCCGCCGCGCCAGGCGAGCGTCGAACCAATGGCGACAAAGCCCGCCGCGATCACGGCGGCGGCGATATAGAGCGGCTTTTTCGAGCGTTCGCGCGGCGGCTCGAGCGTCGGAGCGTCGGGCGCAAGCTCAGGCGCTTCCGCCCAATCCTCATATTGCGACGAGGGCGTCAGATTGTCGGCAAAGGTCTCGGGCGCAGGTGGCGAGACAAAATCGTGCGCCGCGGGCGCGGGCGCGATCGGAGGCGGGGGCGCGTCCGCATAGTCGCCGCCGCGCAGCAGCGGACGGAGATCGGGGAAGTCGGCCAGCGGGTCGGGCTCGGGCGCAACCGGCTGTGCAGGCGCCTGCGCGTAAGACGGCGGCGGCGCGAAAGGCGGCGGCGCAAACTGCGGCGCGACGGGTGGCGCGACCGGCGGGGCGGGCCTGTGGAAATTGTCCGCAAACAGTTCCGCGAAGGGATCGCCGGCCGGCTGGTTCTGGCCGCCGACGAGACGCGCCAGTTCGGCCAGCGGATCCTCTGGACGCCGCATGGGTTCGGGCCCCCGCAGGCGACGCTCAAATTCATCGATATCGATCGGCTCGCGACGTTCGGGCGCTGCGCTCATCTTCACACCTCAACCGCGTCCCGACGCCAGTCCGAGCGCCGGAAACGCTTTTGGAGGAGTCCCGGGGCGGCAGGCGAAGCGATCTTCGCGCTCTAGCGCATCTCGTCCGGAGCGCGCACTCCCAGGACCCCCAGTCCCGCGGCCAGAACGGTTGATAAAGAAAGGATCAACGCGAGCCTGGCGCAGGTCAAATCTCTCTTGTCTTCATTAACAAAGCGTAATTCCGCGGCGTCTTTTCCTCTATTCCACTGGGCATGCAGCAGGCTGGCGAGCTCATGCAGGTAAAAGGCGAGGCGATGTGGCTCGTGCGCAGCGGCCGCCGCCTCGATAACGCGCGGAAATTGCGCCAGCATTTTGACCAGACCGATTTCGCCTTCGTCCGTCAGCAGCGCAAGATCGGCCTTGGCCAGGGCGTCCGCCGACAGGTCGAGGCCGGGAATGGCGGCCAGAGCCTGCCGCATCACCGATTTGACGCGGGCGTGGGCATACTGGACGTAGAAGACGGCATTGTCCTTGGACTGCTCGATGACTTTCGCCAGATCGAATTCCAGCGGCGCGTCGTTCTTACGGTAGAGCATCATGAATCGCACGGCGTCGACGCCGACTTCGTCGACGACTTCGCGCAGCGTGACGAAATCGCCCGCCCGTTTCGACATCTTCACGGGCTCGCCAGCGCGCATGAGTTTGACCAGCTGACAAAGCTTCACGTCGAGCGCGACTTTGCCACCTGACAGCGCCTTCACGGCGGCGTCCATGCGCTTGACGTAGCCGCCGTGGTCGGCGCCCCAGACGTCGATCAGCGTATTGTAGCCGCCGTCGATCTTGACCTTGTGATAGGCGATGTCGCTGGCGAAATAGGTGTAGCCGCCGTCCGATTTCAGCAGCGGGCGATCGACGTCGTCGCCGAATTGCGTCGAGCGGAACAGGGTCTGGTCGCGGTCTTCCCAATCATCGGGCAGCTTGCCCTTGGGCGGGGCGAGACGGCCGACGTAGACGAGGTTCTTCGACGTCAGATAATCGATCGCCGCCTTCACCTTGTCGCCGCCCTCCCCGCGCGTCAGCGAACGCTCGGAGAAGAAGACCTCGTGCGTGATGTTGAGCGCGGCGAGATCCTGCCGGATCATCTCCATCATCGCGTCGATGGCGAAGACACGGACGGTTTCCAGCCAATCGCTTTCGGGCTTGTCCAGCAGGCCCTTGCCGAATTTGTCGGCCAGCGCCTTGCCGACCGGGACGAGATAGTCGCCGGGATAAAGCCCTTCTGGAATCTCGCCGACGTTCTCGCCGAGCGCCTCGCGGTAGCGCAGATGCGCGGAGCGCGCGAGCACGTCGACCTGGGCGCCGGCATCGTTGATGTAATATTCGCGCGTGACCGTGTGGCCTGCGAATTCCAGCAGACTCGCCAGCGCATCGCCGAAGACCGCGCCACGGCCATGGCCGACATGCATCGGCCCGGTCGGATTGGCGGAGACATATTCGACGTTGATTTTCTGGGCCGCGCCCACCCTGCCCTGCGGCGCCCGGCCGTAGTCGCCGCCCTGCGCCAGCGCGGCGCGCAGCACGGCGCCGAAGACGTGCGGTTGCAGGCGGATGTTGATGAAGCCGGGGCCGGCCACCTCGGCCTGCGAGACGTCGCTGTCCTCGGCGAGCGCGAAGGCGATTTCAGTGGCAAGCTGGCGCGGATTGCCGAAGCCGGCCTTGGCCTCCTTCGCAAAGACCATGGCGGCATTGACCGCAAGATCGCCGAGCGCTGCTTCGCGCGGCGGCTCGACCACGAAGCGGGCGAGATCGAGGTTATCAGGCAGGCGCCCCGCTTTGGCGAAGCCAGCCAAGATCGCGGCGACGCGGGCGTGAAAATCGGCGAAAATATTCATGGGCGCGCATTAGAGGATCGGCCGGGAAAGGTCAAAATCCCCGTCGGCCGCGCAATGCCGGCTAAAGCCCGTTGATCGGCACCTTCAGGAAGCGCTTGCCCTCCTCGTCGGCCGGCGGCAGTTCGCCGCCGCGCATGTTCACCTGCAGCGAGGGGATGATCAGTTTTGGCATGTCGAGGGTCGCGTCGCGCGCCTCGCGCATCTTGACGAATTCGTCCTCGCTGACCCCGTCGCGGACGTGGATATTGTGCGCCCGCTCGTCGGCGACCGTCGTCTCCCAGCGGATTTCGCGGTTGTTCGGGCCGTAGTCGTGGCACATGAACAGGCGCATCTCGCCGGGCAGCGACAGGACGCGGCGGATCGAGCGGTAGAGGGTGCGGGCGTCGCCGCCGGGAAAATCGGCGCGCGCCGAGCCGCCGTCGGGCATGAACAGCGTATCGCCAACGAAGGCTGCGTCGCCGATCACATGGGTCATGCAGGCCGGCGTGTGGCCGGGCGTATGGATGGCGAAAGCCTTCATGCCGCCGATCTCGTACGTGTCGCCATCGGCGAACAGGCGGTCGAACTGGCTGCCGTCGCGCTGGAATTCCGTACCCTCGTTGAAGACCTTGCCGAACGTGTTCTGCACCGTGACGATCTTTTCGCCGATGCCGATCTTGCCGCCGAGCTTCTGCTGGATATAGGGCGCGGCCGAGAGATGATCGGCGTGCACATGCGTCTCGATCAGCCATTGCAGATCGAGCCCCTCGCGGCGCACGAAATCGATGATCTGGTCGGCGGATTCATAGGAGATCCGGCCGGCCGCATAATCGAAATCCATGACCGAATCGATGATGGCGCAGGCGTTCGAACCGGGGTCGCGCACCACATAGCTGATCGTATTGGTGCGCGGATCGAAAAAGGCGGCCACCTGCGGCTTGACCGCGAGATCGGCGCGATCGGCAAATTCAGACGCTGTCGGATTGGACATGGCGCGCTCCCTCCTGCTGCTCATCGGTCAGTAAGACAACACATATGCGCGAATGCGAATATATCAAGCCCTGCCGACATCAGGTTCGCCATGGCGCGGGGTCGACGCCGGCCTCCGCGAAGGCGCGGTCGATGCGCGCCGCGATCATGGCGACGCGCATGTCGAGATCGGGAATGTCGGAGAGCAGATAGTGCGCGATAAAGGTCGCGTCGGCGCCATTGATCAGTGCGGGATCCTCGTAGTGGATCGCGCGCCGCGTTGCGGGGCTGGCCATCAAGTGGAACTGGAGAAGTTTCTGGTCGTCGACGAGCGCGTAGCGCCACGGCAGCGAGAGCTGGCCCGTCGCCCGCGCGACGCGCAGCAGACGCCGCCAGACGCGCATCGCGCGAACGGCAAGCGGATGGCTGGCATTGACGAGGAGCACGCCGACATTCACGCGCCACGCGTCCTGCGCGCCCGGGATCGAAGGCCTCAGGACAAGCGCGCGGTCGCTATGGCGCGTCAGATAGGCGTCGAGATCGAAATCGAGATCGACAACGAAGGCGTCTGTGTCGAGAAAGACCAGCCAGCCGTCGAAACCGGCGTCCAGACTTTCATTGAGCAGCGCGATGCGATTGTAGGTCGCGTCTTGCGGCCGGCTGCCGACTTTCAGTCCGCGGAAGGTTTCGTATTCGTAGCCCTGGAGATCGCAATAGGCGCGCACGCTCGTCGAAGTCACGTCGAGCATGGGCGCGTAGCGGACCGCATCCGAAGTCTGGATGAACCGGACTCGCAACGCCGCTAGACGACCAATTTGCGATAGAGGTGCCAGCTCGCGTGCCCGAGCACGGGCAGCGAGATGAACAGGCCGATGAAGCCGGACAGGATCGAGGCGCCGAGGAAGAGCGCGATCAGAAGCGCCCAGGCGATCATCTGCGCGGGGTTCTTCAGCACGCTGCGAATGCTGGTCAGCATGGCCGTGACGAAATCGACGTCGCGGTCGACCAGCAACGGGAACGAGACCACGGTGATCGAAAACACGAACATGGCGATGATGGCGCCGAGCGCATTGCCGACGGCGGCAAAGAGTACGCCCTTGCCAGTCGAGAGCACGGCGACGACGAGTTCATGTACGGTCGGAATGTGCAGGCCGTAGAACATCAGGAAAATGAAAATTGCGAAGTCGACCCAGATGATGAGCGCGAACACCGTGACCAGCGCCATCCAGCCGAGATCCTTGCCGGAACGCGACCAGACGGAGCCCAGCACCTCGCCCCAGCTCAGGCGCTCGCTGCGCTCCAGCCTGCGTGAGACTTCATAGGTTCCCGCCGCGACGAAGGGGACGACCAGCGCGAAACCCATGGTGAGCGGATAGCCGATCCACGGCAGATGCAACGCGAGGAACAGCGCGACCAGCGCCATGCCGCCCAGCGCATAGATGCCGCCGAAGAACAGGCCGTACAGCGGCGCGGCGGCAAAGTCCTGCCAGCCCCGCAAAAGGCATTCGATCAGGTCGTCACGCTTCAGCGCTTGTATTTCGAGGCGGGCGCCACGCGCCTGACCGGTTTCACCGGCGACCTCCGCTCCTGCCTCGCTCATTCCTCTCCCCGAACTCCCCGCTTACCGGAAAACAAGCCACGAATGCGGCGCGGCGGCAAGGCCGGAGCAATTCAAACCTGCGGGTCCATTGGCCACATACAAACGTCAGCGCCGGCCGGAAATTTCCGCGCCGGCATCCGGCGTCAGGCGTGAAAAGAACAGGACCGAGGCGGCCGACACCAGCCCGACGACCACGAAAGCCGGCGCGAAATCACCGACTTCGAGCGCCGATCCGCCGCCGTGGCGGGCTCGTGTGAATTCGAGCGCGCCGGCGCCGAGCGTGACCCCGACCGACAGCGACAATTGCTGGCCGACGGCGGCGAGGCTCGTCGCATGGCTCATGCGGCGATCGTCGACCTCGGCATAGGCGACAGCGTTGATGGCGGTGAATTGCAGCGACCGGAAGAAGCCGCCGGTCAGCAGGACCGCGATGATGACGGCATGCGGGGTCGCGGCGGTGAACAGCGTGTTGGCGAGAAAGAAGGCGGTCGAGATCAGGGCGTTGGCGACCAGCACGTTGCGGAAGCCGAATCGCTTGAGGATCGGACCCGCCGTCGGCTTCATCGCCATGGCCCCGAGGGTGGAGACGAAGGTGAGCGATCCTGATTGAAAGGGGTCGAGGCCGAAGCCCATCTGGAACAGCAGCGGCAGCAGGAAAGGCGTGGCGCCGAGCCCGAGGCGGAACAGAAAGCCGCCGCCGACGCTCGCGCGCAGCGTCGGCAGCGCCAGCAGCCGCAGGTCGAGGATGGGATGCGGCGTCGTCAGCGCATGGCGCACGTAGAGGCCGAGGCTCAGGAACCCGACGAGGATCAGCGCGGCGTCGACGGGCCCCGCGACAATGCCCCGCCCGAGGGCGGAAAAGCCGAAGATCAGGCAGGAGAGCGCGACGCCGATCATGACGAAGCCGCCGACGTCGAGCGGCGGCGTATCCTTTTCCCGCACGTCGGCAATGAAAATGGTCGCGAGCGCGACGCCCAGAATGCTGATCGGGATGTTGATCCAGAAAATCCACCGCCAGTGGAAATAGGTGGTGATGAAGCCGCCGAGCGGCGGGCCGATGACCGGCCCGATCAGCGCCGGCACGGTCAACCAAGCGAGCGCGCGGACTATTTCGGATCGCGGCACCGAGCGCATGAGCACCAGACGGCCGACCGGCGTCATCATCGCGCCGCCCATGCCCTGGATCATGCGAGCGGCGACGAATTGCGGCAGCGAAGACGAAAGCCCGCACAGGATCGAGCCAAGCGCGAAGACGAGGATCGCGGCGCGGAACACTTTTCGTGCGCCGAAGCGGTCAGCGGTCCAGCCGGACGCCGGGATGAAGATGGCGAGCGACAGAAGATAGGCCGTCAGCGCCAGTTTGAGGGCGACCGGATCCTCGTGGAGATCGGCGGCGATGGCCGGCAGCGATGTCGAGATGACCGTCGAATCGAGGTTCTCCATGAACAGCGCGGTCGCCACGACCAACGGGGTGATCATGGTCGTGCGGCTTTCGGTCCGGGGCGCGGCTTCGGGCGGAGGAGACTGGAGATTCATCGCCGCCACTATAGCCTTGGCCCGCAGGCGCGACAGAGTGCGGCGCGCGGACCTGCCCCGCGCCGCAGAGCCACAGTTTGCGCCCGGTCACAATGATGCTATGAGCACGCGCCAATCCGATGCGGCGGAACCGATTCCGCCGCTTTTCGTCTTTTCCGGAGTTGGCCATGCCCGTCATCGATCGTCCCCTGCTCGTCGAGGCCCTCACCTTCGACGACGTTCTGCTGCGGCCCGGCCATTCCGAGATCATGCCGAGCGGCGTGGACATCCGCTCGCGCCTGACCCGCGAGATCGCGCTCAACCTGCCGATCATTTCGTCCGCCATGGACACGGTGACGGAGGCGCGCCTCGCCATCGCGATGGCGCAGGCCGGCGGCCTCGGCGTCATCCATCGCAATCTCGAGCCGGAGGAACAGGCCGAGGAGGTCCGAAAGGTCAAACGCTACGAGAGCGGCATGGTGGTCAATCCGATCACCATCTACCCCGACCAGACGCTGGCCGACGCGCTCGCCATCATGGCGCGCTACTCGATCTCCGGCATTCCCGTCGTCGAGCGCGGCGGCAACGGCAAGGCTGGCAAGCTCTGCGGCATCCTCACCAATCGCGACGTGCGTTTCGCCGAAAATCAGACGCAGCCGGTCTCGGAGCTGATGACGCGCAAGCTCATCACCGTGCAGGAGGGCGTGGCCAAGGAAGAAGCGCGGCGGCTGCTGCATCAAAATCGCATCGAGAAGCTGCTGGTGGTCGACGAGGACTACAAGTGTGTCGGCCTGATCACCGTGAAGGACATCGAGAAGGCGACGTTGCACCCCAACGCCTGCAAGGACGCGGAAGGCCGGTTGCGCGTGGCGGCCGCCTCCACGGTCGGCGACAAGGGCTACGAGCGCGCGCTGATGCTGATCGACGCGGGCGTCGACTGCGTCGTCGTCGACACGGCGCACGGCCATTCGCAGAGCGTGCTCGACCAGGTCGCGCGCATCAAGCGCGTGTCGAACAAGGTATCGGTGCTCGCCGGCAATGTCGCGACGAGCGAGGGCGCGAAGGCGCTGATCGACGCGGGCGCGGACGCCATCAAGATCGGCATCGGGCCGGGCTCGATCTGCACGACGCGCATCGTCGCCGGCGTCGGCGTGCCGCAGCTGACCGCGATCATGGATGCGGCGGATGTCGCGCGCAGAGCCGATGTGCCCGTCATTGCCGACGGCGGCATCAAATATTCCGGCGATCTCGCCAAGGCGATCGCCGCCGGCGCAGATTGCGTGATGATCGGCTCGCTGCTCGCCGGCACGGACGAGAGCCCGGCGGAAGTCTTCCTGTACCAGGGCCGCTCGTTCAGGCCTATCGCGGCATGGGCTCGGTCGGCGCGATGGCGCGCGGCTCGGCCGACCGCTATTTCCAGCAGGACATCAAGGACCAGATGAAGCTCGTGCCGGAAGGCATCGAGGGCCAGGTGCCCTATCGCGGCCCCGTCGGCCCGATCCTGCACCAGCTCGCCGGCGGTCTTCGCGCCGCCATGGGCTATGTGGGGGCGCCCTCGATCGGCGAGTTCCAGAAGCGCGCGAGCTTCGTGCGCATCACCGGCGCGGGACTGCGCGAAAGCCACGTGCACGACGTGGCGATCACGCGTGAAAGCCCGAACTATCCGACCGGCGGGATGTAAGGAATCAGCGCAGCGTGTTCTTCGCCAGGTGATACCAGGCGTTGAATACGGCGGGATCGTCGCGGGCGCTCGGACATGAGCCGACGCCCCAGGCGCCGAAAACCCATTTGAGCCGTCCGCCATCGAAACTCAGCGACGAGCCACGCGCGAGTTCGCGGCCCGACTGACGATCGAGCACGAGCGTGCGCGAAATGCCGACATTGGGTTTCTGCTCGAAAACCTCACGCACCTCGTAGCGCGCCGTCGGCGCGTCGATCTTCGTCGTCGTGATCTCGCCCTTGTCGTTGCGCGCGTAGCGAACGAAGCCGCCGCGCTTGTAGATGTCGTTCGACTCCATCCAGGCGAATCCTTCGCTGTGGAGATAGCGCATACCGAAACTGTTCGACGTGCCCGAGGTCAGCAGAATGCCGTCGGCCTGCGCCTTCTCGCGAATGATTGTCGCGCCCTCGGCGCGGCATAAAGCCTGAAAGGCCGCTGCGTCCTGCCGCCAGATCCAGCCGAGCGGCGCCCCGAGGACAATCGCCGCCGCCAGCAACGCGCCGCGCCAACCGAGACGTCCCGGCGCGAGGCGGCGGAACACCCAAGCAAGGCCGGCCAACGCCGCGAGCAGCAGCAAGGGCGCGAATGCCGCCCAAAGGACCCCAAATAGCATCATGGCGTTCCGGTCAGTCGACCGGCTCCCTGTCTGCGGCGCCGAGCATGTCGCGCATCGCATCCGGCACGCGCACCGTCTTGTGCGTGCGCTGATCGGTGTAGACCCACACGATCTCACCGGTGGCGCGCGGCGCGTCCTCGCCCCTGGCGAAGATCGCGAGCTCGAAGCGCAGGCTCGAATTGCCGATGGCGCCGACGCGCACGCCGACGTCGATCTCCTCGTCGAAATGGATCGGCGCCTTGTATTCGACAAGCGATCTTACCGTATGGAAATCGACGCCGGTCGCCTTCACCTCGGCGGCGTAATCGTAGCCGAGCCAGCGGAAGAATTCCGTGATCGACGTGTCGAAATAGGTGAGGTAGTGCGCGTTGAAGACGACGTTCTGCCCGTCGATCTCGGAATAGCGCACGCGGAAGGGAAAGAAGAAGCGGAAGTCCGTACGCGTCATCGTTCAGGTCGTCCCGGATCCCGCGCGACGAGACCGGCGAGACAGCGCGCGCCGCCGCCCGGTCGCCTCAGCGCGCAAGTGGTCAGGGCCGCCACGATGGCGCATGTTCCTCTCCTTCGAAACGGGCGCCATTATTCCGGGCGCGACCGACACAGACAAGCGGGGAAACGCAGACCGATGCGCAGCGAAAAGCAAAAAATGCTCGCGGGCGAATTTTACCGCGCTGACGATCCCGAGCTCGTGCGCGACCACGCAGCCATCCGCGCGTGGATGGACCGCTACAATGGCGCCGGCGGACTGTCGGATACGAAGCGTCACGTCCTACTCCGCGAGGGCCTCGGCCATGTCGGCGCGCGCGTCGTGGTGCGGCCGCCCTTCCATTGCGACTATGGCTACAACATCCGCCTGGGCGACGGCGTGTTCCTCAATTTCAACTGCGTCTTTCTCGACAGCATCCTGATCGACGTCGGCGCGGGAACGCAGATCGGACCGGCCGTGCAGATTTACGGCGCGGATCATCCGCGCGATCCCGAGCAACGCCGCGCCGGGCTCGAATTCGGTCAGCCCGTGAAAATCGGCGCAAACGTGTGGGTCGGCGGCGGGGCGATCATCCTGCCGGGCGTGACGATCGGCGACGACGCCATTGTCGGCGCGGGCGCCGTGGTCACGCGCGACGTGCCTGATGGCGCGACGGTCGCCGGCAGTCCGGCGCGACGCGTCGATGGCGGCTAGCCAAGGCGGCGCCTTCGCCTATCATGGGCGTTGAAACCGCAAGCGAGGCGCCCATGTCCGTCCAGGCTGTTCTTCTTCCCGTCTTCGCGCTGGTCGCGCTCCTGTTCTTCCTGCTCGGGCGCATGGCGCTGACGCGCGTCGGCTCGATCAAGGCCGGCGAAACGAAGTTGAAGGAAGTCGCTCTCGGTCAGGACGCCTGGCCCGCGCCAATCCAGCAGACCAGCAACGCCTATGCGAACAATCTGCAATTGCCGATCCTGTTCTACGCGCTCGTCGCCTTCGCCATGCTGACGAAGAAGGACGATCTGATCTTCGTGATCATGTCCTGGCTGTTCGTCGCCTCGCGCTATGCGCACGCCTTCGTGCACGTGACCTCCAACCACGTGCCGACGCGCTTCAACATGTTCGCGCTCGGCGTGTTCATCCTCGGCCTGATGTGGACGATTTTCGCCGTGCGCGTTCTGCTGTCGATCTAGCGATCGTACATACGCCCGCTTTCCAGATAGGTCTTGGCGTCCGTGCGCTTGCGCGGCGGCCGTGGATCGTAGCTCCCCGGCGGGGGTTCGTAGACGCGTTCGTTCGAAGCGAAGCGGTCGCTGGAACAGCCGGCGAGGGCGAGAAGGAGGGCTGCGGGCAGGAACGTACGGGCGATGCGGATCATGACGGCCTCGGATAGGCGCCGAACAGGCGCAACGTCGGAAGCGTCGCGGCCCAGCATGGCGGGAAAAAGTCGCCTCTGTGGCGGAGATTCGTCCTGCGACGTACTGGTTAACGGCTTTGCGGGCTGATGCGGCGCGCCTGCACCCGACGCCCGCATTGCAATTCCGACCCGATCTGGATCAAGCTGGCGGGGCGGCGCGCCGACCAAGCGTCGCAGCAGGGGGATCAGCATGACTTGTGTCGATCGGCGTTCATTCGTCCGCGGCGCGATCGGCGCCGGGGTCGTACTCACCGGCGGCCTCGCGATCGGCGAGGAAACGCTCAAAGAGATTTCGCAGCTCAAGCCCGGCGAATTCACCTGGCATCCGGAACGGGCGGCGGAAGGCCCCGTGTCGGTTGTCGTATCGATCCCGCAGCAGCGTGTGCACGTCTATCGCAACGGCGTTCGCGTGGCGGTTTCGACCTGCTCGACCGGCAAGGCCGGGCACGAAACGCCGACAGGGGTTTTCGTCGTCCTGCAAAAGGACAAACATCATCGGTCATCGACCTACAACAATGCGCCCATGCCGAACACGAATCGACTGACATGGTCGGGCATCGCGCTTCACGCCGGCAAACTGCCGGGCTATCCGGCGTCGCACGGCTGCGTGCGTCTGCCGCTGAAATTCTCGGAATTGCTGTTCTCGATCACACATCTCGGCACGCCAGTCATCATCGCCGGGTCGCATTCCGATCCCTGGGAACTCACCCATCCCGGCATGATTCTCGGCTCCTATGCGGAGCACGAATTCGAGCACGTCGTCGCCTCGCTCGAGGGCAAGAAACGTCCGTCGGACTGGGCGCAAGGCCAGGAGTATCCGATCACGAGCGTGCTGGTCTCGTCCGCCGACCGAGTGATCGAACTGATCGAAAACGATCGTGCCGTCGCCAGGCAATCGCTTGCCATGGCGCCGGGCGACAAGCTCGGCTCGCATGTCTTCGTGCTCAATGGCGCGCATGAAGGAAAGCGCGGCCTGCATTGGACCGCGATCACGCATCACGCATCCGAACCCGACCTGAAGATCGATTCGAGCGCGATACTTCGCGTCGGCGTCGACCCTCAGTTCGTCGGCGAAATCAGGTCGCGCATGCACCCCGGCATGACTTTGATCGTGACCGATGCGCCGCTGTCGCCAGACACCCGATCGGGCAAGGATTTCGTGATCGTCACGACCGCCTGACGGCGTGGGCGCGCTTCTCGGCGCCCATTCAGGAAGCTGTGCTGCGGCAGATCAAATCGAGAAGCTGGTTCCGCAGCCGCAGGACGCAGTGGCGTTGGGATTGTCGATCTTGAAGGACTGCCCGATGAGGTCGTCGACGAAGTCGATCTTGCAGCCCTTCATGTATTCGAGGCTGACGGGATCGATCAGGACGGTCGCGCCATCGCGCTCGAGCGTCAGGTCGTCGTCGGCGCGATCCTGAACGATGTCGAAGGCGTATTGAAAACCGGAGCATCCGCCGCCGTTGACGGAGATGCGCAGGGCCGAGCCCGGCTTTTCGCTCTGCATGATCTTGGCGACGCGCCGCGCGGCGCGCTCTGTGAGGACGACGTCGCCCGCCGCCTCCTGGGTCGCAATGTCCATCTTTTCCATCCAGCTCGGGTTCAAGGTCCGGCTTGCCTTGCAAGGCTCCCCCAAGATAAGCCGCTGGGGCTGCGCTTTCAACGGCGCCGCCGGAGACCGTTCCATCGCCATGCCCGTCGCCGCGACGCCCGTTCTCGCCCCCTACGCCTGCGACGCCGCGCGCAGCCGGGGCCGGCTCGTGGCGGAGCCCGCTTCCCCGACCCGCACGGAATTCCAGCGCGACCGCGATCGGATCGTCCATTCCACCGCTTTCCGCCGTCTTGCGCACAAGACGCAAGTGTTCGTGCCGCTCGGCGGCGACCATTTCCGCACCCGGCTCACGCATACGATCGAGGTGGCGCAGATCGCCCGGGCCCTGTCGCGCGGCCTGCGTCTCGACGACGATCTCGCCGAGGCGCTGGCGCTGGCGCATGATCTCGGCCATACGCCGTTCGGCCATGTCGGCGAGGACGCGCTCGACGCGCTGATGCGCCCCTATGGTGGGTTCGATCACAATGCCCAGGCGCTGCGGCTGGTTACACGGCTGGAGCGGCGCTATGCGCGGTTCGACGGGCTCAACCTGACCTGGGAGACGCTCGAAGGCCTCGTCAAGCACAACGGGCCGCTGACGACGCCGGACGGCGCGCCGACGCCAAAATTCGCCGCGCATGGCGTGCCGAAGCCGATCCTCGATTTCGACGCGGAATGTGCGACCACGGTCGGATCACTCGAACTCGCGTCCCACGCGAGCGCCGAGGCGCAGGCGGCGGCGATCGCCGACGACATCGCCTATGATGCGCACGACATCGACGACGGGCTGCGCGCGGGGCTTTTCGAACTGGGCGACCTGCGCGCCGCATCGCCCTTCGTCGACGAATTGCTCACGGAAATCGAGACGGCCTACGGCGCGCTCGAACGCGCACGCGTGATCCATGAGCTCGGGCGGCGCATCATCACGCGTTTCATCGAGGACGCGTTGCGGGAAAGCGCGCGACGGATCGCCGGAGCGGGCGCGGAAAGCGCGGCGGAGATTCGCGCCGCCGGCCGACAGGTCGTCGCCTTCTCGCCCGCCATGATTGCAGCGGACCGGTCGATCAAGACCTTCCTGTTCACCGCAATGTATCGCCACGCCGAGGTCATGCGCGTGCGCGAAAAGGCGGCGCGGATCGTGGACGAATTGTTCCCGCTTTTTCTCGGCGACCCCGGCGCCATGCCGCTCGAATGGGAAGGCGCCTACAAGGGCGCGCGGGGCGATGCGGCGCGCGCGCGCGTGGTGGCGGACTATATCGCCGGCATGACGGACCGTTATGCACTCAACGAATATCGGCGGCTGATCGACGCGGAAATGGACCTCGCATGAGCAGACCGGCTCTGGACGATCTCATTGCGGGCGTCGATCTCGGCGGCGCCGCGCTCGCGCTGATCGACTACAATGCGATGACACGCAGCCTGACACTGCGGTTCGAGCCGGCGGACACCGAGACCCCGCAGACCGTAACCCTCGTCTTCGCCAGCGTCGTCGGCCTGCATTGCGAGCCGCAGGGCGCGCTGCATAGGCTCGAGGCCGGCGAACGCGCGACGATCGACAGGCTGGACGCCAAGCGCCGCAAGAACGGCGAAACCGAGATCACGCTCGTCTATCTGCGCGGCGGCGCCCGGACAGCATGCGTCGTGAGCTTCAGCGCGCAGGAAGGGCGCTGGCTGGGCTAGGCGCGCCGCCTCACAATGAGTAACCGCCGGCCTTCTGCGCGCGCTCTTGGCCGAGCGCGACCAGCGCCTCGTTCATCGCGCCGCGATAGATGCCCTGCGCCATCAGGTTTCCGGTCGACGCGCCGCGCTTCTCGTAGGCGTCGCGCTTCAGTTCGAGCGCGGCGACATTTTCCGGGGCGACGCGTATCGCCCATTCCGCGACATGGCAGGCCATTTCGAGATCGTCCGCAGCAAGCAGCGCACGTCCGCGCGCGATGAGCGCGGGGACGCCGCCGGCGAGCGCGGCGATCTCTTGCGCCTGCCGCGCGGAACTTGCCGGGAAGAGATCGGCTGCGTCGCCATTCCACCAGCCGCCCCAACGACGGATGAGATTGCGCACAATGAATTTGGGGTGATCGTAGAGTTCGAGCAGATAGGGCCTTGCCGCGAGTTCGGGATCGGAATCGACTGCGGCGACGATCTCCTCCGGGCTCTTGCCAGCGTTCAGCAGCGGCACGACCTGATCGATGATGTGGCGCAGATAGCGCGCGGTTTCGGTCAGCACGCGGCGCACTTCCGTCTTGCCATGCACGACCAGGCCATGGCCGGGAAACAGCCATTGCGCGTCGAGCGCGGCCATTTCCTCAAGCGCCTCCGCCCATTCGACGGGGTAACGTTGCACCTTCTGCGGATTGCCGCAGTTCGGCGAGCGCCAGATGATAAGGTCGCCCGTAAAAAGATAGGATTTTTCGGGAATCCAGACGTAGCAATGGTCGTCCGTCTCGCCCTTGGCGGCGCGATAGCGGATTTCGAGATCGCCCATGCGCTGCGACAGGCCATCGCGGAACGTCAGCGTCGGCCAGTCGAATTCGTTGGGGAAACGCAATTTGTCCGAACCGAACTGACGCTGGTTGATGAGTTCGTTGAAACCATGCGTCAGCGAATAGCGCTGGAAACGGCCGACGCAATTCTCCTGCGCGACGATGTTGCGGACCGAGCCCTCCGCGAGAAAAGGTTTGCCGCCGAAAGCATGATCGAGATGGCCGTGCGTGTAGACGATCGTGTGGACGGGCTCGTTGGTCCATCCTCGGATCGCCGCGTGCACGGAGGGCGCGCCGCGCGCCGTGCCGGGGTCAACAAGCAGCATCCCGTCCGGCGTCTTCAGCGCATAAGAATTGACGAAGAGCGAATGCATGAAGACGCCGGGCGCGACTTCCTCCGCCGGGCCGCTGAATTTCGGCTTCGCGTGCAGCGGGTCCGTCGTCACCATTACCGGCGTGTCGGTCATGTCGTCCTCCCCTCGCGACGTCGTTCGCATCGCGTTGTGGGCAAGACTACTCCGCCGTATGCGCGCCCCGGAAGCCTGTCGCCAGCACATACAGCTCTGCGGAATCCTTGCGGCTCGCCTCGGGCTTCACGTGGCGCACGGTCGCAAAATCCCGCTTCAATTTCGCGAGCAGTTCGTTCTCCGTGCCGCCCTGCAGCACCTTGGCCAGAAAGAACCCCCCGGGCGCCAGCACTTCACTCGCGAATTCGGCGGCCATTTCGGCGAGTGCGACGATGCGCAGGTGATCGGTCTGACGGTGGCCCGTAGCGTTTGCGGCCATATCGGAAACAACGGCGTCCGCCTGCCCGCCGAGCATATCCTTCAGCCGGTCGGGCGCATCCTCGTCCAGAAAATCCATCACCGTGAATTCGACGCCGGGGATGTGCTCGATTTCCAGCAGGTCGATGCCGACGACCCTCCCCTTACCGTCTTCGGACTTCACCTTCTTCGCCGCCACCTGCGACCAGCCGCCGGGCGCTGCGCCGAGATCGAGCACGCGCATGCCGGGCTTCAGCAGATGGTAGCGCTCGTCGATCTCGATCAGCTTGTAGGCCGCGCGCGAGCGCCAGCCCTCGCGCTTTGCGCGCGCCACGTATGGATCGTTCAATTGCCGTTCGAGCCAGAGCGTCGACGACAGCGAGCGCTTGCGCGCGGTCTTCACGCGCGTCTTGAGCGAGCCGCCGCGCGCCTTCTCGTCCTTGCCGCCGGGACCCTGCCTGCCAGCCGTCAAACCTCTATCTCCCCGGCGCGGTCGGCGCGCATCAGCTCCAGCAATATGCCCTCGCGCAGGCCCCGGTCGGCGATGCGGATGCGCGGCGCGGGAAAGGCGCGGCGGATAGCTTCCAGAATGGCGCAGCCCGCGAGCACGAGATCGGCGCGCTCATGGCCGATACAGCCGTTGGCGGCGCGCTGGTCGTAGCTCATGGCGCGCAGCCGCTCGACGGCGTCGTCGGCCTGGTCGGCCGACATCCACAGACCGTCGACGCGGCGGCGGTCGTAGCGCGGCAATTCCAGATGGATGCCTGCGACCGTCGTGACCGTGCCGGATGTGCCGAGCAGGTGGAAGCGTCCGCAGGCGCGCTGCTCCATGGCCTTGCGGGTGAAGGGCCTGAGCTTCTCGTCGAAGGCCGCAACCATGTCCTCGAACGTATTGTCGTCGACGTGATGCCCGCCGAACCGTTCGGCAAGCGAAACGACGCCGAGTTCGATCGAGGTCCAGATGGTGACGCTGCGCGCGCCCTGCCTTCGCGCGCGATCCGGCGCAAGCCAGACGATTTCCGTCGAGCCGCCGCCGATGTCGAACAGAAGCACGCCCTCGGCCTGGGGATCGGCCAGCGAGCCGCAGCCGTGCGCGGCCAGCCGCGCCTCCGTCTCCCGGTCGATAATCTCGAGCCGCAATCCCGTCCGCTCGGCCACGCGCTCGACGAAGTCCACGCCATTGGCGGCCGCGCGGCATGCCTCGGTAGCGATCAGGCGGGCCTTGGTGACGCCGCGCCGGTCCATCTTGTCGCGGCAGATATCCAGCGCCTCGATGGTCCGCCGGATTGCCGCCTCGCTCAGCCGGCCGGTCTGGGACAGGCCCTCGCCCAGCCGAACGATACGGGAATAGGCGTCGACCACGCGCAAGCCCTCGGCCCCGGTCGGCGCCAGATAGCCGGCCGGGCGGGCCACCAGAAGGCGGCAATTGTTGGTGCCGAGATCGAGAGCGGCGTAAAGCGGCGCCCGGCTGGCGCGACCTGCATTCCCCCCATCCCGGGCACGGCGCTGCGCTTCCTCCCGGCGCGGGCCTTCCCCAAGCGACGACACGATATGCTCCTGCGGCCCGGCCGTCGGCGGCCGGTCGATTTCGGCTCAGAATATCAGCAAGTCCTGCATTTGAAAGGGACGCGGCATCAGCCCTTGGCATAGCTCGGGCAACCCGCCGGGCGCACGCGGCGCGGGCCCGCGGCGTTGACACGAGCGGCGCGGGCCTTTATCTCGACCCCCGTTCCGACGCGCCGCGCTTTCCGCGCGTGTCCGTTGGGGGATAGTTCAACGGTAGAACAGCGGACTCTGACTCCGTTAATCTTGGTTCGAATCCAGGTCCCCCAGCCATTTCAGCTTAAAATCGAGCCGTTTCCGTCCCGCGGTCCCCGCTTGCCGCGGCGACGCTGCCCACGCCTCGCGAAAGACAGTTTTCGCGAACCGGCGCGCGCTCTATCGTCCGCTGGAAGGCGCTCCGCCAGGAGAGCGTCGTGAGGAGATCATGGCCCGCAAGACGCCCGACCAGCTCCGTTCTGCGCGCTGGTTCGCACCAGACGACCTGCGATCGTTCGGTCATCGCTCGCGCATGGCCCAGATGGGCTATGGGCCGGAGGAATATCGCGGCAAGCCGGTCATCGCGATCATCAACACCTGGTCCGATCTCAACCAGTGCCATGCGCATTTCAGGGAGCGCGTGGGGGATATCAAACGCGGCGTGCTGCAGGCCGGCGGCTTTCCGGTCGAATTGCCCGCGATTTCGCTCTCGGAGAGCAACGTCAAACCGACCACCATGCTCTACCGCAATTTTCTGGCGATGGAGACGGAGGAGCTGATCCGCTCGCATTCCGTCGACGGCGTCGTGCTGATGGGCGGTTGCGACAAGACCACGCCCGGCCTGCTGCTCGGGGCGACCAGCGTCGCCCTGCCTTCGATCTTTGTCCCCGCCGGTCCGATGCTGCGCGGCAACTGGCGAGGGCAGACGCTCGGCTCAGGTTCCGACGCCTGGAAATATTGGGACGAACGGCGCGCCAGCAACATTTCCGACAAGGACTGGGGCGAGATGGAGGCCGGCATCGCGCGCAGCTATGGCGTGTGCATGACCATGGGCACGGCGGCGACGATGACAGCGCTTGCCGACACGATCGGCATGACGCTGCCGGGCGCATCCTCGATTCCCGCCGCCGACAGCAACCACATCCGCATGTGCGCGGCGGCGGGTCGGCGCATCGTCGACATGGTGTGGGAGGATCTGACGCCCGACAAGATCCAGACGCAGCAGTCTTTCCTCAACGCCATCGTCGTCGCCATGGCCATGGGCTGCTCGACCAACGCCGTCATCCACATCATCGCCATGGCGCGGCGCGCGGGCCATGACATCGGCCTCGACGATTTCGACGCAGCGAGCCGCACGACGCCGGTCATCGCCAATATCAGGCCGAGCGGCGACACATATCTGATGGAGGATTTCTACTATGCCGGCGGCCTGCTCGGCATGCTGACGCGGCTGAAGGACAGGCTCGATCTCACGCAGATCAATGCGAGCGGCAGGACATGGGCCGAGAGCCTCGAAGGCGCGGCCGTCTACAACGACGACGTGATCCGCACGATCGACAATGCGATCTACAGAGAAGGCGCGCTCGCCGTGCTGCGCGGCAATCTCGCGCCGCAGGGCTGCGTCATCAAGCCGTCGGCGACCGCGCCGCGCTATCTCAGGCACACCGGCCCTGCCCTCGTCTTCGACGATTACGCCGATATGAAAGCGAATATCGACCGCGACGATCTCGACGCAACGGAAGATACGGTGCTGGTGCTGCGCAACGCCGGCCCGCTCGGCGGACCCGGCATGCCGGAATGGGGCATGCTGCCGATCCCGAAGAAACTGGTGAAACAGGGCGTGCGCGACATGGTGCGCATTTCCGATGCGCGCATGAGCGGCACGAGCTACGGCGCCTGCATCCTGCATGTCGCGCCGGAATCATACGTGGGCGGGCCGCTCGCGCTGGTGCGGACCGGCGACATGATCTCGGTCGATGTGCCGGCGCGGCGCATTGCGCTGGAGGTTTCCGACGAAGAGCTTGCGCGTCGACGCGCCGCCCTGCCAGCGCCGCAGCCGCGCTACGAACGCGGCTATGGCTGGATGTTCTCGCGTCACATCCGGCAAGCCGATCAGGGCTGCGATTTCGATTTTCTCGAAACGGACTTCGGCCGGCCGGTCGACGAACCCTCGATCTATTGACCGCCGGTCCTGGCTCGCTGCTCCATCAATCGCTTGAGTTTCGCCATTCGCGCTCGCTTGCTCGACAAGGCAATGCGACCGTCCGTCGTCGCGGCGCCGGCGGGCGTTTGAAGCGCGCGAGAAAATCCATCTCCATTCCGGGAAATGTTTGGCAGGTCGTTCTCCGCGACCCCGATTGAGACAGGAGTCTTGGAGACGTAGTTCTTCGGCAAGCAGCCAGGCCGCATGCGCTTACGCGCTGGTTCGGCGAGGATGACCGGAGACCGCCAGATGTCCGCGACCAAACAATCATCGAGAAAGCCGCTGTTGCCGGCGATCCTGATCGCCAACGACCTTCGCGCCGGCGACGTTCTGTTTCGCGGCGCACACGGCTGGACGCGCGACCCCGCGGCGGCGGCGATCGCGACCACGGCAGTCGATGCTGAAGCGCTGGAGAAGATCGGCGGCGCGGCTGTCGCGCGCAACGAAATCGTCGACGCTTATCTCGCGGAAGTCGTGGTCGATCGCGATGGTCGGCCGACGCCGAAACATTTTCGCGAACGCTTTCGCACGCTGGGCCCGAGCGTCCGTCCGGACCTCGGCAAACAGGCCGATTTCGCGCACTACGCGGTTGCGGCGGAGTAAACCATGTACGCCTATGACGAATTCGACGAGCGCTTCGTGCGCGAACGCGTCGCACAGTTCCGCGATCAGGTTGCGCGGCGCCTGTCCGGCTCGTTGACAGAGGACGAGTTCCGTCCGCTGCGTTTGCAGAACGGCCTTTATCTTCAGTTGCACGCCTACATGCTGCGCATAGCCATCCCCTATGGCGTCCTGTCGTCGCGGCAGTTGCGGCAGCTGGCGCTGATCGCCGATCGATTCGACAAGGGCTACGGCCATTTCACGACGCGGCAGAATTTGCAGTTCAACTGGCCGAAGCTGAGCGATGCGCCCGACATTCTCGACCTGCTCGCCGACGTCGGCATGCATGCGATCCAAACCTCCGGCAATTGCATTCGCAACGTGACGGCCGACCATTTCGCAGGCGTGGCGCGCGATGAAATCGAAGACCCGCGGCCCGTCGCGGAGCTGCTGCGCCAATGGTCGAGCCTGCATCCGGAATTTTCGTTCCTGCCGCGCAAATTCAAGGTCGCCGTGACCGGCGCGACCGAGGACCGCGCCGTCCTGAAGGCGCATGACGTCGGCGTGCGCATCCTGCGCCATCCCGAAAGCGGCGAGATCGGCTATCAGATCCTCGCAGGCGGCGGCCTCGGCCGCACGCCGATGATCGGCAAGGTCGTGCGTGACTTCCTGCCCAAAGGGCAACTGCTCGCCTATCTCGACGCGATCATGCGCGTTTACAATTCCGAAGGACGTCGCGACAACAAGTACAAGGCGCGCATCAAGATTCTCGTGCACGAGCTCGGGCTCGACGCTTTTCGCAACGCGGTCGAATCGGAATTTGCGGTGGGGCCGAACTGGTCCGCCGAGGAGACAGCTGAACTCGCGCGCATCGCGCCGTCGTTCTCGAAAATCGCCTATGACGATCTGCCCGCCGTCTCGCGCATTTTCGAGGCGGCCAAACTCGCCAATCCGACTTTTGCGGAATGGGTCGAGAACGCCCTCTTCCCGCACCGCGTCGCCGGCTATGCGGCGGTTACGATCTCACTGAAGCCGGTTGGCGGCGTGCCCGGCGACATGACGTCGGACCAGATGCGCGCCTTCGCCGATCTCGCTGAGCGCTATTCATCGGGCGAGCTGCGCGTCACGCACGCGCAGAATCTCGTGCTGCCACACGTTAAGCTCGACGATCTGTTCGATCTCTGGCGCACACTCGGCGCGCTCGGACTGGCGACGGCCAATGTCGGGCTGGTCACCGACATTATCGCCTGCCCCGGCCTCGACTATTGCGCGCTGGCGACGGCGCGTTCGATCCCGATCGCGCAGGCGATATCGCGTCGCTTCGGCGACAGCGCGCGCCAGCGCGAGATCGGTCCGCTGCAGATCAAGATTTCCGGCTGCATCAACGCCTGCGGCCACCACCATGTCGGCCATATCGGCATTCTCGGTCTCGAGAAGCGCGGCCAGGAATCGTATCAGGTCACGCTTGGCGGCGAGGCGTCCGACAATCTGGCAATCGGCGAATTGCTTGGGCCCGGCCTCAGCGCCGACGAGGTCGCCGATGCGATCGAACGCATCGTTGCAGGCTATCTGGCCAAGCGGCGGCCTGGCGAAACGTTCATCGAGGCCGTGCGGCGACTGGGCGTCAACGCCTTCAAATCCGCCTTTCTGAGGGGAGCGCAAGATGCCGCTGCTTGATCGCATGGGATGGCGAACCGACGATTTTTCGCGCGACGATGTCGATGGCGGAATTATCGTTCCGCTTGCGGCGCTGCGTTCGACGCTCGATGCGCGACGCGCGGGCGTGATTGGAGTCGAAATCTCCAACGATGTCGCCGTGGACCGTCTCGCCCCGTATTTTGCGCAATTGGCGCTAATCGCCATCGCCTTTCCAGCCTTCGGCGACGGGCGTGGCTTTTCGCTCGCCCGGCGGCTGCGGCAGGCCGGCTTTGCGGGCCGCCTGCGCGCGGTCGGCCCGCTCATCCCGGATCAGGGCCCCTACGCCTTCGCCTGCGGCTTCGACGAGATCGAGCTGCCCGAGGCGAGCCTTGCGCGCCAGAGCGAAGCGCAATGGGCCGCGGCGCTCGGCGCCATCTCCCACGCCTACCAGCCCGGCTACGCCCGCCAAACCAGCATTTTCGAGCGCCGCCGCGCAGCGCGTGCTCACAAACAGGAAAGTCGCTCCCATGCATGACCAGGTCGCTTCTCTCGATCTCGGCTTCCCCGGTCGCGATCCGCTCGCGCGGCTCAAACTTCTGCGCTCGCAGATCGACGGGCGGATCGTCTTCACGACGAGTTTCGGCATCGAAGACCAGTATTTGACCGATCTCATCTTCACGCACGATCTCGCCATCGAGGTCGTCACGCTCGACACTGGGCGGCTGTTTCCCGAGACCTATGCGGTGTGGACGGAGACGGAGCGCAAGTACGGCCGCAAGATTCGCGCCTACTATCCCGGCGCATCCGCGCTCGAAACGCTGGTCGAGACGCAGGGCATCGATGGCCAGTACGACAGCGTCGCGCAGCGCAAGACCTGCTGCGAAGTGCGCAAGGTTGCGCCGCTGCGCCGCGCGCTCGAAGGCGCGAGCGCCTGGGTGACGGGGCTGCGCGCCGACCAGTCGTCGACCCGGCGCGCGACGGCGTTTGTTTCCTTCGACCCGAGCTTTGCGATCCTGAAAGCCAATCCGTTGGTCGACGCTGCGCGCGACCAGATCGTCCGCGAAGTGGAAACGCGCGGCGTGCCCGTCAATGCGCTGCATGCGCAGGGCTATCCCTCGATCGGCTGCGCGCCGTGCACGCGGGCGATCCGGGCTGGCGAAGACGAACGCGCCGGGCGCTGGTGGTGGGAACAGGACGCCCAGAAGGAATGCGGGCTGCACCTCGCCCCCGACGGCAAGATCGTTGCGCGCCGCGCCGCGGCGGACGGAGACAGCCAATGGGCCGTCTGACCCATCTGCAGGCGCTTGAAGCCGAGTCGATCTTCATCCTGCGCGAGGTCGTCGCGACATGCGAGCGGCCGGTGCTGCTCTATTCGATCGGCAAGGATTCGGCAGTCCTGCTGCATCTCGCGCTGAAGGCGTTTGCGCCGGGCAAGCCGCCCTTCCCGCTGCTGCACGTCGATACCGGCTGGAAATTCCGCGAGATGATCGCGTTCCGCGACGAGACGGCGAAACGCTACGGCCTCGATTTGATCGTGCACATAAATCAGGAGGGGGTCGCGGGCGGCGTCAATCCGATTACGTCTGGCTCCGCCGTTCATACCGACGTGATGAAGACACAAGGTCTGAAGCAGGCGCTCGACGCCTATGGATTCGACGCGGCCTTCGGCGGCGCGCGGCGCGACGAGGAGAAGAGCCGCGCGAAGGAACGCATTTTCTCGCTACGCACGCCCGACCATCGCTGGGACCCGAAGGCGCAGCGGCCGGAGCCCTGGCGCGCTTTCAATACGCGCAAGCGCAGGGGCGAGAGCTTCCGAGTTTTTCCGCTGTCCAACTGGACCGAGGCGGATGTGTGGGACTATATCGCGCTCGAGAATATCCCGGTCGTGCCTCTGTATTTCGCGAAGCGCCGGCCCGTCGTCGAGCGCAATGGCGCGCTGATCATGCGCGACGACGCGCGCCTGCCGCTGCTGCCTGGCGAAGTTCCGCAATTGAAGATGGTCCGATTCCGCACGCTCGGCTGCTATCCACTGACCGGCGCAGTCGAGAGCTCGGCCGCGACCCTGCCCGAGGTCATCGCCGAAATGCGCGCCTCGCGCGTCTCCGAACGCCAGGGGCGCATCATCGATCACGACGGATCGAACTCGATGGAGCTCAAGAAGCAGGAAGGCTATTTCTGATGCGCGCCAGCCTGAAACTCGTCGATCCGGCGATCGACGCGTATGACGTCGCCGACGATGTCGCGCCGGTCGCGGCGCGGGAACGTTCGCTGCTGCGCTTCATCACCTGCGGCTCGGTAGACGACGGCAAGTCGACGTTGCTTGGGCGCCTGCTGTACGAAACCGGCGCCGTGTTCGAAGACCAGATGGAGGCGCTCGATCGCGACAGCGCGCGGTTCGGCACGACCGGCGACGATCGCGACTTCGCGCTGCTGGTCGACGGTCTCGCCGCCGAGCGCGAACAAGGCATCACCATCGACGTCGCCTATCGGTATTTCGCGACGGACAGGCGCGCCTTCATCGCGGCGGATACGCCCGGCCACGAACAATATACGCGCAACATGGCGACCGGCGCCTCGACGGCCGACGTCGCGATCATCCTGGTCGACGCGCGCAAGGGCCTGCTGCCGCAGACGCGGCGCCATTCCTACATTGTCTCGATGCTGGGCGTGCGCCGCGTGATCGTCGCCGTCAACAAGATCGACCTCGTCGACTATGACGAGCAGGTTTTCCGAAAGATCGAACGAGACTATCGCGTTCTCGCCGCCTCGCTCGGCTTCGTCGAGACGCATGTCATTCCCGTTTCGGCGCGTTTCGGCGACAATGTTGCGACGCCCTCCGAGAGGACGCCGTGGCGAACCGGCCCGTCGCTGCTCGCGCTGCTGGAGAGCATCGAGGCGGCGCCGGCCGGCGATTGCGAATTTCGCTTCCCCGTTCAACGGGTTAATCGGCCCGACCTCGATTTTCGCGGCTTTTCGGGAACGATCGCGTCGGGCGCGGTCGCCGTCGGCGACACGGTCGTCGCGCTGCCACGCAGCCGGACAACGCGAATCGCCCGAATACTAGGGCCCTCAGGCGATCAGGGGCGCGCCGGCGCCGGCGAAGCGGTCACGCTGACGCTCGCCGACGAGATCGATCTGTCGCGTGGCGACGTGCTCGTCCACGCGGAATCGCTGACGAAGCCGCGGCGACAATTTCAGGCGCGGCTGCTGGCGCTGGGCGAGACGCCGGTGACGCCGGGCCGCGCCTATCTGGTCAAGATCGGAACGGCCGTCACGGCCGCGCGGATCATCGCGCTGCATCACACGGTCGACGTGCATGACTACCGGACGATTCCGGCCGCTGCGCTGGAGATGAACGGCATCGGGCTTGCGACGCTCCGGCTGGAGACCGACGTGGTCGCGGCGGACTATGCCGCCTGCCAGCCGCTCGGCGGAATCCTACTGATCGACCCGCACAGCAACGACACGGTCGCACTCGGCGTGGTCGAGGCGGACGCCGCGTCGCGCGCAGACAGGCCCAGGGCCGGGGATGGCATTGTCGTCGCGCTGGCGAGGTTCGGCCTCGTCTCGCGCGACACGACATTCGACGAATTGCGACGGCGCGCAATCGACGCCGCTGCGAATGCGGGTCTCACCGGCCTGATCGCGTCTGCGGCAACGCGCGACGCCGAGCTTGCGCTCGCAGCGACCTGCGCGGACTTCGTCTTGCGACCGCTGCTCGACGCGGCGCTGGGTCACCTGCGCTCATGGATCGCGATGCGCCGCCAGAACAGACGTGAGGCCGGGCTGTCGCTCGACGGCGGCGGCATCTGACCTGCAAGACGGGGACGCGGACGATGTTCGACCCGCTTTTTGCCTTGTCCGGCGCCGGCGTCGGCCTGATCGTCGGGCTCACCGGGGTCGGCGGCGGCTCGCTGATGACGCCGCTGCTCGTGCTGCTGTTCGGCGTGCATCCGGCGACCGCGGTCGGCACCGACCTGCTCTACGCCGCGATCACCAAGAGCGCAGGTACGCTCGTTCACGGCACGCGCGACAATGTGGACTGGCGTGTCGTGCTCTTGCTCGCCGCGGGCAGCGCGCCAGCCTCGGCGGCGACTTTGACCGTCGTATCTTTGAGCGGCGCGGATTCGGAGCGTGTCGCGCAATTCGTCGGCGCCGGCCTCGGCGTCGCGCTCGTGCTGACGGCCCTGTCGATCCTGTGTCGCGCCCGACTCCTGAAGCTCAGGAGCGCCCGGCCGCCGATCTCGCAGCGCAAGCGCGACCTTGCGACGTGGGGCGTCGGCGCGGTTCTCGGCGTACTCGTTTCCGTCTCGTCGGTGGGCGCCGGCGCCCTGGGCGTGACTGCGCTCCTGATGCTCTTCCCGGCCTCGCCCGTCGCGCGCATCGTCGGCACGGACATAGCGCATGCCGTGCCGCTCACCCTCGTCGCGGGCGCCGGCCACTGGCTGATCGGCTCGGTCGATCTCGCCATGCTCGCCTCGCTGCTCGCCGGATCGATCCCGGGCGTCATCGTCGGCAGTCGGCTCGCGCCGCATGTTCACGAGCGCTCGCTGCGCATCCTGCTGTCCTTCGTCCTTCTGGTAGCTGGCTTCAAACTCGTCATGGCCTGAACCAAAGGTTTGCGGCTTGGCGCCCCTGCCTGCTGTGCTAGGTTTGTCGGCAAGAAGCCGACGATGCACAGGCCGGGCATGACCCTTCACACGAGTCCGGAACCGCGCTTGCCCGCCCTTAACAAGGCGGCGATCCTTCGCCAGCACGAGCTGTTTCGCGAACTCGACCAGGATTCGCTCGACCAGATCGCCGCCTATGCGAAGGCCAGGGAGGTCAGAAGCGGCGCTACGATCTTTTCGAAAGGCGACCCCGGCTTCTGCCTCTTCGCGGTCGTGCGCGGCAAGGTCCTCGTCACGACATCGTCGAGCGAAGGCAAGAGCGCTGTTCTCAATCAGTTCGAGAAGGGCGACATATTTGGCGAGATTGCGCTGCTCGACGGCATGGCGCGCACTGGCGACGCGACGGCGCTGACCGATTGCTGCCTGCTTGCACTCGAACGGCGCGACTTCCTTCCGCTCCTCGAGAAGAGACCGCAGATCGCGATCAAGCTCCTGGCGATTCTTTCCGGACGGCTCCGTCGCACGACGGAGCAGGTAGAAGAGCTCATGTTCATGGACCTGCGCGGCCGCTTGGCCAAGACGCTGCTGCGCCTGACCGACGGCGCGCCGGGCCATTCGGCGGAACTGTCGCAGAGCGAGCTCAGCCAGCGCGTCGGCATGTCGCGCGAAATGATCAACCGCCAATTGCAGATATGGTCTCGCGAGGGGGTTATCGCGCTCGCACGCCGGCGCTTGACCGTCTTGCGTCCCGAGGCGCTCGCCGAGGCGGCGTCGCGCTAATCCGTCGCACCGGCGCCCGACAGTGATGCGCCTCACACTTCGCCCGGCGCTTCTCAAGCCACAATCGCCCCGCCACATCCGGACGACCGCCGCAGCCACTCCGGCCGCGCTGCGCGGACAAGACCAGCACTTCAGGGGGAGCAGCATGCGCCGCGATTTGACGATCAAGACGGGCGGGCTTGCTGGCACGTCGGACTTTCGCGTCCTGGCGACCATCAAGAAGGGCTTCGTGCCGGCGCTCGACGCGGTGACTTACAAGACGCGCGTCAAGCGAGTGCTGCGCGCGCTGCACATCGGCCGGTCGGATTCGCATGAACACGAATTGTTCCGCGTTCTTTCGGACGCGGTCGAGCGTGTCGGACGCATCCATTCGGTCGGGATCGTCGTGCTCGAGGACGACAAGAACCACGAAGACAAGGTTCTGCTGACCGTCACGTTCGACGGCTCGTGGGAAGCCTATGTGCGGGTGATCTGGCAGAAAGTGACGCGCCTGCTCGATCTCGTGTTCTGCAATACCGAAGGCTATGTGCTCGGCTACGAAAGCAGCTACGAGGAATGGGGCGCATGGCTGAAATCGGCGCAGAGCGAGGCGGCGTTTCTCTATGCGACCCCGAACATCACCGTCGACGACATCCGCTATCTGAAAATGGCGGAACGCGTGCATGCGCGCGACGAGGCGCAGCACGCCGAGTTGGTCACGGCGCGCATTCACATTCCCTCGGCCGAGCAGATTGCGGCGCGCTCGATCTTCGAGGTCGACGGGCGCGTTCCGGGCGATCCGACCAGCGCCGGTTTCGAGCAGGAGATGGAGATCCAGAACGCCGGCCGACCGGCGTTCCGGCACGGCATGCGCGTGCTGGCGGGCGTGCATCGTCTGTCCGACATCTACCTGTACGGCACGGACGACGGCGACATCCTGCTGCGCGCCGCGCACGAATTGCTGCCGGAATTCGTGCCGATGATGCGCAATGCGACCTATCAGCTCGGCGTCAAACGCGCATTGCGGCGGTTCGATGAAGCGGTGCGCTGGATCCAGCGCGTTCCGCCGGAGCCTGCCGTGCGGCGGCAGCTGCCCAATCCCATTCCCGAGACGCCGCCGCTCGCCGAGCCCGGCAATGTTCAGGGCGGCATTCTGACCTCTTATGCCGACATCGATCACGGCTGCCTGCTGATGCTGCAGTTCGAGTCGCCAGCGGCGGTCGCTGCCCTCCTCGGCGCGCTGCGGGCGACGACCGAGGCCGATACGCTCGCGCCGGGCGCGATAGCCACCAATATCGCCTTCACCGTCGAAGGACTGCGCGTCGCCGGCTTCACCGACGACGAAATTCGCGAATTGCCGGAAGAGTTCGTGCAGGGCATGGAGATGCGCGCCGGCATTCTCGGCGACGTGCGCATCAATCATCCTTTGCGCTGGCGCCGTCCTGCGCGCAACTGGGACAAGGGCGTCAACGCGCAAGAGATCGACGAGGAGAGCTCCGCCCCGCGCATCGATATGGCCGCCGTGCACGCAATGGTGCAGGTGCGCCGGCGGGCGACGCCGGACAGCACGGACGAGGACACGCCAACCGCGCGCGCGCCGCTGATGGAGGCTCTGAAGAAACTCGTCGCCACGCACGAAGGAATTGCGCCGCTGTCGCTGCAGTGGATGCATCGGCTGCGCAACGCCAACAAGGTTGTCGAGGAGCATTTCGGCTTTACGGAAGGCAATTCGGAGCCCGTGCTCCAGAAGGCGCAGGCGGGCCGGCGCTATTCCAACCAGATTCATCTCGGCGAATTGCTGTGCGGCTATCCCAATCTGGCCGACAAGACCGATTTCTACGCGGGCGCTTCGGAACGCATGCGCCCACTGCTGCGCGACGGCAGCTTCCTCGCGGTGCGCAAGCTGCGCCAGGACGTGCAGGCTTTCGACGCCGTGCTGGGCGACGCCGTGACCGCGGTGGCTGCGCAGGGCGCCGCTCTCGGACGCGAGGACCTGATGGCGAAAATGGTCGGCCGCTGGCCCGCCGACCATGCAAAGTCGGGACAGCCGCTCGCGGATGTGTTCGGCTCGGATACGCTCTTCAACGATTTCCATTTCGAGAAAGATCCGAAGGGCACGCGCTGCCCGCTGCACGCGCATATCCGGCGCACCAATCCGCGCTTCGTGCTGCCGGAGGCAGGCGCGCGTCCGCCGCGCATCGCGCGCCGCGGCATGTCCTACGGACCGCTGCACGATCGCAACGAGGCCGACGAATCCAGAAGGGCAGCCAGCTACGCACAGGAGCGCGGCCTCGTCTTCATGGCCTACAACGCCAATCTCGGCGAGCAATTCGAGGTGATCCAGAGCTGGATTGCCGGCGGCAACAGTTCCGGCGGCTATTCCGGCGTGAGCGATCCGCTGCTCGGGCTCGCCGAGCCCGGCAAGAAGCGCTTCTTCCGCTTCGAGCATGACGGCAAGGCCGTTCACATGCCGCTCGACGGCGAGGACCAGTTGCACGTCGAGCCCAAGCCGTTCGTCCGGCTGGAATGGGGCGCCTATCTGCTCACGCCGTCGATCAAGGCGCTGGAACTGCTCAAGGCGCGCGCTGCGGCCCAGGGTACGAAACCGCTCCTGACCTGGAGCGTGGAAGCCGGCGAAGCCAAGATCGCCGAACTGCGCGCGTTCGAGCGGATAAACGGCGCCGAGGCCGCGCTCGAGGCATGGAAAGCGGTGCTGGAGGATCCCGACTTCGCAGCCGATTTCACGAGCGCCTCGGTGTGGGCGGCCATTCGCGAGAACCACGGCGGGCTGTTGCGTACGCCATTCGGCGTTCTGGTCGGCGACAGAGACATGGTTCGCGACGTCTTCGTCAATCGCGAGGAGAGCCTGACGATCACCGGCTACCTGCCGCGCATGAACCGATCGTTCGGCATTCTTTATCTCGGCCTCGATCCGAACCAGGACGATCAGGCCTATGAGAAATGGTCGCACGCCTGCAATGACGCGATCATGGCGATCGACGCCCATACGGCGTTCGAGAATGCGCGAAACGCCGTGCAGCAGGCATTGCAAAAGCTCGTTGACCTCGAAATGGCGGACGCCAGGGACGACGACGCGAAGCGCTGGGAACTGACCGTCGAGTCCCGGGAACTCGTCGAGCCGCTGCTCGCGCACTTCTGCGAGGAATGGTTCGGCATGTCCGAGGAAGGCGGGCACTTCCGCCGCTCAGGCTACCGCTGGGACTGGACGCTCGACGATCCCGCGAACTATCCGGGCCATTTCCTGTCGCCCTCGCGCTACATTTTCCAGCCGCATCCCGGCAGTAGCGTCGAGAAATACGGCGCGGCGCACGGCCAGTCGGTGCGCAGCAAGATGGAAGCGTTCCTGAGGCAGTTCGGCGAAAAGATCACGGCGCCTGTGTCGCGCGCCGTGCTCGACTCCGAGGAAGGCAGGGACGATTACGACTTCTGCGCCCAGACCATAGCCGGCGCGATGATGGGCTTCATCCCGACGGTCGAGGGCAATCTACGGCGCATTCTCAACGAATGGCTGCGCGAGGGCGTCCTTTGGAAATTGCGGGCGCGCTTTGCCGGCGCCCCGGCGCGCGACTTTTCCGACGCCTGCAACAGGCTCGCCGGCGATTTCATCCCCGCCTTCCAGTTGCGCGCGGTGCCTGAGCTGATCTGGCGCACCGCCGTCGTCTCGCACACTCTGGGCGCGGGCCCGCACAAGGTGCGCATCAAGCCGGGCGACGTGATCGTCGCCGGCGCGGTCTCGGCGACGCAGCAGTGCCTTGCCTCCGGCAGCCGCGAATATCATCACGCTTTCGGCGGAAATCGGCGCGAGGCCGATCACCCGACGCACGCCTGCCCCGGCGCCGATCCGGCGGTCGCGCTGATGATCGGCTTTTTCAGCGCGCTGGTGGACTCGCCGCTGGCGCTCAGGCCGGGCCCCGGCCCACTGACGATCTCGCTCGAAGGTCCGGTGGTCGCGTCGCCTGCGATCGTCACCGAGAGCGCGCCAGAGCGGTTGAGCGGCGTCCTGGCGTCGGAACAGGAGACACCGATCCTTGCCATAGGCGATTCCTGGCTGACCCGCATTCTGTTCGTTCCCACCCTTCGCACAGCTCTCGCGGACCGCGGCTATGTCGACAGGTTTGGCACGAATTTCACGCAGACAGGGCGTTTCCTGCGCGACATGGCCGAACCTGCCTTCATGGAGACGGTCGCACGCTTCTTCGACGATCTCGGCTCGGACGAAGTTGCGCCCGCCTGCATCCTGCTCGGCGGCGGCGGCAACGACGTCTGCCAGCCCACCTCGGACCGGACGCAAACCGCGCTCTACCGTATGCTGAGCGCAACAGGCGCGCAGGACGAGGAACCCCTGATCGAAGACGAGGTCGCCAAGTTCATCGACGAGGAACTGCATGGCTATCTCGCAACGATGGTCGAAAAATTGCGGCAGATGACGGATGCGCCGATCATCATGCACGCGTACGACCATCCTGTGCCCGACAGCCGTGGCTTTCTCGGCAACAGATGGCTGGGCCCCGTCTTTGCGCGACGCGGCATGACGGATCTTGCGAAGAACAGGAAGGTCATGCGGGTCCTGATCGATCGCCTCAACGCCGCCGCGGGCCGGGTCGCAGACGCCGGAGCGCAACACATCCGGCATGTCAACCTCACGGGCGTCCTGGCGAGAGACCCGCGCTACGAGATCAATTACGAAGCCTTGTGGGACAACGAATTGCATCCGACATCGGACGGCTATTCGCTGCTGGCCGATGAAGTCGTCAAGGCGTTGCAGGAGATGGGCGTCAGTCAGCCGGTCGTCGCCTGAGGAACCGCCTCAGATCGAAGCGCGCAGACGATCGGCGTACCAGTTCATTCCCATGGCGCGCAGTTCCGCCTGCGCGTGTTCGGCCTGTCGCTGGCGGCATTCGGCGCTGACGCGCGGCGTCTCAAGAAGGGCGCACAGGGCCTCGTTCAGCGCCGCTTCCCGTCGCGAGCCTCGCAGGCGCGCCGAAAGCTCCGCGCGCTTAATCCAGCGCGCACAATCGTCGGGGCGGCCGGCCTTTGCGGCGATCTGCGCCAGGACGCGGCTGACGGCGGCTTCGCCCAATCGCTCGCCATGTCGCGCGCGCAGCAGGACATGCGCGGCATAGCGCCGAGCGCCGCCGATATCGCCGACCTCCGCGCAGGCTTCGACCAGCCAGCTGTACTGCACAGACACGAAGAACTTGAAATTGCGCCCCTCCATCCAACGGATGGCGTCGAGCAACTGCCGAAGCGCGTCGGTCTCGCCGGTGCGCCGCCAGCGCGCATAGCCGGCCGCGGCGCGGGACACCGCTAGCAGCAGAAGCCCCCGCATGTTCTCGGCGACCCGCGCATTTTCGGTGGCGACGTTTTCGGCCTGCTCCCAGGCTCCACGCCAGACCAGGGAGACGACGCGCCAGTTGCGCATCGAATTGGCGACCGGATGGTTCGTGCCGCCGAGCAGCGCGGTCGCCTCGTCGAAGCGCGCATCAGCAGAGGCGAAATCGCCGCGATCGGCGAGTATGCTCGCTTCGCAGGACAAGGCGTAGGCAGAACCGATCGCAATTCCGCCGCCCGGTCGCGCCGAGCGCCTCTTGGTGACGATGGCCGCGTCGATCAGTTGGAGCGCGTCGTCGTATCGACCGGCGGCGGCGAGAATCTGCCCGAGCGTGGCCTCGACCTGCGCGACAAGACGTAGGTCGCCCGTCTTGCGCGCCAGTTCGGCCGCGCGGCGCGCGTGAACGACGCCCTCGCGGAAGCGACCGAACCCGTAGCACATGTAGCCCAGCCAGTAGTTCGCACGCGCCTGCGCGTCTATGTCGCCGATCGCTCGCGCCAGATTGGCGGCCCGCTCGAACAGGCTGACGTCGTTTCGTAGCGACAGCGGATCGAAAATGCTGGCCATGCCGAGCTTGTTGACCAGCAGACACCAGCGCCCCTCGTGGTCAGGACCTCGCCCGACCAGATGGTCCATCGCGTCGAGCGCGGCCTTGTAGTGCGCCCGCGCGCGATCGAGCGCGAAGGCCAGGGTCGCCTTGTCGCCGGCCTGTTCGGCGAACCGTGCGGCTTTCTCCCAGTCGCCGGCGCCAAAGCTGTGATAGGCGAGCGCCTCGAGCGTATCGTCATGATCGAGACCCCTTCCGCGCGCGACATGCGCCTCGGCGATCCGGCGATGCAACATGCGACGGGTCTTGAGACCGATCGACTCGTAGACGGAATCGCGCGTGATGCCATGCTTGAAGCGCAGGCCGCCGCTGGCCGCGTCGACGAACAGAAAATCGGCCTCGGCGAGGGCGCGCAACGCCTCGTCGTCCGGCGCGCGACCACAGGCCGCGATCAGCGAGCGATACGGCGCGACATTGCCGACGACGGCGGCGGCGCGCACGATCTCGGCGTGCTGCTCCGGCAGACGCTGCAGGCGCGACGTCACCAGAGCGCCGATCCAGCCAGCGCGACCGCCCGCCAGCAGCGCGTGGGACAAATTGTCGGCCGACGCCAGGTGGCACAATTCCTCAATGTAGAGCGGCACGCCGCCCGCATAGTCGTGAATACGCGCGATCAGGAACGGATCGGCCTGCGGCAGCCAGCGTCTGACCGCGCGTTCCGTCTCCGCGCCGTTGAACGGTTTCAGTTCGATCCGCGACGCGCCCGCCACGAGGTCCGCGTCGTCATCGTGCGAACGGCTGGTCAGAATGACCCGCAGAGGCGACGGCGACTGCAGAAGCGCCGCCATCAGCTGCCGCGTGGCGTCGTCGGCCCATTGCCAGTCGTCGATCACCAGCGCGACGCGGCTTGATTTCGCAATCGCCAAGATAAAGGCCGCGAGATCGTCGATCGCGCGGGTCGCTGCCTCTGCCGGACGGATGTCGGGACTGACCACGACGAGGCCGCGGACGGAATCGATGCGCGGCCCGAGCTCCATGCGCCAGGGTTCGAGCGCCTCGCGCGACAGGGCGAGGGCCTCGTCGGCCGTAAGGCCGTCGTGCAGGCCGATGTAGCCACGCATCATCTGCAGGAACGGCTGGAGGATCTCGGCGCCGAGATAGCTCTCGCAGCCGCCGCGCAGAACGACCGCATCCTGCAGATCGATCGACAGCAAGACCTCCTCTATGAGTCGTGTCTTGCCGAGCCCCGCGCCGCCACGAATGACCGTGGCGCGTGGCGCGGCTTCCGGGTCAAGCAGAAAGGCGCGCAATTGGTCGACGAGTTCTCGGCGACCGATAAAGGGCGTGAGTCCGCGGGACGCCGTGGATTCGAACCGGCTCGTCGCGGCGCTGCGTCCGAGCACCACATGAACCGGCAGGTCGAGACCGACCGCCGAAAGGTCGGCAGGCGCGCCAAGCTTGTAGAAATGCGCATTCGGCCCGACCGAATCGACGCTGGCCAGAATTTCGCCGGGCGCGGCGCGTTGCGAAAGGCGGGCGGCGACATTCGGCACGTCGCCAACCAGATCGAACACGCCCCTTTCGATGTCACCATCGGCAATCAATACCGTCCCGGCGTGGACGCCGGAATGCATGCGCAGGGGAAGCAGTCTGGGCGGCAGCCCGATCGGCCGCATTACGCCGACCTTCTGGTGAATGTCGAGCGCGGCGTCGACGGCGCGCCGCCCGTCATCCTCGCCGGGTTCCGGGTGTCCGAATACGATCGTGGCGCCATCGCCCTGCATGCGCGCGATCCGACCGCCACGCTCGGCGACGACGTCGCGACAGATGTCGCGTAGACCGTCGAGGAGAGCCGCGAAATCTTCCGCCTCCATTTCTCGCGCGAGCATTGTCGAACCGACGAGATCCGTGAACAGGATCGTCAGCCGGCTACGGGCGCCTGGGTTCTGGCCGGGTGATTCGTGGGGGCTCATTGGATCTGGGTCGACTCTTTTCTCTATTCGCTGGGTTTGCCTCCGCTCGAAAGCTTTCAGTGTCGCACATCCGAGGTAGATCGATGCAACACAGATTGATACTACGCGGTGAGGCGCCGGAGACCATCCTTTTGACGCAGGCCCGCGGTTTTCGATCGGATCCGGGCAGCGTTCCGGCGCTGCGGCGCAACCGGGTCGGCAACTACCGATAAAGGTAAATTATTTTACCGCCTCGCTGCCGCATTTAAGCAGTATTCATCGCATTTTTTGCGGCCTGAATTGATCCGCATGAAATATTACTTTCGTCTATTTCCGCCTTTCAATTGCCGCTTCCAAATTATATTAATCCTGATTGGTGAATTTCGGCTCGCCAGACTCCGCCCAATGCTGGTAAACGGCTAATTCAGCACAATCTTTAGACCTCCGTTCACGGGCCTGCCGTTAGGTCACTCCTGTCACGCGATCACCGGGCGGTATCGCAGACAGGGGTCAACATGAGCGATCTCGGCTTCGCCGCCTGCAAGCAGGCCGCAACGGAATGGACCAAGACAGCCTTCGCGCGCCCTCCGGAGCGCGATGTAACAGAGTCCGCCGCCCAGGCCCAGCGCCGCGAGGTCCGCTACAATCGCTTCCTGTTCTCGCTTCAAGCGGCCGTCATCGATCTCATTGCGATTTTCTCTGCGTTCACAGCGTCTGACTACTTATACAATCTCGTCGTGCACGGCGCGCACCGCGACCCGTTTGAAAGCAGCCAGCTCGGCATTCTGGCAGCGGTCCTGTTCGTTGGCTTCAATCTTTCCCGCCATTCCTACGCGATCGGCGATTATCTCGACTTGTCCGGCCATGCGGAGCGCATCTTTTCGCTCTGGAATTACGCCTTTCTCGCCGCCGCGACCGCGGGCTTCATGCTGCGCGCCATCGCCGATTCCTCGCGCGGCGCGTTCATCGTCTTCTACTTTGTCGGTCTCGGCGCGCTCTACGCCAGCCGCGCGGCGCTGGTGATCCTGACAAAGCGCCATGCCGACAAGGGCAATGTTCTGACTGCACGCGTAATGATCGTCGGCCATCATGCGGAAATTCGCGCATTTCTCGAGCAGCACGCGCTCGCCAGACGCGGGATGGAGGTCATCTCGACGCGCTTCCTGGACGAAGGCGCGCAGAAGCTGGAAACCGAGCTCGCCAACGCCGTCGACGCCGCGCGTCGACTGATGCCCGACGATATCATCCTTGTCGTTCCGCTCGAGCATTCGTCAGTCGTCGAGCGCTGCATCACGGCCTTCATGCGTGTTCCCGCGGCGCTCCACCTTTACCTCGACCGCGCCAATCCGCTGCATCGTTTCTCGGGCCCGCTGCTGAACAGCGAGGCCGGCACCTCAAGCTTCCGGCTGCCGGCGGATTCGATGAGCGGCTTCGGCGCCGCGCTGAAACGCCTTGCGACATCGCGCTGTCGCTTGTCGCTCTGATCGCGCTCGCGCCGCTGTTCGCGCTCGTCGCAATCGCCATCAAGCTGGAGAGCCCCGGTCCGGTCCTTTATTTTCAGTCGCGGCACGGCTTCAACAGGAAGCAGTTCCGGATCGTCAAGTTCCGTTCGATGCGAGCGACCGAAGAAGGCGCCGCGGTCAAGCAGGCGACGGCCGATGATCCGCGCGTTACCCGTGTCGGCCGGATTCTGCGCCGCTTCAACATCGACGAACTGCCGCAGGTCCTGAACGTGCAACGCGGGGAAATGTCGCTAGTCGGCCCGCGGCCGCACGCACTGGTCCACGACATGGCCTTCGAGATCGAGATTTCGCTCTACGCTCGACGGCACAACGTCAAGCCCGGCATCACCGGCTGGGCGCAAGTCAACGGTCTGCGCGGCGAAACGGATACGCAGGATAAGATCCGGCGGCGCGTCCATTACGATCTGCGCTACATCGACAACTGGTCGCTTGTGTTCGACATCTGGATCATGTGTCTGACGCTGTTCTCCCGGAAGGCCTATTCCAACGCGCGCTGATCCGAGCGGGCGCGGGTCCGGCGTGCGGCCGAACGATTAGCAAACCCTAAACCATATGATGTGATTTGCGCGGCGCGCCCGCGCCGGTTCGACCCAGACGCGCCCGGCGCCTCCGAAAAGGCGGAGAACCCACCGGAATTCGCGACAAAATCAAGCACAGCCCCGAGCGCCGCCTTTACGCCGGCATAACCATGTCGGGGGCTTCCGCAATGTTATTAAATATTGCGTGGGAATAGCGACCTTAACGTCAGGCTGAATGACCAACAGGCATGTGCGTTCATGACCTATTATTCGAGGATAGACCAGTCCGGCTGGTCGCAGAGCGGCGCCGGGCCCTGGGGCCCTGCGGTCGCTCATTTCTTCGAACTGGTCCGCGCTCGCACGTGGATTCTCGTCGTCTGCGCCCTGGTCGGCGTCGGCGCCGGCCTCATCGGAAAATACATTCTGCCGGCAAAATACGAGTCGAGCACGCAACTTCTGTTCGATCCGCGCGGCTTCAAGCTCTTCAACAACGATCTGACGATCGGCAATTACGACGCGAACGCTGCGATCAATTTTGTCGAAAGCCAGATGGGCGTGTTGCAGTCCGAGCGCGTTCTGTCGCGCCTGGTGCAGACCGCCTGTTTCGAGGCAGGCAGGGCCGATCCTCCGGCCTATGGCCTGGAAGGCAAGTGCCCCGTGACGGACGCCAAGGGCGATTGGGAAGCGACGCTGTCGCTTCTGCGCCGCTCGCTGACCGTCAAGCGCGCCGAACGCAGCTTCGTCGTCGATGTCACGATGAACGGACCGGCGCCGGATATTGCAGCGCGGCGCGCGAGTGGCATCGTGGCTGCCTATCTCGAGGAGGACGCCGCGACGCGCAATGACGCGGCTTCGCGTCTGACGGCCGACCTTTCGGGCCGCCTCGAAACTCTGCGGACCGCGCTGGCGCAGTCGGAAGCCAAGGCCGAGCGCTATCGCCGCGACAAGAATCTCGTACGCATCGGCGATCGCTTGCTGGTCGAGCAGCAGCTCGCAGCCGCCACGACGGCGCTCAACGATTCCCAGGTCAAGTTCGATCGCGCGAGCGCACGCCTGAAACAGATCGAGTCCGCCGCGCAAAATCCCAGTGCGCTCGGCGCAGAGATGCGCGCGATCCGTTTTGCCGCGCGCGCCGATGTCACGCGCGCGCGCAACGAACAGCAGATTCTCTCGAACACGGTGGCGGGCCTCGCCGACAAAGTGACGCATGCGCGTCAGTCGGAAATCGAATTGCGCGAAATCGCGCAGGAGGTCGACGCTAACCGCAAACTGCTCGAATCCTTCGAGACGCGTTCGCGCGAAGCCAAGGAATTCGGCCGCATCGACACGGGCAATCTGCGTATCGTCTCGATGGCGCGCGCTCCTGAGCGGCAGCGCCTCGCCCCCAAGATGGCGATCTTTGGCGGTCTCGGCATGTTCGTCGGCTTGCTGCTCGGCCTTGCAATCCTGGCCGGCGTCACGCTCGTCAACCTGCTGCGCTCCGTCGGCGCACCGCCGCCTCCGGCCCGCCGGCCGCTCCCGCAATCCTTCATGCCGATAGAAGTACCGGTTCGCTACCGCTTCGGCTGAGGCCCGATCGCCATGACACGACCCGACCGACGCGCCCCGAAATCCCGTATCGTGAGCTGGCTCGGCTGGGCAGGCCTCGACGCGGTTTCGCGAATGGCGTTGATGACGGGCAGCACGGTCGTCTTCACCTTCTTTGCGCGCGCCGGGCGCGACGCTGGCGAGCTGCGCAGGCTCGGCGGCCAGGTCGTTGCGCAATCGGCTCTTGTGACAACGCCGATCTTCGTCGGCATGGCGGCAGTCGCGCCCGTGCTGCTGCCGCTGGTCGCGGGCCCGGGTTGGGATGATGCGGCGCAGATCGCCGTCTGCCTTTCGGTCGCCAGCGCGATCGCCGTGCCAGCCGGCCTGTTCTTCACGGCGTTCTCGTCGCAGGCGCGACCGGAGTTCAACCTCTATTCGCTCGTGGTCGACCTCTTCGCCGTCATGCTCGCGCTGACGGGTTTCGCGTGGCTCCGGCCGATCAGCGTTGGGCTTTCGCGGATTGCCGGCGACTCGATCCGCGCGCTGTTTGCGATCGGCCTGCCGATGAAGGATTTCGACTGGCCACGGCGCGAGCGGTTCGCCGCGCTCGCGCCGGCATGGTTGCTTGCGGGCGCGATGGGCGCGTCGGTCGCTCTCCTCCACCGCATCGTCGCGACGCAGACGCCGATTGCACAGCTTGCGATCCTCATCGCGGCCGGCGTCGCAATCTATCTCGGACTTCTCGCGATCTTCGCGCGGCGGCGCGCAGCGTTCCTGCTCGCCTACCTGCCGATATCACAGCTCAGAGCAGGACGGCCGGCCGCTTGATGAACGATCCATCGCAGAACAGCATTCTCGTCACGGGCGGGCGCGGCTTCATCGGCGCGGCGCTCGTCGCAGCGCTCGGCAAGGCGGGATTCCTGCCCCGACCGGGCGTCCGCAATCCCTGGAGTCCGTCCGAACTGGCCTGTGATCTCGACGACATCACACAAACGCGCGTCGCCGTGCGCGTCGCGCAGCTCGTCGTCCACGCGGCCTATGGCGATGTCGGCGCCATGGAGCGGCAATGCGCCAACCTGCTTGCCGCCATGAGCGAGGCGCGCGTCGACAGCCTCGTCTACTTCAGTTCGATCGCCGTCTACGGAGAGCGCGACGGCGAAATCGTCGAGACGGACGGCGCTGTCGGCGCACTGGACGCCTATGCCGCAGGCAAGATCGCCTGCGAGAAACTCGTGGACGCCTGGGCCGAGGACGCCGCCCATGCCGATCGACGCGCCATCATCCTGCGGCCCGGCATCGTCTACGGCGCCGGCAGCCGCTACTGGATCAATCGCCTTGCGCAGCGAATCCGCGCGGGCGTCTGGGGCGATTTCGGCGCGAATGGCCAGGGCGTCGCCGCGCTCATCCACATCGACGATCTTGCAGACCTCGTGACGCGCGCCGTGGCGCGCCTTTGCGGGGATGATCGAACCGCCCTGCCGCGCTGTGCGACGCTCAACGCTGTCGGTCCGGAGACGCCGAGCTGGAACGCCTATTTTGGCGCACTCGCATCTGCGCTCGGAGCGCCGCCGCTGCCGGCGCTCGATGCGGCGACGCTTGCTCGACGCGCGCCCGTCGCGCTCGCGGCGAAAGCCTGGCGGCGCGTCGGCCTGCCCGGTTTCGAGAAGCAGGCGTTGATCCCCGCGGCCGGCGAACTCGCGCTGTTCGCGCGCAAGGCGCGTTACGCGACTGCAGCTTCGCGCGATCTGCTCGGTTTCGCGCCGACGATTTCCATGGCGGATGGTCTGGCGCGCTCGCTCGGTCAGACGAAGAGATAGCGCCGCGCGGAATAAGCGGGTAGTGCGAACCTGACGGCGCCATCATTTTCTCGCGGCGTTTCCGTCCGCTCCCCAAAAGTCGACCTATCCGCCTCGAAACCATGTGTCTGCCGAAACCTGCGACGCGGCGCGCCGAACTCGACGGCGATCTCGCGTGGGGCGCGGTTGATGAGCACGAGGCGCAAGGCCGAACCGTCGTCGGCGGCAAAGGCGGAGAGCGTGTCGGCGGCTGATTGCCGTATCGAGACGGTGTGACCGGAGAATCCGCCGCCCAAAACGTCGGGCGCGCGATACAGCCGATAGGACTCGCTCAACAGATCGGCGAGGCTGCCCCAATGCGTCGCAAGATAGACGCCGCCCGTCGCGTAGCATCCGAGCGCGTCAGCGAGCGCGAGGGCCGAAGGGATCCGCTTGCCAAGGCCGTAGTTGAACTCGCTGATCGACAGCTTCGTACCGGGAAACCGGCGCGCGATGATGCGCCGCAGGCTCGGCAGGATCGGCAGCCCCAGACGGTCGGCCGCAGCGCTGCTCAACGCGCGGGCGACCCACGAATCCTCGACAAACCCGCTTTCCGTGAGTGAACGTGGCGCATCGAGACGGATGACGTCGAGCGCCTCGGCATCCGTGCGGAAGAGTTTTCCGCGGCTGGTGAAGGGATACCAATGCACGTCGAGCGTATCGAGCAAGTGCTTGCCGTCCTGCTCGGAGGCCTTGCGAAACGCGTCGAGATAGAGCGCGAGAAAGCTGCCGTAGCGCGCGTGCGCGCGCCAGTCCGGCGCGTTCTGGAAATTGACCATTTCGGTCGCGCCCCAACTCGACGGACCGAAGACCTGAGCCGTGGGATCGATCGCCTTGATGGCGCGCGCGGCCCAGGCGAAGCGCAGGCCGCGCATGGTCAGGCGTTCGAGCAGCAGCGAATCCTCACCGCCGATCTCATTCAGGCTTTCCTCGAACGGCGCGCCGTCCGACAGGCACAGCGCGCGCGAGAACATGGAATTGTTGGCGCCGAAATCGCGAAAACCGACTGGCGGATCGTGCTGGCGCGCGCGCCGCATTTCGCCGAGTACATTCTCTATGGCGTCTACGCGGATCGTGTTCTCGGCCTCGACAAGGCGCGCCTGTTTGCGACCGAGGAGACGCTCTGCCTGTCGCGCTGGACCGAGGGCTTCGACAATGCTGACGAAGAAACCGCCTTCGTCGCGGCGATCGAGCCGCACCATATCGCCTGCCTGGTGCAATCGACGATCGCCATGCCGATACCCGCACGCCGCGCTCTGTTCGAACGCGCCGGCGCTTTCGCGGCACAACAGGATGCTGGCGTTACGCCGGAGAGCTGAGAGCGCGGCTCAGACCCAATGCGCGGACATGCCGTGCAGGAGATTGGCGCCGGCCACGAATTTGGCAAAGACATAGGTGGCGTCGCCGTAGAACAGCGCGAGAAAGACCGGACGCGTCCAATAGCGCTTGCGACGGAACAGGACGTCGAACACGACGGTGTCGACGGCGACCGCGAGCAAGCAGGCGGCAAGCAGAATGAGCGCGGGAACGAGCCCGAGGTGGAAGCCCGCGAGCGCGATCAGCGCATACATGCCGAGCCCGCCGAGACCGGCCGGCACGCTGACGAAGGCCCAGAACCGCGGCGGCGCGCGACGCGAGAGATTTTCGACCTGATGACACCAGGCCGTCAGCTCCTCGACGCTCAGCGCATAGACGAAGAACGCCAGGACCAGCGACATCGGCGGCATCCAGTGCGCCAGATCGGTCATGCCGGTTCGTTCCTCGCTTGCGGGCGCGCCATTCCGTTACGACAAGATGAATATCAAGACTTTCCTAACGAATTCTGCACCACGCGGACGCGCCCGCAGCGTCCTCGCATGGCCGCCCGCCGCCGTGCGCAATTGCGGTGGCGCGCCATGGCGGCGTAAATTCGCCGCGCAAACGGGAAGGCGAGGCAAATGACGGCGCACAAGGTCGATATCGACAAGCTCGCGGCCTGGAAGGGTCGTTCGGAGACGCAAGAGGATATCGCGACCGCCTATCCGGTCGCCGCGCTTTCGGCCACGCTCGACCGCGACGATCCCAAACCGAAGGCCGGCGACATTGTGCCGGACCTGTGGCACTGGCTCTACTTCCTGCCTGTGCATCGGCAGTCCGAAATCGGGCCGGATGGCCACGCCAGGCGCGGCGGATTTCTGCCGCCGGTCGAACTGCCGCGCCGGATGTGGGCGGGCAGCCGGTTCGATTTTCGCAGCCCCCTGCGCGTCGGCGACACGATCCGTCGTACGTCCACCATCGTCGATGTGACGGCCAAGACCGGCGCGACCGGCCAGCTCGTCTTCGTGCTCGTGCGCCACGAAATTTCAGGCTCCTCCGGAGGCTCCTTCACGGAAGAGCACGACATCGTCTATCGCGACATGCCCACGCCCGGCGATATGCCCCAGCCGCCGAAGCCGGCCCCCGAGGGCGGCGTGTGGTCGCGCGATATCCAGCCCGACGATGTGCTTCTGTTCCGCTATTCAGCGCTGACGTTCAACGGCCACCGCATTCACTACGACCGCCGCTACGTGACGGAAGTCGAGGGTTATCCCGGCCTGATCGTGCATGGGCCGCTGGTCGCTACGCTGCTCGTGGATCTCGCGCGCCGCAATGATGCGCGCAGACTCAAGAGTTTCCGCTTCCGCGCCATGAGCCCGCTGTTCGACATAGCGCCTTTTTCGGTGCACGGAACGCCGGCCGCCGACGGCATGTCCGCAAAACTCTGGGCGCGCAATGCGCGGGGCGGACTGGCGATGGAAGCCGAGGTCGGCTTCGCCAATTGATGAAATCTGTGATGGACGATGCGATGACCGATTTGCACCCACTCGATCAGGCGATCAGGCTCGAACGCGACGGAAAGATTCTGCGCGGCGCGACGAGCCCGGCCTACGCCAATATGGCCGGGCCGTTCGGGGGCGCGACCGCCGCCGTCCTGCTCAACGCGGTGATGATCGACGAGCGGCGCCTTGCCGATCCGATAGCGCTGACCGTCAATTTCTGCGGGCCCATCGCCGACGGCGCGTTCGAGATCGAGGCGCGGCTCATTCGCGGCGGCAGGAATACGCAGCACTGGTCGGTCGAACTGTCACAGAACGGCGCCATCGCCGCGACAGCGAGCGTGGTGTGCGGCGTGCGCCGGCCGACGTGGACGCATCTGCCGACGGCGGCGCCGCGAGCGCCGGCTTTCAAGGACGTCGCGCCGCCGGACACTCCACGGCCCCTACCCTGGGTGCAGCGCTACGACATGCGTTTCATCGAGGGCGACCTCGGCAGGTTCCCGCGCAATGACGGCGTGCTGCGCCCCGCCCGATCGCTGATCTGGCTGCAGGACATTCCGGCGCGGCCGCTCGATTTCGTCTCGCTGGCGGCGCTCTCCGACACGTTTCTCGTGCGCATCATGCTGGTGCGCGGCACCTTCCAGCCGATGGCGACGGTGTCGATGACGACCTACTTCCATGTCGGCGGCGAGGAGCTCGCGCGTATCGGCGCGGCGCCCGTGCTGGGCGATGCCAATGCCGACGTGTTCCACGATTGCTTCGCCGACCAGACCTGCGCGCTGTGGAGCGAGGACGGCAGGCTTCTCGCCAATGGCGTGCAGGTCACCTGGTACAAGGAATAGCGGAAGTGACGAGCGGCATGCGCAAGAGTCTCGCCAATTATGGCGACGCCGACTTCTCGCTCTTCCTGCGCAAGGCCTTCATCAAGGCGCTGGGCTACACGGACGAGGCGCTGTCGCGTAGAATCGTCGGCATTGTCGATACGGGTTCCGGTTACAACGCCTGCCATGCGAACGCGCCCGACCTGATTGCGGCGGCGAGCCGCGGCGTGATGCTGGCGGGCGGCATTCCCGTGACCTTCCCCGTCATCTCGATCCAGGAAAGTTTTTCCAATCCAACTTCGATGTATCTGCGCAATCTCATGGCGATGGATACGGAGGAGATGATCCGCGCGCAGCCGATGGATTCCGTGATCTTGATCGGCGGCTGCGACAAGACGGTTCCCGCGCTGCTGATGGGCGCGGCGAGCGCGGATGTTCCCGCGATCATGCTGGCGACCGGCCCGATGCTTGCAGGCTCGTTTCGTGGCGAGCGGATCGGCGCCTGCACGGATTGCCGCCGCTTCTGGGCACGTTTTCGCGCAGGCGAAATCGATGAGGCGACGATCGAAGCGGCAAATTCCGAACTCGCGCCGACGGTCGGAACGTGTTCGGTGATGGGGACGGCGTCGACCATGTCGCTCGCTGTCGAAGCGCTCGGCATGATGCTGCCTGGCGCGGCGTCTGCGCCGGCTGTTTCCTCTGAGCGGCGCAGGCTCGCGGAGCAGACCGGCGCGCGCGCTGTCGCGATCGCGGTGGAGAAGATCAGGCCGTCGCAGATCATGACGCCGGCCGCCTTCGTCAATGCGTTGCGCGTCGTGCTGGCGGCAGGCGGCTCGACCAACGCCCTCATCCATCTGACCGCCATGGCTGGTCGTCTCGGCATTGGCGTCGATCTCGAAAAGTTCGACGCGCTCGGCGCCGAGACGTCCGTGCTCGTCGACATGAAGCCGACAGGCGCGCATTACCTCGAGGATCTGCACAAGGCCGGCGGGTGCGCCACGCTGCTGCGGGAAATCCGCGACCAACTGTCGCTCGACTGCATGACGATCTCAGGCCGCACGCTCGGCGAAACGATCGACGCCGCGCCTTCATGGCCGCAGGATGTCGTGCGCCCGCGCTCGAACCCCATTCATTCCGGCGGCAGCATCGCCGTGTTGCGCGGCAATCTCGCGCCCGACGGCGCGATCATCAAACAATCGGCGGCGACAGCCGCGCTGCTGCAGCATGAGGGACGCGCCGTCGTGTTCGAGGGTCTCGCCGATCTCGCAGCACGGCTCGACGATCCCGCGCTCGATGTGCGCGCCGATGATGTCCTGGTATTGCGCAACGCGGGCCCCAAGGGCGCGCCGGGCATGCCGGAGGCTGGCTATATCCCGATCCCGAAGAAGCTCGCCGCAGCCGGCGTGAAGGACATGGTGCGCATTTCGGATGCGCGCATGAGCGGCACGGCTTTTGGCTCGATTGTTCTTCACATCGCACCGGAATCAGCTGATGGCGGACCGCTGGCGCTGGTGCGCGATGGCGACCGCATACGGCTCGACACGAAGGGCCGGCGGATCGATCTGCTGGTGAGTGGCAGGGAGCTGGCAAAGCGCCGCGCCGCGCTGCCGCCGCTACCGGACGGCGCGGGGAAGCGCGGCTATGAGAAGCTCTATTTCGAGACCGTGACGCAGGCCGGACAGGGCTGCGATTTCGATTTCTGCATTCCGGAGATTACGCGGACGATTCCGTAGCCGTCATTGCGAGCGAAGCGAAGCAATCCAGAGGCCCCAGCACGACGCTGGATTGCTTCGTCGCTACGCTCCTCGCAATGACGGATCTGCGTCAAACCACCGCCCGCTTGTCGACCCGCGCCAGCCGCTGCAGCAGAAAATCCACTTCCGCCTTCGCGGTCGCGGTCAGCCCCGCGCCCGGCTTCCTCTGTGTGTCGTGCGCCAAAATTCCGCGCTTCATCAGGACGTATTTGCGCACGGCCAGACCCGCGCCCGGCTGCTGCTCGTAGCGCAGCAGCGGCAGATGCGCGTCGAAGAGATCGTGCGCGCGGTCGCGTTCGCCGGACTTCGACCAGCGCACGACGTCGATCAGCATTTCGGGGAAGGCGTAGCCGGTGTTGGAGCCGTCGGCGCCGCGTTCCATCTCGAAATCGAGAAACAGACCGCCGTTGGCGACGAGGATCGACATGGGTTTGAGCGCGCCTTCCGCCTGCCACTTGCGCAGCATCGAAATTTTTTCGAGCCCTGGCCAGTCCTCCGCCTTCAGCATCACGCAATTGGCATTGTCGGTCGCAATGCGGCGGATGACGCCCGGCGTCATGACGACACTGGTGATGAGCGGATAATCCTGCACGACGAAGGGGACATCGGCGCCGATCGCGTCGGCCGCCTGCGCGTAATAGGTGACGATCTGGTCGTCGGTGCGCAATGTGTTCGGAGGCGCGATCATCACGCCGGCCGCGCCAGCCTCCATCGCCTCGCGCGCGAGCGCGCGCATGGCGGCGAAGCCCGGCGCGGAGACGCCGACGACAATCGGCTTGCCGCCCATGATCGTTACGGCGCGCTTGACGATGGCGAGCGATTCCTGCGGTTCGAGCTTCGGCGCCTCGCCCATGATGCCGAGCACGGTCACGCCGTCCGAACCGATGCGCGCATAGAAGTCGAACAGACGATCGACGCTCGCCCAGTCAATCGCGCCGTCGGGCGCGAAGGGCGTGGGAGCGATGGGGAAGACGCCGGCGGCGGAGGGGGTGAGTTTCACTTCTTCTTCCACGCCTCGTAGCGCGCCTTGGTCGCTTCATTCATGGGATAGAGGCCGGGCAGCTTCTCGCCGCGGCCAACCTCTTCCATGATCCAGCCTTCCATGCGCTCCTGCTCCGGCGCATGCGCCAGGACGTGATCGAGCAGCGCCTGCGGGATCAGCACGCAGCCGTCGTCGTCGGCGACGATCACATCGTCCGGAAAGACGGCGACGCCGCCGCAGCCGATCGGCTCGGCCCAGTTCACGAAGGTCAGGCCCGTCACCGAGGACGGCGCGGCGACGCCCGAACACCAGATCGGCAGGTTGGTGGAGAGCACGCCGGCAAGGTCGCGCACGACGCCGTCGGTCACCATGGCGGCTACGTTCTTTTTCGCCATTCGGGCGCATAGAATGTCGCCGAACACGCCGGCGTCCTGCACGCCCATGGCGTCGATGACGGCGATCACGCCCTCCGGCATGGCCTCTATGGCGGCTCGCGTGGAAATCGGATTGCCCCAGGACTCCGGCGTCGCCAGATCCTCGCGCGCCGGAACAAAGCGCAGCGTGAAGGCCGGGCCCACCAACCGCGGCTGGCCGGCGCGGATCGGTTTCGCGCCCCGAATCCAGACGTTGCGCAGGCCCTTTTTCAGAAGGACCGTGGTGATCGTGGCCGTCGAAACGGTCTTCAGCGTGGCTATGGCCTGGGCGTCGAGCGGCATGCGGGCTCCTTGGGCGGCTCCTGTCCCGGCCGACGTAGCATGCCAGCGCGCCGGACAAAACCGCTGGCGACACATGCCGGAAATGCAAACCATTTTTGCAGCGCGAAGGGTTGCGGCGAGGCGAGCGCTCTGGCATTGAACGCCCGCGCCTTTCGCGCTCGCAAACCCATCCGCTAGACATCCATCCAAGGCACAATGCGCTCATTCAACGGCTCTCGTTTCCAGGATCGCCAGACCGCCGCCGCCGAAGCCCGCAAGGCTCTCATCGAAAAGTTCCAGAACCGCCCCGGCTCGGACGACCCGGCCGTGCAGGCGCGCGCCGCCGAACGGCAGGCCATTGTCGAAGCCCGCAAGATTCGTGAGGCCGAAAAGGCCGAACGCAGGGCGAAGGAAGAGGCCGAACGCGCCGCCCAGCGCGCCCGCGAGGAGGCCGAACGCCTGGCCCGCGAGGCCGAAGAGGCTCGTCTGCGCGAGGAAGAGCGCCTGCGCATGGAGGCCGAAGAGGCCAAGAAGCGCGAGGAAGACGCTCAGCTCAAGGCTATGCTCGAGGCCGAGAAGAAGGCCGAGCGCGACGCCCGCTACGCCGCCCGCAAGGCTCGCAAGGCCGAGCGCCGGACCATGCTCGAGCGCATGTGGTAAGCCGCGCTACGCGGCTTTTCCGTCTTTTCTGATTTCCTGTCTGATTTCTTGGGGCTCGCGGTTCGCTTCCGCGAGCTTTTCCCGCAGCAGGGCTATGTTGCGGTCGAGCGCGTGCGCCGCATTCCAAGCGACGGCGTCGAGGCGCGGGCGCGCTGGCGGGCGCGACAGGGCGTCGGGCGCGCGGCGTTGCGGATGCAGTTCGGGCCGGATCATCGAAATCCCTCCAGCGGACGCCCCATAGAAGCGCGCGCCGGGGTCCGGGAGGTTAAGATCGCCGGCCTGCGCCGGGCTTTTGGCGCGCAGGGTCAACGGCGCGCTACGCAGATAGCTGCAATTCGACGGATCGCCTTGCGCTCGCGGCAGATCGCGTTGATCTTGCGCAACGCGGCGGCGGTCCGGCGCGCCTATCTATCAGGCATCGTTCGATCGAGGAGAATTGTCGTGAAAGACATCATGGTCGTCATGGAACGCGCCGCCGACGCCGATGCGCTCGCGGAATATACGCATAGCCTGGCGGAGGGGTTCGACGCGCATGCGACGGTCGTAGGCGTTATCCAGCAATTGCCGCCGGCGCCGGCCTTCATGGGCGAGTTTCCTTACGAACTGGTCCAGAGCGCGCTCGAAGCGGGCAATCGCGAAATTTCGGAGGGCTATGCGCGTTTCGAAAAGGCGGCCTCCCGTCCGGGCGCCTGCGAACTCGCCAAGATCGAGCCGGCGCCGGGCAATGCGCCCAATGCGGTCGCGCGTCTCGCCCGCAATTTCGACCTGACCATCGGCGTGCAGCCGACCAACTCGGACCAAGGCGCGAGCACGGCGCTTCTGGAAGGCGTCCTCTTCCATTCCGGCCGGCCGCTGCTGATCCTGCCGTATATCCATCGCGGCCCGGCCAAGCTCGGCCGCGTGATCGTCGCCTGGGACGGCGGCGCGGCGGCGGCGCGCGCGGTCTCCTGCGCCCTGCCGCTGCTGAAGCGCGCCGGCCGCGTCGAGATCGTGACCATGATCAACGGCAAGCGCGCGACGACCGATCTGCCGGGCTTCGACATCACCCGCAATCTCGCCCGGCATGGCATCAACGCCGAGCTGAAGACGCTGCCGAAGGGCGATGACGTCGGCTCGCTGATCCTGTCCTATGCGGCCGACGAAAACGCCGACCTGCTGGTCATGGGCGGATACGGCCATTCGCGACTGCGCGAATTCGTGCTGGGCGGCGCAACCCGCACCATCCTCGGCTCGATGACGCTGCCGGTTCTGATGGCGCATTGAGCGAGGCGCGGCGGTTCGCCGCCGCACTGCGTCAGCGGTCGGTCAAAGCGGGAAACCGGTCACGACGATCGAGCAGAAATGTTCGCCGTGCGCCGGTCCGCCCTTGATTGTTTGCGCCTCGACGGCGACTTGCGTCTGCCCCGAAACATTGTCGTTGACCTTCACGGCATAGATTCCAAGCATCGACGACCCGTGCGGCGCCGTGATCTGCAGCGAGACCACGGGCGCCTGCCTGAAGCGCGGCAGACGAAATTCGACGCCCCGCACATGCGGCGAACCCGTCGGCTCACTCATCTGGCCGGTCGCGCAATAGACGGTCGGATTCTCGACGTAGCCGGTCATGGCGTCGCCTTGCACGGGCGGAAAGTCAGCCATCGTTCGTCTCTCCTTGTCCGCCAGCTCGTCCTAACCGCCGCGCGCGTTACGACTCGAACACGTCTCCGCCGTAGCCGGCCTCCAGCGGAATTTTCAGCTTCACGCCCTTGTCGTCGCGGCGCAGCACTTCCGGCTGCACGGTAACGATAGTGCGGGTCCGCGCGGCCTCCACCGCCGCGACGACATCGTTCTGCCGGCCCAGCATTTCGACGTTCAGCCGCGTGGCGAAGATGATCGTGTACTTGCCGGTCTTGGCGTCGGCGAGCGCGCGCGCCGGGTTGATCCAGACGGAATCGACCGATTCCGAACCGTCGTGCAGGGCGAGCTGATCCTCCGGCGCCGCGGCGATGAAGAAATGCGTGTCGAAGCGCTTGGGCAGCGGCGTCGGCGTGATCCAGTGCGCAAAGGGCGTAAGCTGGTCGAGCGCCAGCTCCAGCTCTTCAGCAGCCAGCAATTCGCCGAAGGACTTGCCGGCCGCCTTCTTCGCTATTTCCTCTGCGCGCGCGCCCGACACAAGCGCCGTCGATCCGCGCGGGCGCGCGAGCAGAACGCCGCATTCCTCGAAGGTCTCGCGCACCGCCGCGACACGAAAGGCGCGCGCCTTCTCGTCGAGGCCGTGATCGCCGCCGCAACAGGCGTGGTCGGCGGCGATCGTGAAGTCCTCCTTGTCGATGCTGCCGCCCGGAAAGACGAGCGCGCCGGAGGCGAAGTCGATCTGATGATGGCGCACCACCATGAAGACCTCCATGCCATCAGCGCTGTCGCGCACAAGCAGGACTGTCGAGGCGGGGCGCGCCGGCGCGACTTCCTTCGACGCCGTCGGTTCCATTGCGAGCATTCTGTCGGACTCCCTCTGGCGCAGGTCAGGCGACTTGTTTGATCCTGTCGCCGTCAGGCGACTTGATCGATCCTGCCGCCCTCAGGCGACCTGCGTGATCGTGTTGCGTATGATACCAATCCCTTCGATCTCAGTCTCCATAATGTCGCCGGGCTTGAGATATTCGGGCGGCTTGCGCGCGTTGCCGACGCCGGGCGGCGTGCCGGTGGCGATGACATCGCCCGGCTCGAGCGTCAGACCCGCCGAGAGCTCGGCGATGATGCGCGGGATCTTGAAATACATCTGCGTTGTCTTGGCGTCCTGTTTGACGACGCCGTTGACGCGCGTCTGCAGGTGCAGCTTGTCCGGATCGAGACCGTCAGCCGTGACGATCCACGGCCCCATCGGCCCATGCCCGTCGAGGCTCTTGCCCTTGAACCATTGGCCGCCGTGCTTCTTGGCCTGCACGTCGCGCGCTGTCGTGTCGTTGATTACGGAATAGCCGAAGACGTGGCCCATCGCGTCGGCTTCCTTGATGTTGCGGCCACCCTTGCCGATCACCACGGCCAGCTCGCCTTCCCAGTCGATCAGCGTGGACACGGCCGGATCGAAGGGAATGGGATCGAACGGCCCGTTCATGGAATGCGACGCCTTCGAGAAGAAGACGGGATGGGCGGGATATTCCTGCTTCGCCTTCTGCGCCGTCTCGCTCTCGTTGAAATGGGCCAGATAGTTCCAACCGACCGCGAAAATGTTGCGTGGCGGTCTGGGGATCGGCGAATGCAGGCGCAGGTCGCCGAGCGCCAGCGTCTCGCCCGGCTTGGCCACGACCGCGCGAACTTGAGCGAGGCCCGGAGCGCCAGCCGCGATCAGCGAGATCATGTCGGCCGGATCGAACCCGAGCGCGGCGCCGGCCTTCTTGGCGGCGACGAGATCGACGACTTTGTCGCCAGCGATCGCCAGGCCGACGCGGGCGCCGGGCTGATCCTTACGCTCGAAGGTGAGGAGGCGCAGGCCCGTCCCCTCTGCAGCCTCGGCAGAGTTTACGCCAGCCGCCAGAGCTGCGCCGGCCGTCGCGAGCATGAACGCTCGCCGTGAAGTCTCCATGTCGTTTCCTCCGGAATTCTCGTTATTTGTTGTCGCTGCAGGCGTTGGCGCTCGGGAAGTTGAACTTCACGGGATCGCCGCACCGATCGCAGCCGCTTGTCATCAGGCCCAAGGCCAATGCCGCAGCGATGAACACAAACGCACGCACACGCAAACTCCCCAAACCGCCGGCGCCGGTCGCCCGCGCCAGGCCATTCATATTCGAACGGCGGCGCTGAAGGCGCAAGCCCGGCTCAAGCGGCGCAGTCAGCTCCGCCGAGAACACAGAAGGCGGCGCAATGGGCGTGGTTCAGTTCGACGGGCCGGCGCGCCTCGGCGAGGGTCGCGCCGAGTTCGAAGTCCTTTTCATAAGGCAGCAGCGTGCAGGCGACGATGGCCGGCGCGCGCGCGTCCTTGCGCTTGATCGCCATGCGGGCGCCGGCGCACATCAGATCGCGCCCGGACTTCCCCGAGTTTTCGAGCATGGCGCGCGTGACGCGGCGCGGCCCGACCGCCGCGTCCATTTCCGGAAAGAGCGTCAGCGCGCCCGGATCGTGGGCGTCGAGGGCAAGCCCATGTTCGGCGAACAGGCGCGCGTAGCCCGCGCGCACGATCGTCTCGGGCTCGCCGGAATAGAGGCGACCGGCGACCGACAAAGCGAATTTTTCGCGCGCCAGCCATGCAAGTCCATCAAGCGTCGGCACAAAGCTGTCCGGGCCGCGTTCGAGTTCGTGCAGTTCGCGCGTGTAATGATCGAGCGAGACGCGCAGCGTGAGGCGCGCTCCATATTTTCCGCGCAGTTTCAGGAGCGCAGCCCGATGGCGGCGCATCGGCTTCATGGCGTTCGTCAGAACGAGCGCGTCATGCCCGCGCGCGAGCGCATCGGCCAGCATGGCCGGGAGATCGCGGTTGAGGAAGGGTTCGCCGCCGGTGAAGCCGATCACGCGCGTGCCGAACCCATCGCGCGCGATCTCGTCGAGTAGACCGGCGACCTCGGCCGCCGACATGTAGGCGAGGCTGTCGTTGCGTGGCGTCGATTCCATGAAACAGGCGGCGCAGGCGAGGTTGCAGAGCGAACCGGTGTTGATCCACAGCGTCTCGAGCGCGGCGAGCTCTACACGCGCCGGCGCGTCGTCATCGACTTGAAAGCGAGAATCGTCAACAGGCCAGCGCAGATCGACATCGCGCGCAAAAGCGAGTCGAACCGGCTCGATCTTCTTGCCTTGCACCGCCGCTTCGGGCACGGCGAGCGAGTCGCAATTGGGCCAGAATCCGTCGACCAGCGTGCGCGCATAGGCGTCCGGCAGGCCCGCGCGCGCCATAGCGGCGGCTGCGCCCGCGTGATCGTAGGACAGGGCGCGATGTTCGATTACAAGTGCGCCCGGTTCGTCTCCAGCCGAAACCAGGCTGTACCAGACGCGCGGATCCCCCTCGTTGGCGGGCATGCCGAGCGCGCCGGGATTGTGCCAGAGGCGGCCGTCGATCGACTGGCTGAACGGCAGGCCGCTGTGGCCGGCAAAAATGGCGTCCACGCCGAGCAGCGCCAAATCGTGCGCCTTCACGCGCGCAGGCGTCGAGGCGAAGACGAAGCGGTTCTGCTGCGTCGCCGCACCGTGCACCACCGCGATACGCAGGCCATTGAGGACGACGTCGAGCCGCTCCGGCGCCGCGCCCAGAAATGCGCGACGTTCGTCGTCCAATTCGCGCATGGCGTGCGCGAACCAGTCGGCCGACAGCCGGTCGCATTCGCCGCCCGGCGCGAAACCGCAGCCGCAATCGGTCGCGCCTGCGGCGATCTGGTCCTCGCAATTGCCGCGGATGAAGCGCATGCCGGTTTCGCGAAACCGATCGACGACGCCGCGCGCGTCGGCGCAATAGGCGACGAGATCGCCGGTCGAGATCATGCTTGCCGGCGGGACGCCGATGCGACGCGCCTCGGCCAGCAGAGCATCGAGCGCGTGGAGATTCGAATATGGTCCGCCGAACAGGATGAGCGGGCCGGAAAGGATGAGAGGGTCGGCGGGGCGCGGGTTCATCCGCATGTTTTGCCGCGATGCGGCGCCGGGTGCCAGTGGCCATCGCCATGGTCACGGCCATGTGATCGGCGCCTGTTTTGCGGCTCGCCGTTGCGAAACGCGTCGAAAATGAGATGATTGGCGTAGTGGGCGTTCGGTATGACGATTCGACTCGGGGCGGAGATCGGCATGCGGCTGGACGACACGAATGACATGCGGCGCGACATTCTCGACTGGAGCGACCCCGTCGTGGGCGATTGCCTGTTCGAGGCCTACGATGCCTGTTTCGGTGGGAACATGGACTGGAGCCGGCCGATGTCGCGCCAGCACGCACGGGTGTGGCGGCTGATCATCAGCGGCGACAAGAAGCGGGCGGCCGAGGCGCGGCGCGACCTGCTGGGTCTGGCGCGAACCTGCCGGATGGGCGCCGAAGCGCTCGACGCCATCGACCGGTTGGTGCTCGACGAGCTGGTTGACGTCATGGCCGCGCGGTTTCGCACCTCCTCCAGCGACACCCGACTGTGCGGGCGCCTGCTGATCGAGGCCTCGGCCACGCTGGTCGAGACCCGGATGGCCTGCGCCGCACAGCGCGCCGCCTGAGTTGCGCTTGCCGTCCGAGGCGATAGTTTAGCGCCGAACGGCATCGAGCGAGGCGTCTTGGGCAAGCTATCCCGGAATCTGGCATGAGCGCGCCGTTCGACGTCTTGGTCATCGGCGGCGGGATCAACGGCTGCGGGATCGCGCGCGATGCGGTCGGGCGCGGTTATTCCGTCATGCTCGCCGAGATGGACGATCTGGCCTCCGGCACATCGTCCAAGGCGACGAAGCTCATCCACGGCGGGCTGCGCTATCTCGAATATTACGAGTTCCGGCTGGTGCGCGAGGCGCTGACCGAGCGCGAGATCGTGTGGCGCAACGCGCCGCACATCGTCCACCCCCTGCGCTTCGTGCTGCCCTATGCCAGGGGGCTGCGGCCGGCCTGGATGCTGCGCACGGGCCTGTTCATCTACGATCATCTCGGCGGCCGCGAGAAACTGCCGCCGACCAGCACGGTCGATCTTGCTTCCGGCGTCGCCGGGCAACCGCTGAAACCGCTCTTCTCCAAGGGATTCGAATATTCCGACTGCTGGGTGGACGACGCGCGGCTCGTCGTTCTCAACGCGCGCGACGCGGCCGACCGCGGCGCCGTCGTGCGGACGCGCTGCGAGGTCGTGTCCGCCGTCAGCCAAAGCGGTATGTGGCGGGTGCGGATGCGCGACGTCCGCTCGGGTGAGGAGGGCGAGGTTTCGGCCCGGCTGATCGTGAATGCGGCGGGGCCCTGGGTCGATCGTGTGCTGGCGGGGCCGCTGGCGCATCGCGAGCCGCATCACGTCCGTCTCGTGCAGGGCAGCCACATCGTCGTGCCGCGCCTCTACGAACACGACCGCTGCTATATCTTCCAGAACGCCGACGGGCGCATCGTTTTCGCCATCCCCTATGAGGAGGACTTCACGCTGATCGGCACGACCGATCGCGACTTTGCAGGCGATCCGTCGAAGGTGGAGATTTCCGCGGAAGAGACCGCCTATCTCTGCGCGGCGGCGAACGAATATTTCCGGCACGAGATCACGCCGGCCGACGTCGTCTGGGCCTATTCGGGCGTGCGCCCGCTGTACGACGATCATGCGAGCGCCGCCCAGGAGGCGACGCGCGATTACGTGCTGCATGACGAAACAATCGAGAACGCGCCGCTGCTCAGCATTTTCGGCGGCAAGATCACGACCTACCGGCGCCTCGCCGAGGCGATCCTCGAGAAGATCGGCGCGAGGCTCGGCGCGCGCGGCAAGCCTTGGACGGAATTCGCCCCCCTGCCCGGCGGCGAATTCGAGGGCGGCGACCTCGCGGCCTTCACGCGCGACCTGATGCAGCGCAAGCCCTTTCTGCCCGAAGCCCTGGCGGGTCGCCTCGCCCGGTCCTACGGCACGCGCGCGCTCGATCTGCTGGGCGAGGCGCGCGCGCTCGACGATCTCGGCCGCGATTTCGGCGCGGGGCTGACCGCCGCCGAGATCGACTATCTCGTCGCGCGCGAATGGGCCGTGACAGCCAATGATATTTTGTGGCGGCGCACCAAGCTCGGCTTGCACGGCGCAGCCGAAGCCAGCGAGCAGATCGAGTCCTATCTCGCGACGACGCGCGCGAATATGACGGCGAGGACCACATGACGAAATATGTCGGCTCGATCGATCAGGGCACGACGAGTTCGCGCTTCATCCTGTTCGACCGGCGCGGCGATATTGTCGCGCTCGACCAGAAGGAACATGCGCAGATCTACCCGAGGCCGGGCTGGGTCGAGCACGACGCGCTGGAAATCTGGCGCAATACGCAAGCGGTGATCGCGGGCGCGCTGACGAAGGCCGGGCTTTCGAAAACCGACCTCGTTTCGGTCGGCATCACCAACCAGCGCGAAACGACCGTGCTGTGGGACAGGCGCACCGGCGCGCCGGTCCACAATGCGCTGGTCTGGATGGATACGCGCACGGATGCGCTCGTCGCGGCGTTCGAGCGCGACGGCGGCAAAGATCGCCTGCGCGAAAAGACGGGCCTGCCGCTCACGACCTATTTCTCCGGACTGAAGCTGCGATGGCTGCTCGACTCCATCCCAGGCGCGCGTGAAAAGGCGACGCGTGGCGACCTGCTGTTCGGCAATATCGACACATGGCTCACGTGGAACCTGACCGGCGGGCCGGACGGCGGGCTGCACATCACCGACGTCACCAACGCCTCGCGCACCCAATTGATGAATCTGGCGACGCTCGACTGGGACGCCGACATACTCGCGCTGTTCGACGTTCCCCGCGCCTGTCTGCCGCAGATCAGGTCCTCCAGCGAGGTCTACGGCGCCTGCAAGGGCGCGCTCGATGGCGTTGCGCTCGCCGGCATTCTCGGCGACCAGCAGGCCGCCCTGTTCGGCCAGGCCTGTCTCGCTCCGGGACAGGCGAAGAACACCTACGGCACCGGCTGTTTCATGCTGATGAACACGGGTGAGAAACCTTTTCCCTCGACCTGCGGGCTGCTGACGACGCTCGGTTACAAGCTGGGCGAGAGGCCCGCCGTCTATGCGCTCGAAGGCTCGATCGCGATCGCCGGCGCGCTGGTGCAATGGCTGCGCGACAATCTCGGGCTGGTTAAGCATGCCTCGGAGATCGAGGCGCTGGCCCAAGGCGTCGACGACAATGGCGACGTGTATTTTGTGCCTGCCTTTTCCGGCCTCTATGCGCCGCACTGGAAAGAATCCGCGCGCGGCGTGATCGCGGGGCTGACGCGCTACGCCAACAAGGGCCATATCGCGCGCGCGGCGCTGGAGGCGACGGCTTTTCAGACGCGCGAAGTGCTGGACGCAATGGTCGCGGATTCCGGCGTCGCCATCTCGGAATTGCGCGTCGACGGCGGCATGGTCGTCAATGAATTGCTGATGCAGTTCCAGGCGGACATGCTTAATGCGCCTGTCGTTCGTCCCAAAGTGATCGAGACGACGGCGCTCGGCGCGGCCTATGCCGCGGGTCTGGCCGTGGGCTACTGGACCTCGACCGACGACATCGTCGCCAACTGGCGCGGCGACAAGACATGGCGACCCGCGATGGACGCGGCGCGGCGCGAACACCTGTTTTCGTCCTGGAACAAGGCCGTGTCGCGCTCGTTCGACTGGGTCGAGTGATTAACCACGACTCTCGTTTGGCGCGCCTTTCGCAGCAACCGGCGCCAGCCTGTCCCGCAACGGATTGCTCCTTGCTCGTGTGATCGCAACGACGCCAGCCGTCGTTCAGAATGCGCCGTTTCGGTTCGTGACCGGCGCGAAACGAGACAGGAGTTTTGTATGCGTTCCATTTCGATCCTCAGTCTCGCGGCGGCCACCGCGTGCGCCGCGCTCGTCGCGTCCTCGGCGGCCGAAGCGGGCAATCGTTCGATGGGTTATCGCGGCGCCGCCGTGCATGGCGGCTTCTCGCGCGCCGCCATCTCGCGTCCGGCTTTCTCGCGCCCTGCCTTCGCCCGCGCCGGATTTGCGCGTCCTGCCTTTGCTCACCGCGGATGGGGCGGCCATCGCTACAGCCACCGCGGCTGGCGCCGTCATCGCGGTCTCGGCTATGCCGCGGGCGCGGTCGTCGGCGCCTCGGCGGGCTATGCCGCCGCGAGCAGCTACGGCTATGCCGAGCCTGCAGCCGACTACGGCTATGCGGCGCCGGCGGTCAGCTACGGCTATGCCCAGCCGACCCAGTCCTGGTCGAGGACCTATCTCGTGCCGCGCACCGTCATGCAGCCCGTCACGCGCACGCATGTCGTGCCGGTGACGACCTACCGTACGGTCCAGAGCACGGCCTATGTGCCGACCACGGTCTACAATCGCGTGACCAAGACCTGCTCCTGCACGATCAACGGCGTAACGCAGGAAGTGCCCTGCGAGGGCGGCTACGCCTCGGGCGGCGTCGGTCTCGGCGTCAATGTCGGCCTCAGCATTGGCGGCGGCCACAGCCGCGGCGTCATGTACAACCGTCCGGGCCTGTTCACCTCCGGCTGGTGATATTCCGCGCCGCTTGCGCGCGCATCGCAGTGCTACGAAACTGCCGGGCGAGACATCGACTCGCCCGGCGGATTTTTCATGATCGACCTGCACTACTGGCCGACGCCAAACGGCCATAAGATCACGATGTTCCTGGAAGAGGCCGGCCTCGCCTACACGATCAGGCCGGTGAACATCGTCGCCGGCGACCAGTTCAAGCCCGATTTTCTGGCGATCTCGCCCAACAACCGCATGCCGGCGATCGTCGACCACATGCCGGCCGATGGCGGCGCGGCGATTTCCGTGTTCGAATCCGGCGCGATCCTCGTCTATCTCGCGGAGAAGACGGGCCGCTTTCTGTCGACCGACCTGCGCAAGCGCGCGCAGACGCTCGAATGGTTGTTCTGGCAGGTCGGCGGTCTCGGCCCGATGGCCGGGCAGAACCATCATTTCGCGCTCTATGCGCCAGAAAAAATCCCCTACGCCCTCGACCGCTACGTCAAGGAGACGAACCGTCTCTACGGCGTGCTCGACAAGCGTCTTGCGCGACATGAATTCCTGGCCGGCGATTATTCGATCGCCGACATGGCGGCCTATCCCTGGATCGTGCCGCACAAGCGCCAGAGCCAGAACCTGGACGATTTCCCGCATCTGAAACGCTGGTTCGACGCCGTCAAGGCGCGCCCGGGCACGCAGCGCGCCTACGAGGCTGGCAAGAGCATCCAGATGCGCCGACCCGAAGAATTGAGCGATGCCGAGAAAAGCCTGCTGTTCGGGCAGGATTCCTCGGTGATCAAGCGCTGACGCTGCGCGTCAGGCCTGCGCTCCCGCCGGCTTGCGCCATCGGCGCCGGCGGTTCTTGGCGCCCTGCGGCTTGTTCGCCGGCGTTTCCGCGCGCGAAGCGGCTGGGCGATGCGCCGCCCTGCCCTCGGCATTCGGACGCTGCGCCTTCGCCGGCGGCTTGGCGTGCTGGCGACGCGGCTGCGACGGCCCGCGACGGTTTCTCGCCTCGGGCTCCACGCCCTGCGCCGTCTCGTTGCGCGCGTTGGGATCGCGCCGGTCCTCGGTCGGGATCTGCTGGCGCGTGGTCTTCTCGATCGCGCGCAGCAGATGACGTTCCGCGTTGTCGCACAGCGAGATCGCTATGCCCTCGGCGCCGGCGCGCGCGGTGCGGCCGATGCGATGGACATAGGTCTCGGGCACTTCCGGCAGTTCGAAGTTGATGACATGCGTCACGCCGTCGACATCGATGCCGCGCGCGGCGATATCGGTGGCGACGAGCACCCGCGTCTTGCCGGCTTTGAAGTCGCCTAACGTGCGCTGGCGATGGCCCTGGCTCTTGTTGCCGTGAATGGCGCCGGAGGCCACGCCAGTCTCATCGAGGATTTTCGCGACGCGATCGGCGCCCCGCTTGGTGCGCGTGAAGACGAGCGCGCGCTTGACGGCGCTGTCCGTCAGCAGGCTGACGAGCAGATCGCGCTTGCTCTTGGCGTCGACGAGATAGGCGCGCTGCGCGATGCGCTCGGCGGTGGTCGCGACGGGCGTCACTTCCACGCGAGCGGGGTTATGCAGCATTTCGCTCGCCAGCTTGGCGATCTCCTGCGGCATGGTCGCAGAGAACAGCAGCGTCTGACGCTGCTTCGGCAGTTTGGAGACGATGCGGCGGATCGGCACGATGAAGCCGAGGTCGAGCATGTGGTCGGCCTCGTCGAGCACGACGACTTCGGTCGCGTCGAGACGCAGGCGACGGCTCTCCATGTGGTCGAGCAAGCGGCCGGGCGTAGCGACGAGAACATCGAGGCCGCGCGAAATGGCCTGGATCTGCGGGCCCATGCCGACGCCGCCGACGACGACGGCGACGTTGATCCGCGCATGCCGTCCATAGGCGCGGAAGCTGTCGCCGATCTGCACGGCAAGTTCGCGCGTCGGCGCGAGGATCAGGGCGCGCGTCGTCCCCGGCGCGGCACGGCGCGAGCTGGCAATCAACCGCTGGATGATCGGCACGGCGAAGGCGCAGGTCTTGCCGGTGCCAGTCTGCGCGATGCCGAGGAGATCGCCGCCCTGAAGCAGAGGAGGAATGGCGCGCGTCTGGATGGGAGTCGGATTCGTATAGCCCTCATCGCGAAGTGCGCGAAGGATGGTCTCGGCGACGCCGAGGCCTGCAAAGTCGGTCATGTGTACTTTCGATTTCGGCCCCGCCCAGCGCGGATGAACGCAGCGAGGACCGTGAGACGACGGCCCCGCGTAAATGGACCGCTGAAGAAATCATCCGATGCGCTCGACGGTGCGCCGCCTCAAAGGCGGCCTACGCGACCGGAGCGCCGTGCTGCGATGCAGCAGGCCGGTAGATAAGCGCTCGAGGCGCGCGCGTCAATGCGGACGTTCGAATGGCCGTTCTTGCGGCTCGGCGGCCCGGACCGCTGGCCGGATGGATCAGACGAGAAACCGCGTCTGCGCCTCATAGAGCGCCTGATAGGCGCCGCCGGCGCTCCTGAGGGCATCGTGCGCGCCCTGTTCGATGATCTTGCCCTCCTCGAAGACGAGGATGCGATCCGCGCGCGCGAGCGTGGTGAAACGGTGCGAGATGCAAATCGTCAGGCGTTCGTCGGCGTCGTCGCCCATGATGCGGTCAAAGATGATCTGTTCGCTGATGGCGTCGATCGCGGAGGTCGGCTCGTCGAGGACGAGCACGCGCGGCCGCTTGTAGAGCGCGCGCGCGATGCCGATGCGTTGCGCCTGCCCGCCCGACAGGCGCACGCCGCCGAATTCGCTGCCGAAGGTCGTGTCCAGCCCCTTCGGCAGGTCGGGAATGAAATCGACGGCCTCGCTCTGTTCGATCGCGCGTTGCAGCGCGTGCGGACCGAGCGGTTGCGGCGCGCCCAGTTCGACATTGCCGCCGATGGTCGTGAATTCGTAGAGGCTGACCTCCTGCGACAGCACGCTCACGACCCGATAGAGGTCGGGCAGGTCCGCCTCGCGCAGATCGCGGCCGTTGATCGAAATGCGCCCCGACGTCGGATCGTAGACGCGCAGCAGCAGCTTGATGAACGTCGATTTGCCAGACCCGTTCTTGCCGACGACGCCGATGCGCTCGCCGACGCGGAATGCGCAGGACACGTTCTGCAAGGCGAACGTCTCCTGGCCGGGATATCGGAAGGACACGTCGTCAAAGACGATTTCGAACGGCGCCTCGGGCTCGGTCCGCCAGCCGTCGCGCGGCCATGTTATTGCCGGCTTCCAGTCGAGAAAGCGGAAATAATCTTCGACGCCGCGCTTCTTCTGCGCGATCTGGGCGATTTCCCGGTAGAGCGACGCGAACATGCCGCTGACCTGACGCAGCGACGTCATCAGGAAGACGCCGGTGCCGAGCTGGATCGCGCCGCTGATGCAATCGCGCACGACTTCGAGAGCCAGCGCGCCAACCGAAGCGGCGACGATCAGGGAGGCGACGAGATTCTCGATCACGCCGCGCTTGCGCACCCCGACCTGCTGAGCCTTGATGTCCTTGCTCGCGCGCACGGTGTCGTCGACGACGCGGTCGATCGATCCGAGTACGCGCAATTCCAGCGCCGACGCCGTGTGAGCGATCGCGTCGAGCAGCTTGAAATAGGCGCGGCGATGCGGCGTCCAGCGCCAGCGCGCATCATATTCGCGCCGCCCTGCGCGATATTCGGTCCAGAAGAACGGCACGGACACGGCGATGATCAGCAACACGTAGAGGATAGATTGCTGTGCGAGCAGGGCCGCAGCGGTCGCCAGACCGGCGATGTCGCCGGCAATCTGCAGGGGCTGGAGCAGCATGTCCGTCACGAGGCCGACGCCGCCTCGCTTGGCGTTTTCGTGCAGGTCCTGAAAGGCCGGGCTTTCGCGGCTGGCCGTATCGAGCGCGGCCATCGTGCGCGCCTCGATGATCTCGAAGTACATTTCGACGTCGAGATCGATCCGATCCTTGACGATATTGGTCAGGGCGCCGGCGATGGAAGCCGCTGCGGTAAAGGCCACGATGACCGCGCCGAAGGCAATCAGCCGATCGGTGAAGGCATGCGCGACTATGGCGTTCTGAAATTCGTTCAGCGCCTGCCCGCCGATCCAGGCGACGACGACCGGCGCGATCCGCGAAGCAATGACATAAGGTCCGGCGATCCAGAGCCAGGGCCGCAGCGGCGAATCGAGCATCAGCCCCAGGGAGCGACGGAACAGGCGCACATAAACCCACACGCCGTCCAATCTGCCCTCCGGAATGTCGCGCGCCGCGCCTACCGGTGCATGCTGGCGAAGCTGACGCTTGAGAGATTAGGCGGCGTGCGCGGCGCCGGCAAATGCGGCGACAGACCAGTTCGGTTTATTTCGCGGCCTCCGCAGTCAGGCGTCCTGCGAGCGCATTCTTGGCGGCCCTCGACCAGCACTGGCGTTCGATCAGCGCAGTGACGGCCTGCTGTCCCTCGTAGCCAGCGGCGGCGAGCGCCGCCATGGCCGCGCGGCGTGCGTCCTCATTGTGCAGACGCGACTGAAGCGCGGCGTCGACCACCAGCAGCAAGGGATGGGCGCTATCGAGCGCGGCGGCGTGCAGACCCTCGACATCGGCGTCCGCATTCCGTCGGATGGCGTCGACGACATCGGCGAATTCGAACCAGTTCGGACTGTAGCCGGACAGGGCGCGGGCGCGCGCGACGAGTTCGACGCCGTGCGCCCAGTCGCCGGCGCCGAGCGCCATCTTGGCGCCGACATCGAGCAGAGTGGCGGGGTTGCTGGGATAGTCGCGCACCGCGGTAAGGCCGACGCGCTTGAAGATTTCGATCTCGCCCTGGCACAGCGCAGTGGAGTAGCGGGCGACGCGCGGCAGCGCGGCCTTGTCGCTCCGCCGGTAAGCCTCGTTCGCAATCGCCGCGGCCTCTGTCAGGATTTCCGCGCGTGGACGCGAATCGTAGTCGAGGCGCGCGGCGTCGAGCAGCAGGATCGCGCGCATCGCCTGCACATTGGCGTCTCCGCCAGCCGCCAGTCGATCGGCGCATTGCCGCGCCGGCGCGAAATCCTCGCGACGGTAGGTCGACCAGAACTGAATGGCGCGCAAGTGGCAACGATAGGCCTCGTCGCCGTTGAAGGCGTCGGCGTCGATCCGCGTCAACTCTATATTGGCGACGACGCCGAAGGGCTGACCGACGTCGGCGGCGACGCGCGCGGCGATGTCGCGCTCCATCGCCAGCATTTCGCTCGCCTTGAGGCTCGTCTCGTAACGTTTGCTCCAGCGCAGCGCGCCGGTTTCCGCATCGAGCAGCAGCGGCGTGAGGATGAGCGCATCGCCGGCGAGTTGCACGTTCGCCTTCAGGAAATAGTCGATCTTTGCCTTCTTCTTCCTGCCGAGGGCCGCGAAATCGGCCTGCCGGGCCAACGGGAAGACGGTCAGCCATTCGAATTCCGACAGGACAGAGACCACTTCCGCGCGCAGGCCGACGCCGACATAGCCCTGGCCGTCGCGATCCGCCGACAAGGAGAAAGGCGCGACCGCGATACGCGGGCCGGAGCGCGCGGATGGACTGAACTGGCGCCAACCCCAGATGCCCAGGCCAATACAGGCGACGGCCAGCGCGGCGAGCGCCAGCCAGCGGACCTTCGAACCGGCGCCCGTTACGGCCGGCGGCGGGGCGGGTTCGGCTGCCGGCTGATCGAAGAATTCGAAACGCGGCCGATAGCCGCCTTTGTCGATGAAGAAGCGGACGTCATCGGCGGCGCCCGAGGTCGCAAAATAGAGTTCGAGCGACTTGCGCAATCGGCCGACCTCGACGCGCACGATTGCGTCCTGCTGGGCGTCGAAATCGGCCGGGCGGTCGAAGACCTGCGTTGCTATCGCGTAAGCCTTCAGCCGATCGCCGCGACCATCGATTTCTTCCGTCACGAGAAACCGCAGGAGCTGGCGCTGGCGGTCGCTGGAATCGGCGAGGCCGATCGCGACGGTACGTTCGAGCGCCGCCAGCACACGCGCGCGCGACCCGGCGTCCCGATCCGTAGCGGCGGTTCCCGTCATGTCGCCGCTCGCCCCATCCGCCCCCCGTTCCCCCTTGCGCCACGGCGCATTTCGCACGCCGCCCCTGTTAACACGCGGTACGTACCTGCGCCACGCGACGGAAGGCGGCATGGTTCCGGCGTTTTGAGCCGCCGGGCGCCGCCCGGCTCAATTTGGAGCCAATTGATGACCGGACCGGACAATCCCTTAGCGCCGCCGCAGGCGCCGGATCCGGCGGAGGCCGCGCGTCAGATCGCGGTTACGGCGGCCACACTGACCGAACTCGCCCAGCAAGCAGGCCTCGAGATCGTCGCGCGCCTGCTCAACCTCGTGCGCATCGAGGCCGAGATCAAACTCAGCGAAGTCAAGTTCAGGCCGCCGGTCGACAGCTCTCCCCACAACAAGAGCTGACGTTGGCGAACTGAGCGCCCGGCGGGGTCGTGTGGCGCAATGCGGCCCCGCCGGTGCGTCAGGCATCAGAATACCGCATCGCACCATCTTTGCGGCGCAAATGGCGCCCACATAGATGGCGGTCGCCGAAATTGCTAATATAACAGGCAGATCGCCCGAAGGTCGTGCGCATTTTCGCCACTTTTTCCCTTGCGGACTCGCTCGCTTGGCGCGACACTCCTGCTGCATCGCAACATGCGATTGAGTCCTTTCGTAAAGGGGGCTGCGGTGAAAACGGGTCAGCGAGTTCGCCTCAGGGCGGCGTCTCCTATCGTGAAGCGCGACGAAATGGCGGCGGACGCCGTCGGCACCGTGATTTGTTCCTACAGAGTGCGGGCTCGCGTCGGGGCGCCCGAGCGGCTCGACGTTAAATTCCCGAGCAATACCTTCATGTGGGGAGTCGCCGCCGAAGAATTCGAAGCGGTCGAAGAGGCCCGCCAGTTCGCCTGACAAACCATCCACAGGGCGACAAATTCCGGTTTCGCCCCCATCGGGCATGTTCTAGACAGGCGACGACGCAATCTGATCGGACGCCGCCCCGATGAATGACTTTCCAGCGCTCTCCCCCACCGCCCTCGAAAAGCAGCTGATCGCGCAGGAGACTGCGAAAATGCTGTTGGAAGTGAAGGCGGTCCTGTTCAACCCGGACAAGCCCTTCATTTTCACGTCCGGCTGGGCGAGCCCGGTCTACACCGACATGCGCAAGATCATTTCCTATCCGCGCCTGCGCAAGCGCATGCTCGATTTCGCCGTGACGACCATCGAACGCGACATCGGTTACGAGGCGCTCGACGTGATCGCCGGCGGCGAAACGGCCGGCATTCCCTACGCCGCCTGGATCGCCGACCGGCTCGCGCTGCCGATGCAATACATCCGCAAGAAGCCGAAGGGCTTCGGCCGCAATGCGCAGATCGAGGGCGACCTGCACGACGACGGCCGCGCGCTGCTGGTCGAGGATCTGGCGACCGACGGCCGTTCGAAGGTGAATTTCTGCAACGCGCTGCGCGAGGCGGGGCAGCGCTGCGACCATGCCTTCGTCTTCTTCTTCTACGACATATTCCCGAGCGCGCGCGAAGACCTCGCCAAGCTCGGCATCAAGCTGCACGCGCTGTGCACCTGGTGGGATGTGCTCGAAGTCGCGCGCGCGTCCAATTATCTCGAGGCGGGCAAGCTCGCCGAAGTCGAGAAATTCCTGCGGCAGCCCGCCGAATGGTCGGCGGCGCATGGCGGCATTTCGGAATTCAAGGCGGCGGGCTGAGCCGCGCGCAGATCAGGCGCCGACCGCGCGACGCAGCGGCGGCTCTTCGTCGCGCAATGCCGCGAAGGGCGACGTCAGACGCACGCGCTGGCCGAGATAGGCGTCGATCTGGTCGAGCGTGAAAGCGCGCATGTTGCGGCCGGATTCGAGCGCGTCGCGCCAGTCCTGCGTCCATTGCTGCGCCTCGGCCGCATCGAGCAGCGGCGCAAAGCCAAGCGCTTCCAGCCGCGAGGCATGCGTTTCGCGGCTGAAGGACCAGGCGCGCGCCATGCCCTCCCCTAGCTGCGCGGCGTGCTGAGCGAGCAGCAGGACGCCGTAGAGCGCATCGAGAACGTGAATGGGTTCGCGTTTGTCGAAATGAACCGGCGTCGCGCCGCGATCTGCCGCGAAATCACCGCCGCCGATCGGGTCGGGGCAATGCAGCGACACGACATGCGCATCGGCCTCCGCCGCCAGTTCGCTCCAGTCGAGCGAAACATAAGCCGCCTCCGACGAGACGAAGATCGCGGACTGAACGGACGGCGCATGCAGCGCGGCTTCGAGAACGTCGGCGCCGCCTGTCTTTTTCAGCATTTCCACGGCCAGCGCCGACGGCGTCGCGCCATCGCGCGGCGGGCGGCTGGCCAGATGAATCACAATATCCGGGTCGGCGGCGCGAAGCGCCCCGTCGAGCATGGCGGCGTCGCAGACATCGCCGCGCACGTCGCAGAGATTTTCACCGGCGCGCGCGAGGTCGTACAGAGAAGGCTCGGTCGCGGGCGCGAGACCATAGCCGGTCACACGCGCGCAGAGGCGTTCGAGCATGAGCGACAGCCACGCGCCCTTGAAGCCCGTATGGCCTGTGACGAAAACGCGGCGCTCACGCCAGAACGATGAATCGATCACGTCAAACTCCAATAGCGGTCGTCAGATCGCGCATCGGCGCGCGGCCCGACTTCGCCCAAACATGTTTCGCCCGAATGACGGCGGAAGATCGGCTGACGGCTCGCGCGCCGGCGGAAGGTACGCAACACATCGTTTCATCCTTGCCCGCGCCTTGCGCGACCGACGCAAGTCTTCGGCCGACTGCAAAGAAATTGCCGCCGGCCGATCTGCGACCGTAGCACTCCGCCCGTTAGGGAATCGTTAAGATGCGTTTAGAATTTTACAGAAAGGGATTGGTCTGCCGTTCCTGGCCGATGACGCCCATCGGGCCGTGGCCTGACAGAAAGGCCGTGTCGTCGCCGAGCGGATAGAGCTTTTCCTCGATCATGCGGATCAGCGTCGCATGATCGCCGCCAGGCAGATCGGTGCGGCCGACGGAACCGCGGAACAGAACGTCGCCGACGATGGCGAAACCCTGCTTGTCCTTGTTCGCCTCGTCGCGCCGCCAGGCGAAGACGACGCTGCCCGGCGAATGGCCGGGACAATGCAGCACATCGAACGTGACTTCGCCGACCGTCACCACATCGCCGTCGACGAGCCAGCGGTCGGGATGCACGGCCTCGGCCGGCGGAAAGCCGTAGCCCTTGGCGATCTGCGGCAATTGCTCAAGCAGGGCCTTGTCGCCGACATGCGGGCCTTCGATCTTCACGCCTGTCTTGCGGGCGAGCTCGGTCGTCGCGCCGATGTGATCGATATGGCCGTGCGTGATGAGAATCTTTTCGAGAGTCGCGCCGGTCTTGGCGAGCGCAGCCTCGATGCGCGGCAAGTCGCCGCCGGGATCGACGACCGCCGCCTTGTTGGTCTTCGTGCAAATGACGATCGAGCAATTCTGCTCGTAGGGGGTGACGGGAACGACGGCGAGGTGGAAGGGATGCATGGGCCTTTTTCCGATTTGCCCCGCCCATAGCACCCGGAACCGCGCCCGTCACGCCCGGCCTATTCGGCCTCTTCGCGCGCGGCGGCGATATAGAGTTCGCGCAGGCGTCGCGTCGCCGGCCCCGGCCTGCCCTGCCCTATTGTCCGACCGTCGAGGGAGACGACCGGCATGACGAAGGCCGTCGCGCTGGTGAAAAAGCACTCGGCCGCCTCGCACGCCTCCTCGATCGTGAAGGCGCGTTCGACGAGTTTCATGCCGCGCTCGCGCGCCAGCGCCAGGATCGCCTGTCGGGTGCAGCCCGGCAGGAGCGCATTCGACAGCGGGCGCGTGACAATCTCGTCCGCCTTCGTGACGATGAAGGCCGTGGACGAGGCGCCTTCGGTGACAAAACCGTCCTCGACCATGAAAGCCTCGGCCGCGCGCGCCTTGCGCGCCTGCTGCTTGGCGAGAACCTGCGCGAGCAGCGCAATCGACTTGATGTCGCGCCGCGCCCAGCGCAGGTCCGGAACCGAAATCGCGGCGACGCCCGTCTCGGCGGCCGGCGCGCCGATGATGCGCTTGTGCTGCGCGAAAGCGACGAAGGTCGGCGTGGCCCCTTCCGGAAAGGCGAAATCGCGGTCGGCGACGCCGCGCGTCACCTGCATGTAGATCAGGCCCTCGCGCAACGCATTGCGCGCGACGAGTTCGCGCTGCATGGCGACGATTTCCGCATGCGACATGGGACACGCCAGTTCGATCGCCGCCAGCGAGCGGTCGAGACGCGCGAGATGCGCGCTGTTGTCAACGAGCTTGCCGTCGAGCACGGCGCAGACTTCGTAGATCCCGTCGGCGAACAGAAATCCGCGATCAAAGATCGAGACGCGCGCGTCCTTGCGCTCGACATAGGCGCCGTCGACAAAGACGATCTCGCTCAAATCCCACCTCGCATAGCGCGTCTCGACAGGCCCCGCGCCTGCGCGCGATAAAGGCGCAAGAGCGGGAGGACGCCGTGATCGAATTCTTCTTCGACTGTTCGAGCCCCTGGACCTACCTCGCCTTCCATAACATTCCCCCGCTCGCGGCGGAATTCGGCGAGGAGATCGTGTGGAAGCCGATACTGGTCGGCGGCGTCTTCAATGCGGTCAACAGAAGCGTCTACGCCTCGCGCGAAAGTCCGGTGCCGGCCAAGGCCGCCTATATGCTGAAGGACCTCGGCGACTGGGCGCGCCTGTCGGGCCTCGCGATCAAGATGCCGCCAAGCGTCTTTCCCGTGAACAGCGTGAAGGCGATGCGCGGCTGCATCTGGCTTCTGCCCCAAGGGAAAATGGCCGATTTCGCGACGAAGACATTCGAAGCCTATTGGGGCCGCGACGAGGACATTTCGAAGGACGACGTGCTGACACGAATCTGCGGGAGCGCGGGCGTCGATCCCACGGCGTTCTTCGAGGCAATCGCGCGCGCCGACATCAAGGATGCGCTGCGCGCCAATACGGACGAGTTGATCGCCCGCGGCGGATTCGGGTCGCCGACGATCTTCGTCGACAGAACCGACATGTATTTCGGAAACGACCGGGCGCCGCTGATAAGGGCTGCGCTGGAGCGGCGGCGCGGCTAGTTCGGCACGGCGGCGGCGCGCCGTGGAGCACAGGATCGCTCCGGTCGGCGGCGCCCGTGCCGGACGTTCGGATATGTGTCTTGGAAGGATGGTGGCAGATAAGCGCGTGCGGAACGCTGCGTCGACCGCCTAGAAGTCCGGCGCAGCGCCTGAGGGCGCGCAGGCGCGACCACTTTGGGCGATCGCCGCCTGTGACAGCACTGGCGCCAGCAAGCGTTCGTCGGCTGACGTGCTCGCCTTGCGTCGCGAAGGCCGCTTTCGTATGAATGGCCGGCGCGCCAATGCAGGTTCGGCGCAACGTCTGGAAGCGGATGAGCAGCATTAGTCCGGAACTGCGCTGGTTTATCGTGGCCAACCTGCTCGGCCTGGCAGCCGTCATATCCTACTTGTGCGTCCGCAGACTTGTGCTGCTAATCCCAGCGCTCCTGCTTTCGCCACTTCCCGGCTTTCTTTTCGCTCGACTGACGTCGCCGGTCCATCCCGAGGCGCCATCGAATCAGGCCGGCCTCGGCATAGCGCTCCTGGCTCTGTCCTGCTGGCTCCCTCCGACGCTCGGCGTGCTGGCGGCCTGGCTGATCGCGAGGGAACCCGCCCAACCCCGGCCGGCCTCCGCGCCTTCCGGGTCAGCGCGCCGCCGCCCATCCGCGCGCCCGGACGCTCGTATTCGCCAGTAGTGGCAGGGCGGCAAGCAGGGATTCGTCTGGGGACCGGTCCCTTCGCGGGCCAGTGGTTCTCGCTGCGGCGGTCTGCAGCTCGGGTCGACCGCAGCGCTGGTCGCCTGGTGTAATTCGAGCGCATCGATGCTCGATCCGCGTGTCGTCTCCACGTCGCAGGCAGAGACGTAGGTCGCGACGAGCCGCCCGCATGCATGCGCGCGCCTTGCAATGTCTTGCGGCATGGCCGAGGCTTTCAACGATGCGCCAGGATGCCGGAACGAACGATTCGAGATTCTGGCGTCGGGTTTCGCCCGATACGTCCCGCGCCCTTACGGCGAGGTTCCTGTTCGTTCTCGGAGCCCTTTTCGCTCTGAGCGCCGGCGCGCAGGCGCAATACGCCGCGGCGACGGGCGCGCCGGCCGGCACAACCAGCGGTGCGCGCGGAAAATGCTGGCTGTCTGACGTATCCGGCGGTCTGCAATGGCCGGCGGCGCCGACGGCGCGGCTAGTGCTGAGCGAGCTTGCGCGCCCAGGCACAGAGCTCTCCCTGCCCTTCGCGCACGGCCCGTCGTTCCGCGACGAGCGGGCGGCCTACGCCTACGCGCCTAAATTCACACCGAATACGCCCGTCTTCTCCAAGCACGGATTGCCTATCCTGAGAGACGGCAAGTTTCGAATTTCCTACCTCGGTCAAGACGGCGTTTGGCGCGCCAAATCGCTTCTCGACGGTTTCGATCAGGCGCTTCACCGGAAGCGCCTCATCCCTGCGGCGCTTTCGGCCGCCGATTTGGACACGAGCTTCGACGACCTGAACTACTTCAGTACGAACCAGCTGGTCCTGGACGATCGTTGCGGCGTTTACACCATCCTGCACGAAGGGCGGGATTCGCGCATCGGCAAAGCATTTCTCATGTATTCGCCGGACGGCGGCTACATGTGGGAGGCGTTTGCACTGCCGTTGACCAATCCCGTCGGCACGAATGCGGTTCTCGAAACGCCGACGGCCGGAAGGCTGCTCGCTCATCCGCCGGTCATAACCGTGGCGCCCCTGTATCACGCTGACTGCTCGGACGCTTCCAAATGCGAGGCGCCGGTCCAGCTTATCGATGTCAAGCGAATCGGCGCTTCGCTGGCGATTGGACCGTTGCGCACGGTGGCGGGAAGGTCGCTCGCAGTGTCGCTGCATTCGGGCGGCGGGAACATGATGGTCCGCGATGGCGCGAAGATCTATATTGCCTACGCTGGCTCGCGCTTCCCGCAGTCCGCCTCGCCCACGACTCTGGATTCCGTCGTCAAGCGAGGAACCCCGTTTTATGCGACCGTGTATCATACGGATACTGGGCAGCTCGATCCGCCCACCTATCTGGGGCGAACGGGAGCTGGCTATGTTCGTCGCAATCCAGGCGATTCCCGCAGTCCGTTCGTGCACAATGGCGAACTCGACGACCACAATCAGCCGGTCATGGTTCTCGACCGGAAAGGCTACGTGCACCTTATGCTCGGCGCCCACAATGACACGATGCGCTATCTCAGGTCAGAGTCGCCTCATCCAGATTCACTTTCCCGGTGGGCGATCGATGAAGCTGTCGGAGATACGACGACCGATGACCAGACCTGCGCGGCAACGAACTGCCACGCCTTCTCCTACCCGGCGCTCGAGGTGGACGGCGACGACGTCGTGCATGTCGTCGCCCGTATGCCTGACCAGTACGCTCGTTACAACCTCGTCTACCTGCAACGCACATCCGCCGGGTGGACGCGTTTCGACCAGCCTCCCATAGCGCACCTGCCGGCGAATCCCGCGGCCTGGTTTCAGCGGCTGATTATTCCCGACCATGAATTGTACGGCGTCTTTTACCACCGCATGTCGTTGCGCCCCGACGGAACGCTCTGGGTCAACTACAGCTACAATTTCGATCAATTCACTCCGGAGGAATGGCGTGAATTTCGCGCCCGCTACAATATTCCAGACGTCGCGCCATATTCGAATTGCACGAATGTCTGCGGATATTTGGTAAACGGCGCGCTTCCGCGCGTCAGTCCCGGCCTGCTCGCATATGACAGCCGAAACTTGTGGCGGTTCGCCACGACGCTGGATTTCTTCACTGAATGCGTGGGCAGGTCTCACTGCGGCCCGCAGTAGGGCGCGCTGCTCGGCCACACCCGAGCGACGCAGCGGAACCGGCAAGCGCGTCTGAAAACAAGGCCGCGTCTTCTTGTTGCAACGCCAACCGGGGCGACCGACGCGGAGCGCCGGCGCAAGCCGGACCGCACACGTGGCGGAAATACCACGCGCCACGCCACACAAAATGGACCATCCAAACAAAAACCCCCGGCTTTCGCCGAGGGCTTGATCCACATAGTCGCTGTCCCGCCATGCGGTGAGACAGCTCAAGAACCGAGAGCCTATTTCATCAGAAGCTCAGCGGCACCCACGGCCGGGAGTCGTGCTTCTGCGTCGCAAGGACGATACCGCCGATGACAGCGCCCGTGATCACGAGGCCGCCAATGAGGAGCGGCGCCGAAAGCCCCATGCCAGCTTCCTGAGCCCGGAACGAGCAGGGCGACGCCTGACCGACCGTGAACACCTGACCGGGCGCCAGAGTGATGGAGCAACCATCATCGAAGGCCAAGCTTGCTTCGCCCTTGGCGTCGCGATTGATGATCCGGGTTCCGGGCGCAATATCGGCGCCGGCCGCGATCACGGCCGCCTTAGCGCCATGCAGCGACTGCACGCTCGCACCGGACTGGAGAACCGCGCCAGCCCAGCTATTCGACACGCTCGCAACGAGCATGGCGACCGCCGCAGTAAAATGAATTGTGCGCATGTGAACCTCGACTTGGAATTGCCTGAGAATTGTTAGCCCATCCGTGGCGGCCATGCAACCCTTCAATTGTGTCTCAAAGGCAACAGACGCCCGATTATTTGCGCGGCACACGAATTCAGACGGCCCTCCTCACACTGAGGCAGATTGGACGAGCGCAGCCTGCAATAGATTGTGGCGGAATTCTTACTAATTTCCCAACGCAGCCCGGCGGGCGAGCGTCCGACCCGACTATGCTGCGCCGCGAGGCTAGCCGCCCGTCGTTCCAAATACGGAGTGAACGGGCGCTCGTGAACGTGGGCGGACGGCGGATCGCAGTCTTTTTTCCTCGCTTCGGGCGGCAGGGCGACGGGACCTTTCCGGCGCTACGACCTTCCGGGCGTGTTGCGCAACGGCGATATCGACCGCGCCGAACTCGTCAGGAAACAAGCCACTCGCGGACTGGACGCCGCCGCGCGAGGCGCTCAGACCGCCAGACGTGGGGCGCACGGCGCGATTTCCGCCGTTTCAGCCCCTTTCATCGTCTATCCCGCCGGGACGCCCGTCGCGATCTCTCCAGACGATCGGGTGCGCAATTTGGCGCGAGGCCGCGACAACACCGGACTTCCAGTCGAAACTTCATCATTTTCGCACGCGATCCACCGCGGCGCGCCTAATTTTGGGCGCAAAAAAGTTGCTAAAGCGAAATTGCTAAAGCGCAAACCAAAGTACATTCAGTTGCCTCCTTTGGACGCCCCAGAAATGACCCCAATGAAATCAGCCGGCTTTTTTCACCGAGCGAGCGTCGCCGGGTCGTGGGCGGGGACGCTGCTGCTCGCCATCCTGTCGCTCGTGCCGGGCGAATGGCGGCCGCATACAGGTTATCCGGGCCATGCCGAGCATTATGTCGCGTATTTTCTCACGTCGATCCCGATGGCGCTCGCATGGCCTTCCCTGAGGGGCCGCGCCCGATCGCTGGCCTTTCTGAGCGCATGCGCGGGCGCCTTCGAAATCCTGCAGAACTTCTCTCCCGGACGGGGGCCGTCCTTTTCCGACTGGGCGTTCAGCGCGGGCGGAGCGGTCTGCGGCATACTCGTGGTTTCGCTCTCGCTCGCCGCTCTGAGCCCACGCGATCTTGCGCCGACCTGACGACATGTCGACGTCGGGCCGGTTGACGCGCTTCGGCGTCGCGCTCTGCGGATTGCTGATCGTCGCCACCGCGGGCGCCAAAAACGATTCGCGGCCGGCTTTCGACCACGTTTTCGTGGTCGTTCTCGAAAACCGCAGCTTCGACGACGCGCTATTCGGCCCCACGCCCTTCATCCGCGAACTCGCCCGTACGCAGGGTCTGGCGACCTGGTATTTCGGGGTCGCACACCCGAGCCTGCCGAACTATCTCGCCATGATCGCAGGCGATGATTTCGACATTCGCGACAATGCGCCGAGCTGCCTGGCGAGCGGGCTGGCGAAGGACGCACCGTGTCACGCGCCGGTTCACGAGACGCTCGCGGATCAACTGGAAGCCCGGGGCCTGACCTGGGCCTTCTACGGCGGCGGCCTGCCGGAGCCGGGTTCTCTCGTCGTGGAAGCGCCCCACGGCCCCGCCGGGGCGCTATACGCGCAAAAGCACAATCCCTTCGCCTATTTCCGCCAGATCGTCGGAAATTCGGCGCGGCGCGCGCGCATAAAGCCGCTCGACGCCCTCGCCCCGGATCTGGCGACAGCGCCGCCGAACTTCGCCTTGATCGTCCCCGACCAGTGCGAGGACGGACACGGACTTGCCGCCTGCCCGGATCAGACCGATCTTGCCGGACGGTCCGACGCCGCGCTCAGACGAATCGTGACCATGATTCGGGGGGCGAAACACTGGTCCGACCGTTCCGCCATCTTCGTCACTTTCGACGAAGGGCTTCCGCCGCAAGGGCTAGCTGGCGCGCCGCGACATATGGGCTGTTGCAGCGACGCGAGCGGCGGCCATCATATCGCGACAATCGTCGTCTCCAAGTGCGGCGGGCCTCGGCGATCAGCGGCGGAGCTCGACCATTACTCGCTTCTTGCGACCATCGAGGACGGTTTCGGCCTGCCACGACTTGGCAAAGCCGCAAGCGCCGTGACGATGGCCGATCTCGCGGGGCGCGAGTGCCCGTGACATGCTTGGCTCGGAACCAATGAAATTGCGCTCCTCTGTGCACCGGGCGGTTGCATTGCTTGCCCTGCTCTGTGCGGTTGGCCTTGCGCCGGCGGCGCGAGCGATGGAATTCGCCTTCGTGCCGATCGACGCGCGCGACTGGTGCAGGCGCACGTGCCCTGTGGCGGTTGCGGCCGACGGGTCGATCGAACTGGATTCAGCCGCGAGATTCGAAGCGTTTGTCGCTGCGGTCGATCGCGGCGACGGCGTGCTGGTGTTCCTGAATTCGTCCGGCGGCAATGTTGTTGGCGCAATGCGGCTCGGCCAGGCTTTTCGACGGGTGAAGGCTGACGTCGCAATTGCGAGCCAGGCCTTCGACGCGCAGGGCGCCGTGCGCATGGGGGCGGGGCGGTGCCTGTCGGCGTGCGTCTACGCGTTCATGGGCGGGGTGCGGCGCGTGGCGCCGAACGGCGCCTCCGTCGGGATCCACCGCATGTATTCAGACAGTCCAGGAGGCTTGTTCGGCCTCGGCAGCGAACGATCGCACGACGATGGAAGTCTGCTCGATCTCGTCGCGCATTATGCGCAGAAGATGGGGGTGAGCGGCGACCTCGTCCGCGTCGCGGAGAAGTATGATTCCGGCACGATGCACATCCTCACGCGCGACGAGATCGACCGCTGGAAACTCGCGTCGGATCGCTATTGAGGCAAAAATGGGCGGGCGTGGGTCAGAAAGCAGAGGCCACCCAAGACGATTGACGAGCACGTCAGCGCGCATCGATCTTCAAACCGGTCGTCAAGCGTGTTAGGGCTGCGTGCTTCCGTATCACGAAGCACGCAGTGTCCGGCCGCATCAAAGCAACGGCAATATTCATGATTGATCTCCATTCGCATATTCTTCCCGGCATCGACGACGGCGCGCCGAATCTGGAAATGTCCGTCGCAATGGCCAGGGCCTCGGTCGCCAACGGAGTAACGGTGCTGGCCTGCACGCCCCACATCATGCCCGGCGTATGGAACAACAGCGGGCCGCAAATCAGGCAAAGCGTCGCCAATCTGCAGAAGACGCTCAACGAACTGGAAATCCCCCTGCACCTCGTGACCGGCGCCGATGTGCACATCGCGCCCGACCTCGTGGGGGCGATCCGCTCGGGCCGCGTCCTGACCCTGCACGACACGCGCTACATCCTGCTCGAACTGCCGCATCACGTTGCGCCGGTGCACGCGGACGAGTGCTTCTTTCAACTCCTGACAGCCGGCTACGTGCCCGTCTTCACGCATCCGGAACGGCTTTCCTGGATCCAGCAACACTACGATCTCATGCGCAGGCTTTTCGATTCGGGCGTGTGGATGCAGATCACCGCGGGGTCTCTGACGGGCTCGTTCGGAAGTCGCGCGAAATACTGGGCCGAGAAGATGCTCTGCGACGGTCTCGTGCACATTCTCGCCAGCGACACGCACAACGTCGGGCACAGGTCGCCGGTTCTGGCCGAAGGCTGGGACGCCGCCCGCCGCCTGGTCGGCGACGACGAGGCGTACCATCTGGTTGTGACGCGCCCGTACGGCATCCTGAACAACGATTTGCCGGGCTCCCTTCCTGCGCCGCCGGTTGCGCAGCTTGAAGGCCGCGACGAAATGCCGGCTCGCTCCGGCCAAAGGAAATATCGCGCCGCGCGTTCGGACCAGCATGATCGGATGGGAGACGGCGGCATCTCACGCTGGATGCGGCAACTCTTTCGGTAAGCGAGCCGTGCAGCGGCCACATTAGAACGGAGAGCCTTGGGGCAGCCAGACACATGCCCAAGAAAGCGGCGCTCGAACAGGCAATACATTTGTTCCTGCTACCGGCGGGAGGCCGCGCGTTGCAAACCGCGCCCCTGCCCTGCGACATCGATTTTCTGCTGCGCCTTCTGGCGCGCGATGCGGCGGCCGAAGCGCAGGCTGTGCAGCGGACCGGGCGTCCGATCGAAATCATCCGCGAAGCCGCGGAATATTTCGTAAAGCAGGCCATGTTCAGTCCGCAGGCATCCGCCTATCGCACCCTCGGCGCGCCGTCCGACGCAAGCCGCGACGTTCTCAGAACAAACATGGGCCTGCTCTTGCGCTGGCTTCATCCGGACCACCGGAGCAGCATTGAACATCAGGTCTATTTCGACCGCGTCCTGAAGGCTTGGGAAACGCTGGGCTCCCCCGAAAGTCGCGTCAGGTACGACTTGAGCCTCGAAGCATCCGCGCCTCTACGGCCACGCGCTTCGATGCCAACCGTGCGCGCGCCATTCTTCGCAACATCGGTGATCTCGGGAGGCCGTCGCTCGGCCCGCCACCGTCGCCGCCGCAGGCGGATGCTCTTGCTCGCATTGGCGATGCTCGCGGTCGCAGGCATGGCATGGATCGGATTGGAACGCGGCGGCCTGGGCGCGTTGATGGATCCCGACCGGCTGTTTCGTCCGATGTTCGACAATTCGGCCCTGCCACCCGGGCTCGACCGTCTGGTTTCCTGAACGCCGAAGCATATGCGATGCGTCCGTTGCGGCCTGTTGGCCGCATCCGCTCGCGCACGTCAGGACCAGGAGCCCCCAACTCGAGCGCGCTTCGCCTCACGCCCTTGTCTCGCTATTGGCGGCAAACTCATCCCAATCCCTGATATAGTCTGCTTCATCGTAATTGTGCGACGTGAAGACGCAGCATACGGCGCGGCTGTCGAACTGGTCGAGATCGAGCCAGATGCCCGGCGGCACGTAGAGACCGCCGGCGCCCGGCGTCAGAAAATAGGCGGCGGTTTCGCCGCCGGCGCGCGCAACGACCCTGAAGCCCCCACCAATTGCGACCAGGAACTGATGATGAGCGCGATGCGCATGTCCGCCGCGCGCGACGCCGGGCGCGAGGTCAAACAGCCAGAAGATGCGCTGGATTTGAAATGGGACGTGCCGCTCGGATTCCACGAAGCAAAGCGCGCCGCGTTCATCCCGACGGACAGGAATCTCGCGCATGCCGCACCGGCTCAGGGCGCTCATGCCACGCGGACCGGCTTGGTGACGGCCGCGCCGGAAATTTCGGCCGTCAACCGTCGGAAAAGCGAGCCGTCAGGAATCTGCCGCCGACCGGCTTGGTCGGCGTGTCGCCGATCTACGGTCCCGCCGCGACGTTCATCGCGCGCAGTCGGGACCACAATGTCAATCTCGCAGGCGTCGCCGGCCGCGCGAGCATTGCCCCGGTTCAGGAGATCATGCGCCATGTCAGGGCGCCTCGGCGAGCATCGAGGCCAGATATTGGCCGTAAGTGCTTTTTGCGAGACCGCCGGCGAGCACCGACAATTGCGGCCGGTCGATGAAACCCATGCGGTAGGCCACTTCCTCCGGACAACCGATTTTCAAACCCTGGCGCTTCTCGACGACGCGAATGAATTCCGCGGCGTCGAGCAAAGAATCGTGCGTGCCGGCGTCGAACCAGGCGAAGCCGCGCCCCATACGCTCGACATGCAGTTTGCCGGCCTTCAGATAATGCTCGTTGACGTCGGTGATCTCGAGTTCGCCGCGCCCCGAAGGCCGCATGGAAGCGGCGACATCGGACACGGAGCCGTCATAGAAATAAAGGCCGGTGACCGCGAAATGCGACTTCGGCGCCGACGGCTTCTCGACAATCGAGACTGGCCGGCCGTCGGGTCCGAATTCGACGACGCCGTAACGCTCGGGGTCCTCGACGCGGCAGGCGAATACGCAGGCTTCATCGAACTTCGCGGCCGCGCGGCGCATCATCGCGCTCAGCTCGTCGCCGTAGAAGATGTTGTCTCCGAGGACGAGAATGCATGGATCGCCCGCAAGGAACTCGCGCCCGATCAGGAAGGCTTGCGCGATGCCTTTCGGCTCCGGCTGGACCGCGTACTGCAGATTGAGCCCCCATTGCGCGCCGTCGCCGAGCAGGCGACGAAACATCTGCTCGTGCTCGGGGGCCGCAATGATCAGAATGTCCTTCACGCCCGCCAGCATGACGGTCGTGAGCGGGTAGTACACCATCGGCTTGTCGTAGACCGGCAAGAGCTGCTTGGTCAGATAAGCCGTCAACGGGTGAAGCCTCGTTCCAGCCCCGCCGGCAAGGATAATCGCCTTGCGTCTGTTCGCCATGTTCGCGTCCCGGAATTCTTCTTGGCCAATTCCGATTGAATACACTGCCGCCGCATGTCAGTCGAACGACATGCGGTCCTAGGGTTTCCTGCATTCCATGTACAACGATCCCGGCTTGTATTCGCCGCCGGCCTCGTCGCGTTCGAGCCCGAACGCCGCCCAGCCCGGAATATCGCTCCGATCCATCGATTTCTTCTCGATCCCGACGAAGCCGGACCTGCGGAGCGCGAGGCGGGAATTGAATTCATCCCACGCCCACTGGTGGGTCTCGCCGCGCCGGCGCGCGTCTCCGACCAGAATGCGCTCAATCGTCCGCCGCGCCCTGCCCTGCCCGGCGGCTGATCCGGCGTCCCGACGCACGGATTGCTCGATCATTTCCGCGATCCGCGCCTCATGCGCGATCAACTCGGCGTCGGAGGCTTCCGGGCGCTGTGCGAGCGCGTCGAGCGAACTGACATAGAGATGGCCGAGTTGGCCGAAATCCGGGGTTGCGAACCGATGCACGCCCCCTGGCCGCAGAACGCGAGCGACCTCTCGGAAGAACGGCTCCACGAATTCACGATCGATATGTTCGATCATATGCGAGTGGAAGACAGCGTCGACCGAATTGTCCGCAAAAGGAATTCCACGGCGAAGATTGTGCGCCATCACGTCGCCGGCCATGCCATCCAGCCTCGCACGCCGCTGATGGCCGATAAACGGCTCGATCGCTTTCCTGAGAGCCGGACGGCGCTGCAATACGGCATAGAGGGACCAGTCGATGTTCACGCAGCCCGCCGCCGTCTTGGAGCCGCATCCCAGGTTCAAGATAACAGGACTCATTCGCTTCAGCTCAGGCCGGTATTGTGGATCAGTTCAGGTCTGCGTCGCTCAGGTAGTGTCCGAGCGCGATCGCGGCCGATCGCGTCACCCGCGCACGCACGGACGTCAGCTTGCGATGCGCTGCGCTGTCCTCACTGGAGCCGCGGCCGAGATGCGCCTCCTGCCTGGCCGCCATGCCAGGCAGACGTCTGATCTCCTCGCGCGTGCGCTGCAACGCCTTCAGATAGGGAATGTAGAGATTGTCCCGGACGAAAGCAGGAAAGCCCTCAAGGTAGGCAAGATGATTCACGAAATATCTGCCGCCATCGGGCTTCAGACCGTGGAAGTGGAAGAAGACGAGAGGGTTGACGCCGTCAACCAGGATTTTGCCGTCGGCGGCCTGCGTCATCCTGAAATGCGCAAAATTCCAGGGCGCTACGTTGACGCCCGGCGTCTTGATCTCGACCACTCCAGGAAAAGACGCGGCGATCTGGTCCAGATATTTCTGATCCGCGAAACGATCGCCATCGACATAGTCGTGACACCACTCGATGCTGCGGTCACGCCAGAACTTGGCGCCGGCGATGCCATTTTCGTCGGCGCGAAACGACGTCCACCCCACATTGTAACGCCCATAACGCTCGAGCTTCGCCATGCGCCAACGAAAATTGTGTGGCGTGAAGCCCATCGAGCCGACGCTCATTTCCGCGAAAATCGGGCCGGGATCCGAATAGAACATCAGATCTGCGTCGAGGTAGGTGACGAACGCGCCCGGCGCGACCGTCTGCAACAGGTGATGCGTCAGCGCGCCGGTGAGCGTAAAATAGTACTCTAAAAGGGAACGCGTCGGCTTGACCGCCAAGAGATCGGCATTGTCCGTCTCGAATTGCTCCAGCGTCATCAGCGCGACGCCGGGTTCGGCCAGTTCCGAGAGCACGTCGAAGCATTCGGCCGAGAGACACAGGACGTATACGCGGCAATCCGGGTCCACGCGCCGCAACGAGCGGATCATCGTAACGCCGCGATCGACGTAGCGATGATCGAAATACGTGCAGTAGACGTTCATGCGCGCGGCCCCGCCTGAAGGCCCGCGATCACCGCGCGCGCGACGGTCTCGCATTCCTGATCAGACAGAAACGGAAACATCGGCAGGCTCAACACTCGGCCAGCCATGCGTTCGGTGACCGGCAGGCCGCCCGGCCCAACGCGCACGCGGCCGAGATAGGCAGGTTGCAGGTGGATCGGCACGGGATAATGCACGCCAGTGCCAATCCCCGCTTCCGCGAGCCTTGTGGCAAGCCCGTCCCGATCGTCTACATCGATAACGTAGAGATGATATGAATGCGTCGCGCCCTCGGCGGTCTTCGGCGTCGCGACCTTACACGACAGAATTTCATCATAGATCGACGCAATCGCCCTGCGCCGCGACAGTTCGCCGTTCAAATGGCGCAGGCGCACCCGCAGCAGCGCCGCCTGCAACTCGTCGAGGCGGGAGTTCATGCCACATATGTCCGAAACGTATCTGCGCCGCCAGCCGTATTCGCGAATTGCGCGCGCCATCTCCGCTTTCGCCGGATCGCGAAAGCTGACCGCTCCCGCGTCGCCGAACGCGCCGAGATTCTTGGTCGGATAGAAGCTAAAGCAGGCGGCGTCGCCGTAGGTTCCCACAGACGCGTCTCGCCACCGACTGCCGTGCGCCTGAGCGCAGTCTTCGATCAGCAACAGGTCATGCCGCCTGCAGATGTCGAGCAGAGCGTCGATCGGCGCAGGATGGCCGTAGATATGGACGGCTACGACCGCACGCGGGCGCGCGCCTTCGGCTTTCGCCGCGAGAATCGCGGATTCAAGCTTGTCAGGATCGATGCAACAGGCGCGCGGATCGATGTCGACGAGAACCGGGCTCGCGCCGGCGAGTTCGATGGCGGCGACCGTCGCAACCGCGGTATGCGAAACCGTGAAGACCAGATCGTCCGGCCCGAGATCGAAGGCGCGCAAGGCGACAATCAGAGCGTCCGTTCCGCTTGCCACGCCGATCGCATTCGACAATCCGAACGCGGCTGCAAATTCCGTCTCGAACGCCGCGACATTGGCGCCGTTGATGTACCAGCCGCCGGACAGGACGCTGTCGCAGGCCTGCGACAATTCCGTTCTGTACGCCTCGTAGGCGGCGCTCAGCGAAAAAACTGGTATCGCCAATCCGGTCAAATCAAGACCTCAATACAGCCCTCAGACAGCAATCCTCTTAGAGATCGGCTGTGTTGCTGTCTACTTCCGCACCGCTTCCGATGTGCCTGTGGCGTAAGATTTGTTCGAGCCTCTGCCTGGGTCGAATGCCTTATTCTCCGCGATACGCGAAGCGGTTTTTGCGAGCCGCACCCTGCATCGCCAGCGTTACACTTAGTCGATCTCCCGGATGTTTTGCACCCGATATCCGACCAAGCATTGACGAGGCGCCAGCTTGCCCAGACACCTTACCTCTTTGCAACGATCACGCAATATCCATCAACACCAATTCGCCGAACATTCATCTCGTCAGCAGCCATTCGAAGAAGACGATATGCTTTACCGATAAATCCACGAAGGAATCGATTCCGGATAAATTGGAAAAAACTTGGCGTTAATTCTTTGTCTACAACAACCGATATGTCTGAAAAGCCAGCCGCATGAAATAAATTACCTAGCGCCATTGGTGACCAAGTGAACAAATGATAATTCCAATCTCCTTGCGCGTAACTCCACCCTATTGTCTCATGCGGAACCCGGAATATTATCTTTCCACCCGGCTTCAATTTACTCCGCAATTTGCAAATATCTTCGTATGGCGTTGGCGTATGCTCTATAGCGCTATTGGAAATCACAACGTCCAAAGATTCCGATTCTATTTCGGATAAATCGCTGTGAGTCAACAGCCCCTGCTTTTTCGCCTGCTCAAGTGCAATTTGATTCACATCAAATCCATGACGAATTCTGCACACCAACGCTGAAAGTACGTACCCGCCTCCGCATCCGAAATCGAGAACAACATCATTATCGGATACGTGCGGCTCGAACCACTGAATTATATTATTTGCATTTGCCATCCCAACAGATTTTTGTTCTGAGAAATATTTTTCATCGTAATATTTCGTAGTATCTTGAGTACTCATGTTGTCATCTCCTATATTTTGACTCATTTTGACGACGCGTCGTCACATTCTATCAACTACGTATTTGAGGATGACTGTCACGGTTTGCCGAATCAATCATGCTCAGTTTGCTACGAAAGCCTCACACAACCACATGCGATGCATTCCAGTGCACAGCGGCCCGAAACTACCTGAGTTGCTGCTTTCTCCCTCATCTTTCGACTTCACGACGAGAAAGCTCCGCGCAACGGCGCTAAGTAGCGTTCAAGACGAACAATAGTCTGTCACGACACGTTGGAAATGACTCCATTGCGCCGATTTGCTGTAGCGCGTCTTGATCATCGCATGGCCTGCGTCGGCGACTCTCTGCCGACCTTCGTGATCTGCGAGACATTCCTCGATAATCTGACTTGCCTCCTCGGGAGTCCTGTACTTCCTGAGAGTGACGCCTTCGGTCATGCCTTCGGGATAATTGCCCTCGTCCGTCACCAGCAAGGCCCTGGCGCCCATGGCTTCCCAGCATCGCATGTTGCCGCGATCGCCGCCGCCGAAATCTATGCCGCCGTTCAAAACAATCTTCGCGCGCCCCAGCAGATCGTAGTAGGCGCGACCAAAGACGGGGTCGCGCGAAACCCGACGAATGGCCGGCGGCCGTCGATGGCGGCGCAAAGGCCCGATCAGCCCGAGCGGCGTCTCGGCCAGACGCGTCAGGCGCGAGCGCGACAACGCGTAGACGACCCTGGCCCGATCCCCGAGCGCCGCGACCGCTTCGAGCACAAGAGCGCGGCTGCGGTGATATTGTGAATATCCGCCGACGAACAGGACGTCGATATCGCGTTGGTCGTTTTGCGCGACAGCATCGAGCGCGGGATCGTGTCCGGGAGCAAAATAGGCTGCGCGCAGTCCCCTTGTGCGATAAGATTCGAGGATTGCCGGAAAATTGCAGACCATCAGATAGCCGGCCATGTCGATCGCGCCTGGCGGCACCGCATGCCAGGCGATCTTCGCCTTCACCGACCCGGGAAGTCGGGCTGCAAAACGGCTGTCGAAACGAGCGAGATGCATATTGTAGAAGACCTCGCTTCGATGCTCCTCGATCTGCGCCAGCAGAATGTCCTCGGCGCTGGCGCCCTCTGGCAGTCCCTTTTCCCGCGCCCAAGCGCGCTGGAGGTCAACATTGTCACCGAGGGTGTAAAAGACGCGTTCATCCCCCGTCAGCGCGGGCCCGAGGGTACTCACAGCGTCAAAGCCAAGTTCGTGCACCCTTGCGATCCGCTGCCTGAAGGTCATGCCGCGTTGCGCGCTTTGGTCCAGTCCGGCATAACGAAGTCCCGCCGAGCAGTTCTGGAACACCCGCATTCGCCGCTCCTTCTGGCTCTCGCGTGCGTTCAGCCGTGCGCGACAGGCTTCGTCACCCGGAACGGTCCGAGATAAAGCACGTCGAGCCCGGAGCAGAAGTACGTGTGAATGGCCTCGAGCGGCGCGTTCACCGTCGGCTGCTCATTGATGTTCAGACTCGTGTTCAGAAGCACCGGAACCGACGTCTCGCGGTCGAAGCCTTCGAGCAACCGGGCGTAGAGTGGATTGTGCTCCGACCTCACGCTCTGGATGCGCGCGGTATTGTCGACGTGGACAATGCCCGGGACGAGCTCCGCGGTTTCCGGCAGCACCGGGAACGTCACGACCATGAACGGCGCCTCGAAGGTGTTCTCGAAAAATTTCTCCTGCCTGTCGAGGAGAACCGATGGACAGAACGGGCGAAATTCCTCGCGATACTTGATCGTGCTGTTGATACGGTCCTTCACCTTGGCGCTGCGCGGATCGGCGAGAATCGAGCGGTTGCCGAGCGCTCGCGGCCCGAATTCCATCCGCCCCTGGAACCACCCGACCGTTTTTTCGGACAGCAAATCCTCAAGGCAGCGCTCGACTGGATCGTCGAGCGTCTCGTACTTGGCGCCGATTCGGTCGAGTATCGGCTTGATGTAGGACGGATCATATTCCGGACCCCAGTAGGCGTGGTCCAGGGTCGAGATCGAATAACCGGCCTCGGCCGAACGGAGCATGGCGGCGCCGAGCGCGACGCCCGCATCGTTCGGAACCGGGGGCACATACAGCCGCTTGACCGAGCTTTCCAGGGCGATTTCCATGTTCATGCGGCAGTTGAGCGCAACGCCGCCAGCCAGGCAGACGTCGCCGCAACCGGTCAGTTTGACCGCCTCGCGCACGACGTGAGTCGCGACGATCTCGAGCTGCCGCTGCGCGCTGCACGCGATGTCGCGGAGACGATCGTCGAGGGGGCCGCCCGCCAGACGGCGCGGCCCGAGCAATTTTTCAAGATGCTCTGTAAATATCCGCTCCTGGCGCGTGGAAAAGTCCGATGTATAGATCTCCGCGTCGCGCCGCCGCTTGTCCAGTTCCGGCGCCAGGCGAAAGCCCAAGCCATCCGGACGCAGGACCTTTGCGAACTCGTCCAGGTACAGCGGCTTGCCATATGACGAAAGGCCCATCACCTTGTATTCATCGTTGGTCATCTGATATCCGAGATATTGTGTAATCATCCCGTAATACAGACCAAGACTATTCTCTCGCTCGAAACTTGATATTTTCTTGAAATCGTTACCTTTTACATGATAAATCACACCAGAGCTGGAATCTCCTGAGAAATCGAAACATATAACCGTCGCCTCGGGGAACCCCGACCCGTAATACGTGCTGGCGGCGTGACACAGATGGTGGTCGAAGAGCTCGATTTTGGGACTATGACCGAACTGGAATTCGAAATAGTCGCGAAGGCGCCGGTCGTAGTTGGTATAGGTCTTGAGCGGCGAACAGATGCACGACACGTCTTCGATCTTGATGTTCGCCTGCTTGAGCAGATACCGGATGGCGCCGCGCGGCAGCTCTGCGCGCGCGTGTTTCGCCAGCGTGAAGCGCTCCTCTTCAGCGGCGGCGATCAGTTGCCCATCCTTCATCAGAGCCGCAGCGCCGTCGTGGTGGCCGTGCTTCAAGCCGGAACTGATTCCAATCGCATACATCGGTGAGCCCCACGCTGTCGCCAATCTGTCGCTTTCCAGATCGACACGGGAAGTAGGAGACTGTCGCCTCCGCAATGTTGGTAGCTCCTAGCAACAGAGCATGTGCGGCTCAAGATGCCGGGGCCAGAAAAGCAGAATTATCGTCCAGCTTTGCGTCGACGCCAAAATTGAAGACATCGATGCGCTATATGTCGGCGCGAGCGCGGATATTGCTCCATTCGACCGCCAGCATCCGCTTTGAACCGATTGCGCGCCGACTTGAACTGATTCGGGGGATTTGATCAAACCCGCGCAGCCATTTGATATTGTCTATATATTTCCGCGACTCTCAAGGGCGCAGCGACAAGGGGCGCGCTGTCATCCGCCGGCGTCGAACTCGCAAGACCATTGCGTGTGCCGGATCGGTCGCGAACGCAGACCGCGCGCCAGGAAACTGGACGGTTCGCCGACGTCTTCAAGGCGCGCCAGAGCCGAAGCCAAGTCGCTCGAGGTTGCGTTTCACTGTCGCAAATTGCGGCAAGCGCGCTTGGTTCGCGGCGTGAGCGCGGTCATCGGCGCCCCGCCAATCATCGATGCATCGAACGCAGCTAATTGCGACCCGGCCTGCCGCTTCGTTCACAAATCATATGCTCGCGGGAGGCGCGCAACGCCGCCTGCGGCCTTCGGGCCCCCCGCGCTTGACGCCATAGTTCAAATGGACCAATAGTCCCGCGGCCTTGGAAGCGATCCGAGATTGTTGACAGAAACGCCAAAACAGCTGACGCACGACGGTCCACTGCTCCTTTGTTGCGCGGCGCTGCTTTGTTGTCTTGCGCTCGGCGGCGGAACAACGCCGATCCAGATGTCCGACGTCATCGCGGAGGCCTTGTGCCTTCCCCTACTGATCGCTGCGTGCTGGCGGCTCAGGGAGCAGGCATCGTCGCTGACCTTCCGGCTTGGTCTGGCGGTGGTCGCCTTGATCGCGACGCTTGCCCTGGCGCAACTCGTACACCTTCCGCCGACGCTTTGGACAACATTGCCCGGCCGGGAACCCCTCGCGGAAGCATACCGACTCGCGGGGACGGACCTGCCATGGATGGGCGTTAGCCTTGCGCCAGTCGCGACGCGGCAGAGTCTCCTGTCGTTGCTTCCGCCGCTCACCGTGTTCGTCACTGCCGCCCAACTCGACTTCAAGCAGAGGCGGCAAGCGCTGATGTGCCTGATTGTTTTCGCCTGTCTGTCAGTCGTAGTCGGGCTGTTGCAATCTGTACAAGGTCCGGCGAGTCCATTGCGGTTCCACCACCCGGGCGAAACGGAGATCGTCGGGTTCTTCGCCAATCGAAATCACTTCGCCGCATTGCTTTATGTTTGCGTTTTGATCGTCGGCGCCTGGGGCCTCGCCGCGTTGATCGAAGGCAAGAAGAGCAGGAGCGCCGCCCGGAAGGAACAACCGAATTTGGCGCGCTTCCTGTTGCTTGGCGGTCTGTTCGCCGCGCTGGCCACCTTGTTGCTCGGCATCGTTCTGGCGCAATCACGCGCCGGCTTCGGCTTTGGAATCATGGCGATCTTCGCCGCTTTTGCGATTACTCTTCCGGGCACGACCGGTTCTGTTGCGCGCCGTCCGGCGGTGCTGATGGCGCTCGCGGTCATTCTGTTCGGCGTCCTGAGCGTCAATTACGTCCTCTACGATACGCTGTCGCGGCTCCAGGGCGGCCTCGCCGACAACATTCGGGAACGGGTCGCGGCCCTGACCAAGCCACTTGTCTTCGATTATTTTCCGGTTGGAACCGGGTTCGGAAGTTTCGTGCCGGTCTACGAGGCGCACGAGCAGATCGCGTCGTCGTTCTATGGGCGCGTCAACCGCGCTCACAACGAGTTTCTGGAGTGGGGGCTCGAAGGCGGACTGGCCGCCTATGTGCTGCTTGCCGCCGGGCTGGCCTGGCTCGTCCTCGCCAATGTGACTGCGTGGCGGCGGAAGGACTATCCAGGCCTCGTAGACGCGCGTCTCGCGCGGGGCTGCGCATTTGCGCCGATTTTGCTGCTGGCGCATTCCTACGTCGACTACCCGCTCCGAACAATAGCCGTTATGGGCGCTGTAGCATTATGCGCGGGCGTCAGCGTCGAGCCGTTGCGACGCGTCGGAGGCGGCGCGCGGACCGCGCCTGCAGCCACCTGAATCGATGCAAAAGGGGCACAGGGGAGATCGTCGACCGGGCCGACGACCCAGCCGGTTGCTTCGCGCTTGCTGATTCGGCATTTCGGGGTTCAATGGTAGGAGCAAGGCGCTAGAGCGCGATCGGCGCGCACGGACGTCGACCGGTCCAACCTGTGTCAACGCCAATAGAGGCAGTAGCAATTCACTCGGGCGCACGACGCGATTGAAGGACGCGAGATTTCGATGAGCCAGGTTGAGACTTTCGAAATTGCATGCGACGTGGACGCCACGCGAACGAGAATCGCGTTGATGGGGTCTGACGGCACGGAGATACTCGTGGTTCTCCGGCCGGGAGCGCCGGCCCTGTCGGAAGCGGACGCCCGGCGGATGGTCCTGCAGCAAGTCGAGCAACGATTGCGCGTGGCCCTGCTGGCGGTTATCGCCAAGAATTGGCCCGACAGCCCTTGAGCATGGCCCCGCGGCGCCTCACGAGCGTGAGAGACAGCGTCCGCATGAAAAAGGACAGGGCCAGCCCCGATGCCTGGAAGGTTTGATCCATGACGTTCTCTCCTCGGAATCGCGGCGGCTTCGTCCCTGACCGACCTCGCGGGAAGGCTTTCGCCCGGACCGCGTCCGTACTGGTCGTTTGCGCTTTCGTCGCCATCCTGCTGCAAGTCTATTTGTCATGGCTTGCGCCCACGTATGGATACCTAGGCTTTACTCTCAATCCCGAGGGCTATGCGGGCCTTTGGTTATCGCTCCCTGTTCTCCTGATTACTGCCGCGATACTTCCGACCACGCTCGAGAAGTTCTCCGATTTCTTCATGTGGATGCTTTATTTCTTTCTATTTACGCCCGTATTGACTTTTATGCCGCTACAATGGCTGCCAGACAGCAATATTTGGCTGAGTCTGGGCGGAATTACAATCTCATTTCATCTCATGAATTTTATTTCCCGATACGATTTATTTAGATTCAACCCGAACGTGTCATCAGGCGCGATCAAGAAAACAGAATTTTTTGTCATATTCTCCGTTCTTTATGGAGCATGTCTCGTGTACATGCTTGTCGTATTTGGCGGCAATTTACGCGTCGTCACCGACTTTGGGGCCGACGTATATAAGCAGCGCGCGGTCGGCGGCGAACTCAGCGCCGGCTCTCTGGTTGGCTACGCATCCGGGATATTTTCGGGCGCCCTCAATCCGTTTCTTCTGGCGATCGGCTTGACTGAGCGGCGCAAATTATTGATTGTTATCGGCTTTGTCGGAATGCTGCTCGCCTATGCGACCGCCGCGATCAAGGGAGTGCTGATTTCGGCGGTCCTTATCCCAGCGTTCTACATCAGCTTCATTCGTCACAAGGTGATATTCAGCTATCGTCTCGGGCTTATCATTCTGATTTCCTGCATAATTCCTTGGATTTTATTATTTTACGTCGGAGAAATACAGAAAGGCGTGACTTCTCAGATCGTCGCGCTGGTGTTCATGCGCGCATACGGCATTGCGGGAATTATGACGGGAATCTATGCGGATTTCTTTGTGAATAATCCGCACACCTATTATTCGCATATCAACCTCGTTTCAGTTCTAATTCCTTATCCCTACCGAGCATCGATCGGCGAGGTCATTGCGGCAACCGCCATGGGACTGCCCGAGATGAACGCCAACGCTTCGTTCTGGGCCACGGACGGTTTCGCCGCGGCGGGCATCCCCGGCGTCATCCTGATGGGAGGGATTATCGGCCTGCTGCTTTCATTCGCCAACGCGGTCTTGGCGTCCGCTAACCCCCGGATCGCGTTCCTCGCATCGCTTCCGTTCGTCATGTATATTTCGAACTCGTCGTTCTTCTCCTCCGTTCTGACCGGCGGCGGCGGCCTGTTGGTTCTACTCATATACCTTTGGCAGAAGACGGAACCGCCTCGTGTTCGTGATCGATCGCGCGCCGCCTCGAGGGGGGGGCATGGAAAATTCGTTGACGGACGCGCCAGTCGCCCCGCTCCCTGATTTGGTCTTTTGGTGGGTGGCATACCTGGAAATTCTATCGATTCATGTTTCCGTGCCGTGCGACTGTACAATTTCAGCCGCGAATGAGCATACTTGATCACAAATGTGGAATAATCAGTACTCGATAACGCGTTCATTAACTTGCCTCCTAAGGTACGCGCCTCCTCACGCCACGCCATTGGGCCGCCGCATCTGATTCGGATGGCGCGGTTTTGTTTTGATCGAGGCCTGGTTGCGTTTCGCGCGCGATCGCCGTTGCTGTCGGTCCAAGATTTGGGTATTGTCGCGTCAGCCGTTTGTGCGCGGCTTTGAACGCAAGTTGCTGCGATATTCTGGAATCTCGGCGTGCGCGAGAGCGTGTTGGAATTATGGGTTATTTCTCACCTACATCGCGGAATCGAACCAATCTGCGGTTCGCTCTCTACGACGTTTTTTGCGCATGCATTGCGCCGATTTTGTCGTTGGCGATGCGCGACCCGAATTTGTTGGGCCTCGACAAATGGACGGATGGGTTGTCTCCGGCGGTAATCTTTGTCGTTTTGGCGAGCATGTCGACTCTCGTTTCGTTGCTTGCGTTTCGTCTGGGCGATGGGATGAGCCGCTTCTTTTCCGTGCATGATTTCATCGCAATCTGCGGCGCGGTTGCGACCTCGGTTGGGGCTACGAGCTTTTTCATGTTTACCCTGACACGACTTGAGGGCATACCTCGGTCAACTCCAGCGATATTTGCATTCGTTCTCACCGGGTCGCTCGTTCTTGGCCGGGCATTTCATCGCGTCGTCGTGACAGAGCTCGATAAGGTCGCTGCCGGTTGGAAGCCAGATCAGCTGCGAAACATCGTGATCGTCGGAGTGGATCAATTTTCCTTAGCTGCCGTGCGACTTGTCCAGAGTCAGGTTCCGACGACCGCGCGCGTGTTAGCGCTCATCGACGAAGATGTCGGTCTTATCGGACGCGCTATAAGGGGCGTGCGCGTCGTCGCTCAACCTCATGAACTCGATTCTGTGCTCAGGGAGTACGAGATTCACGGCGTCACAGTCGATCAAGTCGTCATCTCCGATCGTTCGCTGGTCTCGACTGAGGCTCGAGAAACGCTGCGTCAAATTTGCGACCAACACGAGATAGAGACGCTGCCGCTTTCAGACGCGCTAAATCTCGCGCCAAAAAGCGCAACAAATGAAGGGGTGGCGTCCGTTTCTGCGCATCTGGTTAAAGTGTCGCCGTATTTCAAAATAAAGCGCGTATTAGATGTGTCTGCGTCGTTCGCGCTCATCGTGCTTCTTAGCCCGCTTATCATCGTCGTCTCAGGCCTCGTCCTGATCGACGTTGGAATGCCTCTCTTGTTCTGGCAGGAACGGATAGGCTATGGCGGTCGCCGGTTTTTGCTACGCAAGTTCCGCACCTATGCTGCTCCTTTCGACCGGAATGGAGTCGCCATCCCTGCGGCAGACCAACTGTCGCGTCTGGGGAAGTTCATGCGTGCAACTCGGTTCGATGAGATACCGCAATTGCTGAATATTCTCGTGGGCGACATGTCCCTGATAGGGCCACGCCCACTCCTGCCAAAAGATCAGCCGGCTGACCCGTCGATCAGACTCCTTGCGCGCCCCGGGATAACCGGCTGGGCGCAGATCAACGGCGGAAATTCGGTAACTCCTGAAGAGAAGGAGGCATTGGACGCATGGTATGTCGAACACGCAACTCCACTGGTCGATATGAAAATTCTTGCACACTCGCTAATAATTGCTGCGACGGGCGAGCGATTTGACCGGGCAGCGATCGCCCAGGCGCTGAAGTGGCGTGGAGGACTAATGACCAAACTGGATTCTGCATCAACGGCTTCCCCTACAAACACTGATCGGGTGGGCTAGGCATGCGCGCGGGTTGGCAAGGAATCAATTTTTGTCATCGGGCTTCGCGTGCTTTCGAGCAATTTCCCTTATGGGCCTCGCCGCAGCCGTTCGGATCACAACATGCTGAAATGGTTTGTCACTACAAATCGAAGATACGCTGGCGCTCTCGAAAATCGATTTCCTAGAATATTTGGAGCACCGTCTTATAAAGATGAGGTTGAGGCACGGATCAATTACGATACATCCAATCTTAATCCAAAAACAATCCCAACAATTGACGACATAGACAGGCCGTTACTTAGTAAATCCGATAGATTTACCTATGCTGGCATCGATATCGATCCGAAGGTCGAATGTGATGCAATTTAAGACCGGTTCATTGTGCAATCCATCGAGCAACCTGTCGACTTTCGAGCTGATATGGTTATCTCGATTATCTTACTTGAGCACATACCTAACAATACGCTCGCCTTTCGCTCGATGTTTGAGTGCCTGAATCTAGACGGCGTGATGCATCACTATGCACCCTCGAAATGGCATCCATATTCAATTGCACTTCGGCTGGTTGGTTCGAGCCTTCAGAGGCGATTGATTACAACGCTACGCCCGAAGCGGTGGGCGTCACTGGATACCCGCCTTACTTCGACCACTGTTCGGTTGGGGAGATACAAAAATTGATGCGCCAGCAAGGCTTTGTCGATATTGACATCGAACATTTTTACAGAGCAAACGACTATTTCGGCTTCTTTTTGCCCGCCTACATCATTGTTACGCTGTTCGAAAATTTCTGCGCCATGCTTAAGCTGAACTTTTTAGCATCCGGCTTTGTCACTAGCGCCCGCCGCTAAATATATATAATTCACAATACTTTTTGTCGACGACACTATGCGTTTTATAAAAAAAAATCGTATTGACGATATTATCTATTTTAATAGTATATAGTATATACCAATATATATGCTATGTTCTCAAAATCTAACGAGAACCTCGGACGCTTTGCGAAATATCCTCAAGTCCACCCGCCAATTGCCGGTTTCAACGCCGTTTTTCACGAGCGCGCGCTTCACCTCTCTTGAGATCTTTGGATAAACGCCAAAGCCAGAGGTGCTGACGCCACCCGTGCGCATTGCCACCAACTTGCGGTCAAGCGTCGCCAGCCGGAAATCGGGATGCCGGCTCATGCGGAAAAACAGATCGAAATCACCTGCGATCTTAAAGGCAAGATCGAACCCGCCGGCCTCTTGCGCCAGTCTTCGACCGGCAAAGGTCCCGGGATGCGGTGGCATAATACCCCAATAAAGCTTGTCGCAAGTGAATCCGGTAGGACTAATTCGCCGCACGACCCGTCCTGTCGCGTCGATCTGTTCCACGCCGCCCGCAACGACAGTCGGCGCGCCAGAGCGAAATGCGGCTTCGACATCCCGTAGCACGCGGTCGTCCGTATAGAAATCGTCGGCGTTGAGAAAGGCGACGACGTCGCCCGTCGCCCGCGCCAGGCCCTTGTTCATCGCATCGTAAATGCCGCGATCGCGTTCGCTGACGAATTGCGCGATCGCATCTCCGAAGGAGGCGACGATGTCCTGCGTGCCGTCGGTTGATCCGCCATCGATGACGATCGACTCAAAGGCCGCGCCTTTCTGCCCGACAATCGAGGCGAGCGTGTCGCGGATCGTCGTGGCGGCATTGTAGGCGACCGTTACTACTGAGAACTTCATCGGCGTCCCTGCAGCGGACGGATTGAGGCCATCGGGAGCGTAGTCTGCTACAGAAGATCAAAGCCGATGCCAAGCGCTGATCTTTCTTTGTAAAACTCGACGCGCGCCGCATTTCGGGACAAGTCGGAACGGCATGATGGGCTGGCGGTTTGTATCCGATTCGCGGGGGATGCGCTTGCCGGTCCATACATGGTCCGCTACTGAGCTTCCGCGGCCCTACCGTATGGACGAGACAGACTCAATGTTTTTTGGATATGCCGACGTTGGGCGGTTCGGTCTGGCGCACAGCCTTCTGGCGTGGGCGCGGTGCACGGTCTGGTGCGAACAAATGAACGCGCCGATGTTGGCGCCCATCTGGCTGCGCGTCCGGATTGGACCATACTTGCGTTGCGAGCGCGACAAGCGGGAGTATTTTCGTCTGTTCAGCGGCGCAGACTATGTCCATGATCCACGTCGCGCGCTGCTTCTCCTCACGGCGCGCAAATTGGCGGCGGAAACCGATCTGCCGCAAGCCCCCGATCCGTCAGGTTCGCCGGTTGTCGTTGTCTTCAGGAATGGCGTGACCGACGGTCGGCCCGCCTATTTCCATGCGATCCGCGATCACAGCGCCCTGCTGCGCGATCGGCTGACCCGCATGACGCGTCCCGAGTTCCGCCCCGCTCTGCCGGAGCGGCCGTTCATAGCCGCCCATGTCCGACTCGGCGACTTCAGCCCTTACGTCGAGGCGGACAGCAAGCGTGGCATAACGAACATGCAACTGCCGATCGACTGGTACATTCGTTCGGTTCGCATGCTGTCGGAGCGGCTGCCTGCCGGCACGCCGTTCGTCGTATTCTCGGATGGGTCCGACGAAGAACTGGCGCCGTTGCTCGCCCTTCCAAACGTAGTGCGCTCGGCAAGCAGGGAGGCTGTAACCGACATGCTCGGCGTCGCGCAGGCCGCCGGCCTGATTTCATCGGGATCCGGATTTGCGTTCTGGGGCTCGTTTTTGGGTCAGGTGCCCCGCCTTTGCTATCCGGGACAAAAGTCCGTCGGCGCGCTGGTCGATCCCAGGCTCGAAAGCGAGTGGGAGAGCGGCGAGCCTGACGCGGCCGTAGTCCAGGCGTTTCGTCAACGCCTGTCCGATCGCGCCGCCTGAATCATGTTGCGGGGCATCCTTGCAGTGCTCAGCGGAGCGATCGTCTCTCAGGCGATCGGCATCGGCGCGTTGCCGCTGCTCGCCCGCCTCTACTCGCCGGAGGCCTTCGGCGCATTGCAGATCTACATGTCCGCAATCGGCGTGCTGATGATGTTCACGACGTTGCGATACGAAGTCGCTATCCTGTTGCCAGAGGACCGGACCGAGCTCGCGCACCTGGTTTGGCTGTGCGTCGTCCTCAATGTCGCCCTCACTCCGCTGCTGGCGTTGCTGGTCTGGGCGTGGACGCGCTCAGGGATCCCGGGCGCCGCTCTCGACAAGCTCTGGTATTGGCTGCTTCCGCCCGCGTTTCTGGTTGGCGGCCTGCTCCAAACGTGGACCTATCTCCCGATACGGCTGCGCGACTACCCGGCCAGCGCGAGGGCCAAGCTGGCGCAGACGCTCGGCTATGTCAGCGCCGCGGGCCTCCTTGGCCTGTTCAACCCCTCAAGCCTCGGACTAATCGTTTCAGACATTGCGGGTCGGACGCTCAGCCTGGCCTCGATCGCCCGACTCACCCCGTCTGAGGCCATCTACGGACGACGGCCCCGTCTTGCCGACCTGGTCCGAACGGTCCGTCGGTTCGAACACTATCCGCTTTTTGTCTTTCCGAGCACGCTCCTGTCGGCGGCGAACGCGGCGCTTGTTCCCTATCTTGTCTTCTGGCTGTTCGGCCTCGCCAGCGCCGGGCAATATGCCCTGGTTGATCGCAGCATCGGCTTGGCGGCGGGCATGCTCGGCGCGGCGTTGTCGCAGGTGTTCACAGGCGAATTCGCCGAAAGGCTGAGAGCCGCCGACGGCTCCGCCAATCGACTGTTCCGGCGGACTGTCGGCGTTCTGGCGGCCATCTCGATCGGCCCCGTGCTCCTCGTCGCGATCTTCGCGCCGCAATTGTTTGGCGTGGTGTTCGGCGCCCAATGGGCGCTGGCGGGAGAGCTCGCGCGCATCATGGTATTCGTGGCCATGACGTCCTTCGTGACCGCCCCGGTCAACATGGTGCTGCTGCTTTGCAGCCGGCAGCGCCTGCAACTGGCGTGGCAGGCTGCGAACTTCGTGACGAGCGTCCTCGTCTGGGGACTTGTATACCTACTCGAGTATCACGATCTGCTTTGGGCCATCGGCCTGTACGCTGCATGCGCCATTCTGCTAAACTTGGTTTTTCTCGTGATGGCGGATCGCGTTTCGGCAACCGCGCCCGGGAATTTGGCGGGCCAAAGGGCGCCAACAGACCACAATCAGCGCCCCAACCCTTCTTGAGCGCTTCGGACGACGCAAACCAATGAAAGCCAAGATCGCAGCCGCCGCACAATCGGCGCTTCACCGATTCGGATATCATCTTCGACGCCTCGATGAAGCCGTCTCGCTCGACGACGCCTACGAAGAGCAGGCGCGCCTCGCGGGAAGCGACGTCCGCGAGATCGTGGAAATCGGCGCGGCGGACGGCCGGGACGTCGTCGCCTACGCCAAGCGCTATCCCTCAGCGCGCGTGCACGCCTACGAGCCGCTTCCCGAGAATTTCCGCAAGTTGGAGCGCGCAACGGCGAGCCTATCCAACGTCGTCGTCCACGAATGCGCAGTATCTCGAACCGAAGAAACGATGCCGTTTTATGTAACAGCGCTTGCCGATGCCAGTTCCCTTCTAAAATCCCGGGCGACAGGCGCGACTTATGATAAGTATGTTGAGCCGGCTGGGCGCATAGACGTACAGGTCGTCACATTAGACGACGAATGTTCACGCAATAATATCGAACGTATCGACATTTTAAAAATGGACGCGCAAGGAAATGAACTAAATATACTTAATGGTGCGCACAAATTGCTAGACAGTCGATCGATCAAATTAATATATACTGAAGTCAATTTCGCTCGAATATACGAAAATATAGGATTGTATCACGAAATAGCCGCCTTCCTCGACACGAAAGGCTACGATCTGCACAATTTATACAATCTGATTCGCAATCAGCGCGGCGAGCTCGCCTGGGGCGATGCAATCTTTGTGCGCAGGGCGGCATCGTGCTAGGCCGCCTCCCAAAATGCCGGTCCGCGTGCACGCAGCGCCTTGCCTCTGTGACTTCCGGAACGCTTCAAAGGACGATCTAGTGCTGCAGTTGGAATTATTGAACAGAGCGCGTCAGTCCCCGGCAATTTACGCTGCCTGGGTTCGGCTGCGGGATGTAAGATCGTACTATATTGGATTGCGCAAGAAGTCCTTCTCGCAGCACGGCGAAGATCAGTTCGTCGCGAAATATTTTGCGGGACGCCCGCCCGGCTTCTACCTGGATATCGGCGCGTCGCATCCCTTCCGGATCAGCAACACCTACCTGCTCTACCGAACGGGGTGGAGGGGCGTTACGGTCGAACCAATCCCATTTCTGGGCGCGTTGCACAGAAAGTGGCGTCCGCGCGATCGCCTGCTTCCGGTCGCCGTCGGACGGGAGCCGGGGCGCCTGCCGTTCTTCGAGATGACGCCATCGGTTCTTTCGACGCTGGACCGAAAGACGTACGAAGAATACGTGCGAGAGGGGCGCGCCGTCCTGAGCAAAACCTATGATATACAAGTCGTTCCGCTAGACGAGGTCATTCGTGAGGCGACCCGTGAAAATTCGGTCGACTTCCTTTCGATCGACATCGAAGGACTCGACGCGGAGGTGCTGGAAAGCATCGACCTCAAGTCGTTCCGGCCCGAACTCGTCTGTGTCGAATGCAACGACAGCGAGGTGAAAGCCCGGATCGAAAAGATGTTTTCCTCGTGTTCCTACGAGATTCTCACCGAGCTCGGATGCAATGTGATCGCCAGGGCCCGGTGAGGGTCGACTGCTCGCGGGCGTCTGGGCGAGATGAGGACGATACGCGGTGCGCGGACAAATTGCTGACACCGATTTGGCCTACGCGTATCCGGTCGGAAGGTGTCCGCCGGCGGCGGTCGCTTGCGGTATTGTGTATCGAACACCGTTATGTCAGAGGAATTTACGTTGAAGAGAACGATACGCATGCACGTGATTCCGCGCGCCGCCAGCGCCAATCTGACCTTCGCGCTCGTTTGGGCGCTTGTGCTGTCGGCTGGTCTCGGTCTTGCGGCTTGCAGCAGCTATGGCACTGATACTGGCGGTAATTTTGTGGGCGCGAACGCGTCCGGCGGGCTCGTGGCGCCGGACGGCTCCCGGGGCCAGCTAGACCCCGGCAACACGATGCAGGCGCAATATGTCTCCGACATCGGCGGTCGCCCCGAATACAAGATCGGCGCATCGGATGTCTTGAAAATCACCGTGTTCCAGGTCGACGACCTGAACAGGTCGGTGCAGGTCTCGGGCAACGGCACGATTACTCTGCCGCTGATCGGCCAGGTGACGGCCAGCGGGCGAACGGCGCAGCAGGTCGAAAGCGACATCGCGGCGAGACTGCGCGCGCGTTACCTGCAGTCGCCTCAGGTGACGGTCTTCATCGACCAGTACAACAGCCAGAAGGTCACGGTCGGCGGCGCCGTCAAGAAACCCGGCGTCTACCCCGTCAAGGGCTCCCTGACGCTTCTCGAGGCGATCGCGACGGCCGAGGGTATGGACAATGTCGCCGATCCATCCAACGTCGTCGTTTTTCGCGATCAGGCAGGCGCCCGATACGTCGGCCGTTTCAACGTCGACCAGATTCGCGCTGGCGCCATGCGCGATCCGCTCATGCAGAACGGGGACGTCGTCATGGTCGACAGTTCCGGCGCCAAGACAGTCTTGCGCGACTGGAGCCCCGCGCTCAACGCGCTCAGCACGACCGCTACATTTGTCAGTGTCCTGAAGTGATGAGCGTGTGATGGCGACCTGCAATCGAAAGAACGGATAAGCGATGGCTTTGCCACGGTTCAACCATGACAATAGCCGCGACGAGTTCCTTCCGGCCGTCAACGAGCAGGAGGTTCTTCCCGCGGGACGGGACGATATCGGCATGGCGCTCGCGCTCGACCATCAGGTCGGGATTGGCCAGGAAGCGTTCGATGTTCGCGAGTACCTGCATGTCCTGATGAAGAATCGCTTGTTGATTCTTGCATCCTGCGCATTTTGCACGGTCGCCGCGCTCGTCTATTCGCTGACCGCCACACGCATCTATACCGCGACCTCGACGATCCAAATCGACACAAAAACTATGAAGATCGTCGAGAAGGACGACGTGGTGCAAAACGGATCGCAGGATCGCGAATTCCTGCTCACGCAGCTCGAATTGCTTCGCAGCCGCCGTCTGGCCGACCGCGTGGTCGGTCAATTGAATCTGACTCGTGACGACGATTTCATGGGTCGCAAGAGCATCTCGATAGTCGGGTGGATTCGGGGGCTGCTTTCGCGCGGCGGCGACGCCAAGACCGCCGCCAGCGAAGCCGAGCAGGCGGCGACGACCGTCATGGACGAAACCACAGTCGTGCCTTTCCCGCAGACCACGATGACGCGCATCCGCATCGCCGACCGCAACGCCAAGCGCGCGCAGGATGTCGCGAATGCGATGGCTGAGGGTTTCATCGCGCTCAACCTCGATCGCCGCATCGAGGCCACGGCTTACGCGCGCCGCTTTCTCGAGGACCAACTGGCCCAATTGAAGGTCAAGCTCGAATCGTCAGAGCGCGACATGATCGCCTTCGCGCAGAAGGAACAGATCATTTCGCTCGACAAGACTTCGCTCATCGAGACCTCGCTTGCGGCCGCAAGCAAGGAGCTGAGCGACGCCACTGCGGACCGGATCAAGCAGGAGGAGGCGTGGCGTACGGCGGAAAGCACCGCCGGAGGCTCGCTCAATTCGGTCGTCTCCAACAACCTCGTCCAGGGATTGCGCGAGAAGAAGGCGGCGCTCGTTTCCGAATATCAGGACAAGCTCGCCAGCTTCAAACCAGAATTCCCTCCGATGATGCAATTGCGCGCTCGGATTAACGAACTGGACCGGCAAATCACGACGGAAACAAAAAACGTCAAACAGACGCTGAAATCGTCCTACCAGACGGCGCTCAACCGGGAGCAGTCGCTCGTCAAGAACGTCGACTCTCTCAAGGCGGAACTGCTTGATCAGCAGAAACGAGGCGTCGAATACGGGATATTGAAGCGAGAAACCGACACTAGCCGCACGCTCTATAACGACCTGCTCAACCGCTACAAGGAAGTCGGCGTAGCAGGCAACACCGGCTTGAACAACATTTCGCTTGTGGATCGTGCGCTGCTGCCGAAGGCGCCAACCTATCCAATAACGAGCCTTAACATGACGCTCGGGCTGCTGCTTGGTCTGGCCGCAGGCGTCGGACTCGCATTCCTGCGGGAACGTCTCGACGACCGCATGAACAGCCCCGAGGAAGTCGAACGGTCCTCCAAGCTCGTCTCGCTGGGCATCATCCCGCGTCTCCAGAGCGGGCTGGCTGCGGCCGAGGCCATTCGCGATCCTCATTCCGCCATTTCCGAAGCCTACCGATCGCTTGCGACTTCCTTGCAGTTTTCCACGGCCAGCGGCCTCCCCAAGACCCTGCTGATCACGAGTTCCGGCCCCAGCGAGGGCAAGTCGACGACATCGTCGGCGGTCGCGCGCCACTACGCCAATATCGGATTGAGCGTTCTTCTGATCGATTGCGATCTCCGCAAGCCGTCCATGCACAAGGTGCTCGGCCTTCGCAACGACATCGGCGTGAGTTCCGTCCTGACGGACCGGGCCACAGCGCCGGAAGTGTTGCAGATGACAGATCACCCTGGACTCACCTTCATGAGTTCAGGCCCGCTCCCGCCCAACCCGGCCGAGTTGCTGTCGGGGCCGAAATTCCAGAATCTGCTGGACGCCGCCGCACAGCGGTTCGATCTCGTCATTGTCGACGCGGCGCCTGTCATGGGCCTTGCCGACTCGCCGATCATCGCCAACAAGGTCGAGGGAACGATCATGGTCGTAGCGGCCGGCCAGTGCAGTCGGATGGCGCTTCGCAAGTCGCTTGGCCGCCTGCGCTTTTCGCGCGCGTACGTCATCGGCACCGTCATGACCAAGTTCGACGCCAAGTCGGCGGGCTATGGTTACGGCTACGGTTATGGATACGGCTACGGCTACGGCGGCGAGCTCGAGTACAAATACGGGTTGGAATCCGGTTCTGGCTCCGTGCCGAAAGCCAGTTAGAAACCGCGACAGGCCGCGGAGATTTCGTACGGGATGTCTGAAACGACCGAATTTCAGAATCGAAAGTTTCGGCTCGCCGCGCCGGCTCGCTCCTCCGCGGCGGTCGCGTACGTGTCGGCGTTCATTTCCTGGCTCATTCTGTCGTTCGGTTTGACGGCCGCCCTGAAATCGACGAGCCCCTATTCCGCCCTGGCGATCTCCAGCGGAGACGCGGGAGCGCAACTCACGGGCGAGCGTCAACGCGAGCCTGAATTGAAACCGGGCGAGATAGTCGCGCCAGCCGGCCGCGAAGACGCCGCGCGAATACGGGACAAGGCGCTCGCGGCCTTGCGCGCCGAACCGCTGAACGCCGAGGCGTTTCGTCAGCTCGGAAGACTGGCCCAGCAGGCCAAGGACGAAGGCGGCGCCGCCGCCGATTTCTCCGAGTCGTTTCGTCGATTCTGGCGCCAGCCGGATGTGGCGGTTCAGCTGCTGCAGGTCAGCGTGAACAAGCAGGATTTCGGCGCGATCATGCTGTATGCCGACGCGCTGCTGCGCATGCGCCCGGACCTCCTAGAGTCCATATTGCCGGTGTTGTTGGCGGTCAGCGACCAGCCCGCTGCCCGCCCTGCTCTGATTTCGACCATCCGATCCCGGCCGCCGTGGCGGAGCGCGTTCCTGTACCAACTCGGTCGATCGGCGCGCAGCGAAACTGCGTATATGCAAATCTACCAGGCGCTCAAACATACAGACGCCGCTTTGTCTCCGCTTGAAAATCGCTCGTTCATGGACAGCCTCGTCGCGCGCGACCAGATCGATCTGGCCTTGTCGCTCTGGCTGGCGACACTGCCTGCGGGAACTCTTGAGAACATGCCGCTTCTCTACAATGGGCGGTTTGAGCTTCCGGTCAACGACGCTCCCTTCAACTGGGCGCTGTCGCAACCAACCGGCGCTTCGGTTCAGGTATCCCAACTTCCCGGGGAGGGCGGCAGGCAGGCCTTGAATGTCGAGTTTTCTGGCCAGCAGGTCGTCTTCGAGGCGGTGGAGCAGCGACTGGCGCTCACGCCTGGCCGATACATATTTTCCGGCCGCTTCATGTCCCAGGGATTCCGGAATGCGCGCGGCATGGTCTGGCGGATCTATTGCAGTTCGACCCCCGGCGTGGTCGCCGCCGAGACGCCGCGCCTGCTGAACAGCAATGGCTCGTGGGCGCCGTTCGAGGCGTCGCTGACCGTTCCACCGGCGAAATGCGCGTCGCAGATTCTACGTCTCGAACTCGCCGCGCGTACGCCCTCCGAACGCATTGCGTCCGGTGGGCTCTGGTTCGACGATCTCGCGATCAGGGAAACGCCATGAGGCAGGCAGGCGAAGCGCCTGCATCGGGCAAGGACCAAGCATATCGACCGAGCGCCATGCGCCATCCGAGAGGAGGCTGCGACGCGCCGGACGCCTACCGCTCATCGCTCGTGTCGCGGGGAAACCAGCGTTCGCTGCGATTTGGCGCCAAGTCTTGTTTCAGCTTCCGTCTCGGGCCGTTCGACGCGAAATCGCAACGGACCAGCCAGAGCCAACGGCTTCCCGAAGTGGCAGAATGATCGCCTGTAAATTTCGCGTCATCTGAGCTAGTCTCAAGTCGCGAGTCTTAAGGTCTGGAGGACGCCGTGGACGAACGGATTTGGGTTGCGGGCCATCGAGGTATGGTCGGCTCCGCGATTACACGTCTTTTCTGCTCACAAGGCCGTAATGTCATCACGGTCGACCGGTCTATTCTAGACCTTCGCAAACAGGACGAGGTCGAATTCTGGCTGCGCGCCAATAAGCCGACCTCGATCGTGTTTGCCGCAGCGAAGGTTGGCGGCATTATCGCCAACTCGACCTATCCTGCCGATTTCATCTACGACAACCTGACGATCCAGACGAACGTCATCCATGGCGCGCACAAGGCCGGCGTGGACCGTCTGGTGTTCCTCGGCTCCTCCTGCATCTATCCCAAATTCGCCGAGCAACCGATCAAGGAATCCTCGCTGCTGACCGGTCCACTCGAACCGACCAACGAATGGTACGCCATCGCCAAAATTTCGGGGATCATGACGTGCCAGGCGTACCGAAAGCAGTACGGCCGCCGCTACGTCTCCGTCATGCCCTGTAATCTCTACGGGCCGAACGACAACTTCAATCTCGAGACGAGCCATGTGATGCCGGCGCTCATGCGCAAATTCCACGAAGCGAAAGTCACCAGCGCGAAGGAAGTCGTCGTGTGGGGGACGGGCGCGCCGTTACGCGAATTCCTGCATGTCGACGACCTGGCCCGAGGCGTCGTTTGGTGTCATGACAATTACGACGAGTACGAACACATCAATTGTGGCGCCGGCTTCGATGTCACAATTCGCGAACTCGCCGAGACGATAGCGCGTGTCGTCGGGTTCTCGGGCGATATCGTGTTCGACGTGAGCAAGCCCGACGGCACACCGCGAAAAATCATGGATTCGAGCCGCATTCGCGCTTTGGGATGGAAGCCCGAAATCTCGTTTGACGATGGGATCGCCTCGACCTATCGCTGGTACCTTGCCAATATCGACGCAAAGAACAGGGCCGCATGAACGCACGTCCATTCTTGCTCACGGAACTCCGACAATCGATGGCGCGCCGACGCTCCGCAGCGGGCATTCGGCGAAAAAGGCCGAGCCCAGTCGCTCCTCTCGCTGTATCGAGATGTGGCGCAACGGATCGCGCCCGGCGGATTGAGGGCTTTACGTGGTGACACGGATCAGACGACCCTTGGAAACGCGCGTCGATCCGACGCAGTTCGTCGTGATCGCGGCGCTGCTCCTCGTCGTTCTGATCGGCGTGCTCCGTCCTCCGGAGGGCAGCGAGTCGGAGCTGACGCGCGACGCATTCTGGCGGATGAAGATCGATCAGCCCCCGGTTTACGACATGGTGTTCGCCGGAGACTCGCGCGTGCTGTGCGACGTCTCGCCGAAAGCCGTCGCAGGCGAAACCGGCGGACGAGTTTACAATTTCGGCTTCAACTTCGTCGGATATACGCGCGAATATCTCGACGCGATCGAGAGCAAGCTCGATGCGAACAGCCAGCGCAAGACCATCGTGCTCGGCATAACTCCGCGTTCCCTCACGCCGCTGAACATGGCCGTCAGCGGCTATGCGGAGGAGAACAGCCGGGAATTCCTGGATGTCATGGGCCAGAAGTATCTCAGCTATCCCATTTCGACGATGCGTCCGTTCATGCTGTCCGCGATTGTGATGCACTTGCGCGGGAAATCTACCGCCAAGAATTTCTATAGGGACGGTCTCATGTCCGTTGAGATCAAACCCGCCGACATCAACCAGGACCTGAAGACCTATTCCACGATATTTGTCGGCAACCAGGTCTCGGAGCCGCATATCGCCGCCCTGATCGACCGGGTCAGGCTTTGGCGATCGAAGGGCATCGCCGTATATGCGTTTCGGCCGCCCGTCTCGCCGGCGATCTTCGATGCAGAGAAGGCAAGCGCGTTCGATCAGCATTACTTCGTCGAGCAGTTCACGAACGCCGGCGGCCGCTGGATCGAAATCGACGCCAAGGGTCTCACGCTTGCGGACGGAAGCCATGTGACCGCGACGAGCGTGGACCTCTTCTCGCAAAGGCTAGGGCGCGCGATCCGGAATATGCCCGCAACATGATCCGTCCGCCTCCTACGCTGGCTCAACGCCCGGAAGCGATCGGCGGCGGATGCGGCGATTCGCAGCGCCGACCCGTGGTCGGATCGCGTAACCCCTGCTCGCAACCGCACGCGCAAGCCGGGACGCATCAGCCGAGCCGTCCGAGGCTTTTCCGCCGGCCCGAACAGCTCGCGACGGGCCCGAACGCAGGCGGCCAACGGCGAGAGCTTGCCGAACCCAACAGGTCGCGAGCGGCTGAACGTCTCCCTGCGCGTGAGGCGGGTGTGCGCAACGGACTGGCGTCTGACGGCGCGCTGCAAGCCGTCGCGATGCGCCGATTGGCGACGATTGCGCGACGCGACTTCGAGGTTTCGCCTCATGCTGTTTAATTCATTCGTATTTCTTGTCTTCTTTTGCGTGTTCATGTTGGGATGGCCCATCGCCCGGCAGACCGCGCCGCGGCGCTGGATTTATATCGTCGTCTTCTCGCTCTTCTTTTACGGCTGGTGGGACTGGCGATATGTGCTGCTTCTCGTTGCGACCGGCTTTGTCGACTTCTGCGCCGGTCTTCTCATCTACCGACACCGCAGGATTGCCCGACCGGTTCTCATATTCTCGATCGTGGTCAATTTGTTTGTGCTCGGGTTGTTCAAATATTCTTTTGTCGTCGCACAAGGGCTGAACGCCTCGGCGGCTCATTTCGGACTCGATCTCGGCCTTCCGGTCGTGCAGTGGATCCTTCCGGTCGGCATCAGTTTCTACACCTTCCAGTCGATGAGCTATACGATCGACGTATATCAAGGAAAGTGCGAGCCGACGCACAGCTTTCTGCACTTCCTGGCGGCGATCTCAATGTTCCCGCATCTTGTCGCCGGCCCGATCATGCGCGCCAGCAAGCTCCTGCCGCAGCTGATCGAAGCGCGCGTTCCAGACCGTGTCGAGCGGTTCGAGGGATTGCGCCTCATCACACACGGCTATTTCAAGAAAGTCGTGATCGCCGACAATCTCGCGCTGACGATCAACGACGCGTTCGGCGGAGCGGCGTCGCTGCACACCGGCGCAGAGTGGTGGATCATTGCGACGATGTTCGCGATGCAGATCTATTGTGACTTCAGCGGCTACAGCGATATCGCGCGCGGTCTCGCAAAATGGATGGGCTACGAGTTCACGCTGAACTTCGCCCATCCCTACACATCGACTTCCCTCAGGGAATTCTGGGAGCGTTGGCACATTTCGCTTTCGACTTGGTTCCGGGATTACGTCTACATCCCGCTGGGGGGATCCCGGCGCGGCGAGTTGCTGGGGCACCGCAATCTCTTCATCACGATGGTGCTGTCGGCGATCTGGCATGGCCCGGGGCTTACCTATGTCATGTGGGGCGTCATCCATGCCGGTTTCCTGAGCCTCGAACGCGCAACCGGCTGGCCACAGCGCCTTTCAAGACTGCCTCTTGGCGCCGTCGCCGGATGGGCGATCGTGGTAGCCCAGGTTTGGATAGCCTGGATATTCTTCCGCGCGACAAGTATTGAGCAGGCCCTGGGCATTGTCGGCAGAATGCTGAGCCCATCGTCGCTCAGTATCAACTTTTCGACTACGGCCCTGCTCTTCCTGGCCGTTGGCGTCGTCCACGAATTCTACACATGGCGGCTGGACAAAAGGAGCGACACGCGAACAATTCCCGCCTGGGAGGCGGCAACGCTCGTTCTGACGCTGGTCGCATGCGTGTTCTTCCGCGGGCCGGGAAACACATTCATCTACTTCCAGTTCTAGGCCATGCCGTCGGTCGGCGCATTCGCGGTCGAATATTGGCGGGATGGGGAAAACGGTGGTCGCACTGGTCGCCCGCTATTTGGCGATCCGCAGCGCGCAAGGTTGCCGGCGCCAGCTGAGCGGGGCGCGCGACGTACTCGCCGTTTGACGGGAGCCGCCAAGTGCGGCAGGCATTGAACATGCGATTTCTCGTGACAGGATCAGCCGGCTTCATCGGCTTTCACCTCTGCAAACGCCTTCTCGCCGACGGTCATCTGGTCGACGGCTACGATGCGATGACGCCCTACTACGACATCGCCCTGAAGGAGCGGCGGCTGGCGCTGCTCGCGCGCACGAACGGCTTTCGCAATACGGTGGGCCAGCTCGAAAACATGGCGGCGCTGGAGGCGGCGTACCAAGCCGCCGCGCCCGATGTCGTCGTGCATCTTGCTGCACAGGCAGGCGTTCGCTACAGCCTTGAGAATCCGCGCGCCTATATCGAGTCCAATCTCGTTGGCGCCTTCAATCTGATGGAATGCGCGCGCGCCGCTCCGCCGCGCCACCTGCTGATGGCCTCGACGAGTTCGGTCTACGGCGTGAGCGCCCAGACGCCGTTCTACGAGACCAATGTCACCGACCGGCCGATTACGCTCTATGCCGCGACGAAGAAATCGACCGAACTGATGGGGCACTCCTACGCGCATCTATGGCGCCTGCCGACCACCATGTTCCGATTCTTCACGGTCTATGGCCCTTGGGGCCGGCCGGACATGGCGCCGTTGAAATTTCTCGAAGCGATCGAGGAAGGCCGTGCGATCGATGTCTACAATCATGGCGACATGCTGCGCGACTTTACCTACATCGATGATCTCGTCGAAGCGATCGTTCGGCTGGTCGATTGTGTTCCGTCCGCAGGCGAACCGGCCTGCGCCGGCGACACGCTCTCGCCGGACGGCCCGTTCAGGGTTGTCAACATCGGGCGCGGCGCGCCGGCTCATCTTATGGACTTCATCGCCGAACTCGAGCGCGCGACAGGGCGCACGGCGATCCGCAACTATCTGCCGATGCAGCAGGGCGATGTGCCCGTCACCTTTGCAAACTGCGATCTTCTAGAATCGCTGACAGGCTATCGGCCTTCGACCGGGATCGCGGACGGCGTCGCCGCCCTTGTCAAATGGCGGCGCGACTATCTCGCGAGTTCGGGCTTGGCCGGTTAAAGCGCGGCCGCAAATGCTCCGTGCGCCCTCAATCGCGATCGCGGATCAGCAGGCGTGCGCGCGCTTGGCGGCGCGGCGGGAAATTTCGTCGACATGCAATGGCATGGCGCAAGTCCTTCGATAGCGCCCGATGAGCCGTCCCCCTGAATCTACCGTCCCGCACCTGCTCCTTACGCCGGCATGATGCTACGGCAAGCGCGCGGCGCGGTTCGTGAGTCCGTCAGACCGGCGCTGCGAGGATCGGCAGTCCGGCTTCGCGTAGGACCCGTTCCGTGGTCGAGCCCCGCAGGGCGTCAAATACGCCATGCCGGCCAGCAGTCGGCATGGCGATCAAGCCCGCGCCCGTTTCATGGGCGACCGAGATGATTGTCTGTACGACGGGGCCTTGACGGAGCATGAATTCGCGCGCTCCGGCGGTCGGCAGCCGCGGCGGGTTCGTACCGATGTGCAGGCGTCGCAGGCGAGCGTCTGGCGCGAACAGCCGTAACGTGGCCTCGATCCTGTCCAGGGCGTCGGTACAATCGAGTTGATCGTCCACCGGAACCAGCACCGTGTCGAGCTTCGTGCGACCGGTGGCGACGTCGACGAAGCCCGACGCAGCGCCGGGCAGGAACAGCGATTGCATTCCCGCCGATCGCGCAATATCGACTGCTATCGCGCCGCCGCCGAGCCAGCTCATCGGGCTGCGCCGATCATGCGTCCAGAGAACAAGCAGATCGCAATCATGCTTCTCGGCGAATTGCGCAATCGCTTGTCGCAAATTCGAGGCGCGCACGCTGACTTTGGCGACGTGCAGACCAAGTTCGGCCTCAATGGCCTGCGGAGGCTTGCGCGGGTCCAGGAGCCCCCAGCGCCCCAGCGTTTCACGGACATGCGGAAATTGCGACCAATGGTCCCCCCCTTCTCGATCCGCGACATGCAGCAAATAGAGCTTCGCCTTGGCGTCGATCGCAAGACGCAGGGCATGAGCGAAGGCGACGGCGTCGTGCGGGCCGAGGTCGGTAGCGTGTAGAATTTTCTTCATAGCATGCAACCCATGTTCGCCTGGCGACTAGCGGTTTCGCCGAAAATCAACCGGAGTTCGCATTGTATTGTCCAATTTTGCGACGGAACTCAACGGCGTTTCGTAATACATCCGGGCGTCCGGCGTCCTGCATACCCTCCCTCGTCGAGCAGCCATGATAATTCCCGGACTGTAATCGCCGGACACACGCAGCGTCGGCTGCCGCAACCGCGCGTCGCGTTGCGCCGGCGCGGCAAAAAAGCTAGGCAGGCGCTCCCTTCGAGGCAGCCGGAGCGCCGCGACAATGCGCATTGCGATGATCGGTTCGGGTTATGTCGGCCTGGTGTCGGGCGTCTGTTTCGCCGACTTTGGCCACGACGTCGTTTGCATCGACAAGGATCAGGCCAAGATCGCCCAGCTCGAGGCGGGCGTCATGCCGATCTACGAACCCGGCCTGAAGGAAATCGTCGACAAGAACGTGCGCGAGGGACGCCTGTCGTTTACGACGGATCTGGCGAGCGGCGTTGCCGGCGCAAAGGCGATCTTCATCGCCGTCGGCACGCCCTCGCGGCGCGGCGACGGCTACGCCGACCTGACCTATGTCTACGCCGCCGCGCGCGAAATCGCCGAACATGCCGGCGAGGACGCGGTCGTCGTCACCAAATCGACCGTGCCTGTCGGCGCCGGCGACGAGGTCGAGCGCATCGTGCGCGAAGTGCGGCCCGGCGCGCCGATCGCCGTCGTCTCCAATCCGGAATTCCTGCGTGAAGGCGCCGCAATCTCGGATTTCAAACATCCCGACCGCATCGTCATCGGAACCGACGATTCGCGCGCCCGCGACGTGATGCAGGAAGCCTATCGCCCGCTCTATCTCAACAACCAGCCGATCCTGTTCATGGCGCGGCGCACGGCGGAGCTGACCAAATACGCCGCCAACGCCTTTCTCGCGACCAAGATCACCTTCATCAACGAAATCGCCGATCTCTGCGAGGCGACCGGCGCCGACGTGCAGGATGTCGCGCGAGGGATCGGTCTGGACAACCGCATCGGCCGCAAGTTCTTGCACGCCGGACCTGGCTACGGCGGAAGCTGTTTTCCGAAGGACACGCTGGCTCTCGTCAAGACCGGGCATGACGCGGGCGCGCCGCTGCGCATCGTCGAAACCGTGGTGGCGATCAACGACCAGCGCAAGCGCGCGATGGCCAGAAAAGTGATCGCGGCCTGCGGCGGCTCGGTGCGCGGCAAGACGATCGCGCTCTTGGGCCTCACTTTCAAGCCGAACACCGACGACATGCGCGACGCGCCCTCGCTCATGCTGATCCCCGCGCTGCAGGACAATGGCGCCAAAATCCGCGCCTACGATCCCGAGGGCATGGGTCAGGCCAAGGCCATGCTGGACAATGTCGAATTTGCGCAGAGCGCCTATGCGGCGATCGAGGGGGCGGATGCGCTGGTTCTGGTGACCGAATGGGACGCGTTCCGCGCGCTCGATCTGGCGAAGATCAGGACTTTGCTCAAATTCCCCGTCGTCGTGGACCTGCGCAACGTCTACCGTCCCGACGAAATGGCGCACTTGGGCTTCACCTATGTGAGCGTTGGTCGCTGAATGGGGGCGAGCGCTTTACTTGGCGCGGCAGGAGCCGTAACCCGCCTTCATGCAATCCGCCGTCCGCGCCAAGCTCTGGGACCTTCTCGCAGCGCTGCCCATCGCCTCGTGGTTCGGGCTCGTGGCCTATTCCGCGCTGTTGGAACTGGCGCGCGCGACTGACTGGGCGCAGGCGCCGTTCGAGCGCGCCACCCAGTTCGCCAACGCCGGTTTCGCTCTCATAATGATCGCGCTGTTCGCCCTGCGCCCGGCCGCGATTGCGCAACCGCGTGACTGGCGCGCGATCGCGATATGCCTGCTCGGCGCGCTGGCGCCGATGACGATCGTGCTGTTGCCACGCGGCGCGGCGAGCCCCGCTCTTCTAACTTTTTCGAACGGCCTGGTGCTGGCGGCCACGCTCGCCTCGATTGTGATCGTTCTGTGGCTCGGACGCGCCTTCAGCATCCTGCCACAGGCGCGCATGCTCGTGACCAGTGGCCCCTACCGCGTAGTGCGGCATCCGCTCTACCTCGCCGAATTCGTGGCGCTGTTCGGTCTGGCCCTCCAGTTCGCCCTGCCGTGGTCGTTGCTGCTCTGGATATTTGCCGTCGCCGCCCAGTTTCCACGCATGCATTTCGAGGAAGGCGCTCTGCGGCGGGGCTTTCCGGCCTACGACGATTATGCCGCTCGCACGGCGCGTCTGCTTCCCGGCCTATATTGAACACGGAACCCTAGGCGGGGTCCGCCGGCCTCGGGGCCCCAAACTTGCCTACCCAAGCTCGCCTTTGCTATTGCGGCGCATCTCCCGGCCGCCCGTTCCGGCGGCCGGACCTGTTTTGTCGCGCGCTCACCCGCAGCGCGGCCGACCCGAGGGCGAAAGCGCCCCGTTTTGAGGACTTTTCATGGCCAAGCGCGCGCTCCTGACCGGCATCACGGGCCAGGATGGGGCCTATCTCTCGCAATTCCTGATCGACAAGGGCTACGAGGTGTTCGGCGTCATCCGTCGTTCCTCGCATCGCGGCGTCGAGGATCATCGCCTGCGCTGGCTCGGCGTCGCCGACAAGGTCACCCTGCTCGACGGCGACATGGGCGACCTCTCGAGCCTGGTGCGCATCGTCAAGGAGACGGCCCCGCACGAGATCTACAATCTCGCCGCCCAGAGCTTCGTCGCCTCGTCCTGGCGCCAGCCGATCCACACCGCCAACATCACCGCGACCGGCGTCACCAACATGCTGGAGGCCATGCGCGCCGAGGCGCCGGAGGCGCGCTTCTACCAGGCCTCCTCCTCCGAAATGTTCGGTCTGATCCAGCAGGAGCGCCAGAGCGAGCAGACGCCCTTCTATCCGCGCTCGCCTTACGCGGTCGCCAAGCTCTACGGCCACTGGATCACCGTGAACTATCGCGAGAGCTTCGGCTTCCATGCTTCGTCTGGCATTCTTTTCAACCATGAGAGCCCGCTGCGCGGCATCGAATTCGTCACCCGCAAGGTCACCGACGGGGTGGCGCGCATCAAGCTCGGCAAGGCCGGCGAATTGCGGCTCGGCAACATCGACGCCAAGCGCGACTGGGGCCATGCGCGCGATTATGTTCAGGCGATGTGGCTGATGCTGCAGCAGGACAAGCCCGACGATTATGTCGTGGCGACCGGGGTGACGACGACGGTGCGCGACATGTGCCGCATCGCCTTCGAATACGTGGGCCTCGACATGGCGAAACACGTCGTGATCGACCCGGCCTTCTATCGCCCGGCCGAAGTCGACGTGCTGCTCGGCAATCCCGACAAGGCAAAGGAAAAGCTCGGCTGGCAGGCCACGACCACGCTCGAACAGATGATCCACGAAATGGTCGACGCCGATCTCGAACGCGTCAAAAATTCCGAAACGCTCTAAGGCGTCGTCGGACCAACACGCGCGATCGCGGCTGGCGGACAAGTTCGAGCGACCGGCGCGTTCATCTGACGCAGCCGAGATCATAGTCTGTAGGCGCGGCCTCGTCGGCGGGCGCCAACAATGGGTTGGATTCAAATGCGCGTTCTCATTACCGGCGGAGCCGGTTTCATCGGATCGGCGGTCGCACGACGCTTCATCGCCGAGGGCATCGACGACGTTCTCGTCTTCGACAAGCTGACCTATGCAGGCAATCTGGATTCGCTCGCGCCGATCGCTTCGAATCCACGCTACCGTTTCGTGCGCGGCGACATATGCGATCAGGCAGCCGTGCGTCGCGCCTTTGCAGAGTTCCGGCCCGACGTAGTCATGCATCTGGCCGCCGAGAGCCATGTCGACCGCTCGATCGATGGTCCGGCCGCCTTCATCGAAACCAATGTCGTCGGCACATTCGTCATGCTGGACGCCGCGCTCGCCTATTGGCGGTCGCTCGACCGGCAGGCGGCGGACAATTTTCGATTCATGCACATTTCGACCGACGAGGTATTCGGCTCGCTCGGCGAAACCGGGCTGTTCGACGAGGATACGCCCTATGCGCCGAACTCGCCCTATTCCGCCTCCAAGGCCGGCTCCGACCACCTCGTGCGCGCCTGGCGCGAGACCTACGGCCTGCCGACGATCGTCACGAACTGCTCCAACAATTACGGGCCCTATCACTTTCCCGAGAAACTCATACCGCTCACCATTCTCAACGCGCTGGAGGGCAAGCCGCTGCCCGTCTACGGGCGCGGCGAGAACGTTCGCGACTGGCTGTTCGTGGACGATCACGCCGCCGCATTGATGCTGGTCGCCCACAAGGGGCTGGTCGGACAGTCCTACAATGTCGGCGGCCGCAACGAGAAGAAGAACATAGAGGTCGTCGAGACGATCTGCGCCATCCTCGACGAATTGCGCCCGCGCCCAGCAGCCCCGCGTCGTGATCTCATAACATTTGTTGTCGACCGACCCGGCCACGATCTGCGCTATGCGATCGATTGTTCGAAGATCGAACGCGAACTCGGATGGCGGCCGAACGAGACGTTCGAGACAGGCTTGCGCAAGACCGTGCTGTGGTATCTTGAGAACAGAGCATGGTGGCAGGCGATCCGCGACGGGAAATATCGCGGCGAGCGCCTCGGCGCCCTGCAATGAATTTCGCACCTGCAAGAGACATCAATGTTGTTTGAAGACACGGAGATTGCTGGCCTTAAGATCGTGACGCCGACGAAGCACGGCGATGCGCGCGGCTTCTTCTCGGAGATCTACAAGCGTTCAGATTGGCAGGCGGCGGGATTCGACTTTGATTTCGTGCAGGACAACCATTCCTATTCGGCGCCGTCAGGCACGTTGCGCGGCCTGCATTTCCAGATCGCGCCGGCCGGGCAGGACAAGCTGATCAGGGTCGCGCGCGGACGAATCTTCGATGTCGCGGTCGACATCCGGCGGTCCTCGCCGACTTTTGGCAAGCATGTCGCGCTCGAGCTGTCCGCCGAGAACTGGCGCCAACTTCTCGTACCCGTCGGCTTCGCTCACGGTTTCCTGACGCTCGAGCCGGATACGGAAGTGCTCTACAAGGCGACCAGCCCATATTCGGCCGCACACGACCGTGGCCTGGCGTGGGACGACCCGGATCTGGGCATTGACTGGCCAATCCCGGCCAGCAAGCTGTTGCTGTCGGAACGCGACACGCGATGGCCTCGCCTGCGCGATCTGACCGAAACTTTCGAGTAGTAATTTGCGCGTCGTCGTCACGGGCCTTGTTGGTCAGGTAGTTTCTGCGATGATCGAGCGCGCGCCGCGCGATGTCGAACTGATCGCGCTTGGTCGTCCACAACTCGACCTCGCTCATCGCGACGCTGTGCTTGCGACGCTGCGCGCCTCTCGCTGCGACGTCATCGTCAACGCCGCGGCCTATACGGCGGTCGACAAGGCCGAGACCGAGCCGGATATCGTGATGCGCATTAACGGCGAGGGCGCCGGCTATGTCGCCGAGATCGCGGCCGAGCTTCGCGCGCCGCTCGTGCATCTGTCGACCGACTATGTGTTCGATGGCTTGCTCGATCGGCCCTATCGCGAGGACGATCCGACCAATCCGACCGGCGCCTACGGGCGATCGAAACTCGCCGGCGAACAGAAGATCGCGGCGCTTTGCGCCAATTGCGCAATCCTGCGCACTGCCTGGGTTTACAGTCCGTTCGGCGCGAATTTCGTCAAGACGATGCTGCGGCTCGGCGAAACGCGATTTGAGATTGGCGTCGTCGCGGATCAACTGGGCAACCCGACCTATGCGATCGACATAGCCGACGCTGTTTTCACCATTGCGCGTCGCCTGCGCACGGACCCCTCGCAGAACCTTCGCGGAATATTTCACATGACCGGCGCGGGCGAAGCGAGTTGGGCGGATTTCGCCGAATGCATCTTTGCGGAAGCAGCCGCGCGGGGGCGCGCGCCCGTCGCGGTCAAACGGATCACGACGGCAGACTATCCGACGCCGGCCAGACGTCCGGCAAATTCGCGGCTCGACAATTCGCGGCTGGCGCAAGCCTTCGGCATCACCCTGCCCGACTGGCGGCAATCGACCAAAATCTGCGTGGCGCGCCTGCTGTCCGACGCCGTGGAGAACCGGACCGCTCCTTCACAACCATGATTTGATCGAGGCAGCGACGGCGCTCGACGACAGGCCGTACTGATCGTGCAGCGTCGGCAGCGCGCCTGCGTCGAGGAACTGGTCAGGCAGCGCGATCTGACGAAAGCCCGCCGGGTGGACGCCGCCGCGCAGCAGAGCGCCGGCGACCGCCTCGCCGAGGCCGCCGATGACCGTATGGTTTTCGGTAACGACGACCGGACGTCCCGTCTTGCTTGCTTCCTCGCTGATCGTCGCCTCGTCCAGCGGCTTGATCGTGGGAACATGCAATACGGCGACCGAGACGTTGTCCTTCTCCAGCAGATCGGCCGCTTCGAGCGCGCGCATGGTCATGAGGCCGCAAGAGATGATCAAAGTATCGTCGCCGTCGCGCAGCAGTTTCGCCTTGCCGAGTTCGAAATTGTAGCCGTATTCGTCGAGCACGAGCGGCACGTTCCCGCGCAACAGGCGCATATAGACCGGGCCCTTGTGCGCCGCGATCGCCGACACGGCCTGCTCGATCTCGTGCGCGTCGCAGGGATCGACGATGGTCAGGTTCGGCATGCCGCGGAAAATCGCGAGATCCTCTGTCGCCTGGTGGCTCGGTCCGTAGCCGGTGGTGAGACCGGGCAGCGCGCAGCAGATCTTCACGTCGAGATTTTCTTCGGCGATCGCCAGACAGATGAAGTCATAGGCGCGACGCGAGGCGAAAACGGCGTAGGTCGTCGCCCATGCCTGAAATCCTTCGCGCGCCAGACCGGCCGAGGCCATCATCAAGAGCTGCTCGGCCATGCCCATCTGGTAGAAGCGGTCGGGATGCTTCTGCGCGAAAATATGCAGGTCCGTGTATTTGGCGAGATCGGCCGACAGGCCGACAATGTCCGGCTTGCTGTCGGCGAGCCTGGCCAATGCATTGCCGAACGGCGTCGGCGCCGTGCGCTGGTCCGGCCCCGCGATCGAGGCGATCATGGCCGATGTCTTGGCGTTCGGGCGCTCGATGCTCGCGTCGTCCAACCATGCGGGGCGGATATATTTCGAGCGTCTCATTGGCGCGGCTCCGCATCGATGATGTCGAGCGCCTTCTGCCATTCGTCGGCTTCCACGCGCAGGAAGTGATTGCGCTCGCGCGCCTCGAGGAAGGGCACGCCGCGCCCCATCTTCGTGTCGCAGATGATGATACGCGGCTGTTGTCCCGGATGATTGCGCGCTTGGTCGAAGGCTGCGACCAGCGCGTCGATATCGTTGCCGTCGACGCGCTGGGCGAACCAGTTGAAGGCTTCGAATTTCGGCTTCAATGGTTCGAAATTCAGCTGCTGCGTCGAGGGCCCGTCAGCCTGCATGTTGTTGACGTCGACAATGCCGATGAGATTGTCGAGCCCGAACGATCCGGCCGACATCGCGGCCTCCCAGGTCGAGCCTTCGTCGAGTTCGCCATCGGAGAAGAGATTGTAGACGAAGTTTCTCGACTTCTTGCGCTTGAGGCCGAGCGCCATGCCGACCGCAATGCCGAGCCCGTGGCCGAGGGAGCCGCCGGTGATCTCCATGCCCGGCGTATAGGCCGCCATGCCCGACATCGGCAGGCGCGAGTCGTCGCCGCCATAGCTTTCGATCTCGTCCTCGGGGATCACCCCCGCTTCGATCAGCGCGGCATAGAGCGCAATCGCGTAATGGCCGATCGACAGGCAGAAGCGGTCGCGTCCCTCCCATTCGGGCTCGTTCGGCCGATAGGTCAGCGCGTGAAAGTAGGATACCGAGAGAACGTCGGCGACGCCGAGCGCCTGCGCAATATAGCCCTGCCCCTGCACCTCGCCCATGCGCAGCGCATGACGTCGAATGCGTCGCGCGCGTTCGCGCAGACTTACGTTGTGGCCGATGTCCGGCATGGCGCCGTCGCCTTTCGATCGTCAGTGAATGAGCATGCCGCCGTTGACGTCGAGCGTCGCGCCAGTGACGTAGGAAGAAAGATCGGACGCCAAATACAGGCAGGCTTTCGCCACGTCGCTCGCTTCGCCGAGACGATTGAGCGGTATGCTCCTGAGGATTTCGGCCTTCATCTCGTCGGAGAGTTTGCCGGCGGTGATGTCGGTCTGGATCAGGCCCGGCGTGACACTGTTGACGCGCACGCCAGCAGGCCCGAATTCGCGCGCCATGGCGCGGGCGAGGCTCAGCACGCCGCCCTTGGCCGCGCTGTAATGCGGCCCGCCGAAAATGCCGCCGCCGCGCTGCGCGGAAACAGAGGAGATGCAGACGATCGAGCCGGCGCCCTGCTTCACCATGGCTGGCAGCGCCGCCTGGCTCATATAGAGCGTCCCGCGCAGGCTGACGTCGGTGACGGCCTCGTAATTGGCCGGCGTGATGTCGAGCGTCTTGATGGGTTGGGTGATGCCGGCGTTGTTCACGAGAACATCGATGCGGCCAAACTCCGCAATCACCGCAGCCGCCGCCGCCTCGCAGGCGGGCTTGTCGGTCACGTCGCAGGCAAGGCCGATGTGGTCGGGACCGATCGAGGCGGCGGCGCGAGCCGAGGCATCGGCGTCGAGGTCGAGGATCGCCACTTTCGCGCCCTGCGATGCGAACAGCCGGGCGGTGGCAAGCCCAAGCCCGCGTTCCGAGGCTGCGCCGGTGACCACACAGATCTTGCCCGAAAGCAGCATCGCGTTTCCCCGCCATGCGCCGCCATCTTGCGCGGCGGTCGCTCTTGCGGTCAGACTAGCAATGATTCAGAGGACACACCAAGACGCCCGCGAGGGCGGACCGGCGACGGACAATGCGCCGGCCTTGTAGCGATTGCCGGGCGTTCCTGGACGATTTGGCGAAAGAAATGGTGCCCAGGGGCGGAATCGAACCACCGACACTGCGATTTTCAGTCGCATGCTCTACCAACTGAGCTACCTGGGCGTGGCCGGCGAACCGGGCGCGTCGGGCTTATAGGAAGACGGGGGGCGCTTGGCAAGCGCAAATCGGCCGGCGCGGGCCTCAGTCCTCGTCGCGCCCACGCGGCGCGGGCGCGAGTTCGCCGTCCTCCTCCGCGTCGGGCGCGCCGGGGATGGCATAGCCGCCTTTCAGCCAGCGGTTGAGGTCGACGTCGGCGCAGCGCTTCGAGCAGAATGGCCGGTAGCGCTCCGTCGCGGGCTTGCCGCAGATCGGGCAGGCGCGCGCAGGCGCCTTTGTCTCGCTCTCGCTCATGCGGGCCTCCTCAGGCCCGGTTCGCCCAGCCGAGGCGCGCCGGGAAACCATCGCCGAGCAGCAGCGATTGTGTCTCGTAGAGCGGCAGGCCGACGACCGATGAATAGGAGCCGACGATCTTGGCCACGAAGGCGCCGGCGAGCCCCTGGATCGCGTAGCCGCCGGCCTTGCCGCGCCATTCGCCAGAGGCGAGATAGGAATCGATCTCGGCAGAGGACAGCCGTTTGAAGCGGACGCGCGATTCGACGATGCGCTTGCGCTCGGCGCCGCGCGGCGTGATCAGCGCGAGCCCGGTGTAGACGCGATGCTGGCGGCCGGACAGCAGGCGCAGGCAATCGCCGGCTTCTCCCAGCAATTCGCATTTCGGCAGGATGCGGCGGCCGACCGCGACCACCGTGTCGGCGGCGACGATGAAGCACTCGCCGATCTCCGGCCGCGCCTCGGCGATCCGGCGCGCGGCCTCCGCCTTCTCGACCGCCAGACGCTGCGCGAGCACGCGCGGCAGTTCGTTCTTCTTGGGAACTTCGTCGACGTCGGCGGGCAGCAGCGCGTCGGGCGTCAGGCCGATCTGCTGCAACAGCTCGAGGCGGCGCGGCGAGGCCGAAGCCAGCACGAGCTTGGGACGCCAGGCGGAACCCTTGTCTGTCACGTCGGCGCGCCTTGTGCGAAGCTCTTACTTGAAGCGGTAGGTGATACGGCCCTTGGTGAGGTCGTAGGGCGTCATTTCGACCAAAACGCGGTCGCCGGTCAGCACGCGAATACGGTTCTTGCGCATCTTGCCGGCCGTATGCGCGATGATCTCGTGGTCGTTCTCGAGCTGAACGCGAAAGGTCGCGTTGGGCAGGAGTTCGGTCACGACGCCGGGAAATTCGAGCAGTTCTTCCTTCGCCATCTGAATCCTTTAGGCGCCGCTTTCAGACGCAGAAAAGCCGGGTCACGTCGAACGCCCGGCAAGTCGCGGCGGACCCTAATCGAGAAAGACGGATTTGTGAACCGGGGCGCGGCCGCTTTCCCCGGTCAGGGCGCAGGCTCGCCCGCCGCGGCCCGGGCGGCCGCCTCGTCCTCGGCGACATAGCGGTTGTGCCGGCGCACGGCGAAGGGGATCGCGGCGAGATAGACGAGGCAGAGCACAGCCAGCATTTCCATGGGATAGGTGGCGAGCAACAGGACGACAGCCGCCACGCCGAACAGCACGAAGACCACATATTCGCGCGGCACCCGGCCGATGTTCTTGCCGGAATAATGCGGAATGCGGCTCGCCATCAGGAAGGCGACAAACAGCAGGAAAGCGATATGCCAGGGGGCGTAGGCCTTGCCGGCGGGAACTCCGAGCTCCGACAGGTTGAGGTAGAGCGGCAGGAGCGCGAGGCAGGCGCCGGCCGGCGCGGGCATGCCAACAAAGAATTTTGCGGTCCAGGCGGGTCGGTCGGGATCGTCGATCATGACGTTGAAGCGCGCGAGCCGCAGCGCCGCCGCGGTGGCGAAGACAAGCGCCGCGAACCATCCCAAGCTCTTGATTTCGTGCAGGTTCCACATGTAGAGGACCAGCGCCGGCGCGACGCCGAAATCCACGAAATCGGCCAGCGAATCGAGTTCGGCGCCGAAGCGCGACGTGCCTTTCAGCGCGCGGGCGATGCGGCCATCGAGCCCATCCAGAATGGCGGCGGCGATAATCGCCAGAACGGCGGTGCGGAACCGACCCTCGATCGCGAAGCGGATGGCGGTGAGGCCCATGCAGAGCGCCAGCAGCGTCACCAAATTGGGCAGAATGATGCGAACCGGCACCGCCCTGAAGCGACGACGCGGTTTCCGCGGTTCGAGCGCGTCGTGCGGCATGTCGCTTGGCGTGAACTGGTCCATCGGCGCGGACAATAGGCGGCGGCGCTGCGCCGGACAAGGCGGCGAGGCGTCGTCGCTCCCTATCCGCCGCGCAGCAGGCGGGCGACGCCGCTCCAGGCGCCGGCGATCAACGCAATGCCGAGGCTCGCGGCAAGCCAGAGCGGCGGGGGGAGCTGGAAACGAAAGAGCGACGCCAGGAACGGCAGGGCCAGGACCGCGATGAGCAGCAGCGCCGCCGTCCCGGCGATCGCCCAGAAAATGCGGCGGCGCGCGTCGAAGAAAGACGAGCCAGGTTCGGCGGCGGTCGCGAAAGCGAGCGTGAGATTGCCGCAGACGAGCGCGACATAGGCCGTCGCGCGCGCCTGTTCGGCCGGAAGGCCCTGTCGCAGCGCGGTCAGATAGAGGGCGTAGACCGAGGCGAGCAGGACGAGGCCGTCCAAGAGCCCCATGGCGATGTGGCGCAGGCCGAACAGCGGTTCGCCGCGCGGCCGCGGCGGCCGTTGCATCGCGTCACGTGCGCCGGGCTCGCCTTCGAACACGAGCGCGCAGACGGGGTCGATAACCAACTCCAGCATCATCACATGCGCGGGATACAGTATCGGCGGCAGGCCCATCACGATCGGCAGCAGGGCGAGGCCGGCGACCGGCACGTGGATCGCGGAAATGTAGATCAGCGCCTTGCGCAGATTGGTGAAGATGCGTCGGCCAAGCCGTATGCCGCCGACGATCGAGGCGAAATGATCGTCGAGCAGGACGATGTCGGCCGCCTCGCGCGCGACATCCGACCCGCGCTTGCCCATGGCGATTCCTGCGTCCGCCGCCTGGAGCGCCGGCGCGTCGTTGACGCCGTCGCCGGTCATGGCCACGACATGGCCGAACGCCCTGAAACCTTCGACCAGCGCCAGCTTCTGTTCCGGCCGGACACGCGCGAAAACGCGCGCCCGCTGCAGGCGGCCGTGCAGCTCCTCGGTCGCCATGGACGCCAGTTCGGGGCCGGTCAGCGCGCCTTCCGCATAATCGATGCCGGCTTCTCGCGCGACCGCCAGCGCGGTCGCGGGGTGATCGCCAGTGATCATCGCCACCGCAACCCCTGCCCCACGAGCTTCGGCGATCGCCGCCCCGACGTCAGGCCGCAGCGGATCGCGGAAGGCGGCGAGGCCATCGAAGCGAAAATCCTGCGCCTCCGGCTCGCGCGCGAGATCGAATTTTTCGCATGAGGCGACGGCCAGGACGCGAAGCCCGTCCTCCGCAAAGCCCGCGAGTTGCGCCAGGATCGCGGCGCGGTCCGCTTCGGGCGTGCGGCAGAGGCGAAAAATCGCCTCCGGCGCGCCCTTGGCCGCCGCCATCGCGGCGTCGCCCGCACGCCAGGCATGGATGAAGGCGAGCAAATCGGGACGCAGCGGGTATGTCCTGACCGATTGCGACGTGTCGGACGACAAGCCTGAAGCGTTCGCCAGCCGATGCAGCGCGCGATCCATGGGATCGGACGGCTCGACGGCGCAGGCGCGCAATGCGGCGTCCAGCAGGCCGGTGTGATCGCCCAGCGGCCCGTCGTCCGGCCGCCAGACACTGCCGCCCGTGGCGAGCGCGGCGACCTCCATGCTGTTCTGGGTCAGCGTCCCGGTCTTGTCGACGCATAGAACGCTCACGGCGCCGAGCGTCTCGATGACCGCGGAGCGCCGCGCGAGCACGTTGTGGCGCGCGAGCCGCCAGGAGCCGAGCGCCAGGAAGACGACCAGCACCATCGGGAATTCTTCTGGCGTGAGCGAGATCGCCAGCGTCAGCCCGGCGAGCCCCGCCTCGATCCAGTCGCCGCGGAAATACCAATAGGCCACGGCAACGAGGACGCAGAAGGCGAGCGCTGCTGCGCCGAGCCAGCCGACGACGCGACGCATCGCACGCTGCAAGGGCGTCTGTCCCTGCTCGATCGCCGACAGGGAGCGGCCGATCCGTCCGAGCCGCGTCGCGCGCCCCGTGCGCAGCGCAAGCAGCGTCGCCTGGCCGCGCGTCGCCATGGTCCCGGAAAACACGACCGGCGAGGCGTCGCCGGGATCCGGGTCCATCGCCATATCCGGCGCGCCGATGCAAGGCGCCTTCAGGACCGGCGCGGATTCTCCGGTCAGTATGGATTCATCGACCGCGAGCACATCGCCGCGCAGAACGATGGCGTCGGCGGGCACGCGCTCGCCCTCGCCGATCAGGATGAAGTCGCCCGGCGCGATCTCGCGCGCGGGAACGCGTCGCTCGCCCTCCGCGCGCAACACGCGCGCCGTCGGCGCGGCGAGTGAACGCAAGGCTGAAATCGCACGCTCGTTGCGCGTCTCCTGCATGACGACGAGACCGACCGAAAGGATGGCGCCGCCGACGAGCAACGCGCCTTCCGCGAGATCGCCGAGCATCAGATAGAGCGCGGCGGCGGCGAGCAGCATGACGAACATGGGTTCGGACAGGGTCGAACGCAGGATGCGCCCGACGCCCCGCTGCGGGAGAACCTCGAGTTCGTTGAAGCCGCTGCGCGCCAGAGCTTCGCGCGCCTCGGCGTCAGAGAGCGGCGCGGGCGCGCCGGGTCGCGGGTTCATCATCGTCGCCACCTGAACTGCACGTCATCGCAGACGCACTGCGCCGCCGCGCGGGGCCAGATCAAATTGCCGACCGGCCACAGTTTCGCCCATTGATCAGCCACAAAGACCACCCAAGACGGTTGTTGTCGACTGCAGGCGAGGGAGGCGCAGCATGGACGTGAAGACAATCTGCCTTGCGATGATCGCGGATAGTGAGATCGTTTCGACGAGTGCGATCGACTATGCCGTCTCGATGGCGGAGCAGGCGCGCGCGCATCTCTCATGCCGCCTCGCGCCGTCGGAACTGAACCTGCCGAGCGCGCGCGTTCTGCCCATGGTGCGCGCGCTGGTCGACGAAGTGAACGCGGAACGTCTGGCAGCGGCTAGAGATCTTCAGGCGAAGATCGAGACGGCCGCGCGCCTTGCCGGCATATCGTGCGACTGTGAAATTTATCAGGATCCCTATCTCGAAGCGCGCGACAAGGCCGTGGACGGCGCGCGCGCGAGCGACATTGTCGTGCTGCCGCAGGCGCGCGGCGCGCTCTCATCCGAAACGGGCCTGATCGAGGCGATCCTGTTCGGTTGCGGGCGACCCGCGATCGTCGTGCCGGACGGCTGGGCGAAAGGCGCGGCGCCGAAACGCGTCATGGTCGCCTGGGATGGCGGCGGGCGCGCGGCGCGCGCGGTCGGCGACGCCCTGCCCCTGCTGACGCGCGCCGATACGGTGGAGGTCGTTTGCGTGACCGATGGCGCGGCGAGCAATCTCGCGGGATCCGACATCGCGCGCCATCTGTCGCGCCACTGCCGCGAGCTTCGTCTACTGGACTTGCCGATCACGCACGGCGACGCCGGGCGCGCTTTGCTCGATCATCTGGGCGCCGGCGACCAGACCGACCTCCTGGTCATGGGCGCCTTCGTTCATTCGCGCCTGTTCCAGCTCGTGCTCGGCGGCGTGACCAGCGCCATGCTGGAGGGCGCACGAATACCGGTATTCTATTCCTACTGAACGGGGCAACGTGCGTTCGAGGGTGAGATGGGCGACGCCGACGCGAAATTGAGGCCTTGGTCGTCCCTGACTGAGGCGGAGCAAACCGAGCTGATGGTCGCCTATCAGCCGTCGCTGGACGCGCAAGCGCTAACGTGCTCCTTCGACGCCAAGCTCGCGCGCATGCAGGATTTCCTGCGCACGCGCGGCGTATCGATCACAGAAGCGGAAATCCGGCGGCCAACGTCACAGGCGAGGGCTTGAGGCTCAGCGCACGGGCGGCGCATACTGAATGCCGCCGCGCGACCATAGCTGATTGAGGCCACGAGGGATGCCGAGGCTCGAGAAGGCGCCGACGTTGCGTTCGAAACTCTCGCCGTAGTTGCCGACGGCGCGCACGATCCGGACGACCCAATCCTTAGTCAGGCCGATCTGCTCGCCGTAATTGCCGTCCGTTCCGACCAGTCGCTTGACGTCCGGCTTGGCGGAGACAATCGCGGCCGGCAGGGTCTTGGCCGAGACGCCGAGTTCCTCTGCGTCGAGCATTGCGAAATGCGTCCATTTGACGATCTCGAACCATTGCGGATCGTCCTGCCGAACAACTGGCCCGAGCGGCTCCTTGGAGATGACGTCCGGCAAGATGACCGAGGCGCCAGGCTTGGCAAGCCTGATCTGCAGGGCGTGTAGCTGCGAGGAATCGGCGGTCATGACATTGCAGCGGCCATCCTGATAGGCCTTGACCATCTCGTCGGGACTGCCGACCTCCACGATCGCATGCTTCACATTGTTGGTCGTGAGGAAGTCAGCGGCATTGTCGCGGTTGGTCGTGCCCGTCTGCGCGCAGATCTTCACATCGGAAAAGTCGAGCGGCGACACGACGGCAGGCTCGCGCGCGACGAGGAATCCCTGCCCGTCGTAATAGGTCACGCCGGCGAACTTGAGTCCGAGAGCCGCCTCGCGGCCCATGGTCCACGTGGAATTGCGCGAGAGGACATCAATTTCGCCTTTCCTAAGCGCGTCGAAACGCGCTTCGGCCGACAGCGGTTTGAACGACACCTTGTTCGGATCGTCGAAGATCGCAGCTGCGACCGCGCGGCAGAAGTCGACGTCGAAACCGCTCCACTTGCCCGCGGCGTCGGCCTGCGAGAAGCCGGCGAGCCCCTGGCTGACGCCACAGACCAGCGAGCCACGCGCCTTCACCGCCGCGAGGGTGGCCTGTGCGTGAGCAACGCCGAATTGCGCCATCAGGCCGAGCGAAGCGATTGTCGCGTAACGAATGAGACGTGAGGCCATGGCCGGTCTTTCCAAAGCGAAGAAATGCGGAGGCGAAATCAGAGCGAGGCGGGCTGGCGCACGACGACCTTTGTGCCGACGTTAACGCGATTGTAGAGGTCGGACACATCGTCGTTGACGAGCCGGAAGCAGCCGGATGAAACCGCCGAGCCTATGGTCTGCGGCTGGTTCGTGCCGTGGATGCGGTAGACGGTGGCGCCAAGATACATGGCGCGCGCGCCCATCGGATTGCCCGGGCCGCCCGCCATGAAGCGCGGCAGATAGGGCTGGCGCTGGATCATTTCAGGCGGCGGCCGCCAGTCCGGCCACTCCTGCTTGCGCGAAATTTTGAGCACCCCCGACCAGCGGAAACCGTCGCGACCAACGCCGATGCCATAACGGATGGCGCGATTGTCGGGCTGCACGAGATAGAGGTAGCGCTGATTGGAATCGACGATCACGGTTCCCGGCGCCTCGGTCGTACGGAAGAAGACAAGCTGGCGCTGATATTGCGGCGGCAGCTGTTCTTCCTCTGCGGTCGGCACCTTGCCCGGTTCGTCGAGAACGTCCAGCTGATCGTAGGCGCGGTGCTGCGCGAGCGCCTGCGAGGCGAGGATAGACAGTGTGAACCCGGCTGCGCCGACGAGCGTCGCGAGACCGGATTTCGCGAGAATCTTATTCATACCAGGAACGCTCCGCGAAAAGTCAGGCGCCGCAGCGCACGTAGATCGAGGTGCCATAGCGCTTGATCACGTCGGGATCCATGAAGCGCATGATCACGACGCGACCATCGTTGGACACGATTTCACGATCTTCGGCCATCGGCGCCGGGCCGGTCGGACCCAGATAGGTCTTGCCGCCGTTGATCTTGAGGAACAGCTCTTCCGGCTCCTTCTCGTCGGCCAGATGCATGATCACGCCGCCGTTCGATCCCTTGGCGATGACATAGGGATTGGAGCATTGCGCGCGCGCTTCCTTTTCCGTCCGCGGGCGGTCGCTGTCGCGATGATAGGCGCCGAGCCCCCATTTGCCGACGAGCCTGTCGGCCGGCACGGTCGGCGCGGGCGGTCCCAACGCGGCCGTACCGCCGGAAGACGGAGCGACTGCAGGAGTCAGCGTGCGTTCGGTCGCGCCACAGCTGGCAAGCGCCGCCGCTGCAAGGGCCACGCACATGGCGCGCGCGCGACCGGCCATCGTTGAACTCATCCCAGCCCCCTCGAACGCCCGCCTACGCGAATTTCGCGCCTGCATCCCAACTTTCGAAGCGTTGGATATTGGAATGATCAAGTCAAGTCGGAGCTGACGGCGCGGCCAGCCGGCCGCCGCCATCCATCCCGTCAATAGGCGTTCTTGTCCGTGACCAGCGCCAGCGGCGTCATGACGAGTATCTTCAGATCGAGCCAGGTCGACCAGTTCTCGATGTAGTAGATGTCGTGCGCGACGCGCTGCTCGATCTTCTCGAGCGTGTCGGTTTCACCGCGCCAACCGTTGACCTGCGCCCAACCGGTGATGCCGGGCTTGACCTTGTGGCGCGCGAAATAGCCCTCGACGACCTCGTCGTAGATGCGGCCCTCGGCCTTCGCCTGCATGGCGTGCGGCCGCGGCCCGACGAGCGACAGCTCGCCCTTGAGCACGTTGATCAGCTGCGGCAATTCGTCGAGCGAGGTCTTGCGGATGAACGCGCCGACCTTCGTGACGCGCGGATCGCCCTTCGTGACGAGTTTCGTCGCGGTCGCGTCGCACTGGTCGACATACATGGAACGGAACTTGTAAACGCCGATCGGCTCGTTGTTGAAACCGTAGCGCTTCTGGCGGAAGAAGACCGGGCCGCGCGAGTCCAGCTTCACCGCGAGCGCGATCAGCGCCAGCAAGGGCGAGAGAACGAGCAGGCCGAGCGCCGCCAGCGTGCGGTCCTCGATCGACTTGATCGCCACGGACCAGTCGGACATGGGCTTGTCGAAGACCGGCAGGAAGGGTACGTCGCCGATGTAATTGTATGCGCGCGAACGCAGCTTCAGCTTGGAGCCGAGCGCGGCGATGCGCACGTCGATCGGCAACACCCAGAGCATCTTGAGAATGTGCAGGATGCGCTCTTCCGCCACCGTCGGCAGGGCGATGATCAGGAGATCGACGCGCTGGTCGCGGCAGAAGGCCTCGAGGTCCTCGAACCTGCCGAGTTTGGCGTAACGGCCGACCTGTTCGGGGGAGCGATATTTGTCGCGGTCGTCGAAAATACCGAGAATCTGGATGGCGCTGGAGCCTGTGCGGTCGAGACGTTCGATGAGATCGAAAGTCGGCTTGCCGCCGCCGACGATCACGGTGCGGCGTGCCATGCGCCCAGCCTTCGCCCAATTCTGAAGCAATTGCGTCAGGACGAGGCGCTCCGCCATGCAGGCCGCGAGCGCGAAGAGATACCAGTGCATCGCCCAGGCGCGGATCGGCGCGATGTCGACGCCCGCGACGATGTTGACGATCAGCAGTCCGCTGATCGCAACGAAAAGGGCGAGCGCCAGTTCCGCCAGCTGATGGGCGAGCGACGAAAGGGCTGGAATCGTATAGGCCCACCGCGACTTGAGGACGACGGGAACAACAGCCGCCACCGCGAGCATGGCCATGAACGCGCCGACGCCTGCCGCGCCCTCGAACCAGATCGCGTAGCTGAGCGCGCCGGCCGCGACGACGGTCGCGACGTCCACCGCGAGCGTGGCGGCGATGACGGTCGGCTGCGAAATCAGCCGGTCCAGCCGTTCAGCGACAGCCGGGTGCGGCGGCGCCTGATCGCGCGAGGCGGCGGTCTGTTCGGTCGAGGCATAGGCGGCGGGCATGAATTCGACGTCCCGGGCGAGCAGGGCGCGTCCGGAAGCGGACGCAGGCTGCCGCACAATGCCGCCTCCGCGTAAATGGCGGTTTACGGAACAGGCGTCCTGACGCCGCGCGCGCCGCCTTTGTCCAACAGGATTAACGCTTTGTGGATCGAAAGCCGCTCAGCGATCGAGGGCGGCGTGGAGTTCGGCGTAGAGCGGCTGCAAGCGCTCGTACATCTTGCGATAGACGCCCGCATAGAGGCGCTCGTACAGGGCGGCGCGGGCGGCGTCCGGCTCGAAAGTTTGTCCGATGCGCGTCATTGCGGCCGTGGCCGCGGCGAAATCCGCGTGCAGGCCGAGGCCGACCGAACAGGCGATGGCCGCGCCCAGTCCCGACGTTTCGAACGTATGCGGGCGGGCGGCCGGCATGTTGAAAATGTCGGCGGTCGCCTGCATGGCGACATCCGATTGCGACCCGCCGCCCGACACACGCAGGCTCGTGATCGGCGTCTTCGTGCGCTTTTCGATCCGTTCCTTGCCCTCGCGCAGGCTGTAGGCCAGCCCTTCGAGTATGGCGCGATAGAGATGGGCGCGCGTATGCGCATCGGTGAAGCCGATGATCGCGCCGCGCGCGTCCAGGCCCGGATTGCGGATCCCCGGCGTCCAGTAAGGCTGCAGCATCAGGCCCTGGCTGCCGGGCGGAATCTGCGCGACCAGCCGGTCGAACAGGACCTCGACCGGAACGCCCTCGCTCAGCGCCGCGGCGGTTTCGGGATGGCCGAACTGCTGCTTGAACCAGTTGACCATCCAGAAGCCGCGAAAAATCTGGACCTCCAGATTGTACTGGCCGGGCTGAAGCGCTGGATAAGGCGGAATGAGCGGCGTCGCCTCGACATAGCGCGGCGAGGTCACGGCGACCGTGGCCGACGTGCCGTAGGAGAGCGCGCCGATCTCCGGCGACATCGCGCCGCAGCCGGCGATTTCGCAGGCCTTGTCGGCGGCGGCCGCGATCACCGGCAGTCCTTCGGCAAGGCCGAGCGCCGCCGCCGCCTGGGCCGTGAGCCCGCCGAGAACGGCGCCCGCCGGCGAAATATCCGGCATCTGGTCGCGGCGCGCGGCGATCGCCTTCCATTTCCAGTCGAAGCGCGCGGCCCAGTCCTGCTTCTTGAAATCGAAGGGGATGTAGGCGACCTGCGAGCCGACCGCGTCGACGAATTTGCCGGTCAACTTGTAGTTGAGCCAGCCGGATACGAGCAGGACCTTGTGCGCGCGCTTCAGCGCGTCCGGCTCGTTTTCCGCGATCCAGTTCAGTTCCGCCTGCCGGCTGAGATAGTCGATCGTGTCGGATACGCGCGCCAGCGCGAAGGCCGCGCGCCACCACATCTGCGCTTTTCGCGCGCGCGTGGCGCGGCGCTGGTCGAGCCAGATGATGAAGGGACGGATCGGCGCGCCCTCCTCGTCCACTAGGACCAGCGAGCCGCGCTGCGTGGTGACGGCAACGCCCTTGATGCGCGCCTGCAAATCCGGCCGCTCCTCGAACAAGGCGCGGCAGACAGCGGCCGTCGCCCGCCAGAATTCGTCGGCGTCGTGCTCCAGCCAGTTTTCGCGCGGCGTGACATAGGTGTCGAACACGTGCTGGCGACGGCCGACGAGTTCGCCCTGAAGATCGAATACGAGCGCGCGGACGCTCTGCGTACCGCAATCGATGGACAGCAGGAGTTCGGTCGAAACGTTGGTCATGCTTCCACCGGCAGCGAATAGCAACGCGCGATCAGTGCGCGGTAGCGCTCCGCCTCCGCGCGCCAGCGCGCATCATCCCAGCCGAGCTCCGCGCGCGCAATGTCGCCGACGCGAGGCAAGATTTCGGCGCCGCCGTCGCGCAGCAGCAGGCCGAGGCGTGTGCGCCGCAGCAGGAGGTCGTCGAGATGGACGACGTCTTCCCTGCGGCATGCCCAGCGCAATTCGGCCCAGACGGCGGGCGTCGGCCCGATCGTCTCCAGTTCGTCAGGCAGCACGCGCGCCGCCGCCGCCTCGGCCGCAGCGTCGCCGTAGCGGGCGAGCCACCGCCGCGCGACGGGCGGCGGCAGATCGTTCAGCGCCGGCGACGTCCGCGCCGCCGTCGGCGCAAAGATGCGCGCCGCTTCGCTTGCCCGGCCGAGCGCGGGGACGCGCGTCGAAGCCATGCGTAATGCGGCGACCGCGGTCGAGCGAAAAGTCGTGAGCTTGCCGCCCGTCACCGTCAGGAGGCCGCCCTCCTCCACTATCAGATGATCGCGCGCCTCCTTCGAGGGATCGACATGCGCGCCCGAGGCGACGACAGGCCGCACGCCGGCCCATGTCGAAACGACATCGTTCTCGCGCAGATCGAGCGCGGGAAATTCGCGGCGCGCGGCGTGCAGCAGATAGTCGAATTCCGTGCGTGAGATCGCCGGTTCGATATCGAGATCGGCGCGATGGTCGATATCCGTCGTGCCGACCAAAACCGCGCCCTCCCACGGCACGGCGAAAACGGGCCGCCCGTCCTCGGCGAAAAAGCCGACGGCCTGCGCCAGCGGAAACCGGTCGGCGGCAAACAGCAGGTGGCTGCCGCGCAGCGGGCGCAGCTTTGGCGGCGCGCCGACCTTGCGGCGCAGGCGATCCGACCAGGCGCCCGTCGCGTTGACGACGACGCGGGCGGCAATCTCGAAGCTCTCGCCGGTCACACCATCGCGGACACGAGCGCCTTCGACCCCAGCGGGACCGCGCGCCAGATCCTCGACCTCGAGATAATTGACCGCGAGCGCGCCGAGTTCGCGCGCTTCCCGAAGCACGCGGAACACGAGGCGCGCGTCGTCGGTCTCCGCGTCGCCGTAGGACCAGCCGCCACGCAGACCGTCAGCGGAAATTCCGGGAATTGCGGCCTGCACGTCGGCCGCTCCGCGCCAGCGGCGCGTCCGCGCGCCCGCGAAAAAATCGTAGACGGCGAGCGCGAGACCTATCTTCAATTTGCCGTTCTTGCCGCCCGCGCGCACCGGCACCAGAAATTCCTGCGTCGTGACGAGGCCTGGCGCATCGCGCAACAATACCGTCCGCTCGCGCACGGATTCGCGCGTCAGCCCGAACTGTCCCAGCGCGAGATAACGCAGGCCCCCATGCACGAGTTTGGAGGAACGCGACGAGGTTCCGCTCGCAAAGTCACGCGCTTCCACCAGCGCGGTGCGCGCGCCTGTACGGGCTGCCTCGAGCGCGAGCCCGGCGCCCGCAATGCCGCCGCCGACGACGAGGACGTCGAACGTACTGCTATCGCTCAGCCGTGCGATGTTTTCGGCGCGCGTCACGGCCTTTCGTCCGCGACAAGATTGCCCGAGGCCATCACGCCCTCGGGATCGAAATGCGCGATCGCGGCGGATATGGCGGCCATGCCGCGCGCGCCCTTCTCCGGCTCGAGCCAGGCGGCGTGATCCTTGCCGACTCCATGCTGGTGCGAGATCGTTCCGCCCGCGCGCACGATGGCGTCGCTGACAGCCGATTTCAATGCACGCCAGCGCGCCCACGCCCATTCGAAGTCGGGGCCGATGCGAAACACGAAGGTGGAGTAGACGCTCGAGCCCTGCGGATAGACATGCGAGAGATGGGTGTAGGCGTGGCATCGTTCGCCGAGCGCGGAAAGCGCGCCGCGCCCCGCCTCCTCCATCGCGCGCATGGTGGATGCAACGCGCGGCCAGTCGACCGCCGTCTCCATCGTGTCGACGGCATAGCCGGCATCCCACAGCGCATTGCGCAGATAGACGGATTTGAAGCGGTTGGCGCGCCACTTCTCGCCGAGCAGAGAACCCGTCGACACCGCGCCGTGATGGCGCAGGATCGCCTGCGCCTGACGGCGCATGGCGCAGGCTTGCGCTGCGCCGCCAGTGAAGCCCGCGAGCAGCATGACCTTTGTCGCGCCGCAGCCGCGCGCGCGCAGATAGCGTTCGAGCCAGCGCACGGCCCCGCCGTCGCCCGCAAGGCGCAGCGTCGTTTCCGTCTCCGTCTGGTTGGCGAGGCGCAGCATGGAGAGGCCGAGCCTGGCCTGCGCCAGTTCGCGCGCCGCTTCTTCGCCGTGTCGCCAGTCCGGCAGGAAATAGGCGACGAATTTTTCGCGTTCGGGCGCCGGCGTGATGCGCACCGTCGCCTGCGTGATCACGCCGATACGGCCTTCCGAACCCAACACCCATTCGCGCAAGTCGGGCCCAGCGGCCGATGCCGGAAATGTCGGGATGTCGAGGCGGCCTGTCGGCGTTTCGACGCGCGCGCCGGCGAACATGCCTTCGATGCGACCGTAGCGCGCCGATTGCTGACCCGAGGAGCGCGTGGCGATCCAGCCGCCGAGCGTCGAATAATCGAAGCTCTGCGGAAAATGCCCGAGCGTGAAGCCGCGTTCGCGCAGGCGCGCTTCGATTTCGGGACCGGCGGCGCCGGCCTCGAAGGTCGCGAGTTGCGCCTGCGGATCGAGATTTACGAGACGAACGAGGCGCGCAAGCGAGAGCGCCAGAACAGGCCTGTCGCCGCCGGGCGGCGCGAGATGGCCGACCACGCTGGTCGCGCCGCCCTGCGGAATGACGCGCGCGCCGATTTCGCGCGCCCAGTCGAGCAGGACGCGCACCTCGGCCTCATCGTTCGGAGTCGCGACGCCGTCGACGACAGCCTCGATGCGGCCGAACCGCAGGCGCAGCCAGTCGCCAAGGCTCTGGCCGAAGCTGGCGGTCAGGCGGGCTTCGGCGCTCGTGTCGATGAGCGGATGGGCCGGCAGACGCGAGGGGCCGATGCAAGCCAGCGCCTGTTCCTTCGTGGCGTCGACGGGCCGTTGCGCCGCGCCGATCCGCTCGCGCAGGAAATCGAGCGCGCCCTCGGGCAGATGCGCCTCGATCGTGTCGTCGCCCCAGCCGTTCCAACGTCGCATGCGCGCGCTCCCTGCGCGCATTCTTGCAGCGGCGAGGGCGGCGCGCCAGCCCTCAGGCCGTCCTGTTCTCTTCGAGACCCAGCTCCTGCTTCATCTGGTCGCGGATCAGGAATTTCTGGATCTTGCCGGTGACCGTCATCGGGAAGCCGTCGACGAACTTGATGTAGCGCGGCACTTTGTAATGCGCGATCTGCCCCTTGCAGAAGTCGCGCACCTCGTCCTCGGTGAGCGTCTCGCCCTCGCGCGGCACGATCCAGGCGCAGAGCTCCTCGCCGAATTTCTTGTCGGGAAGGCCGACGACCTGCACGTCCTTGATTTTCGGATGGCGGTAGAGGAATTCCTCGATCTCGCGCGGATAGACGTTCTCGCCGCCGCGTATGACCATGTCCTTGATGCGGCCGACGATGTTGCAATAGCCGTCCTCGTCCATGGTCGCGAGGTCGCCGGTGTGCATCCAGCCGTCGCCGTCGACTGCCTCCGCAGTCTTGGCGACATCGCCCCAATAGCCGCGCATGATCGAATAGCCGCGCGTGCAGAATTCGCCGGTCACGCCGCGCGGCACGGTGTTTCCGTCAGCATCGATAATCTTGATCTCGACATGCGGCTGCACGCGGCCGACGGTCGAGACGCGATGCTCGATCGAATCGTCCACGCCGCTCTGCGTCGAGACCGGCGATGTCTCGGTCATGCCGTAGGCGATCGTCACTTCGCGCATATGCATCTGGTCGATGACGCGCTTCATCACCTCAATCGGACAGGGACTGCCGGCCATGATGCCGGTGCGCAGCGAGGAAATGTCGTATTTGGCGAAATCCGGATGATCGAGCGCGCCGATGAACATGGTCGGCACGCCGTAGAGCGTCGTGCAGCGCTCTTCCGCGACGGCCTGAAGGACGGCAAGCGGATCGAAGGCTTCCGCGGGATAGACGAGCGTCGCGCCATGCGTCAGCGCGCCGAGATTGGCCATGACCATGCCGAAGCAATGGTAGAGCGGCACCGGCACGCAGATCTTGTCCTTCTCGGTCAGCCGGATCGCCTCGCCGACGAAGAAACCGTTGTTGAGAATATTGCGATGGGTGAGCGTCGCGCCCTTCGGATTGCCAGTCGTGCCCGACGTGAACTGGATGTTGATCGGCTCGTCGGCCTTGAGCGTCTTGCCCAGCGCGGCGAGCGCATCTTTTTCGGCATCCGACGGCGGCGTCAGAAGCTCGCCGAAATTCGACATGCCCGGCGTCTTGTCGTCGCCGAGGCGGATCACGAATTGCAGGCTGGGCAATTTCGCCGCCTTGAGCGCGCCCGGTTTCGACGACGCGAGTTCCGGCGCGAGATCGTTGATCATCTCGATATAGTTCGAGGTCTTGAACGCCGGCGAGAGGATGATGGCGCGGCAGCCGACCTTGTTGATGGCGTATTCGAGTTCGGCGCGACGATAGGCGGGATTGATGTTGACCAACACGAGACCGGCCTTGGCGGTCGCATGCTGCGTCAGCAGCCATTCGACATTGTTCTGCGACCAGATTGCGACGCGATCGCCCGTCTCGAGGCCGAGCCGCATCAACGAGCAGGCGACAGCGTCGACGCGCCGTTTCAGCTCGGCATAGGTCAGGCGGTCGTTCTGATGGCGCGAGACGAGCGCCTCGCGCTGGGCATATCTGACGCAGGCGGCGTCGAAATAAGCGCCGATCGTGTCGCCGATCAGCGGAACCTCGGTCGCGCCCTTGTCGTGGCTGAGCTTTGTCATGGCCGTTTCCTCGAACCGCTTTTCGTTGATGTTACTTTTTCGCCGCCTCGAAATCGACGAGTTCGGCGCCGTCGCCGACCGCATCGCCGACCGCGAAATGATGCGCCTTCAAGACGCCGTCCGAGGGCGCTGTGATCGTGTGCTCCATTTTCATCGCCTCGAGGATAAGCAGAGGCGCACCCTTGTCGACCTTGGCGCCGGCTTCGGCGAGGATCGCGATGATCTTGCCAGGCATTGGCGCGAGCAGGCCGCCATGCGCGCCCGACCCTTCCGCAGAAACATGCAGCGGGTCGACCGCGGCGAGGCGCCAGGCGCGGCCATCTAGGAAGACGTGGCGCATCGGTCCGGCGGCGATCACCGCAGCGTCCTTGCGCACGCCGTCGATCTCGACGCGCAGGGCGCCGCGCTCGTCGATTTTTCCACGCACGTCATGCGTTCTCGCGCCCAGCGTCAGCGCAAAGCTGTCGCCGCGCGCGAGTACGCCGACGCTCGTCTGCGTTTCGCCAAAGCGATAGATCTGCGAGCGCTTGGCCGCGCCGTTCAGCCGCCAACCGTCGCGCGCATGCCACGGCGAGGTCGGATCGGCGCTGCGCTGCGCGCGCGTGCGCGCAAAGCCGCGCTCGCGCAGGAGATCGGCCAGCGCGGCGACGAGGAAGGCCTCGTTTGGCGGCGTCTCGGCGCCCGGGAACAGAAAGCCGCGCTCGCGCTCGATCAGGCCGGTGTCGAGATCGGCGGACGCAAAGGCGGGACAGGCGACGAGACGCGAGAGAAAATCGATGTTGTTGTTGACGCCGACGACGCGATAGTCGGCTAAAGCCTGCAACATTCTCGCGCGGGCGCGATCGCGGTCGTCGTCCCAGACGATCAGTTTTGCGATCATTGGATCGTAGAAGGGACTGATGCTGTCGCCCTCCTCGACGCCAGTGTCGACGCGCACGTTCAGGCTTTCGGGCGGCGGCGCGAGATGGGCGAGCTTACCGGTGGAGGGCAGGAAGTTCTTGTTCGGATCCTCGGCGTAGATGCGCGCTTCGAGCGCATGGCCGGTTATGCGCAATTGTTCCTGAGCGAGCGGTAGGGGTTCGCCGGCCGCCACGCGCAATTGCCATTCGACGAGATCGAGGCCGGTGATCATCTCGGTCACGGGATGCTCGACCTGCAGGCGCGTGTTCATTTCCATGAAATAAAAAAGGCCGTCCTGCGTGGCGATGAATTCGACGGTGCCGGCGCCGACATAGCCGACCGCCTTGGCGGCGGCGACAGCCGCCTCGCCCATCTGACGGCGGCGCTCCGGCGTCATGCCGGGTGCGGGCGCTTCCTCCAGCACCTTTTGGTGGCGGCGCTGCACGGAACAATCGCGTTCGAACAGATAGACGCATTCGCCGTGCGTATCGCCGAACACCTGGATTTCGACATGGCGCGGGCGAACGATATATTTTTCGACGAGGACGTGATCGGATCCGAAGCTCGCCGCCGCCTCACGCTTGCAGGAGGCGAGCGCGGAATCGAACTCCTCCGCCTTCATCACCTGCCGCATGCCCTTTCCGCCGCCGCCCGCCGCCGCCTTGATCATCACGGGATAGCCGATGGCGTCCGCCTTCGATTTCAGAAGCGCTGCGTCCTGCTCGTCGCCGTGATAGCCCGGCGTCAACGGCACATTGGCCGCCTCCATCAGCTTCTTGGCTTCGGACTTCGAGCCCATGGCGCGGATCGCGCCGACAGGCGGGCCAATGAAGACAATGCCCGCCGCGTCGCAGGCATGGCAGAAGGCCTCGTTCTCCGAAAGAAAGCCGTAGCCGGGATGGATCGCCTGCGCGCCCGTACGCCTGGCGGCGTCGATGATCTTGTCGATCACCAGATAGCTTTCGCGCGCCGGCGAGGGTCCGATGAAGACGGCTTCGTCCGCCATGCGCACATGGCGCGCGCCGGCGTCGGCTTCGGAATAGACAGCGACGGTGGCGACGCCCATGCGGCGCGCGGTCTTGATGATGCGGCAGGCGATTTCGCCGCGGTTAGCGATGAGGATCTTGTCGAACATGGCGCGCTTCCCCATCACATCCTGAACAAACCGAACTTTGTTTCCCGGATCGGCGCATTGAGCGAGGCCGACAGAGACAGGCCGAGTACGCGGCGCGTCTCGGCGGGATCGAACACGCCGTCGTCCCACAGCCGCGCGGTGGCGTAATAGGGATGGCCCTGCGCCTCGTACTGGTCGCGGATCGGCGCCTTGAACTTGTCCTCGTCTTCCTTGCTCCAGCTGCCGCCCTTCGCCTCGATGCCGTCGCGTCTGACAGTCGCGAGCACGCTCGCTGCCTGCTCGCCGCCCATGACGGACACGCGCGCATTTGGCCACATCCACAGGAACCGCGGCGAATAGGCGCGTCCGCACATGCCGTAATTGCCGGCGCCGAACGAACCGCCCAAGATCAACGTGAGCTTGGGCACCTGCGCGGTCGCCACCGCCGTCACCATTTTGGCGCCGTCCTTGGCGATGCCGGAATTTTCGTATTTACGGCCGACCATGAAGCCGGTGATGTTCTGCAGGAAGATCAGTGGAATGCCGCGCTGCGCGCAGAGTTCGATGAAATGCGCGCCCTTCTGCGCGCTCTCGCCGAACAGAATGCCGTTGTTGGCGACGATGCCGACGGGATAGCCGTAGAGTTCAGCAAAACCGGTCACCAGCGTCGTGCCGTAGCGCTGCTTGAATTCGTCGAAGCGCGAACCATCGACGACGCGGGCGATGACTTCGCGCACATCATAGGGCTTGCGCGTATCGGTCGGGATCACGCCGTAGAGTTCGCTCGGGTCGTAGATCGGCTCGTCGCCCGCGCCGAGCTTCAGGCCGACCGGCTTGGCGCGATTGAGATTGGAGACGATGCGGCGCGCGATGAACAAAGCATGCGCGTCATTCTCCGCGAAATGATCGCAGACGCCCGAGATGCGCGTATGCACGTCGGCGCCGCCGAGGTCCTCGGCGCTCACCACCTCGCCGGTCGCCGCCTTCACCAGCGGCGGACCACCGAGAAAAATCGTGCCCTGGTTGCGCACGATCACACTCTCGTCGGACATGGCCGGCACATAGGCGCCGCCTGCCGTGCAGGAGCCCATGACGACAGCGATCTGCGGGATGCCCTTGGCCGACATGTTCGCCTGGTTGAAGAAGATGCGGCCGAAGTGCTCGCGATCGGGAAAGACCTCGTCCTGACGCGGCAGGTTGGCGCCGCCGGAATCGACGAGATAGATGCAGGGCAGATTGTTCTGCTCGGCAATTTCTTGCGCGCGCAGATGCTTCTTCACGGTCATCGGATAGTAGCTGCCGCCCTTCACCGTCGCGTCATTGGCGACGATCATGCATTCGACGCCCTGCACGCGGCCGACGCCGGTGATGACGCCCGCCGAGGGCGCGTCTCCGTCATACATGCCGTAGGCTGCGAGCTGGCCGACCTCGAGGAAGGGCGCGCCGGGATCGATAAGATGGCCGACGCGCTCGCGCGGCAGCAGCTTGCCGCGCGCGACATGTTTGGCGCAGGCGTCGGCGCCGCCGCCGGCGGACACGGAAACGAATTTTTCGCGCAAGTCCTCCACAAGGCCCCGCATCGCTGCGGCATTGGCCTTGAACTCGTCGGACCTCGTGTTGACGTTGGATTTCAGAGCTTGCATCGGGCGTTTCCGTGTTTCTTGTCGTCATTGCGAGCGGAGCGAAGCAATCAATCCACCGAAACTGGTCCAGATGCGGAGGTGGATTTCTTCGTCGCTACGCTCCTCGCAATGACGGTTGGATTCGTTGTCTACTTCGTCTCGGCCATCAGCTCGCGACCGATCAGCATGCGGCGAATTTCCGACGTGCCGGCGCCGATCTCGTAGAGTTTCGCGTCGCGCCAGAGACGGCCGGTCGGGAATTCATTGGTATAGCCCACGCCGCCGAGCGCCTGGATCGCCTCGCCCGCCATCCAGGTCGCCTTTTCCGCGGAATAGAGGATGGAGCCGGCGGCGTCCTTGCGCAGGGTGCGCGCATGGTCGGCCGTGTCGCAGGCGCGCCCGACCGCATAGACATAGGCGCGTGTCGCCTGCCATGTCGAATACATGTCGGCGAGCTTGCCCTGCATCAGCTGGAAGTCGCCGATCGGCTGGCCGAACTGCTTGCGCTCGTGCATGTAGGGCACGACCACGTCCATGCAGGCAGCCATGATGCCGAGCGGGCCGCCGGACAGAACCGCGCGCTCGTAGTCAAGGCCCGACATCAGGACCTTCACGCCTTCGCCGACCTTGCCGAGCACATTTTCTTCCGGAACTTCGCAATTGTCGAAGAACAGCGGAAAGGTGTTGGAGCCGCGCATGCCGAGCTTGTCGAGGTGCGGACCGTGCGAAAAGCCCGCAAAGCCCTTTTCGACGATGAAGGCGGTCATGCCGCGCGGGCCGGCTTCGAGATCGGTCTTGGCGTAGACGACGACCGTGTCCGCGTCGCCACCATTGGTGATCCACATCTTCGAACCGTTGAGGACGTAACGGTCGCCCTTTTTGTCCGCACGCAGGCGCATCGAGACGACGTCGGACCCCGCGCCGGGCTCGGACATGGCGAGCGCGCCGACGTGCTCGCCTGAAATCAGCCCGGGCAGATATTTCTTCTTCTGCGCTTCCGTGCCGTTGCGGCGGATCTGGTTGACGCAGAGGTTGGAATGCGCGCCGTAGGAAAGACCGACCGAAGCGGAGGCGCGCGAAATCTCCTCCATGGCGACGATATGGGCGAGATAGCCCATGTTCGAGCCGCCGTAGTCTTCATGCGCCGTCATGCCAAGCAGGCCGAGGTCGCCGAATTTCTTCCAGAGGTCGGCGGGAAATTCGTTGTCCTTGTCGATCTGCGCTGCGCGCGGTGCGATCTCGGCGGCCGCGAAGGCCTGCACCGTGTCGCGCAACATACGGATGTCCTCGGACAGGCCGAGGTCGATACCCGAAATATTCATTGCCGTCCTCCCGACTTTGAGGATGACCCTAATCGCGGACTGGCGCCAGCGCTGCCCAAAAGGTTGCATTATCCGCCTCTTTTCGTCAAAATGCTGCGCGATGAGCGCGCGCCAGCCCCTGCCCTTTCTCGCTGCGTCCGGTCGCGCGATGACACCAATATCCTTCGTAAATTCGACCGTACGCGCCTATAGCGACCGCGGGTTGGATCCGACCGACGCGCTTCAGAGGGCGCATATTTCGCCAAGCGATCTCGGCCGGCGCAACGCGCGCGTCACTGCGGCCCAGTTCGAGATTTTTGCCGAGGCGGCGATGCGCGAGCTCGACGACGAGGCGCTCGGCTGGTTCTCGCGTCGTCTGCCCTGGGGCGCCTATGGCATGCTGTGCCGCGCCTCGCTGACGCGCGGTCCGCTCGAACTGGCGCTCCGGCGCTGGCGTCGGCACCATCGCATCCTGACCGATGACGTCGAATTCTCGCTCGAAATCGACAGCGGCCTTGCGGTCTGGTCGATCGAGGAACGTCGCGACCTCGGGCCCTATCGCGAATTCTGCCTGGTCACGCTGATGCGCTATGTGCTCGGCTTTTCCTGCTGGTCGATCGATTCCAAGATCGCGCTCGCCCGCGCGGAATTTCCGTTTTCCGAGCCGGCGCATGTCTCGGTCTATCCGACGATCTTCTGCAAGGACCTGGTTTTCGCGGCGCCGTGCGCGAGAATCGTATTCGATGTCCGCTATCTCGCACTGCCGCTGAAGCGCGACGAGGCCGACCTCGACCATATGCTGCAGCGCGCCTTGCCACTCACCGTGCTGCCCTATCGGCGGGATCGTCTGCTGGTGGAGCGCGTGCGCAAATTGTTGCGCGACGCCAGGACGCCGCACGCGACTGCCGAAGACCTCGCCGAAGCGCTCGCCCTGTCGACGCGCACCCTGCACCGCCAGCTCGCCCGCGAGGGCGCGTCGCTGCGCGAATTGAAGGAAGAAGCGCGCGTGGAAATCGCGCGCCATGCGCTCGCGCGCGGCCGCGCGCCGATCAAGCGCGTGGCGCAGGCCGCCGGATTTCGCAACGAGAAGAGCTTTTCTCGCGCATTCCGGAACTGGACGGGCCTGACGCCGAGCGCCTTCCGCGCGCAGGCCTCGCGCATTCCCGGCGGGCTGGCCTGAACGGGAGATGGCTTGAAATTTGCTCGGCGGCAGCTAGGTGCCCTGCAAGGGCCGCGCGATAATCCGGGGAGCGTTGATGATGACGACGCCGGCGCCGAAGCTGGATCAAGGCCTGGTTAGAATTCAGGGCCTGCTGATCGATCTCGACGGGGTCGTGACAATCGGCGGCAAGCTCGTGTCCGGCGCCGGCGCGGCGCTTGCCCGTCTGCATGAGCGCATCCCCTATCGCTTCATCACGAATACGACACGCCGGCCACGCCGTCGCGTCGTCGCCGATCTCGCGGCGCTCGGACTCGCCGTGGACGTCGATCATCTCTATACGCCTGCCGCTCTCGTGCGCGCCTATTGCGCCGAACGCGCGCTGTCGCCCTTTCTCGTCACGCATCCCGATCTCGCGGAAGATTTCGACGGACTGCCGACCGGCGGTCGCGAGGCGGTGATCGTCGGCGACGCAGGCGAATTCTTCACCTACGCACAGATGAACGCCGCTTTTCGCCGGCTCATGCATGGCGCCGATTTTCTCGCGCTCGCCGCCAACCGCGCATTTCAGGATGGCGACGGCGACCTCAGCCTCGACGCCGGGCCCTTCGTCGCCGCCCTCGAATTTGCGAGCCGGCGCAAGGCGACCGTGTTCGGCAAGCCCGCGCGAGCCTTCTTCGACGCCGCAGTCGCGGGCCTCGGCCTGCCGCCCGGCGCGGTCGCGATGATCGGCGACGATGTCGAGGCCGACGTCGGCGGCGCAATGGCTGCCGGCCTTGCAGGCGTTCTCGTGCGGACCGGCAAGTATCGCGCCGGCCACGAAACCGCGCTCGCAATGCCGCCGACGCTCGTCGCCGACGATCTCACAGCCGCCGTCGACGCGATACTCGCGTCGTTCAGGGCGTCGGGAGACCGGTCGGCTTCGTAGCCTCCACGGGCCTGGCTATTTCGAACCGTCGGCCTTGAACTGTTTCAGGAAGGCGATGATGTCCGTGATATCAGCGTCTTCTTTCAGGCCTGCAAAGACCATCTTGGTGCCGGGTATCACGCCCTTCGGATCCTTGATGTATTTCGTAAAGGTCGCCTCATCCCAGGTGATGCCGGAATTCTTGTTGGCGTCTGTATACGAATAGCCCTCATAAGTGCCGGACTTGCGGCCGAACAGGCCATTGAGCGGCGGGCCGACGCGCGGCTTGGCGTCCGGGCCGACCATGTGGCAGGTCGAGCATTTCTTGAAGACTTTCGCGCCGTGCTCAAGATCGGCGGCGAGAGCCGGGCCAGCGAACAGAGACGTGATGGCGGCGGCAATGATCAGACGCATGCGGTCCTCCTTGTGCGCATGAAAGCTGCGCAATGAGCCCGCCAGTCGCATTGACGATTGTCAAGCGGCCATCAGGCCTCGACCCGGGCCCCATCGTTTCCGCAAGCCCACATGCGGGCGCCCGGCACGGCGCCAATCGCGTGGGCGGCGAGGCGCGGCTCGAGGCAGTAGAGGCCCGTCGACAGGGCATCCGCCATGGTCGCGGAGGGATGGGCGACGGCGAGCCAGTCCCAATGCCGCGCCGGCCGGCCGGTCGCAGGATCGAAGATGTGATGGTCGCCATTGGCGGCAAACCGCGTTGCTCCGCCGGCTGAAGTCGCAATCGCGCCGTCTGTCAGCGAAATTCGCTGCGCATCCGGCAGAGCCACGCGCCAGGGACCGCCGTCGGCGCGCCCGTCGAGGGCGCGGGTTTCGCCGAGATCGACAAGAACGCGCCGGAAACCGGCCGCGCGCAGCACGGCGGCGGCGCGGTCGGTGATATGGCCCTGAGCGATTCCGTTAAGCGTCAGGGCGCCGCCGGGCGGCAGTTCGATCAGGTCGGGGCCGATGCGCATGCGCGACAGGCCGACGCGCGCGCGCGCGGCCGCCAGATCGGCGTCGTCCGGGCGCGGGCGCGAAGGATCGGCGGCATACCAGTCGAGGTGGAAGCGCCACAGCGGCTGCACGGTCGGATCGAATCTGCCCAAGGTCGCGCCATGCGCCTGGCGCGCAATCGACAGAACGTGGACGAGGTCCGGCGAAGGGGCCTGGAGGCGGCCGGCCGCATTGAGACGGCATAGTTCCGAATCGCCACGCTGCAGGCTGAAGATCGCTTCGAGCCGCTCGACCTCGTCGAGAATGCGCGCGACCGCCTGTTCGGCAAGGACGCCGTCGGCGTCGGAGAAGCGGATCGAAACGTCGGCCCCGAGCGCCGCGCCGCGCCATTCACGCGTTCTGGCTCCGGCCGGCGGCACGAAGCCGGTCGCGGCGGCCGCGGCCATGATGCTCAGGACGCGTCGTCGCGTCGGTTCAGCCTGCATTGGCGCCTCCCTTCGCCATCTGATCGCGAGCCGCCTGGCGCGCGGCGCGCGCCTTCAGTCCGAGGCAGACGTTGGGATCGTGGTAGAGCGACTGGCAGTTGAGACAGTAGACGCATTCGTTCGGACTGATCGCACCGGACGGATAGATCGCGCCGACCGGGCAATGGACGGCGCATTGCCGGCACTCGCGGCCGCATTGCGGACGACGCTTGAGCCATTCGAACATACGCAGACGCGCGGGGATCGCCAGCGCCGCGCCGAGCGGACAGAGATAGCGACAATAGAAGCGGCGCACGAACAGGCCCGCGGCCAAGAGCGCCAGCGCGAAGACGACGAAGGGCCACTCGCGCTGGAAATGCAGCGCCACCGTCGTCTTGAAAGGCTCCGCCTCCGCCGCGACGAAAGCCGTTTTCATGTCGTTCAGCGACAGCGAGAAGATGCCGATAAAGACGAGATATTTGATGATCCACAGACGCTCGTGCAGGGGCCACGGAACCTCGAATTGCGGGAGGCGCAGACGTCGCGCGGCCTCGTTCAGCAGCTCCTGCAGCGCGCCGAACGGACAGAGCCAGCCGCAGAAGACGCCGCGCCCCCAGAACAGCATGGCGACGGCGACGAAGCCCCAAAGCAGGAAGATCAAGGGGTCGAGCAGGAAGAAGGACCATTGGAAGTCGGTGCGCAACGCGTGCGCAAATGTCACGACATGCACGACCGACAATTGCGCGCGCGCGAAGAGACCGATGAAGCCGAGGGTGGCGGCCATGAAGACGATGCGCGTCGTCGTGTAGAGATTCCGGCGGGCGGCGAGCTGATCCTGAAACAGCAGAATCAGCACCAGCGCGCCGAGCATGACGAGTAGCGCCGCCACTTCATACCGGCGCTCGATCCAGGCGCGCCGCCACAGGGGCTCTCCTTCGGCAATGCCAGCGTCCTGCTGCGGCTGAGCAATATAATCGGCGAGCGGCGCATAGGGGACTTCGAAGGCCTGCGCGGATTCCGAGCCGTCAGCGGCGTTGCGCACAGCGAGCACCTGCAGCCGCCATGGTTTCGTCGAGTCGAAACCGCTCGCGCGCGGCACGACAAACAAGGCGCGTTCGCGGAGCCCCGGCGCATATTCGGCTTCGATCTTGTCGAAGGTCCGGTACATGTTCTTGGTCAGGCGGATCGTCAGCGCGTCCTGCACGATCGCCAGGCGCTCGAACACGCCGCTCTGGCGCCACGCCGGCCCCTTGATCGACAACAAGCCGTTGGCCCCGATCATCACGAGATCGTCGTCGGGGCCGGACGTCGAAACCAGTTGCTCGTAATGCTTGCGGCCGAGCAGGTTGACGCCGATCCCGGCGGGCGTCGCCAGCGACACGAAGACATCGAGCAATTCCTGGCCGCCAGCTTGCTGCGGGGTCGCGCCGAGCGTCATCTCGGACGCCAGGATCTTGCGCTCGACGATCGCGCCCGAGGCCGACAGGGTGCGCCAGTCGGCCTGGACATAGCGGTCGCGCAGCAGGCGGCTCCTGCCGCCGAGGCGGCCGGCGATGCGCGCCGCCTTGCGCGCGGAGCGGATCACCGAATCGCGCAGCACGTTGCTCGAAATAGTCGCGCCCGAAATACGGTCGACGACCTTCTTGCCGTCCACGGCGACGACACGCTTGAGTGTCCTGATGTCGAGGCCGGACTGCGCGTCCACGAGTTCCTCGAGTTGTTCGGGGCGCAGGCCGATCACGAGCAATGGCTCGGTCTGACGTATCAGACGCGCAGAATGGACGACCATTTCCGGATCAAGCGTCGCCCAGATTTCGATCGGCTGTCCGGAATAGCCGACGGATTTGATGAGGTCCCAGGTCGAGAAGGCGAGGCCGGCATAAGCGCCGCCGCGCCAGGCCTCGATGACCACGCCCTCGTCCGTCTTGTGCTCGCGCAGTTCAACGCCCGCTCCGAACGCCTCGCGCGCATAGGCGTGCAAATCCGCCGGCGCGGCTGTCGCGGCCAACGAAAACGACTCGGCGAGCGCGCATATCGCCAAGGCGGCAGCGCGCAACCAGCGGACGGCGGACATTGTAGTTCCCTCAATCCCATCGTTGGGATGCCGGAAGGCATTCCGCCTTGACAATCGTCAAGGCCCGCGAACCTCGGCCTATCCAATGTCAAGGCCGCACTTGCCTGATGCGCGTACGCACCACTGCCACCGAGAGGAGGGTGTGACATGAAAGACATGAAAAGACGAATGGGGCGTATCGGATTTGTCGGCGCCGTAGCCTTGCTGGCTGCGACCGCGATGACGCCGCTCGCCAGCGCGCAGCAAGCGCAGGCGCCCGCCGCCGCGCCCGTTGCAAAAGCGCCCGGCGATCACGGCGACAAGAGCGGTATCGCGCCCTATGCGCCGAGCCTCAACACAATGAGCGGCGACAAGATGGAGCAGCCCGGCCAGAAGCCCGGCGATCCCAAGCTGACCGCGGAAGAATTCGCGCAAGCCAACAAGATCTATTTCGAGCGTTGCGCGGGCTGCCACGGCGTGCTTCGCAAAGGCGCGACCGGCAAGCCCCTGACGCCGGACATCACCAAGGCCAAGGGCTTCGAATATCTGCGCGACTTCATCACCTACGGCTCGCCGGCCGGCATGCCCAACTGGGGCACCTCGGGCGACCTGTCGAAGGAGCAGGTCGACATGATGGCGCGCTATCTCCTCAACGAACCGGCGAGCCCGCCGGAATTCGGCATGAAGGAGATGAAGGCGACCTGGAAGGTGATCGTTCCGGTCGACCAGCGGCCGAAGAAGAAAATGAACAATATCGATCTCGACAACGTCTTCTCCGTGACGCTGCGCGACACTGGCGAAGTCGCCCTGATCGACGGCGGGTCGAAGAAGATCGTCACGCGTATCAAGACCGGATACGCCGTGCACATCTCGCGCATCTCCGCCTCGGGCCGCTATCTCTACGTGATTGGCCGCGACGGCAAGGTCGACCTGATCGACCTGTGGATGCCGACGCCGGCGACCGTCGCCGAAGTCAAGATCGGCGCGGAAGCGCGTTCGGTAGACACGTCGAAGTTCAAGGGCTTCGAAGACAAGCTCGCGATCGCCGGCGCTTACTGGCCACCGCAATACGTCATCATGGACGGCCCGACGCTCGAGCCGCTCAAGATCGTTTCGACGCGCGGCATGACCTACGACACGATGGAATACCATCCCGAACCGCGTGTGGCGGGCATATTTGCCTCGCACTACTCGCCGGAATGGTACATCAATGTGAAGGAGCGCGGCGTCATCGACGCGGTCGACTATTCCGACATCGTGCAATTGAAGGTGCGGTCGATCCCGTCCGAACGCTTCCTGCATGACGGCGGCTTCGACAAGTCCGGCCGCTATCTGCTGGTCGCGGCCAATGCGCGCAACAAGGTCGGCATCATCGACACGAAGACCGGCCGACTGGTGAAGGTTGTCGAGTCCGGCGGCAAGACGCCGCACCCTGGACGCGGCGCCAACATCATCCATCCGAAGTACGGCCCAGTGTGGGTGACCTCGCATCTCGGCGACGAGGCCGTGTCCTTCATCGGCACCGATCCGGACAAGCATCCGCAATATGCCTGGAAAGTCGTGCAGAAGGTGGAAGGTCAGGGAGGCGGCTCGCTGTTCGTGAAGTCGCATCCGAAGTCGGCCAACCTCTACGTCGACACGCCGCTCAATCCTGACGCCGACACGTCTTCGAGCGTGGCGGTATTCAAGATCGCGGACCTCGCGCAGGACAAGCCGAAGTACAAGGTCCTGCCGATCGGCGAATGGTCGGGCATCACTCAGGGCCAGCGCCGCGTCGTCCAGCCGGAATTCAACAAGGACGGCTCGGAGATCTGGTTCTCCGTGTGGAACGGCAAGACGCAGGAATCGGCGATCGTCGTCGTCGATGACAAGACGCTGAAACTGAAGTCGGTGATCAAAGATCCGGCGCTGATCACGCCGACCGGCAAGTTCAACGTCTACAATACCCGCAAGGACATCTACTGACGCTGTCGGCGGCGGGGTTCGCCCCGCCGCCACCCCAATCGGACATCGAACCATGGCCGGCATTGTTCACCTCATCGGCGCAGGCCCCGGAGCTCCGGATCTCCTGACGCTGCGCGCGCTGCGCGCGATCGAGGCGGCGGATGTCGTCGTTTACGACCGGCTCGTCTGTCCCGAGATTCTCGATTTCGCGCCGTCGCGCGCGCCGCGCATCGACGTCGGCAAGGCGACCGGCGACCACCCCGTTCCGCAGGCGCGCATCAACGACCTGCTCGTGCGACTGGCGCAACGCTACGACAATGTCGTGCGGCTTAAGGGCGGCGATCCGCTCGTGTTCGGCCGCGGCGGCGAAGAGGCGGCGCATCTGGCCGCAGCGGGCGTCGCTTTTTCGATCGTTCCCGGCGTCACCGCTGCGCAAGGCGCGGCCGCCACGCTCGGCCTGCCGCTGACGCTGCGCGGAACGGCGACCAGCCTGCGCTACGTGACCGGCCATCGCCAGAACAATGGCGCGCTGGACCTCGACTGGGCGGGCCTGAGCGATCCCTCGACCACGCTCGCCATCTATATGGGCCTCGCCAACATGCGCGAGATCGCGGTCGCGCTGATCGCCCACGGCCGCGATCCGGCGACGCCGGTCGTCGCGGTCAGTCAGGCGACGACGCCACAGCAGCGCTGCGCCTTCGGCGTTCTGAGCGATATTTCGGACATTGCCGCGAGCGAAGGCCTGACAGCGCCCGTCCTTTTCATCGTCGGCGAGGCGGTCGAGCGCATTCCAGTTCGTGGCGAAGCCGCGTTCATAGCGGAGATCTGCGATGGCGCGCCGGCTTGAGATAGCGCTCGCCGTCGGCATTGTCTCGCTCATGGCGGCGGGCGCCTCGCAGGCCGGCGACCGCGCGGCCGAGTTGACGGCGCTCGTGCGCGAAGACTGCGGCTCGTGCCACGGCATGACGCTCAAGGGCGGGCTCGGCGCGCCATTGTTGCCGGCCGATCTCGCCGAGAAAGACGCATCCTCGCTTGCCGCCATCATTCTCGACGGCGTGCCCGGCACACCCATGCCGCCATGGCGCGGGCTCGTCAGCGAGGCCGACGCGCGCTGGATCGCCGAACATCTCAAGCAGGGATTCCCGCAATGAACCGCCGCGCATTTCTGACCGCCGGCGTCTCGGTCGGCCTTGCCGGACCCGCGATGGCGGCCGGCGCGGGCGAGGCCTGCGCGCCAATGCGCGGCACGGGCGATCTCGGCCTGATCATCGAACGCGCGACAGGTTCGGTCCTGATCGTCGATGTCGGCGCGCACAAGACGCTCTCGCGCATCGAGGGGCTCGGCGACCTGTCGCACGCGACCGCGGTGTTCGGCCCGAGCGAACGTTACGCCTATGTCTTTGGGCGCGACGGCGGTCTTACTAAGGTCGACATGCTTGCCTGCCGCATCGAGAAGCGCGTGATCCAGGCTGGCAACGCCATCGGCGGCGCAATTTCCGACGATGGCGCGCTGATCGTCGCCTCAAACTACACGCCGGGCGGCATCAAGGTATTCGACGCCAATGACCTGGGCGAGCTCGCCTCTGTTCCAGCGATCGGCGCGAATGGCAAGCCGTCCAAGACCGTGGGCCTCGTCGATCTGCCGGGCCGTCGCTTTGCCTATGCGCTGTACGACGCCGACGAAATCTGGATCGCCGACTTTTCGGCCGGCATGTCGCCGGCTCTGACCAAGTTCACGAATGTCGGCCGACTGCCTTACGACGCGAACGTCACCAGTGACGCGCGGCATTATCTCGCCGGCCTGTTCGGCGAGGACGGCTTCGCGCATGTCGACCTATGGGCCGACAAGCCTGAGGTCACGCGGGTCGTCTCGGGTTACAACGCCGGCCGCGAGAAGCTGCCGATCTACAAGATGCCGCATCTCGAGGGCTGGGGACAGAGCGGTTCGACGCTCGTGTTGCCGGCGGCGGGCCAGCACGAGGTTCTCCTGCTCAATCTCGAGACGATGCGGGAGGAAGCTCGCATCCCGGCGCACAGCCAGCCCGTGTTCTGCGTCGCGCGGCCCGACGGGCGCGAAGTCTGGATCAACTTCGCCCACCCCCACAACAATACGGTGCAGGTGCTTGACGTCTTCACGCGCAAGATCGTGCACACGTTCCAGCCGGGGCCGGCCGTCCTGCACCTCGAGTTCACGCCGCGCGGGCACGAAGTGTGGATCTCCGTGCGCGACGCCGACCGCATCGACATCTACGACGTGCGCACGCGAACCAAGAAGGCGGAAATCGCGGGAGTGAAGCCCTCCGGTATTTTCTTCACCGCGCGCGCGCACCGGCTCGGAGCCTGACATGTTGCTCGAAGAGACCGATCGCCGATTGATCGACGGCTGGCAGCGCGATTTTCCGATCACGCCCGCGCCGTTCGCCGAAATTGCGGCTGCCCTTGGCATCGCCGAAAGCGACGTGCTGGCGCGCCTGGCGCGTCTGTCGCGGTCGGGCGCGCTGTCGCGCATCGGCGCGGTTGTGCGTCCGAATACGGTCGGGGCCTCGACATTGGCCGCGATCAGCGCGCCGGGCGACCGGATCGAGAGCGCGGCGGCCGCCATCGTCGAGGAGCCTGGCGTCAATCACGCCTACGAACGCGAGCACGCCTACAATCTCTGGTTTGTGGTCACGGCCCCCGATGCGGCCGGCGTTGCGGCGGCAATTGCGCGAATCGAACATCGCGTCGGCGCACGTGCGCTCGTTCTGCCCATGCTGCGCGACTTTCATATCGATCTCGGTTTCCGTTTGTTCGACGCCGCGCCCGAACCGCGGCATCGGCGGCGCCACGAAGCAGTCGTCGTCGACGACGATGACCGTCGCCTGCTGTGCGCAATCGAAAACGGAATTGATCTGGTCGCACGCCCCTTCCAGAGCGTGGCGGTCCGGATCGGCTGGCGCGAAGCGGACGTCTGCGCGCGCCTGACGGCGCTGATCTCGTCCGGCGTCGTGACGCGTTTCGGTCTCGTCGTCCGGCATCGCCATTTCGGCTATTCCGCGAACGCCATGGTCGTGTGGGATATCCCCGACAACCGGCTCGAAGAGACGGCGCTCGATTTCGCGCAGCGCGATTGCGTGACGCTGTGCTACGAGCGCCCGCGCGTGGAAGGCGTGTGGCGCTACAATCTGTTCACGATGATCCATGGCCGCGAACGCGCCGCCGCGCTCGCGCAGATCGAGGACATGTCGCTAACTGCGCCTGCGGCGCGCGATCTCGCGGTCCTGTTCTCGCGGCGCTGCTTCCGGCAATGCGGCGCGCGACTGTCTGCTGCATGAGGGCGCCATGATTGACGACACGGATCGCCAGATCGTCAACGCGCTCCAGGAGGGATTTCCGCTCGTCTCCCGGCCGTTCGCGGCGAAGGCCGCGGAACTCGGCATGGCCGAGGATGATCTGATCGTGCGCGTGGCGCGGCTGCGCGAGCATGGCGTGGTTACGCGCTTCGGCCCGTTTCTCAATGCGGAAAACATCGGCGGGGGCTTTTGCCTGTGCGCCATGACCGTGCCGCCGGATCGTTGGGACGCGACGGTCGAATTCGTCAATGCCCAACGCGAAGTCGCACACAATTACCGCCGCGAGCATGAACTGAACATGTGGTTCGTGCTGGCGGTCGAGGATCGCGCGGAGATCGAGGCGGTCGCGCGACGCATCGAGGCGGCGACCGGGATCGACGTCCTGCTGTTTCCCAAGGAACGCGAATATTTTCTCGACATGCGGGTGCCCGCATGAGCAGCGCGCAACGCTCCATAGACGCGATTGACCGCGCCATCCTTGAGGCGACGCAGGCCGGCCTGCCGATTGCCGCTGCGCCCTATGCCGCAGTCGCGGCGCGCGTCGGCATTTCCGAAGACGAAACGCTCGCCCGACTCGAACGACTGAAAGCGAGAGGCGTCATTCGCCGCATCGGCCTTGCGCCCAATCATTACAAACTCGGCCTCGTCTGCAATGGCATGACAGTGTGGGACGTCGACGATGCGCGGGTCGACGCTCTGGGGGAACAGGTCGGCGCGCTCGATTTCGTCACGCATTGCTATCGCCGTCCGCGCCATCCGTCGGTCTGGCCGTACAATCTGTTCGCCATGGCGCATGGCCGCACGCGCGAGGAGGTGCTCGTCAAGCGCCAGCGCATCGCAGAGCTTCTCGGGCCCGCTTGCCGGGCGTCCGATGTTCTGTTCTCGTCCGAAATCCTGAAGAAGACCGGACTGCGTCTCGCGCGGCGCGCCGGTGAGGAGGGCGCATGTTCCGACTGACGCAATTCCTGCGCGAGCTGCGCGCGCCAACTCCCGTCGGACCGCGCCGCGACCTGCCCGGGCCTGTCGTGATCTGGAACCTCGTCCGGCGCTGCAATCTCAAGTGCAAGCACTGCTATTCGATTTCCGCGGACGTCGATTTCCCCGACGAGTTGTCGACGGATGAAGTGTTTCGCGTGATGGACGACATCCGCGCCGCCCGTTCGCCAGTTCTCATTCTCTCCGGCGGCGAGCCGCTGCTGCGGCCTGACATATTTGACATATCGAAACGCGCCGTCGACCTCGGCTTCTACACAGCGCTCTCGTCGAACGGCACGCTGATCGACGCCAACATGGCCGGAAGGATAGCCGAGATCGGATATGATTACGTCGGCGTCAGCCTAGACGGGATCGGCCCGACACACGATCGTTTTCGCGGGCGAGAGGGCGCGTTCGAGCACGCGTTGAAAGGCCTGCGGGAGTGCGGACGGCGCGGCGTGAAGACCGGCCTGCGCTTCACCATGACGCAGGACAATCACCACCAGCTGCCCGACCTGCTCGATCTCGCGCTAAATGAAGGGATCGACAAATTCTACCTGTCGCATCTCGTCTATGCCGGGCGCGGCAACAAGAATCGCGGCGACGACGCCACCTGGAACATTACCCGCAACGCCATGACCATGCTGTTCGATCGCGCATGGCAAGCGCTCGAGCGCGGCGAGGATCGCGAATTCGTGACGGGCAACAATGACGCAGATGCGGTCTTTCTCTATTTCTGGGCGCGCGAGCGCTTTCCGGACAAGGCCGATCATCTGCGCGCCAAGCTCGCGCAATGGGGCGGCAACGCGTCCGGCGTCAATGTCGCCAATATCGACAACGTCGGCGACGTCCATCCCGATACGATGTGGTGGCACTATTCGCTCGGCAATGTGCGCAAGCGACCGTTCGGTGAAGTCTGGGCTGACACGTCCGACCCGATCATGGCCGGCCTGAAGGCGCGCCCGCGCAAGATTTCCGGTCGTTGCGGGTCCTGCGCCTTCTTCGACATCTGCGGCGGCAATACGCGCGTGCGCGCGCTGCGGATGACCGGCGACGCCTTTGCCGAAGACCCCGCCTGCTATCTCGGCGACGAGGAAATCGGCGTCGCCAGCGCGCCGCGCGTCGAAACGAAGCCCTATCGGGGACGCAAGCATGAAGCGCTGGCTAGCTAGCTGTATTGCGCTCGCATTTCTTGCGGGCGCGGCTCACGGCGAGCCGGATGCGGGCGCCCTCTTCCAGTCGAAATGCGCGCCCTGTCACGGCGGCGACCGGCTCGGCGCGATCGGGCCGGCCTTGCTGCCGGACAATCTCGGGCGGCTCGGCGTCGCCGGCGCCGAACAAGTGATCCGCAACGGGCGCGAAGCCACGCAGATGCGCGGGTTCGCCAGCGAACTCGACGACGCCTCGATCAAGGCGCTCGCCGCGCTGGTCTACACGAAGCCGATGGCCAAACCCGTCTGGGGCGCGGCGGAGATCGCCGCGAGCCGCGTCCTGACGCCAGGACCTGCTGTCGAGAAGCCCGTCTATGCCGCCGATCCGCTCAACCTGTTCGTGGTTGTCGAGAGCGGCGACCATCACGTCAGCATTCTCGATGGCGACACGTTTACGCCGATTTACCGTTTCGCCAGCCGGTTCGCGCTGCATGGCGGCCCGAAATTCACGCGTGACGGGCGCTATGTCTTTTTCGGCTCGCGCGACGGCTGGGTGACGAAATTCGACCTCTGGACCCTGCGGGTCGTCGCGGAAATCCGGGCGGGCATCAACACGCGCAACATCGCCCTGTCCAAGGACGCCAAACATCTCGCGGTCGCCAATTACCTGCCGAATACACTGGTGGTTCTGAACGCCGAGGATCTCTCGATCGAGAAGATATTCGAAGTCGCGGACCGCAAAGGACGTTCGTCTCGCGTATCGGCGGTCTACCAGGCGCCGCAGCGCGACAGCTTCATCGCAGCGCTGAAGGACGTGCCGGAAATATGGGAGATCGCGACGAACGCCGGCGCGCCGCCGGTGTTCACCGGTTTCGTGCACAGTTACGAGAAGGGCATGGTCGAGGCGCTCGCCGCGTCGCAAGGCCTGTTCGCGTTGCGACGGATCGAGACGAGCGAACCGCTCGACGACTTCTTCTTCGATCCGGACTATCGCAATCTGATCGGCGCGAGCCGCAAAGGCGATCATGCGGTGGTCGTCAATCTCAACACCGGCCGCGAGATCGCCGACATTCCCATGCCCGGCATGCCGCACCTCGGCTCCGGCGTGTCGTGGATGCGCGACGGCCATCGCCTCGTCGCGACACCGCATCTCAAGGAGGGCAAGATCAGTGTGATCGATACGGCCGACTGGAAGACCATCGCTACCATCGATACCGCGGGGCCGGGCTTCTTCCTGCGCAGCCACGAGAACTCGCCCTACATCTGGGCCGATTCCTTCATGTCGCGGCAAAACAAGGACAAGGTCCAGATCATCGACAAGGAGACGCTGAAGATCGTGCGCGTCATGCAGCCCGCGCCAGGCAAGACGACAGGGCATGTGGAATTCGATCGATCAGGTCGCCATGCGCTGGTCAGCGTATGGGAGATGGACGGCGCGATCATCGTCTACGATGCGACGACATTCCAGGAAATCAAACGACTGCCGATGTCCAAGCCCGCCGGCAAATACAATGTCTTCAACAAGATCACATTCTCGGAAGGCACGAGCCACTAGGCTCGCGCTTCATGCGCTGCGGCGTTCGAGGCGCGCACGCAGGCAGGATATGTCCTTGATGTGAACGTGCGCGCCTTCGACCTCGACGCCGAAAGCGCGCAGCCGCGCAAATGCGCGCGAGAGCGTTTCTTGCGCAATGCCAAGCGTGTTGGCGATCACACGTTTGTCGAACGGCAGGGTGAAGTCGGCGCTCCCTAGCTCCTTATCCGTCAGACCCAGCAGAAAATCGGCGACTCGCTCATCGCCGCTTTGTAATTTCAGCTGCTCAATCTGCCGAACCATCTGGTGCAGATGCTGCGCCGTCGCCGCGATCATGGCGAAGCTGATTTCTGGCCTGGCCGCGATTTCGTCGCGCAAGGCGTCGGCCGAGACGCGCGCCAGCGCGACTTCCGTCGCGGCGATGGCGGTCGCGGGATATCTTCCGCCGGTCATGGCGACGGCCTCGGCGAATGTTTCGCCGCACGCGAACGTCGTGAGCAGGGTTTGCCGGCCGTCAGGCCGCGTGCGCACGAGCTTGATCCATCCTTCCACGACGATGAAAAACGACGCCGCGAACGCGCCCTGCGTGAAGATGGTCTGACCCGCCCGACACCGCTCGAGTCGCGAACGGGCGGCGATACGACCGATGATCTCGTCGGGCAAACCGGTAAACAGGGCCACCGAACTTAGCGCCGCCATGACGGCCTTGTCCTGACCTGTCATCTGCGTCTCCGGGATTGGCGATGCTCAAGTCTCAGCACGCGCGGCGATGCGCGCCTTGAGCATTGTCAATCCGGAGGGAAGGCGTCGTGCGCGCATCGACCGCATCGGCCTGGAGTGCGGCGCGTCTATTCTTCGCCGTCGCAATAGTCGCGCAGGCGTTCGACGTCGTCGATCGTCACCTTGTCGCGCGCGACGCGCACGCCGACCTTGCGGAGTTGACCGAGCGTGCGAGAGAAACTTTCAGGCGTCATGGCCAGATGCCCGGCGACGAGCCGTTTTTCGTAGGGCAATGAAATTTCCGCCCTGCCCTCGCGCGGTCCCGCCAGAGACAGAATGAAATCGGCAAGCCGCGCGGTCGCCTTCATGGTCTTCAGCTTTTCGATCTGCTCGAGCAGCATGCGCAAATGCGTGGAAGCCGAACCGAGCAGAACGAGCGCGAGCGCGGGATCCGCGCCGATGCGCCGGCGCAGCTTGGCGGCGTCGATCAGCGCGATGCGTGCGTCGACGACTGCCTCCGCCGTCGTCGAACAGATTGCGCCGGTCAGCGCTTCCGCCTCCATGAAACTGTGCGACGGACCGTGGATTGAAATGATTGCGATCGAACCGTCGGCCGCTTGACGATAGAGTTTGATCAGGCCCGACAGCACGATGAAATAATGGGCGGCAGGCTGGTCCTGATGACAGATCACGGCGCCGCGCGGCGCGGCGAAAACCGCGCCGTCGCCAATCAGATCGCGCGCGACGACGGGATCAAGCCGGCCGAACAGGGACGACTGCCTGATCACCCGCCAATCGTCCTGCGTCAGATCTCCGACCACGAGCGCCATCCCTCCTTGTAGCACAGGTACGTCGGAGCGCGCCCTACCC